>NZ_CP119107.1:0-600125 GCF_029094525.1 Pullulanibacillus sp. KACC 23026 | reverse complement strand
AGCCTAGCAACTAATAATAAAATTGGAGCCATTACACCTATAGTGGCGTAACCCGGTATAAAACCGATACTTAGTGTCGAGATCGCCATCATGATTAATGTGAACGCTAAGATTTTTTTCCTTCCGATTCGATCTCCCAGCGGCCCGAAGACCATCCCGCCGATCGGACGAACAAGAAAGGCAATCGCAAATGTTGCAAAACTATAAACTAACTGTGCAGAACCCGTCAATCCAGGAAAAAAGACTTTTCCAATCGTTGCCGCCAAATACGAATACACCCCAAAATCAAACCACTCCATGGCGTTTCCAACCGCCGTCCCCACGACCGCTTGTCTCGCCGCTCCCGGGTCCACAACCAAAATGTCATCTTTAAGTAATTGGTCCTTTGATCGTTTCCTCTTCGAAAGCCTCATTCTCTTTTTTGTTTCGTTTTCACTCATCCAAAAACCCCTTTATTTAGTTTTGCCTGATCTCCTCCTAAAGCATGTGGTGTATACGTTCTCCATTTTCGCTCGTCCAATCTTTAGTGGAGGATCACACGACTTGCACCCTAAGAGAAAGTGCTCCCATTACCCTCTTCCCTTAATTAACTGTCAATAAACCTACTATTTCTAGAAAACTTCTGCCAGTGAAACGGCCCGTTTTACCAGGGTATGATTCTGGCTCGCTCGATATTCGACCTTGATCGGCTGCACCGTTCCCCTTATTTTTTTACATAAAAAACCCCCGGTTCGGATAGGAACCAAGGGGCGATTAAATAGATTAAAAATTACTGTCATAACTGACATCGAGATCGATATTACCGGAAATACCGTCGATTGTTCCGGTGCTTGTGTACTGCCAAATGTCCGCATTCATCCCGAGTGTGGTGTTATAGCGGGCCAGCCAGATTTTTGTATCGCTTGGCCAAGTGTTGGTATTGTTCTCGAGATAAGTTGTCCAATACCAATAGGCTGCATAAACTCCTACTTTTGTCTGCCCGAGCGCCTGCAGTTCATTCAAAAAGGAACTGACGCATGCCGGAGAGTCATTCTCCCACCAGTCTGAATCAATGCCGTTGGTTGGAGTTTGTTCCACATCTTCAAAGGCATAGCCGGTAAAAGCATAGCCAGTTTGTGCTTGTGTCTGGGACAATACATCATTAAAATGCTCCGCTTCCGCAATTTGCTGGTCAGCTGTTGCTGCCGAATTGCCGATCATATGATAGGCATGAACCGATAAACCAGCATTTCGTGCATACTTATAGTAAGTATAAAATTGCGGATCCGTATAAGTTGTTCCTTCGGTTGCTTTAATAATGACAAAGCTGTATCCATCACTTTTAAGATTGTTAAAACTTGTCTGTGTAAGTGATTGATAGTGGCTGACATCCAACCCATTTAACGTTGTAGTGGATGGCGTTGTGCTTGGTGTTGTTGAACTCGTTGTCCCACTGCTTGGCGGCGTCGAATTCGTGGTGCCACTGCTTGGCGGAGCCGAAGAACCGCTGCTTGGCGGCGTCGCGCTTGGTGTTCCGCCGCTTGGCGGTGTCAAACTCGTTGTCCCACTGCTTGGCGTTGTGGCCGGTTTTGTAAAATGGCTCTTGTAGATCCAGCCGTTTTTATTTGTGCCAATAACATGGACATGGTACATTCCATTTCCACTTTCTTTCACATACACTTGTTCATTAGGTGAGAGGACCGATGTATATTTTGTATGGGAAGAGTTCGTATACAGTTTGGAAGTCGCATAAAACGTTTTTTTCGTCAGCGTGCCGGTTATGTTGTTGGCTACGATATAACCGGTGCTCCCGCTAACTGTAACCTGATAACGACCGTTTGACTCGTTAAAGGTTGTTATAGCCTTTCCACTGTTAACCTTCTTTTTATACGATGTTCCTGTTGCAGAGGTGTATAGCTTGGACGGGGTCCATGTATATTTTGCCTGCGGCTTGATAAAATGGCTTTTATAAATCCAACCATTTTGATTAGTGCCGATGACATGGACATGGTACATACTATTTGCACTTTCCTTAACATATACAGTCTTGTTGACTGCTAACACATGGGTAGACTTAGTGTGAGAAGATGTTGTATACAATTTGGAAGATAAATAGACCGTCTTCTTCGTCTTTGTGCCCGTTATATTATACGCTTGGATATAGCCTGTTTTTCCGCCTGCACTTACTTTGTAGCGGCTGCCCGATTTGCTGTAAATCGTTACTGCTGTACCGCTATTAATTTTTGCAGAATAGGCCGTCCCGGTTGCTGCTTTATAAAGATTTGACGGCGTCCACGTATACATCTTGGATGCGGCGGAAGCATCTCTTGTAAAACCAAGCGAGAATAACAAGAAACCCGCAAACAACATAAAAATTAACCTTTGCAATCTGCTCCATCCTTTCTATTAACAATGACTATTATAAACAATGAATCTATGAAATTTATCAACAAATGGTGAAAAGGAGAATAAATGAGTAAATGTACCCAAGTTTAAGAAAGGATCTTAGAATTTCCAAAACTTCCTTTGAAAGTTAGCATAAATAAAAAAGAACACCCAAATCAGTTACGATTGGGTGTTCTTTTTCTAAATTCTTATTTTGCCATATGCTTATATTGACGCTTTGGCTTTCTTGGCCGCCAAATGAATTCAAGAATTTTATAAAATAAATGAAGAATCTTAAAAACGATACATCCGAGTGCTGCACCCGTGGTATTTAAAATGACATCGTCAATGTCTGTCCATCTTGTTGGCATTTTTAATTGAGCGAGCTCGATACAAATTGACAACAAGCAGCCTATAAAGACAACCAACATAAACGCTCTAATTTTCTTAAAAGTCATCGGAAGAAAAAAGCCAAACGGCATGAATAAAGCCACATTGCCGAACTCATTGATAATAAAATATCTGGCGTTTGCCTGGTGATAATCATCCATTATTTTAAATGGATCCAGATTGACCCCTCCTGTTGCACTGGTTCCGATCCCTAAATTTGCGGTGGGCGTCATCGTGAAATGGTAGATAAAAATCAAAGAGCCAATTAAGAGTATTGCTTTTATAACCTTTAACATAGCCCTCTCCTAGTGTTCAATTTTTTAGTGCTATTCTGTTGCTCGCTTCACTGGAACAGGACAACCGTCCCTGCGTTTCCCCTTAATGAAACGAGAGAACCGTCCCCGCGTTTCCCTGCGTTTCACTTATCGATCATCTTAACGGCAAGGGATTTGAGTGTGTCGATGTCTTGTGGTGAGAACTTAGATTTATATTGAGCAACGAGCTGTTGCTTGTCCGCTTGTGTTAAATTCCCTCTTGCTATTCTAACGGCAATATCCTTGAGGTCTGCTGCTGAGAAATCGTTAGTTACGATACTAACGAGTGCTTTTTTATCTTGTAAAGTGAGATGGTTTGGATCAAGCTTAAGTGTATGGGCTTGGGCTTCCTGTATCAATTCTGGATTATTCGTCAACTTAGCGACTTCTTCTGGTGTCAGAGACCGGCTCACTTTGTTAACGACTTTCTGAGCGACATAATTCGTTGCCTCTTTATAACCAAACCAGATCAGTATCCCCACAATCACTAACGCAACAAAAATGGTGATCAACTTCTTCACTCTACCACCTTCTTTCTATCAAATAAGTGTACCACTTTTTTAGAGCCTATTGTGGGAACAAATAAAATGAAATCGTCTCCAAATAAATAATTTTTCCCATAATATAAACGAGACCAGCAACACTTCATAATTACACTTTTAATCGAGTACTGGATACATTAATCAAACGTTTGTTTAATACTTTCTGCTGTGCCTAACACCCTGATATGCCTAGTTGGAGGTGCTTCATTGAAACGGGAGAACCGTCCCTGCGTTTCAGTTGGAGACGCTTCATTGAAACGGGAGAACCGTCCCTGCGTTTTAGTTGGAGACGCTTCATTGAAACGGGAGAACCGTCCCCGCGTTTCAGTTGGAGACGCTTCATTGAAACGGGAGAACCGTCCCCGCGTTTTAGTTGGAGACGCTTCATTGAAACGGGAGAACCGTCCCTGCGTTTCAGTTGGAGACGCTTCATTGAAACGGGAGAACCGTCCCCGCGTTTCAGTGCCCCCGCGTTTCAGCCGCGTTTCAAAATTGAATGATTCCTATTAAAAAGCAGAGACTAATTTATATAATTTCATTCACAATATAAAGGGTGAAGGTATGAGCTTTCCAGCGAGCATTGAGGAGTTAGATCGTATAAAGAGAGCGTGCATTTCGATGGTGAATAAGCGGGCGGCGGCTTCAGGGGCGATCTCGGCCATCCCTCTTCCCGGCGTCGACATTGCCTCTGACTTTGGAATCTTAATGAACCTAACCAATAAGATAAATGCCAAGTTTGGTTTGACGCCAGAGATCGTGGACGAGTTAGATGACGTTTCCCAATCGATTATTTATACGGTGTTAGATAAGACCGGCAAAAAGCTCATTTATGACTACTTAAAGAAGCGCGGCATTTCCGTTTTAAAGAAGATCGCTCTCAAAAATTTGAAAAAGCAGGCAGGAAAAGAGGCGGCTAAATCATTGGGTAAATTCGTCCCTTTTATCGGTCCCATCGCAGCTGCCGGAATTGGATTTACCTCGATGAAAATCGCCGGGCATCTCCACATTAATGAGTGCTACGAGATCGTGAAGCGTGTAATTGAGGAGAAGGAAAAGAACGCCCCTGGATATTGAGGACGTAGACAGCTCCGATGGTAGGTGATATCGCTTCATCGATGGTCTGTAAGCCTGCTTCTTTATAAAAACCAAAAGGCGAGTTTCAGCCCCTTGATATCAGGTGCATCAAAACTCGCCGCTTACTTAATCCTCATTTAGGCTCAATCTCAGCCACGTCTCTTCCAAATTTCTCCGTAGTCTCCAAAGAAGCCGCCAATTCCAACAAAAATAACCTTTTCCTCTCACAAACCATCAAAACTTATAATTGGTTCAAATTACCAATTAATTTTCTCTATTAAAGTGGATAGGCTAGTAAAATTAAGGAAGGTGGTCCCGTGCTAGCCTCTGTTGTGATCATTATTATATCTGCCTTATTGACTTATTTTTTCGGTGATTGGAAGCACTGGCAATCCTACCATACGACTATGCTTTATGTTTCAATGATGAATCTGACTTATGAAATCCTTGCCTACAACCACTCGTTGTGGGAATATCTGCCCGGCTTAATACCCAAACATACTTTTATGACCTTATTAACTATTTTTGTTGTTTTACCAACTATCACCTTAATCTATCTCAGCCATTTTCCAG
Source organism: Pullulanibacillus sp. KACC 23026 (assembly GCF_029094525.1). Lineage (NCBI taxonomy): Bacteria > Bacillati > Bacillota > Bacilli > Caryophanales > Sporolactobacillaceae > Pullulanibacillus > Pullulanibacillus sp. KACC 23026. The sequence goes on along the minus strand of NZ_CP119107.1, from coordinate 594,868 downwards.
AGAACCTTAAATGGCAATTTCTTTATGTTGCTTGCTGGGTCCTTGGTTCCACTCTAATTGAATACTGTATCACCAATCGTTTTATCATTTATAAGAACGGTTGGGGCATAGGCTGGTCCTTACTTCTCTATTCGTTAATGTATCTGATGTTAAACCTGCATCATAAGCGGCCTATTTCTGCCTACATTATCAGTTTTATTTGTGTGCTTTTTTTTCTTTATTGTTTCAGAATTCCTTTTAGTTCCATGAAATGAATCAAAGACTTTGCCGGAATCCATCATCTGTGAGCGTTAAATAGTTTGTCTTTGTTTTAATCCTTTAATTAAGACTTCCACTACTTCACGCCGAGAAAATTCAGGTGGTGGCATGATTCCTTCAGCTAACATTTTCCTAACCTTGGTTCCAGATAGGATGACGCGGTCTTCCTTCGTATGTGGGCATGTTTTATTGGAAGCCATCCCCTTGCATTTGTAGCAATAGAAGCTATGTTCAAAGAAGAAGAGCTCAATTCCGAGTTCCTCTTTTGTAAATTGACTAAATATTTCTTGTGCCTCATAGGTCCCATAATAATTCCCTACACCTGCGTGATCACGTCCGACAATAAAATGCGTACACCCATAATTTTTGCGGATCATGGCATGATAGATCGCTTCCCTTGGACCGGCATAGCGCATCGCAGCTGGGAAGATCCCGAGCATACTTCTTTCTGTTGGGTAATAATTTTTGAGTAAGACTTGATAGCTTTCCATTCGGATATCCGCTGGAATGTCATCGGCTTTCGTTTCTCCCACTAAAGGATTGAGGAATAACCCGTCCACTGACTCAAGGGCTGTCTTTTGTATGTACTCATGGGCTCTGTGAACCGGATTACGCGTTTGAAATCCAACTACCGTCTTCCAGTTTTTCTCTTGAAACCTCTCTCTTGTGTCTTTTGGGGTAAAGAAAAAAGGTTCAAAAGGGGCTCCAGTTGGTTCTTCAAGGACTTGAATTTCCCCTCCAATATAAATATCTGGGCGATCCATAATCCGTTTGACCCCTGGGTGAGCAGTCTCAGTTGTTTTATAAACATTGAGTGCTTCTAATTGTTTATCAGGCGTGTATTTATCTTCTACTTTAAGTATGGCAACGATGTTTCCCTCTTTTGACTGTAAAGCGACCGAATCCCCTATAGGAATCTGTTGGCTTTGTTCCTCTGTTATGGCAAGGGTAATGGGAATACTCCAAATCAACCCTGACGCTAACCTCAACTCATTGACAACACTTATATAATCCTCTTCTTTCATAAATCCTTTAATTGGGGAAAAGGCCCCTATCCCTATACAATGAATATCATTTAAGTTAGCGGAATCCACTGTAATTTTCATCATTTGTCCTGCTGCTCTTAATAATAAATCTCTTTGATCCGGCTCTCTTACAATTTGGTCAACCAGCTTTCCTCCATGCGGTACACTAAGTGTCATTTTGTCTCCTCCTCTAATCCCTAGAAAAACAATCGGATTAATACTTTTTAAAAATTGTATCGTATTACGATATAAATTTCAATCCTTATCTTTTTACGATATAATCATCGATAGATAAGGAAGGTTGATCGTTATGAAAAAGCCACTTTCAAAAGATGTCTATATCTATCTCTCTGAGTTCAGATATCAATTACGGAAGTTCCTCAATTTTAGTGAATCTGCTGCTCGTGAAGTCGGGATTACCCCGCAGCAGCATCAATTACTATTAGCGATAATGGGATTTCCCAATCGAAATGCTGCCACTCCGCGCGAGTTGGCAGAAAGGCTCCAGATTACCCATCATTCTTGTGTGGGACTCATCGATCGCTGTGAGCAGTTAGAGTTAGTCCATCGCAAAAAAAATCCGGCAGATGGAAGAAGTGTGTTAGTCGAACTAACAAGTAAAGGGGAAAAGATTTTAGAGCGCCTCTCCGAAGTTCACCTCGAAGAAATCAACCGGATTCAATTCTTAAAAAAATTTGATGAGAACTAACTTTGCTGAAATGGACACCCAAAAGTCATTCTCTAAAAATGCCTTAATGGCCAAGCGGTGGATCGCACTAATTTAGCGCATAATATTCCACGGTTGACGAATAGTAACTATATAGAGAACAACCGATATCTAGTCCAAAAGACTCCCGCAAGCCGGCATGCAGCACTTCAAGAAGAAGTCCACGATGGAACAGCAACCCGGCCGGCTGACAGATGCCGGGCGGATCGTAGGACGACGAGACAGGGCGGCTGCCTAATGCCAAGCGATTCGCAGGACGTCGTCGGCAGGGCGGCTGCCTAATGTCAAGCGATTCGTAGGACGACAGGACAGGTTCTACTATTGGCCATCTGACCGGAGTCAAAGTTACAAGGTGAACGGATCGCCTAAATGGGCCAGATGTCCGTTACAGGAGCCGACCCCGGATTTCAAAGTCTAGCGGACATGAGTCCGTTAGACAGCCAAAAAGACAGTATTCAAATTAGAGAAGGGGTGTGTCCATGGATATACAAGGGAGCTCGTCAACTGACCGATTCATTCCTGTCAGCTCGGTGGCACACGGCAAGGGACAGCAAGTGGCAGCCGATGTCTATTGTTTGACAACTAAGATTGTCAATTTGTGCATGGTAGGATCGCCCGGTGAAGGCAATGACTTTGTCCTTGTCGACGCTGGAATGCCCAATTCTGAGAAGATGATTATCAAAGAGGTTGAGGAGATGTTTGGCGAAGGAGCCAAACCGACTTTTATTGTTCTGACTCATGGACATTTTGACCATGTTGGCGCACTGATCGACTTGGTAAACGAATGGGAGGTCCCTGTCTTTGCGCATGAGCTTGAGCTTCCTTATTTAACAGGACAAAAGAGTTATCCAAGACCGGACTCTAGCGTTGAAGGCGGTTTGTCCTCTAGGTTATCGTTTATGTATCCCACTGAGCCGATTAACCTTGGTGATAAAGTTCATCCATTACCTGAGGACGGGTCGGTACCAGGACTAATTGGCTGGAGATGGATTCCGACGCCTGGACATTCTCCCGGTCATATTTCCTTATTTCGGGACAGCGACCACTTCTTGATTGCGGGAGATGCGTTTACCACCACCCGACAGGATTATCTTTGGGACGTTATTACACAAGATCTTGAAATTTATGGGCCTCCCCGCTATTTAACAACCGATTGGGAGCAAGCCAAGAAATCGGTTCAGGCTCTTTTTGCCTTAAAACCAAACTATACTATCACAGGACACGGACGCCCTGCCTTTGGTCCTTGGCTCGCCGAAAACCTCGAAAAACTAGCCAAGGATTTTGACACCATTGCCTTACCCAACCACGGGCGCTATGTCGATCATTGAGACAAAGGGACGGTTCTCCTGTTTCTGAAACAGGAGAACCGTCCCTGCGTTTCACTCGTTTACTTTTTTATCCCGCGATCAATCATTAATGGTGGCTGCTCCATCCAGGCATGATCGATCATGATGTTGGCGCCGTCTTCCACATATAATGACACATCAATCTGACATTTCGTATACATGGCTCCAATATCCCTTCTTCCATTAAGGGAAGCGCCATTGGCATATTCTCTAATTTTCATTGAAAACATATCGATTTTATGGAACATCATGAGTTTTTCTGAAAAGACCTGTATTTTAGATGGCGTCACTAAATGGTCTAGTAACGACGGAGCTGGCAGGTTATCTTCATTCAGCTTAGCCGAGAGCTTATCGATATGTTTCTGATTGAGCCGAATACCTCGTTTGAAATAATTTTTCACCTTTTCCGTTTTAGCCCCTTGAAGAAACCCAAGCATCAGCGCCTTACTGGTCACATCATTATTAATACAACCAAATAGATGAGCCACTTCTAACCCATGAAGTGGTCTCACATCTCCAAAATAGCCTTTCAGAAAGCTCTGCTTGTCCACATAATCAATTCGTCTTGGACTTGTAACACTTGGCGCATTTTCCAATCTTCCTTTTGCCTTTAGAAGATCATTCACCATCATCATTAATCTCGTCGTCTCATGAAGACAATGAACAATGAAATCCCTGATTGCCGTATTGGTGATCAAAGGAATCCCGACACTGTATATACTCATCCCTGCTTTTCCCACGTACTGTAAATAATGGAGGTAAAACTCATCATAGAATAATCTCGGTGCCTCCCAATTAACATCTTCTTCCTTAAAACCAACGGGAACAGGAAAATCATTTTCTTCAAATATCTTTTTTATAGTACGGGTAAAGTCATGACTCAAATCCAGAGCAAATTCTAGAATTTTCTTAATGTCCGGGTCATCCACGTGTTTGAGAAAATAACCAATCGTGCATGCCCCCATTGAATTTCCAAGATAAGAAGCCCAAAGCTTCCCCATTTCCGTTGCCGTTAACTGCTCACCTGTTCTACTCAACAACAAATCTCCCTTTCTTTCTTAAATAAAAGATCAGTTAGCGATCATAATTGAACTTTTCTCTTAAAGAATACAAAGGATGTCTTCGCAAATAATAAAACCAATAGCGAAATCGATTCGATCTCCTGCTGTCGATCAAAATGAAACAAAGAGTAGCCGCAATAACCAACCAAAATACTCTCTTCACAACGTTCACCCCTGACTATACTTAACTATCCTTTAATATCCCAAAAAAATACATAAATATGTTACATTCTCACAATAGAGTACTTTTGTCCTAGCCAAACTACCATTTCCTCTTTCAGGTTGGCGTTGCCTTCCTCGTGTGCGGTGTGTGCGTCGGTGCCTTCATTGCCCACTAATCGAAAGAAACACCTCTTTACCTGTGCATTGGAGCTTCCATTACACAAAAAATTAATAGATGCTCCCTCCCCCGTAGGCAATGAATGGTAAGCAAGCGAGCCTTGCACTCGAAAATGGCTGTGCGCCACAAAAAAATGAGGGGCATGCGACACTTGCACACGAAAATGGCCACACACTCAAGGGAAATGGTGGGCAAGCGCGCCTTCCGCTCGAAAATGGCCGCGCACAAGAAAAATGGTGGGCAAACCACACTTGCACACGAAAATCTCCGTATGCCCAAGGAAAATGGTGGGCAAACCACCCCTGCACTCGAAAATCGCCGTCCGCCACAAAAAAATGGTGGGCAAACCAACCTTGCACACGAAAATCTCCGTATGCCCAAGGAAAATGGTGGGCAAACCACCCCTGCACTCGAAAATCGCCGTCCGCCACAAAAAAATGGTGGGCAAACCAACCTTGCACACGAAAATCGCCATGCGCACAAGAAAAATGGTGGGCAAGCGCGCCTTCCGCTCGAAATAGACGATGCACATTTTTAAGAGTCTCTATCCTATGACACATAGAAAACTGATTTGCTGACATAATAAGAACAAAATCCTTGAGTCGGTGATCTAACTTGAGAACTCTATATTTTGTTTCTATTATTATTCATGTCGTGGTCACGTTTATTGCTTCTTTTTCCGTCCTTGGCAGGAATAGGCGTATTGAAAATAAACAGGATCGAAAAATGTATATCGCTTTAATGATTGGTGGTTTTGTTTGGTCACAGTTACAGACGGAGTATTTGATTTGGCGTATTCGGAGAAATACTGAGAAGTCCTTGGATAAAAAATGGTAGAGTGTCGCTACTTTTTTAGAGGTGGGGTCAAAAGTCTAACTTTTGGGGCTCCGTTTATTCGAATTGTCTAAATCGCCATCTTTTTATGAGCGCTTAATAGCAGAGTCCTCTAGGTGTTCGTATACGCTAGAGGCTCTTTTTTTATCGTACATAGCAAGGCAAGGATCCCATCCCACAAAGAATTCCCTTCCAAAACCCAAACACTTTGAATTGACGCAAAAAGCTTAATACATTTAATAATGCTATTTTAACCAAACGGATTGACCCTTCTTATGTACCATGATAACGTTCATCTTAATCGAATCATAAGAGAAAAGAGAGAAGCCATCATGAAAATGACAGAAAGAAAGAAGCTTGGGGTTTTCGCCTTAACCATTATTAGTATCAATACTATATTAGGCTTGAAAAACATTCCGTTTGCCGCAACAGTCGGTCCTTCTGCCATCCTTTTTTGGGTGATCGCGGCCTTATTATATTTTATTCCCATAAGTTTGATCGTAGCGGAATTATCAACGACTTACCCGGACCAGGGCGGTGTCACAGCATGGGTAGAGCGTGCATTTGGTGAAAAGGCAAGCTTCCTGTGCGGCTGGTTTTATTGGGTGGCGAATTTCACGTATTATCCGTCCCTTCTCCTAGGCATAACGGTCAATATTGCGTATGCCATTAACCAGCAACAACTGATTAATAATACATGGGTAACCACCCTCCTCTCACTTATCATTTTTTGGGTGATGACTTTGTTAACGTTGCGTGGAACACAGATGAGCGGAAAGCTTGCAGCTATCGGCACGCCGCTTGGTTTAATCGTACCCGTCATTTTGATATTTGGTTTTGGTTTTGTGAGCATTTTTACCGGCCATCATTCGGCCACGGAATTTACAGCAAGCACCATGATGCCAACTAATCTTTCACTGAATACTGTCATGTTTTTATCAACTTTAATGTTCGCTTTTTCCGGCATGGAAATGCTTGGAACGATTGCAGAAGACGTCCATCAACCACAAAAAACATTTCCTAAAACGATTTGGATCTCTTCTGCCATTATCGGAGGCGTTTATATTCTAGGAACCATCGCCTTCCAATTTGTCATTAACATTGACCCTAAACAAACGGCAACCGCACTCTATCTATTTGCGGACCAGATAACGAAACAATTTGATTTACCTTTTCATCTCACTCAAATTCTAGGAATCTGCTTTGTCATTTCAATGCTCGGAGCCTTGTCCTTCTTAATTTTGAATCCAACTGTCGTCTTCTATAAAAGCGGGAAAAACCTGCTTCCTAGAACATTGACCAAAATCAATAAGGCCAATATGCCGGCCAACTTAATTCTTTGGCAAGCCGTTGGCGTCTCCGTCATTTTAATCTTGTCCGGATTCGTCCCAACCATTTCGGATGCTTTGAATATGCTGATCTTAATGGCTACCCTTGCCTTCTTTATTCCTTATGTCTTTTTGATCTGTGCCTATATCAAATTGCGGAAACAAGACACGCAAACGATCAGACCGTTCAAGGTAAAAAATAATAAGGTAGCCTACTCGATCGCAGGCATCGGATTGTTTTCCGTCGTCGGAACCATCCTGTTAACGTTAATTCCATCACCAGGTACAACCGTTGCCCAATACGCTCCCCTTATTATCGGACCCATCGTCTTTGCCCTATTAGGATTCTGGTTCTACCAACTAGGCACAAAAGGAAAAGAAAAAGAAAAACCCATAAACAAAGCAAGCTAATGCCCCACTACTAAAAAGGATTCCGCATTGCCCTCCATGCGGAATCCTTTTTCCTATCTAACCCGCCGCCCAATGGCGTTAGGTCAGTATTTGGGAAGGCGCAAAATCCGAGAAGCCCTGGGCCAGACTCACGCATCCAGCGCGAAATCCTAGAAGATTGACCATTTATCCGAGAAGATCACTAAAAAATCTGAGAAGCTTCCCCTTATATCCTAGAAGGTCACCAAAAAATCCGAGAAGGTTTGTCAAAAATCTGAGAAGGTGACACAAAAATCATAGAAGCTCTCAGCCAGCCCACCTGCAAGAAGCCAAAATCATAGAAGCTTCCCCATTTATCCTAGAAGGTCACTAAAAAATCTGAGAAGCTTGGCCAAAAATCTTAAAAGGTGACACAAAAATCACAGAAGCTCTCTCCCGGCCCACCTGCAAGGGAGCGAAATCTTAGAAGGTTGGCCATTTATCCGAGAAGGTCACTAAAAAATCTGAGAAGCTTGGCCAAAAATCTTAAAAGGTGACACAAATATCACAGAAGCTCTCACTCGGCCCACCTGCAAGGGAGCGAAATCTGAGAAGCTTCCCCTTTTGTCCGAGAAGGTCGCTAAAAAATCTGAGAAGCTTGTTCAAAAATCATAAAAGGTCAGCCAAAAATCTGAGAAGCTCTCGCCCGGCCCACATGCAAGGGAGCAAAATCTGAGAAGCTTCCCCATTTATCCGAGAAGGTCACTAAAAAATCCGAGAAGCTTGGCCAAAAATCCTAAAAGGTCTGCCAAAAATCTGAGAAGCTCTCACTCGGCCCACCTGCAAGGGAGCAAAATCCGAGAAGCTTCCCCTTTTGTCCGAGAAGGTCACCAAAAAATCTGAGAAGGTTTGTCAAAAATCCTAAAAGGTCTGCCAAAAATCTGAGAAGCTCTCTGCCAGCCCACCTGCAAGGGAGCGAAATCTGAGAAGCTTCCCCACTTATCCGAGAAGGTCACCAAAAGATCCGAGAAAGTTTGTCAAACATCATAAAAGGTCAGCCAAAAATCTGAGAAGCTCTCAGCCGGTCCACCTGCAAGGGAGCGAAATCCTAGAAGGTTCTCCATTTATCCGAGAAGGTCACTAAAAAATCTGAGAAGGTTTGTCAAAAATCATAAAAGGTCAGCCAAAAATCTGAGAAGCTCTCACTCGGCCCACCTGCAAGGGAGCAAAATCTGAGAAGCTTGGCCATTTATCCTAGAAGGTCACTAAAAAATCTGAGAAGGTTTGTCAAAAATCCTAAAAGGTCTGCCAAAAATCTGAGAAGCTCTCGGCTTGCCCACCTGCAAGGGAGCGAAATCCTAGAAGGTTCTCCATTTATCCGAGAAGGTCACTAAAAAATCTGAGAAGGTTTGTCAAAAATCCTAAAAGGTGACACAAATATCATAGAAGCTCTCACTCGGCCCACCTGCAAGGGAGCAAAACCCGAGAAGGTTCCCCATTTATCCGAGAAGGTTTGCCAAAAATCTTAAAAGGTGACACAAATATCACAGAAGCTCTCGACCGGCCCACCTGCAAGGGAGCGAAATCTGAGAAGGTTCCCCACTTATCCGAGAAGGTTTGTCAAAAATCTTAAAGGGTGACACAAAAATCACAGAAGCTCTCACTCGGCCCACCTGCAAGGGAGCGAAATCTGAGAAGCTTCCCCATTTTTCCGAGAAGGTCGCCAAAAAATCTGAGAAGGTTTGTCAAAAATCCTAAAAGGTGACACAAAAATCACAGAAGCTCTCACCCGGCCACCTGCGAGGGAGCGAAATCCTAGAAGGTCACCAAAAAATCTGAGAAGGTTTGTCAAAAATCCTAAAAGGTCTGCCAAAAATCTGAGAAGCTCTCGGCTTGCCCACCTGCAAGGGAGCGAAATCCTAGAAGGTTCTCCATTTATCCGAGAAGGTCGCTAAAAAATCTAAGAAGCTTGGCCAAAAATCTTAAAAGGTGACACAAAAATCATAGAAGCTCTCACTCGGCCCACCTGCAAGGGAGCGAAATCTGAGAAGCTTCCCCATTTATCCGAGAAGGTCACCAAAAAATCTGAGAAGCTTGGCCAAAAATCTTAAAAGGTCAGCCAAAAATCTGAGAAGCTCTCGACCGGCCCACATGCAAGAAGCCAAAATCATAGAAGCTTCCCCATTTATCCTAGAAGGTCACTAAAAAATCTGAGAAAGTTTGTCAAAAATCATAAAAGGTCAGCCAAAAATCTGAGAAGCTCTCACTCGGCCCACCTGCAAGGGAGCAAAATCCGAGAAGCTTCCCCTTTTGTCCGAGAAGGTCACTAAAAAATCTGAGAAAGTTTGTCAAAAATCATAAAAGGTCAGCCAAAAATCTGAGAAGCTCTCACTCGGCCCACCTGCAAGGGAGCAAAATCCTAGAAGGTTCTCCATTTATCCGAGAAGGTCACTAAAAAATCCGAGAAGGTTTGTCAAAAATCTTAAAAGGTGACACAAAAATCACAGAAGCTCTTGGCCATCCCACATGCGAGGAGCAAAATCACAGAACCTCTCAGCCGGCCCACATGCAAGGGAGCAAAATCACAGAAGCTCTCACCCGGCCCACATGTAAGGAGGCAAAATCACAGAAGCTCTCACCCGGCCCCAAGCACAAGCACAATTTACCCACCCCCTCCCGTTTAAGAAGGTCAATTGGGGCATAAACTACCCCTTGAAATGGAAATCCGTTCATTGTACTTATAGGTGGGAATGGGCTAGAATAATTTGTAAAAGGAAGGTTTTATAATTTTAAGATAGAACAAATATAGCCAAAATTAAGGAGAGAGGATTATTGAAATGAAACGATTAGTTGCTTGGGCAGTCATGGTTCTTTTTTTAGTCATTGCTGTCTCAGGCTGTACCAAGACACCCAAACCGGAAGATGCGATGAAGGCGTTTGTCAAAGACTGGGGCGCTCAACATTTTTCCAGTATGTATAAGGATTTATCAAGTGCATCCAAGAAATCCATCTCAGAAAAGGATTTTGTTACTCGTTATAAAAACATCTACGAAGGCATGGACGCCTCTAACATTAAAGTCACCTTCGACCAGCCGAAAAAGCCCGAAAATCCGAGTAAACTAGAGAAAACCGCTTATACTTATCATGTCAAGATGACTACCGTTGCGGGACCTGTCTCTTTTTCTGGAAAAACGACCTTACATAAAGTGGGAAAGAAAGACCAAATGAAGTGGACCATTGATTGGACACCTGCCATGATTCTTTCCAAATTGAAGCAAGGGGACCTGGTCCGTGTTTCGACATTACCTGCTTCTCGCGGCCAGATCTTTGACCGTAATGGCAAGGGTCTTGCGATTAACGGAGAGGCCGTTCAGATTGGTCTCTATCCCCAACAACTGTCGGGGCATGAGGATCAAACCCTCCCTGCCCTTGCAAAACTCATTGGTTTCCCAAAAGATTATATCAGCCAACAGCTCAAGGCCTCTTGGGTGACGCCGGAGACCTTTGTTCCCATCAAAACGGTGAGCAGTTCGAGCACGGACTTGATTAAAAAAGCGAGCCAGCTTCCAGGCGTTTTAACGGAAAAAACACCGGCTCGAGTGTACCCTTGCGGTGAAGCCTGCGCCCAGCTTACTGGCTATGTTGGTCAAATTACCAAAGAACAATTGGATAAAATGCCGGCAAGTAAAGGATACAATGAGCATTCAGTCATAGGTAAACAAGGCTTGGAACTCGTCATGGAGAACACGCTTCGTGCCCACGACGGAGCTGAAATTTACATTACTGACAAGGATGGAAATAAATTGTCCACCGTCGCTAAGAAAGCGCCGGTCAATGGAAAAGATGTTCATTTGACGGTCGACACCCAGACGCAAGAAGCCATTTATAATCAACTTAAAGGTGAGGAAGGAACAGCCGCCGCGATTAATCCGACAACCGGTGATGTCATGGCTCTCGTCAGTTCCCCTTCCTTTGATCCCAATGCTTTTGTTCTCGGCCTGTCGCAGTCAGACTATCAAAAACTGCTAAATGATCCTAAGAAGCCTTTAACAAATCGTTTCACCCAAACCTTTACGCCTGGTTCCATTATCAAACCTTTAACCGCGGCCATTGCTCTTAAAAATAGGGCCATCACTCCATCTGACACATTTAAAATTAAGGGTACAACCTGGCAAAAGGACGGTTCTTGGGGAAATTACCATGTGACCCGGGTGGACAGTTTGCCAAGTGTCAATTTGCAGGAGGCGTTGGTTTATTCGGATAATATTTATTTTGCCAAGACCGCTCTTAAGTTAGGCGGCAAAGCTTTTGCTGACGGACTTACCCAATTTGGTTTTGGCGAGAAATTACCGATTGATTATCCATTTGAGGCCTCTTCTATTTCTAAGAACGGAAAACTGGACTCCGACTTGCTCGTTGCCAATTCGGGGTACGGCCAAGGCCAGCTGAGCGTTAATCCGCTGCATCTTGCCACCGACTACTCGGTTTTTGTTGATAAAGGCAATCTGATTCAGCCAAGACTCATCCAAACGTCTGATGCACCTGCCTACTGGAAGAAAAACGTCATCAGTCCAAAAATTGCAAGCACCATTTATCAAGATCTCGTTCAAGTAGTCAACTCCCCGTCAGGCACAGGCTACAACCCGCAAATCAGCGGGGTCTCACTCGCTGGTAAGACAGGGACCGCCGAGTACAAAGAAACTCAAGGAACGACTGGACGCGAGGACGGTTGGTTTGTCGCCATGGATACAAAGGCGCCCCACCTCACCGTTGCCATGATGATTGAAAATGTCCAAAAGAAAGGCGGCAGCCACTTCGTCGTCAATAAACTAAAAAACGCCTTTGCTGACATGAAGTAAATCCAGTGCCGCATTAGCAAATTCCCCATAAATATAAGCCATTCTCAGGATGACCTTCCCGAGAATGGCTTTTTTATTTAGGTATCTCGTTGCGGCTTCGATAACTTAGCGCAACAGTATGACTCTATTCCCCTTATTAACCGTTTTCCAATGAGTAGCTTAACGTTATAGAATTAAAGCTAATATTTATTAGGTGAGTTTTGCTCTGTTTGGATTCTTTGAATGGATCTCAATGTTTCCCTATCTAGTGTGACAGCCAACTAATCAGCATTGCTGTGACACACAAATGCCCTTCGAAATAGTGGGGGCTTTGATGTGTCGTCGTCTCACAGGCCCGTCGCTCGGCCATCAAAAGGAAAGCCAGCAACTTTTTGCCGTTTCATTATTTAAAATAATTAATGCCTATTGCTTCTCTTACCTCAAATAGGGTTTCTGCTGCCACTGCACGTGCAGTCTGACTTCCTTTTTTCAAGATCTCTAACACAAAATCGATCTGTTTTTCATACTCTATCCGTCTGTTTCGAATAGGTTCTAATTCTGCTTGGAGGATGTCGTTCAAATAACGTTTCACTTTGACGTCTCCTAAGCCGCCTCTTCTATAATGCTCTTTCATTTCTTCGAGTTTTACTTTATCTGAGCAGAAGGCATCCAGGTAAGTGAAGACTGTGTTGTTCTCTAATTTACCCGGATCCTCTACCCTAATATGATTGGGATCGGTGTACATGGACATGACCTTTTTTTGAATAACGTCTGGAGAGTCTGACAGGTAGATGGCATTATTTAATGATTTACTCATCTTGGCTTTCCCATCAATACCAGGCAGTCTCCCTGAACCTTTTTCCGGAAGTAAGGCATTGGGTTCGACTAGGACCTCTTTTTCATAGATCGAATTAAAGCTTCTTACAATTTCTTTTGTTTGCTCGATCATGGGTATCTGATCGTCGCCAACTGGAACCACCGTTGCTTTGAAGGCTGTTATATCCGCTGCTTGGCTGACTGGGTAAATCAGAAATCCAGCAGGCAGGCTCTCGTTAAAATTCTTTTCCTTAATTTCGTTTTTTACCGTCGGATTCCTTTTCAGCCGAGCGAGCGTTACTAAATTAAGATAATGCATAGTCAATTCATTGAGCTCTGGAAGTTGTGATTGAACAAAGATGGTCACTTTAGCGGGATCAAGGCCTACCGCTAAGTAATCTAAGGCCACCTCAGTAAGGTTTATCCTAATTTTTTCGGGATTTCTTGCATTATCGGTTAAAGCTTGCTGATCAGCAATCATAATGAAACTGTTGTACTGGTCTTGTCGCTGAACGCGATTTTTCAAAGAGCCTATATAGTGACCGATATGAAGCTTACCTGTAGGGCGATCTCCCGTTAATAAAATTTCCTTTGCCATCGTGTTCCTCTCCTTAAGCATTTATTTTAAAATATAAAAAACTCCGACCTAAATTAATAGGACGGAGTTGATATCCGTGTTGCCACCTAAATTGTGTCATGACTGCCAACCACACCACGACACCACTCATTTTCAAGTACAAACATACTCTATCCGCTGTAAGGTGCAGCCCACCACTTAGATACTCTCATTATCGATTTCCCCTTGTTCCTTTGAGGTCCATTCATTAAATTCCTTCTTGCTAGGCTCTCAGCTCCCCTAACTTTCTGTAATGAAGCTAAATTCAACTACTTCTCCTCTTCATAGGACAGGTTAATATTCAATTGTATTTACCCTATACTATAATCTTACCGTTTCCAAAGTCAATCCTCATTACGCTATGTATCCTCGTTCGTGTCGAATAACGTATTCTCGTTACGCTTCCCTCTGAAAACGGCCTTGATATTCGGTATTAGCGTATTCTCGTTACGCCTATCCAAATTAGGCGTAACGTCATTCCTCTATTTCCCGTTTTTTAACCACTTTACAAGGTTTAGTGTAACGACATTCCTCTATTTCCCCTTTCCCGCTATTAGCCGCACCAGCCCCTCTGAGCCCAGGCATTATTCAGGCCTTCCTTCCCGTGTTTTTGAAGCTCCAGACGGGGGTTGTCAACAATTCTATTTTTCTGTTTATTTTTGTCTCATCAGATAAGTATATGTTTTAAAATGTCAAGTAAATAAATTGTGAAAAATGTGTCATAAAAAAAATGACTCGTTTTGTCGAAATGATTGTGTTTCTAGAGTGAGAATTTATAATCAAAAAGGTAGTTTTAATTTATTTAGTAGAAAGAGGCAGGTAAAGTGGATCTTTTAGAGTTAATTAATAAAAAACGTGACCAAATGATTAACCTGGGATTAACAAGAGGATTGACTGATAAAGAGACGATTAAATGCAGCCAATCACTGGACGAACTTCTGAATATTTATCGTAAGCAACAAGCAACAAAGAAATTAACTCCATTTGTAAGCTGAGCATCCCCCACAGAACTTATCTCACAGCCCTTGCATGCCGTTGGTTAGCCATTCTGCCACATTGCTCTTTCTGCGTCAGTTAATGAATTGATTCGATCAGATTCGACGGTCAGTCCACTCCTTAGTTTGGCTGGGACCGATTCTAACTGACGACTGTGCAATATGGAATCCACACATTCATAAGAACCACCAACATAGGTCCAAAATATATCCATATCCGTAGCCACACACCATGCCTTATCTTCAGGAAACCAATATTCTGGTGGTTCACAACGGCTTTTCTCAAACTCGTCGCTCCCTAAATCATGAATACAGCCATTGAAAAGGTAATATCGTCGATTGGGCTTACTAACAAGTGGGTGCCCTGTTTTTTTTAGTTGCCCGACGCGCCCTTCCCAAACTAGGCACCAAATGGAATCCGGCGTTTGGGTAAAAGGAGCAAGGAGATTGGCCAATGCTTTTAATTGACTGTTCGGCATTGAGTAGGGAAGCTGGCCATCCCAAGGTTTTTCGGCTAAGCGCTTTCCTTTTATTGGCGTTCCGATCGATTCAAATTGCATTTCTGGATGGTAAATCCGCCCAGACCATTGAGCAATCTCTGCCCACGTGACCGGTTGCCCATCCTTCAAGCTCGTTGCCGGGTGAAGAATCCGCGCGTAGGCCTCAAAGCCTTCTGGGATAACACTTCCAGCCAAATAACTTTCAAACGGATACAGCTTATCCATTAACCATTTTGCCTTATGAATGTTAGTTGAAGGAGATAACATAGAATCACCCTTTCACCGAATTGTCGTTACATGGTCGGGAAGAAACCACACGGAACGATAAGAAGCTAGTTGGATTCAACTAAGAGACTGATTAATTCTCATCCACTAACTTTAAAATCCCGAGTCGTTAGGCTAACAACACTAATTCTTATCCATCAAAAATGAAAAAAGCATTTTCAACTCTCCTCTTCCCCCGAGCTTTTCGAGTCTAGATAAAACTCCCTTTTAAATAAATAGGAACAAGATTTGAAATCTCGTTATATCTTTACAAAAATTCATCATTCCTCATAGAGAGCCTGCTCCTAGACGTTCTATTGTTAATGAACTTCTCCTAAGGTTCCTCCATGTCGAGGAAGTCGCTTTGGAAGTGTTTTCCCTACGACATAGAGAATCCGTTAACACTTTTTTAAATATTTTCTCATAACCCCCAAAGGAATAGGCACCTACAACCACTAAGCACCTTATTAAGGGTCACCCAGTCATTTTTACAAAAAATAGGATAAACTAACAGAATAAAGCATTAAGTTAAGAAGCTTTAGGATGAGAGGACCTGAAATGATTGTACTCGTTTTAGTAATTATGGGAATTAATGTTTTCTGGTTTTTTATGCCGAAGCGATTAACAGGCGCCGAAATGTTGTATGCCTCATTTTTCGCTATTGCCTTTCAACAGTTTATTGATGTGTACCTTGATTTAAAATTGGATTTATATGGTTACTTCAATAAAGGCGTTGATTGGGGTTATATTTTTGTTATTTTAGGTTTTTTCCCCGGTTTAAATTGCATTTTTTTAAATTTTTATCCATTTAATAACACTCTTTTAAAAAAGGCAATATACATAGGAATGTGGGCACTTTTTAGTACATTGTATGAAGAATTATCGATTCATTTAAGTTATTTCTATTATCACAATTGGACTATTTGGTTTTCCATTCCAATGTATCCGGTTTTACTAATAATTAATATACAAAGCCTCAAGTGGTTCAGACATTTGAATAAAGATAGCTTGTAAAAAGAATCCTTTAGAAGTTGTGAGAACAACTATTGAATTCAAACTAACCCCCTTTCAGGTATAAAAATGAACGAAGATGGCTTGATGGAAAACATCTAGTCGTCTTCGTTTTCTCGAAAAGACGACGTCATAAATTGATTGTGTTGATCAAGCGTCTTCCCCTCTTTCTTTTCCTCTCTATTTATTAGGATGCGCTATCGCATAGGTTTATTAAGTCATTTTCAGATATATGTAAAAGGAATGCAGGTCTTGCTGCATTAAATTGCTGCACTCCTAATGGGTGACGGCGTTTAATTTAAGCGGATTAGTGTTCTTCTCTAAAATCGTCTTTCCCTCTTCATTCTCACACCTTTTTAATTTAATTTCATTATTTAGAAAAGGGGGGCGCTCCTCGTGTTTATCCACCCGATTATTGGGCAATAATCATGATTAGTTGTAAATACAAGTGTAACTACAAATGAGGGGGATCCGCTTGAATTTCAGTTATAAGCAGGACCTTGTTTTAATGGTCAGGTCGTTATATTTTTGTATGGAAGAGCAATGGGCCGAATTAGCGAGGATCTACGACATTTCACCCGCCCAACAGCATATTTTATTCATACTTACTACGAATCAAAAAACACTAACCCCTTCTGAAATTAGTGAGATTGGTTATTGGCACACCTCTACCGTTTCTAGACTTCTTAAGCCATTAAAGGACAAGGGATTTATAACCGTCAATCAAGATCCAAAGCGTAACAGGTATAAACAAGTAACGATTACCCCTACAGGTGAAGAGATTTTCCAAAAGATCATAAAAACGATAACGACAAAAGATTTCTTTCCTTTTAAAATGAGTTTTTTAACTGAACAAGACTTGGAGAATTTCTTGAAAGTAGGTCAGAAGATACTCGATACCAATAAAGGGGTTTCTTTAAGAAAAAAAATATTTAATGCCAAGATTGAAGGCGTTAATTATACTTAACGATCAAGCCATTTCATTTTCTTTTAGTTGGGAGTTTTATAATGGTATTTGCCTATAGCACGATGACTCTAATGGTTTTACTTGCTATATTCATCCCCAAAAAAATATCGATTATAGAAATCTATTCGACTTTCTTTTTTGCCTATTGGCTAGGAATAACGTTCGACCTTATCTTTGATTTGAAATACAACTTATATGGATATGAGTCACACGGTGTTCAATTGACCAGCATCCTTTTTATCACAGCCGTTTACTTTTCAGTGAGCACCCTGTTTCTAAACTTCTTCCCGTCAGGCAAATCCCTTCAAACGAAACTACTTTATATAGTCTTTTGGTCGATTTTCTCAATCACCTATGAAACGATCCTCGTACATCTCCATTTTTTTTATTACAATGGTTGGAAATGGTGGTACTCTGGATTGCTCTATCCCCTAATATTTATAATTCTGAGATTAAATTTGTTGTTGATTCAACACATGCTATCCAGGTATTTAAAACAAAAAGAAACTAACAGCCCAGGTAATAAGAATTAGGGCTGTTTGTTTGTTTTTTTTGTGTGATCAAACCCACGATCCATGAAAGAGAGGCTTTGCGTTTAACTCTTTTTGGACACTATTAATAGAAGCATCTCTTAACATTTTTTTCAAAACCCTTGACCTCAACTAAGGTTGAAGGTGTATCTTTTTAATTGTCCATTAGAAAACTAAACCAAGTTTACTTTTACAACAGCGCAACTTCTAGTCAACCGCTCGCTTTGGCCTATAGGAAATCCTTAATAGAAAGGGGTGACTCTTTGGCGTTCTTCCAAAGAAAACGATGATGACTTACACGATCGGACAAGTTGCCAAAATGAAAGATTTAACCGTTTCTCAATTGCGTTACTATGATGATCAAGGCCTGTTCCCCTTCCTCCAAAGAACTGAGAAAGGAGATCGGCTATTTGACGAGGAAGCCCTCAACTATCTGGAAATGATTTTATGCTTGAAGAATACGGGAATGCCGATCAAAGAGATTAAACAATTCATTGATTGGTCCATGATGGGCGATGAAACCATTCCCGAGCGGTTGGAAATGATGAAACAGCAAGAAATCAAAGTGCTGCAGCACATTCGTGAGGCTGAGGAAAATCTGAAAAAGATCCAACAGAAGATTGCAAAATACCAAATTTAAAAAAGAAAGAGGGAAAATACGATGCAAAAATTAGCAGGAAAAGTCGCGATTATCACGGGAGCTTCGCGAGGCATTGGACGAGCTATCGCGGAACAGCTAGCGAATCTCGGAGCTAAAGTCGTTGTCAACTATTCAAGTAATGCTGAAAAGGCACAGGCGGTTGTCGAGGGCATCAACCAAAACGGCGGCGAAGCGATCGCCATTCAAGCTGATCTAAGCCAAGTGGCAGGTGTTGAAGCCTTGTTCGCCCAAACACTAGAGGCGTTTAAAAAAGTGGATATTCTCGTGAACAATGCCGGCGTGAGCATCTACAAAGCGATTCATGAAGTGACAGAAGAGGATTATGATAAGCAATTTAATCTGAATGTAAAAGGGACATTTTTTGCTTGTCAACAAGCGATGAAATACATGGAGGAAAAAGGGAGAATCATTAATCTTTCTACATCAGTCGTTGGGCAAATGTTTCCGACCTACAGTGTCTATGCCGGAACAAAAGGCGCTGTGGAGCAATTCACCCGGCAGCTGGCTAAAGAATTTGCGCTCAAGAAAATTACCATTAATGCCGTCGCGCCTGGTCCCGTTAACACCGAGCTATTCAATGTAGGAAAAACAGAGGCGCAACTTGAAGGACTTAGAAAATCCATTGCTTTCGGCCGTATCGGAGAACCAGAAGATATCGCCAATGTCATCGAATTCTTAGCAAGTGAGCAATCAGAATGGATCACCGGCCAGACCATACGTGTCAACGGAGGATTTATTTAAGCATTCCTAAAACTACTCACAAGGCGTCTTGGAAAAGTAGGTTCTATGATAGCTCCCATTATGAAACACCGTGGAAACGCGGTGTTTTTCTTTTAACTCGGCCAGTGAACACAGGACACGGGGCTCGCCTGCAAAAAACGGCTCCAAATATTAGTTAGATTTTTTATAGTCTAATGGGGTTCTCCCCATCACTTTCTTGAATTGATCAATAAAATAGCTCGTACTGTTAAATCCCACTTGGTAAGAAACCTCTGTAACACTCGCATCTGTTTGTTTTAATAAAACTGAACTTCGCCGAATGCGATAATTGGTTACGTAATTCAATGGTGTTGTCTTTAAGATTCGCTTGAAGTATCGGCAGCATTCGGATCGGCTTAACTGGCCTGCTTTCGCTATATCTTCTAACAACACTTTTTCTGTATAATGTTGATGAATCCAATTCAGCATTTGCTTCATTCGCTGATCTTTTTGCACTTTCAATGGATCATATTCCAGATGAAATCCATTAACCATTAGGTTTTGCCAAATTAAAGTTAACTGCACCGTCGTCTCAATTTCAAAAAATGGGGATTGCTGTTGGATGAATTGCTTGATTTGAAGAATGGCTTCTAAGATATTTTTTGCCCAAGGTTCCTTAGCCTCCAGGTGCAAAAAGGGCAAATTGGTTGCTCGCAAGTAAGGATCGACATAGGTGGTATAAAGCTCTGGATTTAAAACGAAATGCGGTGAGACATTTAAACAAATATAGGTGCCATTAGATGGATAGAAGTCCTCAGCGGAATGCAAACAACCGCTATTTATAAATAATCCGTCCCCTTCCCTAATTGAAATACTAGCACCATTTATTTTAAAAACCGCTTCCCCCTTTATCATTCGTACAAATTGAATCTCTTCGTGCCAATGCAGCGGTATATGACCATGTATATTTTGATTAATGGTTGTCTCGTAACAAGCTAGAGGTAGGTCAACCGTTCGATGTTTGGTCAGTTCTTTTAAATCTCGATCGATCTCAAAATGGTTCATCCTATTACCTCCACCTCAATATCCTTATATTTTTTTATTCGATATCAGTATTTTAAAAGGAGGCAGACCTTTATTATAAAGCTATAATAACATTATTTTTATATAAGAGGCGGGTGTGTGGTTATGATCAAGCCTAATAGAATGAAGGGGTTCATTCTTGTGATTATAGGTACCATTTTCTGGGGGATTGGCGGGACGGTTTCGAATGAACTCTTTAAAGAGTATTCAATCGATGTCAATTGGCTTGTGACCACCCGTCTACTTGTCGCTGGCTTTTTACTGCTAGCCATCAAAACATGCGGCAACAATCGCTCACAAATCATTGGCGTTTGGAAGCACAAAAGGACGGCTTCTCAGCTCATCATTTTTGGGCTAATTGGGATGCTCGGCGTTCAATATACTTATATGGCAGCCATTAACTATGGGAATGCGGCGGTCGCCACCCTCCTGCAAAATCTGTCACCGGTTATGATCATCATTTATTTAATTTTACGCAAACAAACCGTTTTAACTAAACGGGATCTGATGATTGTTGGTTTATCAATCGTTGGTTGTTTTTTCTTATTAACAAATGGCTCTCTAACACGATTATCTGTTTCAACACCAGCTGTCTTTTGGGGCATTCTTTCAGGTGTTGCGGCTGCCTTTTACACGCTATATGCGGTTAATCTCCTGAAAAAATACGATTCGCTTGTTATTGTCGGGTGGGCCATGATAATCGGCGGTGTTGCCCTAAGCTTCATCCACCCAGCTTGGCAAATCCATCTCACTGCCATCCCCCTAAGGTTTTCTTTATATTTGGCCTTTGTCATCCTATTTGGGACCATGATCGCCTTCTGGTTTTTCATTGAAAGTTTAAAAAGTCTATCGCCAAAAGAGACGAGTCTTCTAGGCAGCCTTGAACCTCTTTCGGCTGTCCTCGCCACCGTTTTCTGGTTAAAAGAACCTTTTGGCGCCTTCCAATGGGTGGGTACCGTCTGCATTTTTGGCATGCTTCTCTTATTAGCTTTCAATAAAAAAACAATTTCATCGGCCCCCATCCAGAAAGTCCCTCAAAGCTCAGCTTAAGAGGGGCTTTTGTTATCCCCCCACGACGCTGCTTGGAAAATAAGCGGAGTTTTTCCGTTTAAATTGGGAAATACCCTTATTTCCTGAAAAATAAGCGGAGTTTTTCCGTTTATCCGTATCCAAAGCCTTGGATTTTGGCTTATTAAGTGTCATTAAGCGGAATTTCTCCGCTTAAATCAGCTTACCACGCTTCCTTTTTATCTAATAAGCGGAATTTCTCCGCTTATTAATTCTCAAACCGATCGCGAAAACGGAGCCAGCCACTGAAGAGCCCCCTCAATCAAGACCCGCACGTTCGTTTAGCGGGATTCGTCATTCTCAGCTATTTGCTTGAAGGCTGTGCCATACGGATCTTTTTCTAAACGCTCTCGGATAAGCGCTGCACCTTCTTTCGGGCTCAAAACCGATGTATCAAGTTCCAGATCATAGATTCCAGGTACATGAACCGATTCCTGCCACAGTTTCACCGGGTGCGGGACAGTCCCCTCCTCTGTGTAACCCGCCTTCCATGTTGCCAGTCGCCGCTCCATGATCATCTCTAACGGACAACGGATACCGACAAATAAAACAGGGAAATCCTTCAGCACTTGAGCGCAGTGACCAAGAATTCCTCTCGAGGTGGAATAACAATCATGATGGCCAACATCCACTACAACATTTAGTCCTAAGCGACTGTGGGCGGCGATCGACTCGTACATGGCTTGATACAAGATTTCTATAATGGGCTCCAGGTCAGGGCGTTCGCCTCCTGGTCTCAAACCTATTCCAGGCTGATAGCGGTCCGGGGTCATCTTCATGAAAGCATCTACCCCTAAATTCATCCAAACCCCATCAAAAGACTCCTGAATAATAGAGGCCAGACTTGATTTTCCAGACCGCGGCGCTCCGTTTAAAATGACGATTTGACCAAGGTGATTCAGGTTCAACACTCCTCTCTCTTCTGCAAAATTGTGCGGGGCTCATTCGTGACAGGTGAGCCTGGTTTAATCATCAAAATCCTGTGACTGTTTTTTTCTCAAATAATGAATGATCGAACTTGGAATTAGCACACAAATAAAAATCACACTTCCCGTTATTAATGAGTCCCGAGTCGGACTGCCAGACAGCCTCATAATCAAACCGATGATGAGGCCAATTGCGAGCGACATCCCTACTTTTTCATAATAGGGAGCCTTCCTTTTATTTGGTTTTCCCGATTCCATCTCTACTGAAATTCTTAAGTTGAGGAAGGCGAGTAGAGCAGCTGAAAAGACCCAAATGATCCATAACGGATTTTGTGTGACCTGCACGAATCCATCTTTAATTCCGTCATAGACTAACAAAGCGATCATACACAGGTTTTGAAAGAAAAAGACGATACGAATATTTTTTAACTGGATTAAGAGCAGCCTTTCATCCTTAATTTTATTAAACCCTTTCATCATTAACCCCTCTCCCTTTCGATCCAAAATAATTCATCGAGTGTTTTATTAACGGCGTAACAGATTTCCAAACATAGTTTTAAGCTTGGGTTGTATGTTCCTTTTTCAATTAGACTGATTGTCTGCCTGGTCACCCCAATCTTCTCAGCCAATTGTTGTTGGGTGAGATTCATTTGAACTCGCGCAACTCTCACGTTATTGTCCACTTTATTTATTCACTTCCTTAAAGCATACGTGCAACATATATATTACATAATTCAATATATATGTTACATGATAGGCACTCGTTATTCAAGCCTTTCAAGTGACCAAAAGGGCGATGGCAAGTCGCTAGCCAAATAGGCGGCTTTACTTTTTGAAAAAAGTTTTTTAAACTCCCTTCAACCAGTTGACCGCATAAAAAAATCGACTATCATCCACTACTCAGGGGCAGTATCTGATAACCGATTCTCTTTTGGATCATGATCGTTGCTTATTTTCTTAATGTTTTTAAGGCGCTGCTCCAAGCGTTCACCTGGTCAAGCATTAAATGGATATTGCTTTGATGCAAGTCAGCGGGCTTAAATGTCGAGAAGTTTTCAAAGTCTGTAAATAGAGATAGGGTTGGATGAGTTTTCACATCCGCGATTAGCAATTCTGCACAGATGCCACGCAAATGCTCAGCGGCACGAGCCCCGCCCGTTGACCCATAGCTGACGATACCTGCTGCTTTGTTATTCCATGCCTCACGAGCAGAATCCAAGGCATTTTTTAACGCTCCTGACAGGCTGTGATTGTATTCAGAAACAATAAAGACGAACCCGTCCAGGCTGGCAAGTTTTTGATTCCAAGCTGCTACCCCAGGCTCCGTTCCATCTGTTGTCCCAAAAAATGGAAGATTATATTCCGCAATATCCACGATTTCATAATTAGCGTCTCCGCGTCCGTCAGCGATTCCTTTTACCCATTCTCCGACCTGTGGACTGACACGGCCTTGACGCGTGCTGCCCAGAATAATTCCTATATTTAATTGAGTGTTTGTCATGATAAAGGACCTCCCTATTTCCATTTGGCTTTACCGTTACCTTAAAACCAACATATGCTTAGGCACATTAATGTATCATAGTATATCAAAGGACAGCTTTAGGGCGGAAGCAAAACGTCTCATGTGGTCTTGCTCAAATCATGGAAAAGGCAAAAAGGTTATTCTGTAATCTATTTCACATGGAACTTTGCGTTTTAACCGAGAAAAATACTGCCCACTCCATTAAGAGATTTAGAGTATCACACCCTTATAAGTCGAAAAGTATACGCTCAGGTTCCTCAAAAGGTTGACTATTCAATAACAGAATACAAAAAAAGGCATTACGCCAATCTTTGAGTCTCTGCATACATGGGGCTGATGAGTTTTATGGAGAACATACAATAGAAACTAGTCAATAAAAAAGCGGTCGTCTCAAAAGTTCTACTTTTGAAGGCGGCCTCTTTTTATCTCCATTTTTGTGAGCTCTTTTTTCAATTTTTCACGTGCTTGATCAATTGTACGGAACTAACAAAATGGCAGGCTGAATGTGACAGTCCTGTCATTTTTCTGGTAATAAATCAAGGCGATTTTTCACTGCCTGTTTCGGCTTCGAGATCACCGCTAGACTTCCGACAATTAATACAGCGCCGATGATTTGTATGCTCGTCATGCCTTGGGAGAGAATCACCCAGGCAAAGACCGCTGTCCATACGGGCTCCATATTAAAAGCCAAGGCTGCCTCTGTGGCGGTCACTCTTCTTTGCCCCCAAGATTGCAGGAAGATGGCAACGACAGTAGAAAAAACAGCTAAGTATCCAATCCAGATCCATTCGGTTATGGACCACTGAAAGAGCCCCTTATAAATCGAAGGGGAGATGCTCCCTTGCACACCGACGACTAGTGTCATGAATAGACCCGCGCCGATTGCTTGTAGTGCTGCCAATTGGACGGCAGATACCGTCCTTGCGAGCGATGTGGTCCCAATGATTTGCCCGGTTGCAGCGAGGGCGGCAATAAGTGAACCGATGATCCCAATCTGCAAATGAAAGGTCAGCTTCCCGATCATTAGCACGACACCGATCAGACTCAGAGGAACGGCCCCCCATATCATTTTGGAAGGCAGCTTTCTTTGAATAGCGGCTATTCCGAATGGGGTAAAAATCACATAAAGAGACGTGATAAAAGCCACTTCGTCCACAGGTACGGACAGCATGGACCAGCCTTGAGCCAGGACAACGACTCCGAGTAAACTGCCTGTTGCGAGCCCTGTCACCAAGCTCTTGAGCGACAAAGAATGGCGAAATAGAGCAGGCGACAAGATCAAGCTTGCGATCACAAATCGAACCCACAAAAGCACACTTGGCGCAATCGTTGTCTCACCTTGACGAATCACCACATTGCTGTAACCCCATATAACAGTCGATAAAGTAATTAAGAGTAATCCAAACAGCCATTGAAAGCCATGAGAAGCAGGATGCTGCTCAACGCTGCGATTATTCTGCTTTAAAAAAGTCTGATCCAACTATATCCCCCTCACCGAAACATGGGGACGGTTCTCGCGTTTCATTCGAAAACCGAATAAAACGCACGAACCGTCCCTCACTATTATAAATAATTCTTAGCATATAGGTAATCTTAATCTTAGAAACAAAATCAATCAAACTATTGGGAGAAAATTGGAAATGATATTATCCATCTTTTTGTACATCTTACTTATCCTCGGGACCCTTTTCTTCTCTAAAGCACGAAGAATTTCCGCGTTAGAGATTATTTCCCTTTGGTTTCTCGTTTGGATTATTAACCACACCATCTCGTCTATCATTACAGTCAATTTAGAGTACTATCACGTTTCCCAAAAATTGTCCTTATTTTGGACACATGCCTTAAAAAGATTATTTTTATATCCTCTAATTATCATTTGGTCATTTAACCTCATCTTAGCCTATACCTCTAAAATCGTTATCGCTATTCATTTATTGGTGACTGTCTTAGTCTTGATTTTAATTGAATACATCTTTATTTGGATTGGCGTTCTCCAAAATAGACATTGGAATGTCTTTTATTCCTTTCTAGAATGGTCGTTTTGTGTTGTGATTGCGTTCGTATTCTGGAAATGGTTCAGACATCAATTGACGAAAGGATATTAAACAAATGATCCTATATTTACCAAAACACTTCGATCAAAACGAATGGTTTATCATCATCATCATCGTTTTAAGCATTTTTCTCTATCTCCTTTTACCCAAGAGATTTCCAACCGTCATAACCGCTATTCAGATTTTATATAGCATCGCATTGCCGAAGATTTTAGATCATACCATCGCTGTTAACCCCTACAATCTCTACGACTTAACGGATTCGAGCAAATACGAATTATTTGACCTTATCATGTATGCGATCTACCCGCCTTTTGTTTACCTATTTATTTTCCTCTATGATTACTTCCATTTAAAAGGGATTCGCTTCGTTTTATATATAATTGCTTGGTCCTTTTTTGCAATCGGAATTGAATTTATCGCCAACCGCTTGCACGTCTACAATTATCACGGGTGGAAACTGATTTATTCATTGCCCCTCTACACCTTCATCATGTTAATCGATGTGCTGTTGTATCACTTTTGTATCAAATGCTATAAAGAATCGTTTCATCCTAACCCATCAAACAAGTGAAACGCGAGTGAAACGCGAGTGAAACGCGAGTGAAACGCGAGTGAAACGCGAGTGAAACGCGAGTGAAACGCGAGTGAAACGCGAGTGAAACGCGAGTGAAACGCGAGTGAAACGCGAGTGAAACGCGAGTGAAACGCGAGTGAAACGCGAGTGAAACGCGAGTGAAACGCGAGTGAAACGCGAGTGAAACGCGAGTGAAACGCGAGTGAAACGCGAGTGAAACGCGAGTGAAACGCGAGTGAAACGCGAGTGAAACGCGAGTGAAACGCGAGTGAAACGCGAGTGAAACGCGAGTGAAACGCGAGTGAAACGCGAGTGAAACGCGAGTGAAACGCGAGTGAAACGCGAGTGAAACGCGAGTGAAACGCGAGTGAAACGCGAGTGAAACGCGAGTGAAACGCGGGGACGGTTCTCGCGTTTCACTGCTTGAGTGAAACAGGAGAACCGTCCCCGCGTTTTTCCACAACAAAAATAGCGCCCTAAGCGGTAGGGCGCTATTTGAAAAAGGTGTCATCAAAAGGCTACACGACTAGGTGGTTTTAGTCTTAGTAGACATATGAAGTACCTACGATGATCAAAAGAATGAACAACACAACGATAAGAGCAAAACCTGCTCCCATTCCGCCTCCTGCGTAAGCCATAAGTAACACCACCTTTACTTAAAGGATAATTTATAATACGATAATAAATTTTTTTTGTACTAGTTGGACATAACAATTTTTAAAAATCGTGTAAATCGCCCAGCATTAATGAAACGCGGGGACTGAAACGCAGGGACGGTTCTCGCGTTTCAAAACTTCAATGAAACAGGAGAACCGTCCCCGCGTTTCCGCGTTTCTAATCCTTATTTAAAATGTTAGAGATTTTGACGATAATGATTCCAACAAATAATCCTATAAAATAGAATTCTAATCCTGTGAAAACGGGACCTATGTAGTTTTTTCTTCCATACGTAATCCCGACGGTTGCAAACATGGCACTTAAAATAAAAGGGATCGAGTGGCTGATGGGTGGTTTCTCATTTTTATCTCTTATGTAACCTGATTTATAAGCATCCCAGTGGGCATAAGAAAAAAAGGATGGGTAATTTAAAATCCATTGATAGTTTAAAACTAATTTGGACTTTTCTATATCACCCGTAAAGCTATATAAAATGGCTTCATTCAGATGCCCCAGGTGATTGTTGAGATAATTAGGAATTGCAAATAGTAACCCTTTTAAATATTGGCTATTATAAAATTGTCCAAATCCTGTAAATAACCAACCATGAAGAACAGCCACGTAACAGTGGCCGTTAAAAAAATTGTAGATATGACGCAACACGCGTTTAACCATAACCGACACCCTCTAGAACTTAAGTCATAAAAAGTATCCCCTTTAATCAACAAACTTAACAGTCGCTGGGTGAAACGTGGGGACGGTTCTCGCGTTTCACAGTTTTAGTGAAACTGGAGAACCGTCCCCTTCGTTCTAATAACAAGTAAAGGATATAACTTGTCGCAGGTCTAGACCCATATAAAGCCATCTTCGTCCTGTCCACCGGTATCCTGAAACGGAGTGGCGGCCAATGGAGGTGGGATAAAACCAAAATGGTTCATGCCCTTTCAAGCGGACGTACGTATATCTGAACAGACATCTTCTAATATTCGTTGAATTGACAGCATGAGTTTCTACGTTTTGTTTGGGAACGAAGGATGGCGGTGGTGCAGTGGGTGGCCCGGCTTCGTGCCCATGGCCATGACCAGGCGGTGTATTCGGATGCTGAGAGCCCGGTGGTCTTGGGAGCGGAGGAGAATAAGAGCCTTTTTGCCTCTCATCCCGGTTTACCAGGTTTATCGGATCAGCGGTTCCCCATTGAATGGGAGTTGTATAGAAATAAGCTGGCCGCGAATAGGAATACCCATTAAATGGAGCTGTATAGCCAGAATACATGACACGCACTCCTTTTATTTGAATTCATACCATGGTATTCTCTAGTCGCCGGCCTAACAGCTTGTTCATTTACAAATGGGTGTTACCCTATCCAATTTAGTTGAATGCCATTGAATCACGGCTCAAAGTGGGCCAGGGCCGTGGTCGTGCTACCTCTTAGGTGTGTCCATTACGGCGTGAAGAGTGCTAGATGAAACACCAGAACCGTCCCTTCGTTTCATTCGGAATTCGAATGAAACGCGAGATCCGTCCCCGTGTTTCATTCTACATAGGTGTTTTTTCCGGAGCCCATTCCGGCGAGCCAGAATAGGATGGCTGTGATGACCAAGAGTATGAGTGGGACGGACCAGCTGGTGGTGATGTCGTGAATGAGGCCAATCAAGGTGGGTCCGATGGCGGCTAGTAAGTAACCGATCGATTGGGCCATTCCTGATAATTCGGCTGATTGATGGGACGTTTTGGTGCGTAATACGAAGAACATTGTTGCTAGACTGAAGCTTGCCCCTCCCACGAATCCGAAGATCAGAACACTTATAACACTAACCCAGGTATTCCCAATCAAAAGCCCCAAGAAACTGATAAGAAGGCCGATCTCTATTACGGTGACAAGACTCCTCTGTCCTTTAAAACGCCCAGCGATAATAGGTGTCAGAAATGATGTAGGCAAACTGACAAATTGCATAAGGGATAAAAGCCATCCAGCGGTGGATTCACTAAACCCTTCAACTTTTAAAATAGAAGGCAGCCAAGCAATCATCGTGTAAAACATGAGGGACTGTAATCCCATGAAAAAGGTCACTTGCCAAGCCAAGGAAGACCGCCACATCCCTTTTCCGTTAAGCGATGCTGAAGCGGATGGTTTATGTTGCAAGCGTAATTGCGGAATCCATATCAATAAAGTCACCACTGTTAATAGTAGCCATATAGACAGTGCGCCGTGCCAGCCAAGACCTAATTCATCGGCTAGCGGGACACTGATTCCGGATGCCAGCGCAGCAATCCCATTCATGACAACCGCATAAGCCCCCATCATAATCCCAACATTATCAGGAAAATCACGCTTAATCAGGCCGGGTAAGAGAACATTTCCCATCGCGATCCCCACTCCGGCAAAGACCGTTCCGACAAATAACATCCAAACGGGTGCCAAAAATCGAAAAATAAGGCCAAAAGCAATTAAAATTAATCCCATATATAAAGTTCTTTCAATACCGATACGCCTTGCTAATTTCGGCGCAATCAGCGAAAATACGGCAAAAGCAAGTAAAGGCAATGTGGTCAGTAATCCCGCTAAGGCATTCCCAATACCCGTTGCCTGACGAATATCATCAATTAATGGACTTAATCCTGTTATCGGAGCCCGCAGATTAGCCGCGACTAGTAAAACATCCAGAACTAGCATAACCAGTCCCGCACGAGATGCACGTCGTATGGCTGTACCTTTTGCTTGATTAAATGGTTGTGTCATTTTTCTCCTCCTAATTCCTCCCAAGCAGTTTGAGTGGCCTGAATATAATCACGGACAATGCGGCTCGCAGCCTCCGTTTTTTTCTGAGCGATAGCTTCAATGAGTTGTTGATTAAAAGTAGGATGAGGATCGAACCTCTCTATTTTTCCAATCGTACCGCTTATTGATTCTCGAACCGATTGCATGATCGAATCATATAAATCAATCAATAACTGGTTGTGGGAGCTTTTGACAACAAGGCTGTGAAACGTAAGATCTGCCTCAATGTAGTCTTTTCCATTCGTTTCCACATTGATCGAAATGAGGTCTTTGTGCACCTTCCGCAACGCTTCAAGCTCCTCATTCGTTCTTCTTAAGGCTGCCAATTGCGCCGCTTCTTGTTCAAGCGCAAAACGGACTTCCAGAGTTTCTGTGATATCCGTTCGTGTAAGTCGCCTCATCAAGACTCCCTCGAGGGCACTGTTTGAGTGAACAAATGTGCCATCACCTTGTTTGACAGTTAAAAGACCAGAATAGACAAGCGCGCGGACCGCTTCTCTAATTGTATTTCGGCTCACCCCTAGTTGCTTAGAAAGACTTAATTCATTAGGGATTCGTGAACCAACTTCCCATTCACCCGATTCAATCAACTCTTCCATCTGTTGGACCACCTGCTCCACAAGTGAAGCACGTCTTGTTCTTTGAAGTTCCATCTGCCTGCACACCTCCAAACATCGGATGATTGGGTATTTTGTATCCCTATCTAGTTTAAACTGGAATTTATATTCTGTAAATGATTAAGGTTTGCGATTGGCGTAGCCGTCACGAGCATGAATTCTGGGACCATTTTGCGTGTAGCCCCACTGACACTCTTTTTCCCATAAGGCAGTGTTTTCATGTCAACAAATTTGGATGTTTTTCTACTAATGGTTATTGCCCGAGCATTGTCAGTAGGCACATAATTGGTTGCGCAGTTTCACACAAGTTAAACGGATGATTGGTTCCCTATAATTTGACTTGACGAGACTTGATTATCAATTTATAATTTTAATAAAATTTCGGCTTATCCATATATGAAACACTATGATTAGGAGTATTAAGGCGATTTCATTGTTTAGAGAGCTGTTTTATTGGTGAAAGAGAGTCAATGAAATTCCCCAACTCGCCTATGAGTGGATAGATTGATAGGTAAATCTATACGGTTCACTTCCGTCATCGAGTTTTGAGATAGTTTGTTTATATTTTTTTCAATAAGCGAACTAAGAAGAGTGGTACCACGGTAAATCGATCTTATCGTCTCTTTTGAGGCGGTAGGATTTTTTTATTTCTTTCTTAATAAACAAGAATGATTAGGAGGAGTAGGTCATGGACCAAGATTGCTTTATTTGTAATAAGCATAAGGGAATGATTAAAACAGCGGGAACAACTATTTACGAAGATGACTATGTGTATGTTGGCCATATTGACAAAAGTGGACAGCCCAATTACTTAGGTCACATAATGATCGATTTAAAAAGGCATGTTCCAACTCTTGCTGAGATGACAACGGAAGAGGCAACGGCCTTTGGTGTTATTATGGCAAGAGTAAGCAGGGCCTTAAAGGAAAGTGAAAAGGCGGAACACATTTATGCGCTTGTTTCAGGTAATTCGGTCCCCCATTTACATCTGCATTTGGTCGCCCGTTACCCTAATACACCTGAGGAATTTTGGGGTCCAATGGCCGTCTACGGTTGGGAAGAGGCGCCAATGGGAGGAAATGAACAGGTTATTGAACTTTGCGAACGGATAAAAAGTTTTTTGGAGACTGAAGACGATCGAAGTGAAAAGGGATGAATGAGTTTTCGTGGGTAGGCAGCCAAAAACATTACATTGATGAATTAAATGTTCTGGAATTCAGCAACAATATGGTAATTGGTCGGTTTGGAGGCAATTCTTCAGCGGGACAATACAAGAATGAAGATGGATGTTTGATTTGGGCAGATGAAGATTGGGAATTTGTTATTTTACTTGATGCTCATAACACGGCTCAAAGTGCTGAATTGATTATTTCCACTATAAAATATAATCAAGAGAAGCTGATTGATTTATTGAATTTAAGGATCAATCAGGCTTTTCATGAGGTTAATAACTTCCTACTATCTGTATTCTCAAGTAAGGAATTTAGAGAAGAATGTCAAAAAATAAAGGGAGAAACGGCTTGTTTAATTGTGTGTAGAAAAGGGCGATATATCTTTTGGTTATCGATTGGCGATTGTGCTCTCTATCTAAATCACCCTGAGCTCTCCGCTTTAGGTGAATATCAACAGAACCATAGAAGCTTTTATGAATGGATCGGTCAAGTAAGTGCCTTTAATTATTCCATACCTTGTTTTAGTACAGGTATAAAAGAAATGAGAAAAGGAAAAACACAACTATTTTTGACAACAGATGGATTGCTTGAATGCCCGAATGCCAACTTGAGTTCACCAAAAGATATATTCCATATGATTGAATCTGTTCCAATTAAAGAAGGTGTTATTGCCTTGTTAAATAAAATAAAAGAGAAAAATGTTCGAGATAGCACCACAATCATTTCTTGGGAAGTCATTAACACAGACGATGCGCTCATGCCCAGTGATATAGGTTCTAAAAAACCATAAAACATAAAAAGAGTCTTTGGGATGGGGTCAGGAAGTTTGGTTGAATGACCGGACATATATGGCAAACAAAAGGTGTAATCAAGGCGGAATGAGTTAAAAGTTCCCGTCATCTAACTCTTCCTCCCCCAGGCGGTTTTGCGAAAAAAAGAATCTATCTAAGTTATAAACTTAAATAGATTCTTTTCGTATGAAACAGGAGAACCGTCCCCGCGTTTCTCCGATTTCCCCGGAATGAAACGCAAGAACCGTCCCCGCGTTTCAACCTGGGAGATTTAGTGCGGTGTTTATGTTTTTTAGGTTGAGGATGAGTTGTTCGTTGGGTTCGTGGGCGTGGTACCAGCCTTTTTTTGTTAAGTAGTTGGAGATTTGTTCGTGCAGGTCGAGGGCTTCTTCTAGGTGACGCATGAGGGTTTCTTTTATTTCAGGTGTTCCGGATTCGGTTATGGCAAATGCGTAGTTGCGGACTCCGCTTTTTGCAGCATTTAATAAATCCATGGCGATGACTTGGTCGGTTAGGACATTCATGCCGGTTAGTTTTTCGACGATGGGGTTCATGTGGTCATTTCCTTTCTATTGAATGGCATTGATTTTGGCCTTGGATAATAGTGCGGAATACTCTTGTAACTGACGTGTTGACACGTCGACATCCTGCTGCATAATGGCTTTTAATTGCGGGCAGGAAACCAAGGCTTTCATGGTTTTGGATTTGGTCAGGCAAATGGTTTTAAACGATGCGATTTCTTGAAGTTCGAGCAGTTCATGTAAGGCGTAATCCATAGATTCGAGACCTCCAATTAAGGTTTTAATAGGACTTTTATACAATTATCTGTTTTTGTATCAAAGATCTCATACCCGCGTTTGGCTTCGCTGAGTGGGAGCACGTGGCTGATGACATCGCCTGGATTGATTTTACCTGTTGAGACCAGTTCAAACATATAAGGCATATAGTGGATGACGGGTGCCTGTCCCGAGCGAATGTTGACGTTGCGGTTCATAATATCGCCCATTGGGAAACCATTATATTTCCCGCCGTAGACACCGGTTACTTGAATGGTTCCGCCTTTTCGAACGGCTTGGGATGCCATAATAAAGGCACTGAAGGCTCCTCCTTGAAGCTTCAAACCGCTCGCAAGGAATTCTAGATCAGTCATTTTCCCATCCATTCCAACGGCATCAATGACGACATCAGCCCCTCCTTTTGTCATTTCCTTCAAATGCTCCCCAGGAAATTCGTAATCCTTGAAATTGACGACCTCAACCTTGTTGGTGCGTTTGGCATGTTCGAGGCGATAATCGATATAATCCACCGCAATCACTCGAGAGGCCCCTTTTAACCAGCAAAACTTCTGGGCAAAAAGGCCAATGGGACCACATCCTAATACGATAACGGTGTCTCCATCTTTTACCCCAGCATTGTCAACTGACCAAAAGCCAGTCGTCATGGCGTCCGAAATTACCGCTAATTTTTCATCCGGTTCTTCACAGGTCTCAGGGATCTTAAAATGAGTAAAGTTTGCAAAAGGGACGCGCAAATATTCCGCTTGTCCACCGGGATAACCGCCCGTCGTTCCTGAAAAACCAAAATAGGCGCCCATTTCGCCATTATCATTCGAGTTGTCACATTGGCTCTCTAAGTGATTTTTACAGTAATAGCATTCACCGCAAGCAATATTAAACGGAATAATGACCCGGTCACCTTTTTTGACATTGGTCACGCCTGGTCCCACTTCTTCCACAATTCCCATCGGCTCGTGCCCAATGACGTAGTTTTCTTGAAGGTTCGGAATCATTCCATGAATTAAATGCAAATCAGACCCGCAGATAGCGGTGCTTGTGACTTTTATGATCATATCGTCGGGCTTTTGAATCTTTGGATCTTCGACTTCTTTAACCTCAATATTTTTTATTCCTTGATACGTAACAGCCTTCATCCCGTGTAACCTCCAAAATTAGTGTTCATCTGGTGTCCGGTCAAACAAGCCTTTTCGGTTCGTCTCATCCGGAAATAAGTTCATTTGGCCGATCATTATGGTGTTTTTGGCCGAGAGCTGGTCTAACTGATACTGTTCCTTGAGTTCATGAGGATGGAACCACTTTTTGCTGACCATGAGATCCGTAATCTCTTGATGCATTGCGATTCCTTGCATCAGCTGTTTTCGCAAGACAGCTCGAAGGTCAGGCGAGGCCGTTTCTGTTAAAGCGACAGCCAAGTTCCTGACCCCCTCTTTTGCTCGAATGAGAAAATCGGTCGCAAATGTCGTATCGGCGAGTTCGGTCACATTCAGCGCATTAATGGGGTCTAAATGATCCTGATTCATTCGGGTTTAACCCTCCTTTTAGTTGATAATGGGCGTGGGTCGGCTTTCTGGAACAGGGGCTTGAAACGGCGCCCGTTCATAAATCGCCTGGAGTTCAGCAAGCGCCTGAATCGATTGCTCCACATCCTTTTGCATGAGTGCTTTCAGATCTTGATCAAAGACAAGCCCTTGTATGAGCTTGGAGTGGGCTAAGCAAATGGTTTTAAAATTAATGATTTCATGTAGGTCACAAGCTTCATGAGCGGCCAGTTGTTGTGCCATATCGCAGCCTCCTTTTCAAACGAATTCCTCGATATTTTTCCCGATGTTTCGTTTAATACACATTGATCGGATAGCAGCAAAGGATTTTTCGGGGGGGCGGATCAATGGAGATAAAGGCGCTTTGGCAAAGGAGGTGGCCCAGTCGCGCGTCTTTCTGCCTTGCTAAAATAAAAAAAGCCGGAGATTTTTTAAAATCTTCAGCTCTTGACTATGTAAGTGTGGGCACGGAATGAAGTGTTGGCAGCAGTGCCTAATGCCATCGACCTCTCGTTCAACAGCAGTAGGCGCAGGGTGGGACTCACAAGGATATTAGAGAATGCTTTTTAACTTTTTAAGTGCAAAGATCTCGTCTGCTCCTTGACGGTAACCGCCTGTTCGTCTTAAGGAATCTCCAATCTTAGAGGCGTTCACGGCATATTTTTCATCCTCTAAAATGGCATTGACCGCTTTTCGCAACCCAAAAGGATTTAATTCCGACTTGTCTAAAATAAGCCCTGCTCCAAGCCTCTCGACCCGTTTGGCAACTACCGGTTGATCGGCGCCGATAGGATTCAGGACAAGGGGCACGTTATTGTAGAGCGCCTCCATCGTGCTGTTCATCCCGCCATGCGTAATAAAGACGTCTGTATGCTGTAAAACTTCCAATTGAGGCACGTGATTTCCTACGATGAAATTCGCGGGGATTGGACCCAAATCTTCCGGGTTAAGCTTCTGTCCAATCGATAACACAACCCATGCCTCCAGATCAGCGAAGGCTTTCAAACAATGGGAATAGAGCTCAGGCTGTTCATTGACAACCGTGCCCATCGAAATATAGATAACACGGCGGTCCTTCAGTTTGTCGATTGGAAAATCACCCGTATCGTAGCGGTCCACTATCGATGGCCCGATAAATTTGAACGTATCTGGAAAACTCCCATCGTCCGGCTGAAAGTAGTCCGACGTACACACAAGCGTGATGTCACCCGTATTAAACATGATGGACTCAGGAAATGAAAAACGGTATTGATTTTGGATAGACTCGCGCAGCCTTCTCCGTTCTTCCAGGAGGGCGGGATCAGGGGTGAACTCAAGTCTACGGCCCTGAATCCTCTCGCGTACTTTTTCAGAGAAGGCGAGCGTCGTGCAGAATGAAATACTTGGCAGCCTGAGCTGTTCCGCGATCATTTTTCCCAAAACAAATTGAGTATCGAAAATAATGTAGTCGATCTTCTCCTCTTTCACTTGATTTAAAACCATAGGA
This sequence comes from Pullulanibacillus sp. KACC 23026, assembly GCF_029094525.1. Classification (NCBI taxonomy): domain Bacteria; kingdom Bacillati; phylum Bacillota; class Bacilli; order Caryophanales; family Sporolactobacillaceae; genus Pullulanibacillus; species Pullulanibacillus sp. KACC 23026. The sequence goes on along the minus strand of NZ_CP119107.1, from coordinate 558,616 downwards.
AGCGTCCTGGCTACATAGCGGAGTAATCGATTCTCCCGCTCTAAGGGATTTAATAGCGCCTGAATTTCCCGCTTATCCTGCCTTGATTTTTTGAAGCCTAAAGAACGAAATTGAGCACCCGATTTTAAAATCTTTGCTTGGTTTTCATCCCCTCCATAATAGATGATTTCCTCTCCCCGACCGACGAGTTCTTTAACAAGACCGATCGACGGATTCAGATGGCCTTGCCCGGACAAGCCAAAATAGAGTGCGCGTGACATGGCCTCCCCCCCTTTGTGTGGATAATTTGGTTCGACATTTCATAGCGTGGAAATTGGTGCTGAATCTCTGGAACTTTTGTACGACATGGCTTTCGGTGCAGCACAGTTGGCCATTTATTCATAAGTTTTTACTCGCTTTCATCAACGTCGGTCACCTTAAAAAATGTTGGTATATAAACGGCCGTTCACCTCTTCTGGACATTCAACCAAGTGTTTTACTCATAATAAAGTCGGTTTGTTCTTCGTCCCCCATATAAAACGGATGAGTTCCCGTTTGTACAAATCCCAGCTTCTTATAAAAGCCAATGGCATTTTCATTTTTCTCCCATACACCCAGCCAAATTTTCTTTTTCTTACGTTCTAGCGCGATTTCTTGCGCCTTCATTAGTAAATATTTGCCAAGCCCCTGTTTTTGAAATTGTTTTTTGATATAGATCCTCTCGACTTCAAGGGATTCATCCCCCATGTCCTCGGACTGAGCGTCATTGGTGTTAAGCTTTAAATAGCCAGCAACTTCATGGTTAAAATAAACCAAGAAAAATTCCGAAGACCTATTGCTCCATTCTTTTTCCAATTGGTTTGAGTTAAAAGCCTCTTCCAAATAGGCCACCATATTTTCCGGTGAATTCTGATCCTTAAATGTTTCATTAAAAGTTTCACAACTAATGTCTTGCAACGTGCGTAAATCTTCAAAGGTGCATTTTTTAAAAGTTATACTCATTTATATCGATGGCTCCTTTATAGTGAAACGTGGGGAAACGCGGGGACAGTGAAACGTGGGGACGGTTCTCGCGTTTCAAATTTTGCGGTAGTATCTGAGTGATCGGTAGGTTTCTCCTTCTGAGTTGCCGTATCCGTTCTGCTCGTGTTTGAAACTAAAGCCTTTTGCTTCATAGAAGGGGATGCCTTTTTGATTCCCTTTTGCTACGGACACCCATTGTTCGGTGGCGTGAAACTCTTCTTTTTGTTGTTTTGTAAGCACTTCTAGCAACATGGTGCCGATTCCTTCATTGCGTCTGCTCGGGTCCAGGTATAAAACAAACACTTCCCCCGCCGTATCAGAAATCATGCCGCCGCCAATTGCTCCGATTACTTTGTTCTCCTCAACAGCAACGAAATAGCCTCCCCATTCTCTGCTTGTTTCCGTTACTTCCCTTTGGATCCTTTCATGATTATAGAACTCTTTTATAATTTTTTTAATATAATCTTCGCTCCGTAACTCTTTGTAAGTGGCCCAATAAGCCTCACTGCAAACTTTGGCAATGCCGGATACATGGCTGGGATTTGCCTTGAGTATTTGTATCATGGGCAGTCTCCTTTCTGATGAAAACTTGTCGGGGAACGGACGTTTAAGCGATTCTTTGGACCACCTAAATAATAGGTTAGAAAGCCAAAATAACGGAAGGACGTTACGCCTATTTCGGTTGAGCGTAACGAGCATACACTATCCTCCACTTAACTGGGCCAGAATGTCGAAATAACGGAATGACGTTACACCTATTTCGGTTGAGCGTAACGAGAACACGCTATCCTCCGCTTAACTGGGCTGGAGTGACGAAATAACGGATTGACGTTACGCCTATTTCGGTTGAGCGTAACGAGAACACGCTATCCTCCGCTTAACTGGGCTGGAGTGACGAAATAATGGATTGACGTTACGCCTATTTCGGTTGAGCGTAACGAGAACACGCTATCCTCCGCTTAACTGGGCTGGAGTGACGACATAACGGATTGACGTTACACCTATTTTGGTTGAGCGTAACGAGCATACGTTATCCTCCGCTTAACTGGGCCAGAATGTCGAAATAACGGATTGACGTTACACCTATTTTGGTTGAGCGTAACGAGCATACGCTATCCTCCGCTAAACTGGGCTGGAGTGACGACATAACGGATTGACGTTACACCTATTTTGGTTGAGCGTAACGAGCATACGCTATCCTCCGCTAAACTGGGCTGGAGTGACGACATAACGGAATGACGTTACGCCTATTTCGGTTGAGCGTAACGTGGATACGTTATCCTCCGCTAAACTGGGCTGGAGTGACGAAATAACGGATTGACGTTACACCTATTTTGGTTGAGCGTAACGAGCATACGCTATCCTCCGCTTAACTGGGCCAGAACGCCAAAATAACCGAATGACGTTACGCCTATTTCGGTTGAGCGAAACGTGGATACGTTATCCTCCGCTTAACTGGGCTGGAGTGACGACATAACGGATTGACGTTACGCCTATTTCGGTTGAGCGTAACGAGAACACGCTATCCTCCGCTTAACTGGGCTGGAGTGACGACATAACGGAATGACGTTACGCCTATTTCGGTTGAGCGTAACGTGGATACGTTATCCTCCGCTTAACTGGGCCAGAATGTCGAAATAACGGATTGACGTTACACCTATTTTGGTTGAGCGTAACGAGCATACGTTATCCTCCGCTTAACTGGGCCAGAATGTCGAAATAACGGATTGACGTTACACCTATTTTGGTTGAGCGTAACGTGGATACGTTATCCTCCGCTAAACTGGGCTGGAGTGACGAAATAACGGATTGACGTTACGCCTATTTCGGTTGAGCGTAACGAGAACACGCTATCCTCCGCTTAACTGGGCTGGAGTGACGACATAACGGATTGACGTTACGCCTATTTCGGTTGAGCGTAACGAGAACACGCTATCCTCCGCTTAACTGGGCTGGAGTGACGAAATAATGGATTGACGTTACGCCTATTTCGGTTGAGCGTAACGTGGATACGTTAAAATCGGTTCCGCTCCTATTTGAAATGAGAGATCCGTCCCCGCGGTTCGACGCTGAATGAAACGAGAGATCCGTCCCCGCGGTTCGACGCTGAGTGAAACGAGAGATCCGTCCCCGCGGTTCGACGCTGAATGAAACGAGAGATCCGTCCCCGCGTTTCACCGCTGAGTGAAACGGGAGATCCGTCCCCGCGTTTCCCCCGTCCCCGCGTTTCACCCGTCCCCGCGTTTCATATTAAATACACAGGGGCATCTTTGTGGATGTGGCCAGTCTGGGTTACGGAGGCGTAGAGGCCGAATTTTAAATTCATGTCGTCGTTAATTGTTTTGAGCAGGCTTTTGTCACGATCTATGGTTTCGGGGTCAAGTGTGACCATGGCACATCTTTCGCAAAATGAATCTATGCTAAGTGTCACATCATTTATTTTCAGCTTTTTGCCGATCCATTCATTTTCATTGAGTTCTTCGTTCTCGACAGCGATGACAAGATTCGCTCTAAAGCGTCGGCTGTCTAACGGTTTACCCCACAAGTGCTCTAGTTTATTTAATGAAGCTGTCGTTACAATTAAGAGACTGGCTTCATCGACAGCTAGCAGGTCGGAGCCTGTTGGTTTCAGGTTGATCATTGAGACCTTCTTTTTGGTATAGGCTTGAATTTCCTTCAATAAATCGTCGTTCCAAGTTAAAAAATGGCCCTCAGGTGTGGTGATTTGTAATTTTGGAAATGGATCATTAAATCCTTCATGACTTAATCGGGCTTGATAGCTTAGCATAGCCGGTATTTGTCGAGCCGTTATGTATCGATGCCAGCCACTCTTAGTCTCGTCGATAAAAGCAAAGCAGCGGTCACCGTATACCCCATTTTTTTCAATCCTAGTGGAGTCCAACGTCTCCCCTTTAAACGATTTAACAGGATATCGATTCATTTCTTTGATCTTCCCTATTAATTGCATCCCATCACCACCTACCATTTCTTTTATTAGATTGAATTCAAATCTTGGATGGGCACTTCACACCATCCCCCCTGCCAAAAACGATCCACACCCTAAGCTCGTTTTTTTATTAGAACGTGTGCATAAAAGGAAACCCATTCAGACATTTTACATAGTAGAGATATCATTATTTAAGGAGGTCCATTATATGGAGCCTAAAGACCCCCATTACAATGAAGAGTATGCCCGGCACTTAGAATATGCTGAGCTTATGAACCAAGCATTAAAGGAAGAGAAGAAAGTCAAGAATCAGGAAAAGGATGGAAAAGGAAATAAAAACGAAAACTAAGGTTATTCGTCTTTTACTGGCGAAGCGGGTTTTCTCAATGAGGAACGGACCCATTGAGGACGTTCTCTCAACCTATTAAAAACTTTCAGGGACTGACACACAATTCGTTTCGCCTATTAGGACCTCCTTCTCTTTACGAAGTCTCCAAGGGCATTCGAGTAATAAAAAGCTTTTTTCAAAGACAACGCTAATGGTATGTTCTCTTCATGTTCACTTCCATCACTTTCTGATCGATAAAGCAGTCAAAATTAAATCGTTATGTATCCATCAGCCCCCCCTCCAGACTCTACTCCTGATTCAGAGGTGTAGAGCATCTTTACTTCGAACTCATTCTTAACCTTTTTTAAGGATTTTAAAATAATGTCCCTCATTTGGTCTTCCTTATTGGGCAAACTCTTCATAAGCACATTTTGCTTTCAGTTGGTTAGAGTCCCTATGCTCTCTTCCGAATAGACAAGTAAATAGGATCAAAAAGACAAAGGTCTATTCACCCCATTTTCAGTAAAGAACCATTCCAACTAGGTGGTTGTCTATGCTAATTGTTGTATCATTGGAGCTCATCAAAATCAATAGGCTCTTAAAAATAATGGTTGAGCGAATCTTCTGGGCTGCCTCAATAAAACGGAAACGCGGGAACCGTCCCTGCGTTTCCAGCGTTCCACCGCAATACCCGCTTTTCACACGCCTCCTCCGCTCCAACCACGTTTCATATGAAACACGAGAACCGTCCCTGCGTTTCATACCTGCGTTTCATAAATCATTCCAATTTTGCTAAGACTAATCTTATTAGTCTCGCGTTGAGTTAGACTGATCTTTGCTCACATTTACATATTTCGGGTGAATTTGCTTGGTGACAGGAAATCTGGCTCGAAGGTTTCTGTTTCATGGGCAAAGAAATGAAACGGGAGAACCGTCCCCGCGTTTCACCCCCGCGTTTCACCCGCGTTTCATGAAACACGAGAACCGTCCCCATGTTTCAAAAAGGAGAGGACGCTGAATGGGCCTTCAAGGGAGATTTTTTGCGGTTTTGTTTGCTATTGTTTATACGGTTTTAATGGTGTTGATCCATTTTGCTCAGCAAGATGAAATGAGTCATTTTGAGGTGTTTCTTTCAATAATCTTATTTATTCCTATGTATTTCTTGGGTCTTCAGTTCGATAAGGCAAGATATTACTCGAAGCAGTTTGATGATATTTTTGAAGATGGCCATATTTTGCTTTGGATTTGGGAGAGCAAAACGAAGACTTCACATATATCTAGCGGCTGTGAACAAATTTACGGCTATACCAGAAAAGAGTTTCATGGTGATCCCCATTTGTGGTTAACGCTTGTCTACAAGAAAGACAAACCTGTTGCTCAGAAATTTCAAATTGAAACCCTAAAAGGGCATCCTTATTCCTCCAAATATCGGATAGTACATAAGAACGGTAAGATAAAATGGATACAAAATAACGCAACACCTGTTTTAGATAAGGATGGAAAACTCATCAAAATAAACGGTGTCACCATCGATGTTACACAACAAATGGAATCAGGCATAACTTTCAAAAAATTAATTGATGCCTCTCCCATTGCGAATATCATTATCAAAGATCACGTTATTCTTTATTCAAATACTAAAGGATTGGAGCTATTTGGCGCTGATTCGCTAAAGGATGTAATAGGAGAAAATTTATTAACCTTTCTTACAGAAGAACAGCGTAACGTTTCCATTCAGAGAATCAGACAGCTTTTCTTTGATGAATCACATGAATTGTCTCCTACTGAATTTAAACTCAAACAGTTAGATGGCACATTAATTGATGTGATGTCTTCGGGAATACGAACGACCTTTGAAAATGAAGAAGCTGTATTGGTTGTGGCAAGAGATATTACTCAAGAGAAAAAAATGAAAGAAAGGTTGAAGGAAGCAGAAGAAAAGTATCGGAGTATATCGGAAGAATCTTTGGTTGGCGTTTATATGTTTGATGACGGAAAAGTGACCTATATTAACAAAGAAGTCGAAAGGATTCTCGGGTTTTCACGCGAGGAAATAGCCACTATGAATTTTCTTGATTTATTTGCTGAAGAAAGTCAGGAGATTGCACGATACAACCTCTCACAGATGCTTGCCTCGAACATAACTACCATCACGGAAGATGTTCTAATGGTAACCAAAAATGGAGATGTGAGAGATATTGAAATTCGGTCGGTAGTGACCACCATCAGCAACAAGAAAGTGATCATCGGCACCATCATTGACCGAACGAATGAGAAGAAAGGCCAAATGGAATTGAATAAAGCCTTAAAAGATCTGCAGGATATTAAATTTGCCTTGGACGAATCCGCCATTGTTTGCATGACCAACACAATCGGTGAAATCATCTATGTTAATGATCAATTTTGTGAGATGTACCAATACTCCCGTGATGAGTTAATTGGCAAGACCCAAGTCTTATTTATTCCAAATTTTAAAAGTGATCCGTCCATGAAAGAATTACTCCAAACGATAACATCGGGTCGTGTTTGGAAGGGTGAATTGGAGAGGATTTCTAAAGATGGTCATTCACATTGGTTTGAAACCACCATTGTTCCTATATTAGACGGTGAGAGCAAGCCCTATAACTATATAGAAATTCAGTTTGACATTACCCAGAAAATTCTCTCACAGCAAGAAGTCAAATACTTGGCTTTTTATGATTCGTTAACGGGGCTTCGAAATCGAAACTCCTTAAATAAATATATCGATGAACAAATAGGGAGGTTAGATCCGAGCAAAGAGACGCTCTCCATCTTTTTCATTGATTTTGACCGATTTAAAAATATAAATGATACGTTAGGTCATAAATATGGTGACCTCATGTTACAAAAAGCCACCGACTATTTAATCGAATGTGTTCAGAACAAGGAACACATTTTTCGATATGGTGGAGATGAATTCGTTATTGTATTAAGGCATGAGGACCCAACAGACGCCGAAAAACTTTCACAACATATCATTTGCAGGTTCTCAGATAATCTGCTAATCAAGGGGATCGAGGTCTTCACGACTCCAAGTATAGGAATCAGCCAATTTCCTCATGATGGTAACAATGCGGAGGAATTATTGAAATCAGCCGATTTGGCCATGTACTATGCCAAGGAAAGCGGCCGAAATAATTTTAAATTTTTTCATGCCTCAATTGGAGAAAGGGCCAACAGAACTGTTGTCATTGAAACCGAATTAAGAAAAGCCCTGAAAGAGAATCAATTTGTTCTTTATTTCCAGCCAAAAGTCCATCTGCTTACTAATGAGATCATCGGTTATGAATCCTTAATTCGTTGGATTCATCCTGAAATGGGGATGATCCCTCCAACTGAATTTATTCCTGTGGCCGAAGACTCTGGTTTAATTGTCAAATTGGGTGAATGGGTTTTAGACCAAACCTGTAAAATCGCTAACGAACTAAATGCTTCCAAATTAAAAAAAACACCTATTGCGCTCAACATTTCGGTCAAGCAATTTACGGATGCGAACTTCGTCACTATTTCAAAAGAGATCATCGAAAGAAATCACTGCAACCCCTCTCTATTGGAATTCGAAATTACCGAGACCGTTATGCAAGACGTGTTTTCTAGCATTAAAATTGTGAAAGAGCTGAAAAAAATGGGCCTCAAAGTCTCGATGGACGATTTCGGGACGGGCTACTCCAATCTTAGTATTTTAAGCGAGATGGATATCGACATTTTAAAAATCGATCGTTCTTTTGTTCAAAAGATGTGTGAAAGCCCAAAATCCCTTTCTCTTGTCAAAACCATTATAAGCATGGGGCATAGCCTAGGTTTTGAAGTCATTGCTGAAGGCATTGAAACCTTGCAGCAATTAGAATTATTAAAGTACTATCATTGCGATATCGGCCAAGGCTATTACTTCAGTCCCCCTGTGCCCTTAGAGAAATTAATGAATTCCCTGACCTGAGGAAGCACAGCCGGTCGGAATCGGGAAGTCCTATCCTACGGAAATGAGCGCCTTTAGTTTGTCGACTCACGGCCTTTACTGCTTGAAGTTGCCGTGCTGGGCAGCCGCTTATTGGGATTTCTGACAGACGCATTTACCGGTTGGGAGGCTGCGAAAAAAAAAGGAAGAAGCAGCGAAACTTATGTCAAGTTCCGCTGCTTCAGGTTTACTGTTTGATTAGAAAGGTGACAACGTGGAGTCTAGACAATCTGAGTGCTGCCAAATTCACCTTGATTAGCTTGCCCAAATGGCAACCCGCCGCAGCGATCGCCAAGTCTCTCGCTAATCCTCTGAATGAAACAGGAGAACCGTCCCCCTGTTTCAAGCTTTGCGTTGGGTAAAGTCGACGTTCTTGTAGTAGGTGTCCTTGACTAGTAGGTTAGGGCCTAGACATTTGACGGCTGGGCAGTGGCAATGGATGCTTTTGGCATGTTCGGTTTGTGTCCATTTTTCATAAGCTTCCGTTAGCTTTGTTGTTTGGACATTCCCGAAGCTTGGAACATCACCGAAGTCGGTTACAGTAATCTCTCCATTGAAAATATTAACGTTGAGTCGGGACCTTCCGTCTGGATCATTACGGACCGTGACATTTTCTTCATTATATAAACGTGAGATAAGCCTCAAATCTTCTGGGCTATCACTGCATGGATAAAACGGTAACGTCCCAAAAAGCATCCAGACGTTTTTATCCCTTATATCTAATAAATGATGAATACCGTCTCGAATTTCATCTAAAGATAAGAGGTTCAGGGTACTTGCAAAATCACTTGGGTACATAGGATGTACTTCATGGCGCCTGCAACCCATTTCGACAATTTGCTTGTGGATAGCTTCAAGATTAGGCAGGGTACGGCTGTTCAACATGGTTTCAGCTGAAATAAACACACCGCGCTCGCTTAAAATTTTTGCATTGCTTACCATTCGTTCGAAAAATTTCTCGCGAACAGCGTTAGAAACATTTTTCTTTGAGGCCCCAAATCCGATCTCTGAGAAATCTTGTACCCCTCCGTAATTGTGGCTAATGTGCAAAACATCAAGGTAAGGCAGTATGTCTTCATAGCGCTCCAGGTTGAGTGTTAAATTAGAATTGATTTGTGTTCGGACTCCTCGCGTGGAGGCATACTTAAGCAATGGAATCACGTAGTTCTTAACGGAGGCAAGTGACAACATCGGTTCCCCTCCGGTTATACTTATAGAACGCAAATGAGGGATCTCCTCCAAGCGTTGTATCATCAACTCAACTGGAAGTGCTTCTGGGTCTTTGATTTGTAAGGTATACCCGACTGCACAATGTTCACAGCGCATATTACAAAGTGTGGTGGTTGTAAATTCAACATTCGTTAATTCCATGTGATGATAGTCTTCAATATCAAGATAAGCTTCCCAAGGGTCATATTCAGGGCTTATCTGTTTACCTTTTAATTGCATGTCTTGCTCCCCTCCCAAAATTAACCATAAAATCATATCACACTAATTGATCCGCAAACAATCATTTAACGGTCCATTAGTTATAGTCTCTTTCTTAAAAATTTTATGACAGCGGGGTGGGGTTCTTGCAAGGGGATTCAACTTGGGATGATGAAACGGGAGAACCGTCCCCGCGTTCCGTCCCCGCGTTCCGTTCTGTTCATATAGAGTTCATACTTCATGTTTATTCTATTAAATATCTTAATAACCAAATGAAAGGACTAAATCCGTGGATAATACAATTGCTTCTAAAGGTAGGCTTGGTGAGAATAAAAGTAGTAAGGTTCTCGTTTTAATTGGTTTAATGTTAGGGATGATTTTTTCTGAATTAGATGAAACGGTTGTAAATACGGCGTTGCCGACGATTATTCGGGATCTTGGCGGTCTGTCCCTTTATGGATGGGTAGCTGGGGTCTATATGCTCGCGATGTCCTCCTTTATGCCGATTTTAGGAAAGCTCGCTGATTTGTACGGCCGAAAACCGATTTATTTAATTGCTGTAGGACTTTTTATAGGGGGATCGATCGTTTGTGGATTTTCTCATTCGATGACCTTTCTTTTGATCGGTCGAGGGATTCAGGGACTTGGAGCTGGGGGGCTGATGCCTTTAGCGATGACGATTTCAGGTGATCTCTTCCCGATCGAGCAACGGGCAAAGGTTCAAGGCTTTATGGGGCCGATTATGTTTATTCCAATGTTGCTCGGCCCCTTGATGGGTGGATTCTTTGTCGATCAGGCCAGCTGGAATTGGATTTTCTTTATTAACATTCCTGTTGGTGTCCTTGCCGCTCTCTTCTTATTCATTGGATTGAAGGAACCTTCTAAGAGGCAGAAGGTCACCATTGACTGGGCTGGTTCCCTTCTCTTGATGACTGGGATTATTTCCCTCCTAATTTCGCCTGTCTTAATCGAAAATGAAGGCTATACATGGACCTCTCCTCTTATAGTTGGATTACTCATTCTAGGTGTTGTTCTAATTGGTGCCTTCATTTGGGTCGAATCCAAAGTAAAAGAACCGATGATGCCATTATTTTTATTTAAAAATCGAAACATATTAGTCTTGTCATTAATTGTTTTTGTTGTTGGTCTTGGGCTGATGGGCTCCTTCTCATCCTTCCCTTATTTCGCCCAAAACGTATTAGGACTTACGCCAACTGAAGCAGGTTACTTAACCTTGCCTATGATGGTAGGAGCAATTGCTTCGTCAATGGTCTGTGGGGTCTTATTAACAAAAGTCAGGTATCGTGAGCTCTTCGGCATCGCCTTCATCATGCCTGTTATTGGCTTTTATTTATTTGCCCATATTAACATTCACACCACTATTATTCAGATTATTATCTACTTCTTAATAGCGGGTCTTGGGCTCGGTGCCCTGTTCGGTGGCGACAACCTGATTGTTCAGGAATCGGTGCCCAAAGAACACCAAGGTGTCGCTTTAGCAACCGTGCCTTTATTCCAAACCATTGGTGCGACCGTCGGGGTAAGTATATTTGGTAACCTTTTATCCTCGACCCTTACAAAGAACCTAGAAGGGATCAGCAATAAACTGCCACCCGGTATGCTCGCTAATAAGAGTGGACTGGCCGCTTCAGGCATTCCTAAAGGGCTGCCCCCTGAATTACTAACTACTATTAAAACTTTATTTGTCGATGCCTTCCAACACATCTATATGTGCGCCTTTATCCTCACCATCATCTCATTCCTATTGTGTTGGTTCCTAAAAAAAGAAATCCTATTATCAAAACCAGAAGAATGAAACGCGGGAATGAAACGCGGGGACGGTTCTCCCGTTTCTTTTTTGGAAACAGGGGGACGGTTCTCCTGTTTCTTTTTTTGCGTGCTATTGTTTGCAAGACTCATTTCGTAACGTTTGTAGCTCTAACAGATAACCTCAATGGCGCAGTTTAACGGGTTCACTTCAGAGGTGCAAACAATTAACTATCAAGGTAAATCGCACGGCTTTTCACGTAGTCATTCACCGTGCGATTTGTATTGTAATATCAATGTTGATTAACCATTTCATCCGTAAATCACAGTTTAATTTACATGGGTGGATATAATTATTGGAAGTGTGTGAATTAACCGATGATTGAGCAAGTGAAAGGTAGGGTGATTACCAAGCCATTTGGATCTATATGCTAAAATAAAAGTTGGATTATCGAATGGTTCTTAAAGTAAAAAACGGACTGTCATGGTTAACAAGAAATTTTAGAGTAACCTGTGATAGTTAAAATAAGCGGAGTTTTTCCGTTTAAACAAAAAGAAATGACCCATTTTCATGTTTTTCGATTCAATAGGCGGAATTTTTCCGTCTATTTTAGCTATTATCACTGTTGATTTCTAAATAAGCGGAATTTCTCCGCTTATTTAGAAAGTTCGTTCTAGCCATTTGATGAAAGAGGTAATCGATTGCCTTTTATGAAAATAAAACAACCGAATCTCAAAAGACTCGGTTGTTTTGACGTTTACTAGTCTTTTCTTTCTGTGATTTTATTGTGAATAGTAGGGTGATTTAAGGGGATAATTGGCGTTTTGCATCTCACAAGTAAACCCGTTAGGCGCAGTTGCGGCGTTTGAAGAAATTTTGCCTCCATTCGCCGCATGTGAGGATTAGGTTCACACTTGCGAAAAAAAAGAGCAAGTTACCACCGCTCTTACAAACTTCCTAATTTGTCTGTTTTAACAGCTCAAATAAAGCGCAGCCATTGCCACTTTTGTACCAACTGTCTCATAGTATTTTTTTACAAAGTCTACTTTTTTATCCCACTTGGCGATATAATAAAGTGAAATAAGCAACTGAATTGAAGGAGGGAAAGACGAATGAACCATGTTGACGGTGCTTCCTGGCACAACAAACATCATGAGCGGGTTGCGGAACTCCATAAGAAGACCAACAATTGGCAAACTCAACCTAATAAAAGAGTTGCAGAATTCCATAAAGCTCACGCCGCTAAAATAGAAGCTGGTGAAAATGGAAACGGCTTGTTAGCAAGATGGGAAAGATTCGTCTACACCAAAGGCAAAGCTTTGTTCAAACGAGCCAAATAACTCTTGATGAAATGAAGGCCGGGCAAAACGAAACTAACTGACTTAAATTCCGAACAATAAACTTTTACAAATAGGAAGCGTGGTCAAAATACGGAGACTCCTGCGGGAACAGCACGTGTCCGAAGACCCTGCAAGCAAGCGTTTTCCTTGCTATGGAAGCTGAGGCCGTGAGCGCGGAATGCGCCGTATTTTGACTAGCGTTTCATAAATGATAAAAGCAAAACCGAACCCATCACGTTAAAAGGTGTGAATAAGTTCGGTTTTTTCTAGTCATCAACTACGTTTCTCCCAGCCTTTTAACTATTTATAAATTCAATAGAAGAAATGCCATTCAACTTTTGCAATTTACTCGTAATTGTATTTTCATTAACTTTTCCTTTTTCTAACTTTAACTTAAAATCAATGCGATACTGTGGTTTTGTCTCAGACTGTTTGATTTTCACCTGATATTGAGAAATAGTCAGATTTGATTCTGTAAGCAGTTCAATAATGGTTGAAATATCATCTGAATTTGTTTGAACCATTAGCTGATAAGATTTGTTGGGGAGAATCCGTTGAAATAAATGGGTGAGTAATTCAAGACCGATTAAAACCAAACAGGCCCCTACAATTCCGACAATGTACATTCCAGCCCCTATCGACAATCCAATTCCTGATGTCGCCCACAATCCTGCTGCTGTGGTCAGTCCCCTTACAGATTGACGCTGGACCAGTATTGTTCCCGCCCCTAAGAAACCGATCCCGCTGACGACTTGAGCAGCTATTCGACTCGGATCTAATACCGTTGAGTCTCCATTTAAAACATCATTAAAAGCATATTTAGAGATAATCATAATGATGGAACTCCCAATTGCAACCAAGAAATGAGTGCGTAATCCTGCTTCCTTATATCGCCTTTCTCTCTCCAGTCCAATTAAGCAACCAAGGATTCCGGAAATGATAATTCGAATGATGAATTCAACTTGCAAATAAGACACCCCCAAAAAGACTAAATAATTATAAATATTATTTATACTTTAACATTTGAGGTGATATGAATAAACCTTTAAAACTCCGATGAACCAAATAAAGATGACGTTCGGCGTTGCACTTATGCAGTGTGAATGAAAGCGCTAAGGGAATATCTCAATTAGCCCTCACACTATAATAAGCCAAAAAAAAACCGACATTAATAGTCGGTTTTTACATCGATTATCCCTTTAGGCAGCTTGAGCATTCGGCTCCCTGTGAACACTAAGTCCCATTTGGATAGCAGGCGGATCCTTTATATCCTACTAATCACTTCTCTGTGATCTTTCTACCCATCTCAAGAGACCAATAAAAAGCCTTGTTATTAATGACTTTGAAATAATACTAAAGTATGTATGATACCATTTCCACTTTTTGCTCCAATCAACCAGATCCGTTTTTCTTTCTGCCAAAAGCTCTATAAAGAATGCTGGGGTGGTCATAAGAAAAAGCTTTCCTATTATTATAAAAGGCTTATCTTTAACCGACCACTGATTATATAAAATGGTAAATGTCGGATACAAAAAATAATCAAATAATAGATGTGTATCATATACTTTGGATAATAACCTTATTGGATATTTAACTATTTTCTTCTTCGTTAAACTATTATCTATTATGATATTTGTACCGGCGTTAAATAAATACACAATCACCCAATCCTTAATTGGATGTTTTCTTAAAATCAGTGGAATGATGATCAATAGATTTAGACCTAGCATAGCTTGTAAAAGTCGCTTCTGAGGCTGATACTTTTTCATAAAATGGTCCTTTTTTTTATTAGGATAATTCGCGGGTTAACAAATTATACAATTAATCCAAGTTATTTCCCCTCGGGAGAACGTCCCTTCAACCGGTCACCCACTCGTTTTTAGCGTTCATCCCTTCTGTTAAATGGCCGCCACAATATGAAAAACAGCCTCCCATTTTGGCTCAAATGAGAGGCTGTTAGCGTGTTTTCTTCCTGTTTAACGATTGTTAGTCTTTTTTCAGCCGCCCTGCTTTCTTAGCAGCTTCTTTCAATATAACCTCGATCTGAGCATTGACACTTCGCAGTTCATCATGCGCCCATTTTTCCAGGACTTCGTAAAGCTGCGGATCGATCCGCAGCGGAAAGGCTTTTCTTCGGCTCATTCACCAACACAACCCTTAATAGATAGTTCCGGTATTAATTATAGGCTGTGTTCCTTTCTCAGAAACAATGGCCACCATTAAGTTGTTCACCATTTGCGCTTTTTTCTCTTCATCGAGTTCCACAATTTCTTGTTCTTGAAGCTGATCAATCGCTGCTTTTACTAACCCGACAGCCCCGTCAACAATGACTTTGCGAGCGGACAGAACCGCATTCGCTTGTTGTCTTTGCAGCATGGCAGCGGCAATTTCAGACGAATAAGCCAAGTGCATAATCCGGGCTTCAATCACACTGACACCGGCAACGTCCAGCCTCTTTTGCAAATCATGAAGCAGAACGTCTGCAATTTCATCACTATTTTGCCTAAGCGTAAGGGTGCTTTCTCCTGCGTCATCGTAGAGATCATAAGCATATCGGCTTGCAATGTGGCGAATCCCTGTTTCACTTTGGATTTGAATGAATGTCTCATAGTTTTCCACATCAAATAAGGCCTTTGCCGAATCATTGACTTTATAAACTACGACCGCCGCAATTTCAATGGGATTTCCTTCTAGATCATTAACCTTTAGCCGTTCACTTGTAAAATTCATCACGCGCAATGATACGCTTTTTTTGAAAGTGAAAGGAATCGTTGCCCACAAGCCTTGTTCACGAATAACACCAATATACGTCCCAAAGAACGTTAATACTTTGGCTTGGTTTGGCTGCACAATCGTTAAACTGGTGGCGACAATGATACCAATAATGATTAAAACAACTCCTCCTATCCCGCCTCCAACTGATCCGCCGAAGATGAAATAAATCCCGCCAAGAATACAAACCAGAGCAATGATAAGCGCTGCAAAACCATTCATTTTAAAGATCGATCTTTCCCTCATACGAGCCCCTCCATGATATTAATGTGATATCACTTTAATATCATTATACAGTAGCGGTGAAAGAAGTAAATAGACACTTTGTTTTACTCGCTCTCCATCATTCTCCAAATTAGAAAAGAAGCCCCAATTGCTTGAGACTCCTTTTCTCTGATTAGTTATTTGTAATGGATAGACCTTTTGCATTAATCGTGATAATTCTTGTTTTACCTGAGTTGTTCCAGATCGTTTTCGTCTTTACCTTGTAACTTTTGTTTAGAACGGTGAATTCAAGGGTCTTATCAATCTTTTTAAACGGCTCTGTTGGGACAGTGAACCGGATGCCGGTCACGTTTTTATCACCGCTTAGATCAATCTTGATGGTTGGTGAATCGCTATTGAGAATGGCATGGAGCTGATCCACTGTAGGTTTAAATACAGCCTTTCCTTCGTGGTCGAGACTGTAGTTGAGCGTTGTTCCGCTAACATTAACTTCGAACTTATTTTTAGCAATCGTCAATGGAACAGCCTTTGAAGCAAAGAGAGTCGATCCATTATAAGCGTCAACGACAACACTATACTGTCCAGCTTCAGGTGCGCGCGGAATAACGATTTTCCCTTTCCCGTTGAATAGCGGGAACTTAGCGCTGCATGTTACACCGTCCTTGGTAAGGTAAGCAACCAACTTGTAGTTGCCGAGATCAGCAGCGGCGGCTTTAACATTTATGACAGCAGGAAGACCGGCAATAAGTGAGCTCGCGCCTGGCGTCGAGACAGTCAAGTCATAGAGTGGGCGCGGGGTTTGCCCTTGCTTCTCCAAGTAACCGCTCGGATCAAGAACTGCATAATAAGCTTGTTTCGGTGCGAACAGGCTATCGAAAAGAACAGGGCTGTTGGTGCTGCGCCAGCTCTGTGAATCCGCCTTTCCCCAAACGGTTACGCGCTGGATATGGTCAGCATATGCTTTGTAAATTTCAAACAGGCGAGCGTAATAGTCGGCCTGGGTGACTTGCTGGTCTTGAGTCAGCGTTGGGTAAGCTGTCCCGCCATAAGAACCGTAGCCGACATCGAGTTCAGATACACTAATCTTCACCCCAGCCTGAATAAATCGTTGGATAGTGGCTTCAACCTGGGATGGGTCAGGACCAGATGTATAATAATGAGACTGCATGCCCACACCCTCAATCAGTTTGCGGCTTGGATCCGTGTTACGTTTGTCTTTGAGCCATTTTTTGTTAAGGTCCTCCACCATCTGCGCAATCGCCTCACGCTTCCAGGCGTCGGTTTCATTATAGTCGTTGTAGTAAAGCATCGCGTTCGGGTCGGCCTCTCGAGCGTAGACAAATGCGTCGTAAATATAATCGGCACCGCTTTCGCCTTTAGATGTGTCCGCCCCATTCGCATAAGCCAAATACCAAGGAGACTTTCTGGCGTCATCCTTCCAATTGGTGACTGGGAGAGAACCACCGTCCAAAGCCTCGTTCACAACGTCCCATGAAATGACTTTTCCGGCGAAGTGTCCGGCAACCTTTGTGATATAGTCATGGAGATTTTGGCGGGCTTCACTCCGTGTTAACGGTGTTCCGTCTGAGTTTTTGTTCAGCCAGTCTGGGGATTGCTGATACCAGACTAATGTATGACCATGAACCGCGATTCCGTTCTGCTCCGCCCAATTGACAATGGAGTCAGCATTTGTGAAATCGTAAACGCCTTTCGCTGTACTTAGAGAAGCAGGCTTCATCGCGTTTTCAGGTGTCACAACATTATAGTAAGACTTAAACATGTTGGTCGTTTTGGTATCGAGCTGGTTGGGCTCTATAACATTACCAACTAAGAAGCTGTCCTTATAGGTATTAGCCAGTGACGGAAGGCTAAGATCCCATGTGGGTACCGGCTTGGGATCGCCAACTTGACTGATTACGATGTGGTCGATGTACCAAACGTCAGGATGATTTTCAGCGGTATTGGTCACAAAACGGAAGTCGACACTCGTTAGGTCATCAGTCATAACAGGGGTGGTCACGTTGACGGTCTGCCAGGTGTCCATTGGAATAGTTCCAGGACTCGAAGGAAGCTTATATTGGCCATTGGAATATCCCCCGTTTAACACAACCCCGGGTCCGGTTATCGTGGATTTACCTTTGTTGAGTGCAGATGGAACATAAAAGGATACTTGAATGTTGTAAGTATAGCCCGCGGGAAGTGCCTCTGGCAGTGTCAAACGAATCGCATTATTAGCACTCGTGTAGTCCGTTCCGGTATGGGTGCCTTGAAGCACATCATCATCCCCAACACCAAGCCCGCTGCCGCTCTTCCATGCAACCTGGGAGGCGGATGACGGAGTAAACCAGGATTGCTCCGTAGCTTGGTCCGCTGGGTTGAAGTCAAATGTATACTTTGTTTTGACGTCGGTGCTTTCGGCATGTGCGGGGGTAATGGCAGGGAGAGTAAGAAGCGCTCCGAATGCCAGGATCACCGCCATGAGAATTGACATACTGTGTTTGAAGCCAAACTTTTTGTTCATCTTAAGCCTCCTGTTCTGAAATCCATGGAATCAATAAAAAAAGATGAATGAGCCTGATGTATTTTTTGGACAGTCCTCCTTTTATCGCTTTTCTGTGTAACCGCTTTCCAAATACATTATTAGTTTAACTATTCCGTTAATTGTATTCAAGTTAGTTTTTTTAATAAACGAACAATGTTGGCTATTAAAGGCACCTTTTTATAAAAGATAGGTACCTAGACCTAAAAAAAATAGGTGCTCACCCACTATCTTAATGGACTAGCAACCTCCTGAAACCATTTTATGTTGTTCAACGATTGGGTTTCTCTTTCCTTTTTTTGTTCGGCTAACAAATGGCAACCATCCATCATAAAACCCTTCCTCTATTCCAAGTTATCCCATACTCTTTTGGCTCGTTCAAGGTCGTTTAGGCTTATGAGCATTCTTTGCATTTTTGAAGGGCACATGTTGTTATACTCCTTGATTTTCCCATTTATTTTTTCAACCTCGCTCTGGGTTTTGCAGGTCTGTACAAGCTTTGAAATGTCTCTCTGCAATTTTAGCCATGGGGGTAAATAGCCCGCCTCCTTAGCAGCCTTTTGAAAATTTTGGTAAACATCCATTTGTAAATAATTTTTAGGTAAAGGCTTCCCCTTGCTTTGGATGTTATCTTTCATACCAGAACTTTTTAAGATATCCCCGATTAAGTCATGATAGTTCTCATCCACAAATAGAACCCCCATTCAAAATTGTCTTTTTTTTGGAGACAAACCTCTACAGAAAGAAAGGCTGGTCGAAGAGGTCTGTCCCCACCCATTAAAAATGTATACAGGTCACATGAGGTGCGTGCTTTAGAGTAAGCCAATTTCCCCTTTTTCTAATAAGTATTATTAATAATGAAACGGGAGAACCGTCCCTGCGTCCCTATTACTAATAGTGAAACGCGAGAACCGTCCCTGCGTTTCTGCGTTTCACTAGCCATTTTTCGGCAAAATGTGGTAATTTTTTTTATAGGTGTCTTTTATTCTATTATTTACATGATACTATTAATTTAATAGTGTGGTGTTGGTCTTTACATATTTTTTAGGAGGCAAGATTATGAAAAAGAAACCGTTGGCTTCGCTTGTCTTGGCGGGAGGGATTGTTTTATCGGCACATTCTCTGGCATTTGCCGCCTCTGGCCAAGATATTGTGAGCACAGGAAATCACTTTTTAGGAAAACCTTATGTTTATGGAGCGCCCATTGGGGATACCAATGAGTTCGATTGCTCCTCTTTTACGGCTACGGTTTTTAAGGAAAATGGCATTACCCTGCCAAGAACGTCTGTCATGCAATCACAAGTCGGAACAGCTGTTGCAAAAGCCAACTTGAAAGCTGGAGATTTAGTTTTCTTCGATACCGATTCTGATGGGGTTATTGACCATGTTGGGATCTATATTGGCGGAAACCAAATGATTAGCGCCCTCTTAACCGGTGTTGAAATTTCTAATATAAACTCGAGTTATTGGTCACCTGTATACAAGACTGCTAGGAGAGTTCTAACTACCGCGTCTAGTTCCACCGTGTCATCTAATGCAACGGTTGCCACTTCAAGTTCAAGTTCCACGTCCAGCAGTTCATCAACTTATAAGATTAAGTCTGGCGATACATTGTCAGCCATTGGTCAAACCTTTGGACTATCGGTATCCGAATTAAAAACCTTAAACAACCTCAAATCTGATATGATTTATGCCGGTCAGACCTTAATTGTGAAAAAAGGACAGTCTAGCAGCACGACCGGCAATTCCACCGTAACCCAAAAGGCAACGACTTCATCGTCTCAGCAGACAACCCCTGTTTCGCTATCAACGACCACCCAGCAAACCTATACGGTCAAGTCAGGTGATAGTTTATGGGGCATTGCTAATAACTATAAGGTGACGGTCAGCCAATTAAAAACGCTAAATAACCTCAAAAGTGACACGATTTACCCGGGGCAAAAACTTACCGTTTCTAATAAAAGCCAGTCCACTGTAAAGACTACTGATTTAGTTGATAAGACCGCTTCTACTAAGGTTGCATCAAGCACTGCCTCTTCAAAAACCTATACGGTTAAAAGCGGAGATACCTTGTCTCAGATCGCTTCTAAAGAAGGGCTTTCATTAGCCAAGCTAATGTCTCAGAACAACCTGAAATCATCACTTATTTTTCCAGGTCAGAAATTGGTCATCTCTGAGCAGTCCACAACCGCTACGGTAAAAATCGCTTCCGTCAGCACTTCTTCCACCAAAAGCTATACGGTTGAAAAAGGGGACACGCTCTGGGATATCGCTTTATTAAATGATACGAATACTAAAAACCTAATGAAAGCGAACAATCTTTCATCCCCTTATATCTTTCCAGGTCAGAAATTAATCATTATGTAAAACGAGCGGCCCTCGCTTTATGCAAGGGCCTTATTTTTTTGCTGTTTTCGCAAACCCTTTTGCTATTTATTAAAGCGAAAATGACTCGCTTTCTGCTGGAGTTTCATCTTTTAGAAAAAAACCTATTTTTTCACCGTTGCAAGTGTGATCATGATCTCTTTCCCCTTGAACCGTCCGGGGTTCTGTGCTATGATAAATCTCCGTCTGAAAATTATGGCGAAATTCTCAAAAAAGGTGGTAACTGAACTTGGAAGAGTCTCAAAGTGCCTATCGTGAAGAGCAGCAGCAGCTCCAAAAAGTCGCTGCAGAGATTAAACGCCAACTCGCTGATTTAGAGTCAAAAGAAACCTATCATGGCGAGGATTTTACTGAACAAATCCTTGAAGAGGTACGTGAAACGTCAAGGAGTCAGCTCCGGCTTGCGGAAAACGAGCCCTATTTTGGCAGGCTTGATTTTCTAGAAGAAGGCTTGAAAGAAGCAAAACCCTTGTACATAGGAAAAATCGGTGTCGCAGATGGTCAAAAAGGAGATCTCCTTGTCATTGATTGGCGTGCCCCCATTGCCAGTCTCTTCTATGCGTTTACAGGGGCAGAGGAGGATATCTATTACACATCACCCGATGGAATTGTAGATGGGGACATTTTTCTCAAGCGGAATATTGTGATTCGCCAGAAAGAACTGGAGCGAGTCGTCGATGTTTATGTAAAAGGGCAAGAAGAAGCCTCCCTTTCAGATGAATTTTTATTGTATCGATTGGGTGAGAACAAAGACAACAAACTTCGGGATATCGTCTCCACCATTCAAGCGGAACAAAATGCCATTATTCGTGCTCCCCGAAATGCTGCTTTAATCATACAAGGGGTCGCCGGAAGCGGAAAGACAACGGTTGCCTTGCATCGTTTAGCCTACCTTATTTATGAATATAGGGAAAAAATAAAAGCCGAAAAAATGATTATCTTTGCCCCCAATAATATGTTTTTAGATTATATCTCCAATGTCCTTCCTGAATTAGGTGTTGGTGGCATTCAGCAAATGACTTTTGAAGACTGGGCTTTAGAGCTCTTAGAGGAACCGTTAAAGCTTGAGCCTCATTCTCAAAATCTCTCAGAATGGTTTTCACCCCTTCATTCTTACCAAAGATCCCTGTCGCCAGGCCGAATAAAAGGAAGCGCCAAGTTCAAGCAATGGTTAGAAACCTGTCTCACTACCTACGAGTCTCAGATTCTGCCAAGTGTCGATTTTGAACCTTGGGAAGGAAAACGTCTTCAACTCACCCAAATGAATGAATGGATCGAAGCTTTTAAGAACGAACCTGTTGCCATACGGAGAGAACGTCTTGTAACACGGATGAAAGGCTGGATTGATGCACGCTTAAAAGAGGTTAGTCCTTCAAAGAAAAGCGATCTTAGAAAAAAGGCGACGCTTAGTCTTCGCAACTATTTGAAGAAATGGCCCGCCGCCAAGCCGGTTATGCTCTATCAAACGTTCCTCAAGCAAGCTGAGGAAGAAAATCTATTAAATGACTTTATGCCAAAATCCTTAATAAAGGACACCATTCGTTCTTTAAAAAATAAGGTTGTCACTCCAGAAGATCTGCCGCCTTTAGTTCTGATCCATTTTTGGTTAAATGGAAACCAAAACCGATTCCATCATGTGGTGATTGATGAGGCCCAAGATTTTTCGCCATTTCAAGTGGCCTTATTGAGGGATCAAACCGTTCAGCATTCCTTTACTATATTAGGAGATTTGTCTCAAGGCATCCACGATTATAAAGGCATTGATTCCTGGGAAGAATTCCGAAGCTGTTTCAAGAATGTCTCCAGTTTCGAGTTGGAAAAAAGTTATCGCTCAACAATGGAAATCATTGAGTTTGCTAACGCCGTCCTAACAAAGGGTTATGATCCTGTGGTCCTTGCCAGTCCTGTATTCCGAAGCGGTGATGAAGTGATGGTAAAACAGGTTGACCGTGACTTACGAGAAACAGCCGTAAAAAAATGGATTCAAGACGAATTAACCAAAGGCCTAAAGAGCTTGGCCATTGTGACACGGACAGAAGCCGACTGTTTGGCCTTGGGTGAATCTCTGTTGGAAAGCGGCGTTGACGTGTCGCTCTTTAACGGAGACGAACAAACCTATGCAGGAGGCGTTTCCATCCTGCCCATTTATCTCACAAAAGGCCTAGAATTCGATGCCGTTTTAATCCTTGACGCAACCGAAGAAAACTATAAAAAGGAGCCCCGTGACGCCAAACTGCTTTACGTAGGCTGCACCCGGGCACTGCACCACCTCTCCGTCTTCTATGACGGAAACCCATCGCCACTGCTCCCATTTTAACGGCGATAGCGCGTTCTGAGTTACGCCTATTTTGCCAAGCCGCCTTTTGCGGGAGCGATAGCATATTCTCGTTACGCCTAAAAAATTTAGGCGTAACCTCATTCCCTTATTCTCGCTTATTAGCCCATTTTGAGGTAGTGAGCGTAACGTCGATTCGCTATTTGCTTAATTTTCGCCTGAATTGGGGGCGGATTCCCATGGCGGCACTTTTTTGTGAACGACCCGTGCGTTAAATCTTCTTCTCCATTAAAATGTCCGTTTCTATATATCCTAACTTGTCATATAAACGACGCGCGATTTGGTTGTGTCCAAATACGTGAAGCCCGATGCTTTCCAAACCCAGTTTTCTTGCCACTTCTTCGATTTCTTTCATGGCTTGTTTCCCATAGCCGAGCCCTTGATACCCTTCCCAGATATTGATGTCATAGATAAATCCTTTTTGGTTTGACCGTTCGGCAAGCCATATCATTCCCACTTCTTGGTCTCCCACCCTAATCACGAAGAACTTATGCTTAGCCGTTTTTTCTCCTTCTGGTAATAATTGTTCAAATTCTTTAGCTGCCTTACTCATGGATTCATGAGCATTCCAGTTGCCAGCCTTTACGTGTTCATCCGCATAATTTCTAATCGCATAGTTAAGATACGTATTGAATTCACTTGCATTCATTTCATCTAATCTAATCAATGGCCGTTCCCCCTGTTTGTGTTTTAATCCACTCAACCCCTTCTCTATTCAATTTAACAAAATCAGAACTGAATTGTTAGAGTTTTATAAATCATCCCCACTAGAAAACTAACGATCGGACTATTAAAAATGAACACAAGATGACTTAAATCACAGCTTTTTTAGATTGGTCTTCGCTATGATATGATTTAAAATAGGAATGATTTTAGGGGGATTCTTTTTGACTAACGACTTACTGGAGAAAGCCACAGAATTTATTAGAACTTGTTATAAAGAGCTGAATAAAACGGACCGAGAGACCGCGGAAAGACTGGTTGAAGTCCGTGAGCAGATACATAGTCAAGGCTTTTATGAGCATACCGCAGCTGAGCTTGAATATGGGGCCAAAGCTGCTTGGCGTAACAGCAATCGTTGCATTGGCAGGTTGTTTTGGGAAAGCTTACACGTTATAGATGCAAGAACCCTAAGCTCAGAAGACGAGATGATTGACGCTCTCTTTGAACATATTCGCTATGCGACTAATAAGGGTCATATACGCCCGACCATCACTATTTTTCCACAGGAGTCCCCTCATCAAACCGTGCGCATATGGAATCATCAACTGATTCGCTATGCAGGTTATCAAACAGAAGATGGGATTATAGGGGATCCTCACTCCATTGCTTTTACAAAGGCTTGTATAGATTTAGGCTGGGAACCGAAGTTTGGGAAATTTGATGTCCTGCCATTAGTCATACAAATCAATAATAATCAGCCAAAATTAGCCGATATTCCAGAGGAGATTCTGCTTGAGGTCCAAATTCGGCATCCTTCTCTTAAAGGATTTGAAGAGTTACATTTAAAATGGTATGCCGTTCCTATTATTTCGGATATGAAACTTGAAATAGGCGGCATTACTTATACAGCTGCTCCTTTTAATGGCTGGTATATGGGGACGGAGATCGGCGCGAGAAACTTTGCTGATGAAAATCGGTATAATATGCTCCCGCCAGTCGGACGATTAATGGGGTTGGATTTTAAAAATAGTGCCTCTCTTTGGAAGGATAGGGCCCTTATAGAGCTTAATACGGCAGTTCTTTATTCTTATAAAGAAGATGGGGTTAGTATTGTCGATCACCATACGGCGGCACAACAGTTTAAAAAATTTGAGGAAAAGGAACGGGAAAGCGGAAGAGCGGTTACCGGCAATTGGACCTGGCTGATTCCCCCTTTATCCCCTGCAGCGACCCATATTTTTCATCAATCCTATAACAATGAAATGAAAACGCCTAACTACTTCCGCCAGCCTAAGCCCTATTAAATGAATTTCTGCAAATTATAATTGGAAAGAGCGGTTCCTTTGGGATCGCTTTTTTTACGCCTTCGGACAATTGCTTAACTGCATTTTTTATGAGGAAGTTCACCATTCGTCTTAAACTCGCTAAACGTTGGGGGTAGAGAGAATAGACTCAAAGCTTTTACCATGGAGTGGCAGGCATGATAAAATGGCGGCTTGGATTTGTCAGGATACGCATAAGCTCCTTGTCAAATATAACCAGATAATTTATTTCCTAACCAACACTAAATCGAGAGGAGCCCTTAACCTAATTACCAAGTTTTGCTAGAATAGAGAAAGGGGGGAGGAGTTTTAAAATTGAAATTTTTTATTTACACCGTTTTATCCGCTTATCTTTTCGTCACGTTGTCTGCTTGCGGCGCATCATCTGAAAAGGCTGTCACATCGCAACCATCAGGGCATGAATCATCCAGCCAAACGGATCAATCTGCAAAAACCAACCAATCATCGGGAGCTAGCCATCAGTCTACTGGGAAGTCTATGCAATCACCGAAATCGATTCAGCCCACGGGGGACGCCGCTACTGGCACAACAAGTACCAGCGAAAAGAAGGAAAGTGAAATTTTTTTTTACGGCCAATGGCAAATTAAGAAGGCAATCGCCTATGGGCCTGCGGGAACTTATAGCAGTAACGACATCCAGACCATAACAGGGAAACAATTGGTGCTTTCAAAGGATCAGGTCACTTGCTTTGGCGACAACTTTGAAGTGATGAAACATACGGCAACCCATCCTGTTTATACAAAGAAAGTGATCGCCAAAAGCACTTTTCCAACCAATTACCGAGTTAACTTTGAACAACTTGGAATTACGGGGGATTCGGTTACGGAGCTTGACGCCACTGACGCAAATGGACTTTGCCTCGTTTCATTTATTACTTCGGACAGCCAGAAACTCATTTTATATGGTGGCGGTACATTTTTCGAACTAGATAAAGTGACGAATCAGGCGTCTGATGAAGGCAGCCAAAATCAAGCGGCCATCGAAGAAGCCAATCAAAACAAAGCTGTTTCTTTAGTTAAAGATTATTTGCGAGATAAAAATGATCTGGTACAAGACAAGAATCATTTTGTGCTCTTCGAAGAAACGTACAATAACTACTATATTGTAAGATATTCTACATTAGTATCTGGTCACTCTTCGACCAATGGACGTTATGCAGTTGATCTTAGCCAAGGAAAGGTCACAGATATATCGGATGCTGCATCTCTCAGTGTTTTGGGGCAATAATGGAACATGGGGACGGTTCTGGTGTTTCACTGAAATTGTGGAACACCAGAACCGTCCCTGCGTTTCATAATGGCTAACCAAATTAAGGGAAATTTATTGGATAAATTTGATGTCTATTCTTTAGCTGGATTCCGTTGTAAGATTCTACTTGTGAGTGTTGAACGACAAAATTCGACATAGACAAAGAGAGTCTTAATCGTTCTCATTTCCGAAAAGGCAAAATCGTTGAAAGACGATGACGCAAAACCACAGACCTAATGTCTTAGACAATGGTGGCTGGGTTACCGAAGAATGGAAAGATTAAACTTTTATAAGTTTAATTCGATATTCTTCATTTTTATCAGTTAGAAGGATTTTAGCTTTTGGACAAAAATCTTATCTCAAAACGATTAAAAAGGGGAAATCGATAAATATGAAGATCTCATCTAGAAAGTTCTTATCCACTGTTTCTGCATTAGCACTTGTATGTACAGTTTTTATTGGCAGTAAATCTGCCTTTGCAGCAAGCACCACGATTACTGGGGGAGACCTTGGCGTAACAACCGACCCTACTGTTGGGGATTTTTCATCCGTCACCTTGGACGGATCAGTTCAAACAACTACTGCCAGCATGGGTAGCCTTACAGTAACTGATGCAAGAGGTACGGGAGCTGGTTGGAATGTTGTGGTTTCAGCTACTCCGTTTAAAACTTCTGATAGCTCGCACACACTCCCAACAGATTCTCTTAGCCTAGCATCACCAACAGAAGTAACGCCTGGAACAGGTTCCAGCGATGCTTCAACGGTTACAAAGAAAAATGGTACCATTGATAATTCTGCAGGTCTTAAGCTCTTAAGTGCAGCTGTTGATGGTGGAATGGGCACTTATACCGTTAGTTTTCCGGATAATGCCTTGACACTAACCCTTAATCCAAAAGATGTGTATGCTGGAACTTATACCTCCACAGTCGCTGTTACTGTTACAACAGGACCATGATTCATTTAAGATAGAATTTTAACCATGCCTTTTATAGGTATGGTTTTTTTATTGTCTTTTTTATTAGTTTCGACTTAGGCCATTCATTTATGTACATATTAATTAAAAAGTAGAACTTGGTTAAGATAAAGAATCAGGGGTGATTCATGATGAAAGCAGCGCGGCTACTTCTCTCTTTTTGGCTTTTTTGTTTGATAGTCACAGGATTCATTCATGGGAAAGCGATGGCTCAGGATTCCACAATCCCCTTAACCATTGGACCGGTCTATCCTAAAAACCAAAATCCGCAAACAAAAGGCTACTTTGACCTATCCGTCCATGCCAATACTAAACAAACGCTAAGCGTAAAAATAACCAATAATCAGGATAGGCCTGTTAAAATTAGCATCGCACCTGCTAATGCCTTTACGAATCCTACTGGTGGAATGATGTACAAGCAGAATTTAGACTCATCCGATGCTGTCCTTTTACCTGATGCTATTAAGATGGCCAACTATTTGAAAGTTGAAAAAAGTGTAACGGTCCCGCCTTCCTCTTCAGTTGTGGTTCCGATTCAACTCACTGTTCCCGATACAGGTGGACAAAACCTGCTTGGAGGCATCCTCTTTACTATTCCAGGAACTCAAACCCAAACCAAACAACAAGCGGGTAAAGGAAAGGCTAATTTTGTTATCAAAACAGAGACCGTCTTTGCAGTTGCGGTTCAATTAAATTTGCCTAATAAGACAGCGTCTCATTTCGTGGTTGGAAATGCAGGCTTTGCACCGAATAAAGGGACAGCCTATATTGAGATGGCAAATGATTCTCAAAAAATTCAAGATGGTGTGACGGGGACCTATACCGTTTCAACTAACAACGGAAAGAAGCTCTTTAGTGGTCAATTTGGCCCGTTCAACATGGCTCCAAAATCAAAAATCAGATATCCCATTCAATGGCAAAATAAAACACTGAATCATGGGAATTACCTCATTCATCTTAATGGAAAAGTTGGAGATACCACTCTAAAGGCGACCAAAAAGTTTACCATCGGCAGTAATGAAGTCAAACAGTATGCCCAAAAATATAATCCTCCTCAAGCGGCAACAGGCAATAAAGGCCAGCCGATGTGGGTATGGATTGGCGTGGCCCTTCTTTTTGTGATTATTGTCGTTCTTGTTGGGATGATCGTGTTCCTTATGGGGAGAGCCAAGAGGAAATCTTAGAATGACTGGAAAAATAGGTGGATCGCCCCCACACTAGAAGAGGGAGCTATCAATTAAAAACCATATAAAAATGGGCTGTAATGGACTCTATGTCCGTTACAGCCCTTCGCCCGAGTTTGCCTGCTCCCATGACAGTCTGTTAGTAGCCTAAACAGAAGAACACTGAAACACCAGAACCGTCCCCGCGTTTCTGCGTTCCAATGAACCAAAAGAACCGTCCCCGCGTTCCACACCCGCGGTTCATTTTTGGACTGAGATGCTGCCGTTATGTGAGGTGAGTTGGATGCTATTTTTTCCTTTTCCTATAACGGCGTTCCCCGTGTATTTATTTAGGATATTGATTTTTCCGTTGTCGACAGAAACATTGAATTGAACATTTGTGGGGTCTTTTTCGGTTTTAATTGTAATTCTTCCATTATCCGTCGTAAAATCGATAGTTCGATCAAGGTCTTTTGTGATCAAAGAGATGCTGCCGTTATGCGATTCTCCTTCTAGCTTTCCATCAACATGGTCGAGATTCAGTCTTCCATTATCCGTTTTTAACTGAACCGATTGTGCTTTGATGTTGGTTAAGTTCATCAGCCCATTGTTGGACTCCGCCGTCATCGTTTGGGTATGGCTGTCTCTTATGAAAACACGCCCATTGTCAGTGTGGATCTCGGCATGTGTGGTGTTTAGACTTTCGGCTGTGACGTATCCATTGTCACTCTTAACGCCTACTGACTCGTACTGCTTTTCTGGTAAATAAATAGCCAAAGTCAAGGGTCTCAAGGCTGTAAAATCGAAGTTGAACCAGCTAAGCTGTTTTTCATTGTAGGTCACTCTGAGCGTTTTCCCTTTTACATTCGTTGTTAGTAGCCTTTTGATGTTAGCTGACACTTTTCCTTCCAGCGTTACTTTGATGTTCTTATCTTTTGAAGGATAGATGTTCACACGCGCATTATCGGTGTCGATCATAACATTTGAGATCGTGTTATTAGAAATCACCTTTTTGTCTGAAACGGGTACGGGGTCAGTCGAATGAAAGCTAGCGAGACTGCCTACAATCCCAATTACGATAAGGATTCCTGCGAAGATCGAAAGCCTCTTTTTATTTTTCATGCTTTAAACCACCTTTAACTAATGAGACATTGAAATTTAAGTAACCAATAAGCCCTCTTATCGCAAGCTTCGTTACAATAAGCATACCGATAAGAACAAAATAACCAATTCCGCAACAGGCTAAGGAAATAAATAGATTAAAGAGTAAAAATGAACTTGGATATAAGATGGCATCCACCATGACGATTAGCGGTGACACAACAAGGAATGCCCCTGCTGCCCAACCTGAAAAAATGATGGCAGCTATGCCAATGGCAGGCCCGAGAACAATCACTAAATTGAAAAAGCCTAATCCAATGACAGCCCAAAATGCCCGAAAAACATTCCCAACGGTAGCACTCGCGGTTACTTTTTCAAGGTGATAATCCGCCAAAAGCTCTTTAGCGATTTGCTCTGGAGAACCTAAGGAAGCCGCCACGTCTTCCTCCGACTTCCCTTCTTCAAGCCCGAAAGCAAAGTGCTCTTCATAGTCTTGTAAAATATCAGTGCGTTCTTTTTCAGGTAAACGTTTTAAGAATGTCTTTAGTTCTTGCAAAAATTTATCTTTCGTCATGACGGACACCTTCTCTAATTAATTGATTAACACCGCGTGAAAACTCGTTCCATTCCTCAATAAGTTCATACAAGTAGCTTCTGCCTTTATCTGTCAGCTTATAGTACTTTCTTGAAGGACCTTCTGAAGATTCTTGCAAATAGGTTGTAAAATACTCCTCTTTGGTTAAGCGACGAAGAAGCGGATAAACGGACCCTTCCGATATTTCAATTTGGTTGGAAATCGCCTGGACCAGTTCATAGCCATACCGGTCCTGCTTATCGAGAAGGACAAGCACACAAAGTTCTAAAACCCCTTTTTTAAATTGCACGTTCACGGTTCAATCACCCTATTCTTTATACGTTAACTACTGTTCATTAACCAGTACCATTTTATATTGAATGACTCATGGATCCACTATATCACTAGGTACTGTTCTTTGCAAGGTACTAAATAATAAAAAAGGAGCTTAACTTGGGTCAGCTCCTTTTTAATAAGACTATTAACACTTTTATCGATCGGATACTAATTGGGGCGACGGTCACTCGACCATATGATTTCTTAGTGCCATGACGACAACCTGTGTCCGGTCTTCGCAGCCAAATTTTTGCAAAATCCGATGCACATGTGATTTGACCGTGCCTTCGGTTATTGACAATTTTTTCGCAATCTGGTCATTTCTTAATCCATAGGACATCTCCTGGAGTATTTCCTGTTCTCGATCCGTCAAGGACTCTTTTAAAATGGCTTTATGACGAACCTCGGGCATTGCCTCATTGCTCGCCGCTACCTTTAAAAGAACATCAGAAGCTAAACTTGTTTTGAAAATGGCCTCACCGCGATAGGCTGCGCGAACAGTCTCCAGCATTTCTTCAACATCAGCGTCTTTTAGCAAATAGCCAACCGCCCCAGCACGAATCCCTTGATAAATATACTCTTGATCATCAAAGGTTGTTAAGATGACAATCTTCGTTTGGGGAAACCGATTAATAATTTCTTTGGTCGCTTCAATGCCGGACATCTCTGGCATTTGGATATCCATTAGGACAACATCTGGCAGGCA
Source organism: Pullulanibacillus sp. KACC 23026 (assembly GCF_029094525.1). Classification (NCBI taxonomy): domain Bacteria; kingdom Bacillati; phylum Bacillota; class Bacilli; order Caryophanales; family Sporolactobacillaceae; genus Pullulanibacillus; species Pullulanibacillus sp. KACC 23026. The sequence goes on along the minus strand of NZ_CP119107.1, from coordinate 527,464 downwards.
TTCCAGAGACTTCTCCACCGCCTCTTTTCCATTGGAGGCCTCGCCAATTAAGATCATGTCGTCTTGCAGACCAATACAGTAGCCAAAGCCTTGCCGAATCATTGTTTGGTCATCTGCAAGCATCACTTTAATCGTTGTTGTTCCGGACACCTAATCCCTCCTCTGTCTTAACTTTTTATAAATCCTCTGGAATTTCCGCACACAATTTGAATCCATTTGGCTCCAAAATGGAATAATGCAGCTTTCCGCCTCTTTCTTCAAGCCTTGCCCTCATCCCTCTTATTCCAAAGCCTTCTTTAAACGTCCTGTTTGAGCGGATCAATCCATTATCGCTAATGCATAAGACTATGTTCCCATTTTCTTTTATCAAAGTGACCTCGACTCGTGTTGCTTCGGAGTGGCGAATGATATTGGTAATCGATTCCTGCAGGATCTTAAACAAGATGACACTTTGATTCATCGTCAAATCCTCGTCACTCAGCTCAGAATGAAAATGAGAGGCGATCGATGCAGATGTTTCCATTCTTGAAAGCAAGGCTTTTAATGGCATGACCCCAGAAATCATTTGATCTTCAGCAAGAGAGTGGACCGATGTCCGAATATCACTCAATCCGTGCCTTGCAACTACTAGCATTTCTTCTAATGACTTCGCTGCTTCCTCTGTATCTTTTTTTATCATATATTTTAACGCTTGCATTTGAACGATCAAAGAAGTCAGGCTATGCCCAACCGCATCATGAATCTCTCTTGCAATGCGTGTCCTCTCTTCTAAAACCGCGTACTGCATGGAGGTAACAGAAGCTTCTTGAAGCTGTTCATAGGCTTCCTGCAACTTGTTCAGCTGCTGCTTATTTAACTCATGCATCTCATTCCTTTGCCTTCTCATTCGGATCGATACATAGAGGATGATGGAAAAAAAGAGAAAGGATAACAGGTTAAATAAATCGCCTCTACCAAAATGAAGATAAAGCAAGGCGGCCATAAATAAAGCCGCCATCAAGGGAATAAGAGATTTAGGGTTGGATAATTGGACAGAAGCCATGAAAAGAATGATGGCGAGAAAGTAGATCAATTGAATCTCATGGAACCAATAGAGCCCCGCTGCGGTTTCCAGAACGAGAAGGGAGGCTGCAAGGACTAATTCTTTTTTTGTCCACGATTTGTTTCGAATGAACAGAAGCCCTGCATACGTTAACCAAATCAACGCACTTAGAAGTATTTTCAGAGGTGGCCCAATAAATAATTGGTCCACTGCCATGACAAACAGGATGCTTGAAGCGGATAAAAGGGCTCTTCTTCTTTTTTGGTACTCCACGTCTAAACACCCTCATTCAACTCGACAAACGATTTAATCCACTGCTTTCTCAAGCCGCTTCTCTTTTTTCATTAAAACCACATAATAAATAATATAATAAGCAAACATGATTAACATAAGACCTGACGTCCAAGAATTCCCCATCGTCATTCCCATATTTTGCATGTTACTTGATTGTCCAGACATAACACCGCTCGAAAATAGGCCGTAAAAGCGATAGATAAAACGAGCAAGAAAGATTACTGTGACTATACTGCCGATCCAGATGTTTGGAAGGTAATAGACGCGTCCTTCTCGTTGTTCAAGCTTAGTTAAGGTTATCCCATAATAAGCAAGGATGCACCCAACCAAAATCCCGGCAATATTAGAGATTAAACTGATGGGATGGACGACTCCCTCAGCAAAAAACAGCAGGCCAACAACAGTAAATAAAATGATTCTAAAGACCAAATTACCTCGATACAAAAGCTGCCACCCTATATTTCGGCGGACACGCCTATAAATACTCCAAGCAATTAAAGCAATGATTATAATATACGAATAAGAATGAGTCATCCTTTTCCTCCAATGTCGATCATTTAATGACCGTGTTATAACACTATACTATCTTGAATCCAGTCATAAATCATCTACCATTGGTTAGAAATTTGATAAACCTACTCTATCTCTGGATAGAGAAGAGAGTCTAAACGACTTTTGACCCTTTAGAGGTTGCCACAAATTCCAAATAACGAATCGATGGGGACAGACCCCTGTCGAAGAGATCTGTCCCCACCAAATTTACCCTTGACCCCCTATGTCTTTAAACCTTTTTCAATGATTTGGACATGTGCCTTTACTTTTACGGGGACGTCTTTATATTCACTTTTCCATTTTTCATAGTCCCAGTTGCGGTCTCGGATTCGAACCTGATAACCGATTTCTATTGGATCCGAGTGTTCTTTTTTAAAGCGGCTTATTAATTGTCGGCTTACCCGCTTAATTTTCTTCTCAAATATGTCTTCAATTTCTTGATTGCTGATACCGTTTGATTTGTAGCTTTCGGTGACAATTCCCCTAATCGTGATTGTAATGGTCACATGGGGCAGTCCATTTTTATAGGTTACCTTAAATTTCCTTGAAGATTTTATATTTTCCATGTTGATCATTGTCTTGGAACCTGATTTTCGAGCCATTAAAGAACCGCTCTTAAAATTTTGTTTCAGCATTTTTAAGTAAATGGCCTCATTGTTATTTACAAAACCCTTATATTTATCATTATTGAAGTAGGCAACGCCTTTAATCTGAATTTTATTTCCTACGACTTTCAATAGAGGCAAGCAGGCATCCACCCCCTCTGTATAATAGGAAACCGAAAACTCATGCAGATTGGTTGTAGGCAAGAAGGATTGTTCGCTGTTCTGTTCCATTAATTCGGCAAGATACGTCCCATCATCTAGGTTTTGTTCATATTGCTTGCTTAATAACTCCTTAGAGCTCCCATCAACAATGGCTAAATAGATCCGCTCACCAATGGAAGGATCCCTATTTAATGTATCGATCCGGCTCATAATTCCTTGTTTTGCTAAAGGGATATTAAAGAGAACAGCCTGCAGCTTTCCGCTCACCACCACATAAGGCGATTCAGCATTAATTTCTCTGCGATTCATTTTTGAGATGGGTGCGACATCGCTGTAGACTTCTTGAGTTAACGTCAGATCGGGATTAAAAACGGGTGCCTCAAGCGTTCCGACGAAATTGTTTGGGTCTTTATAATCATACCCCACTGCTGTCGCCAGTCGCACATCATCAATAATCTGTTTAGGAACGGTTCCTCCCATAAAGGAAAGTGCAACAAGAAGCAGCCCAATTAAAATTTCCCAGGTTCTTAGCTTTTTCATGCTTTCTTACCCCATTTGTTTTTTAAAACTTGTATAACGGTCAAAAACGGCACATAGCCGAAAAGAATCCCCATCCCAAAACGCGTGACCCAAGAGGAGAACATTTCGATTTGCGTATGTGTTTTTAACAGGATGACTGCCGGATAAATAACGAGAAGGACCAAGACGAGTGTAACGCGGTGCTGCATTTTAAACATTTGCTTAAAACTATAACCGATACACCAAATTGGGACACAACAGTTCGGTATAATGACAAATAACCAGGATGCCACCCCAATAAATTCAAACCGTTCAGCAAAGGGAAGCTCAACAATTTTCCACACTCCTAAAGAGGGGTAAATCAATCTCTTTAATTGTTCACTTCCATAATAAGCGGTTGTAATGAGTGTCACCGCCAAATAGAGTACGGTGGAAAACAGATTTCCCATATGCGCCCATTTTTGCGATTTCCTTGGTTCATTTATAAAGGGATAATAAAATAATAAGGTAGAAATTCCGATAAACAGCGGGATAGCTTGAAAAACTCCGTTAAACATCTCTCCCATGGTGTGATTCATAATGGGAAGATACCGGGTGTAATGGGCATAGTGAATCGGCAAAAACAAGGTAAATATTAAATAAATCGGAATGATGACACCAAAAAAGGCCATCCCTACAACCGAACGAAACCCTCCTGATATAATGGAATAAATAAGAAGGACAAAAATCAATCCAAACGACCAGGTCTTCCACTCAGGAAACACCCAAACTTGGACGATCTCAATATAGATGCGGATAACAAGAATACCTATTCCCAAATAGTACAATAGAAAAATGAGCGTCAAACCGTTTCCAATAAATGGTTTGAAAAGCCCTGTGTGGATGGCAATAAGACTTGTTTCTTTGTAGCTCAATAGCTTATACATTAAGTAGATGATCACATGGATGAGTAATCCTGATACAAGAACAACCGCCCAGGCATCCTGTTCGACGGCTTTGGCTAGACTGCTTTCAAAGGTTAAGATACTGACCCCGATTTGCATGGAGTGAATAAGGTAAAAAACCAGTGAAGGTGATATCTTATTTATTTTTTTAATTTCCGTTCCCATAAGATCCCCCACCAAGGTTATTCATCGATATCCTTATATTCTGTTCCTTGCTTCATTCGGTTTGTACGCTCAGATTGCATTAGAACAGGTCTTAATTTTTGCTTTGAATAAGGCAATCTGATAAAGGAGTCTTTCAGATCTTGGACTCTCGGCGGAAATATTGGCTCTAAATATGGACGACCTATTGATTTCAATTTTATTAAATGGATGACCATGATAACAAAGCCCAGCGTTACCCCTATAATTCCCCATTGACTTGCCAGAATAATTAGCGGAAACCGCAATAAACGGATCGTGTTGCTCATTCTATAGACCGGTGTAATAAAAGACGCCAGTGCGGCTAAGGCAACTAGGATGAGCAAGACATTACTGGTCAAGCCTGCTTCTACAGAGGCTGTTCCAATGACTAAACCACCAACGATACCAATTGTCTGACCGACCTTACTAGGCAAGCGAGCCCCTGCTTCTCTCAGAAGTTCAATAGTGACCTCCAAGATTAAGGTCTCTAAGACGGGCGGAAAGGGAACCACAAGCCGGGAGGTGATTAATGGACTGAGCAAATCCCTTGGTACCAGTTCATAATGAAAGGTCATGACACTCACATACAATGGCGTGATAAAAATAGAAAATAGAACGGAAAACAAACGGACTAATCGAAAGAACGAAGCAATCGGCCAAGATAAGAAATAATCTTCGAATGAAGAGAAAAATTCGACTAAGGTCGTCGGGCCATAAATCGCTTCCGGTGAGCCATCCACTAAGATCGCCACTTTCCCTTCATTTAGAACCGCCGCCACTCGGTCTGGTCTTTCGGTATCAATTAATAAAGGAAAAGGTGTATTACTATTATCTGAAATCATTTGGGTCAGAAATGAGCTGTCTGCGATAAAATCAAAATCGATATCCTTTAAGCGTTGAATAACGGTATTCACATTTTCTTTATTGGCAATGCCTTCAATATATAAAACAGCGACTTGGCTTTTTGAAACATGCCCAACATTCAGGCTTTTCACAACTAGTGTGGGGAGAGGAATCCGTTTCCGAATTAAATTCAAATTAACTTCCAGCGCTTCTACAAATGCCTCTTTTGGCCCGACAACACTATATTCCACTTCAGGTATCGTCACTTGTCTGGCTTTGGACTCGATCGCTTCAAGCAGCAATAACTTCTCACTCTTGTGGAGTAACTCGATGGCAATAAACCCATGTAATAAGCTGTCCTGAACATCTTTTGGAACAGAAGTGATAAGTTTTTTTTCAATAGGGAGCTTTTGTTTAATCTCTTCTAACTGAAGCCCATTTCCCTCTGGCAAAAAGGGGAGAATGGATCTTTGGACCACCTCGGCCTTAATCAACGGCTTGATGTAGTAGATGCGATAATTCCCATGCTCCACTAAAACAAAATCACTTGAATTTCTAAGTTTCCCGAAATAGTCTTTTTGGTTTGCCTCTTCTTCTCGGGATTCCTCTTCTTGAATGGAATCTTTTTGGATTGACTGTTCTTGGCCTAACTTTCCAGGTGGTGATTGTTTCAATTTGCCCATCTTTCTCAGTCGTCTCATTCCCACTCATCCTGCCTAAAAAATCAATGTTTACCAAAATTTAAAAGCTGATTTTCTTTATAATATGGATGTTCGAAATTAGAATTATGCATAAAACAAAACGCAGGGACGGTTCTCCCGTTTCATTTTTGAATGAAACGGGAGAACCGTCCCTGCGTTTCAAAAAAAACACGAGCGTCCGTGGGGAGGCTCGTGTTTTTGGGTGTTTATTCGTTTTCGATGATTAGGTTGGTGAGGTTTTAATTATGTCTCCTCTGCTGATGACTCCGATTACTTTCTTATCTTCGTCTAGAACTGGGAGTTTTTTTAAATGGTGTTTGGATAGGATACGGATGACTATCTCTTACCATCGCAGGTTCGCTCACGGTATGAACATCTGTTATCATAAATTCTTTGACTTTCATTTGGAAGCCCCCTCATTTTTAATGATTAATGGCCTGCCTCTACTGTGTCAACATGAGAAACATGTTGACGGTTTGAAAGAACAAAGATAACTGAAATGAGAACAAAACACCCGCCGACAATAAACGGAACATGCGGTGAGTACCACTCGGCAAGCTTACCTGCAAGAAATGGTGCCACAGCTCCGCCTAAGAAGCGCAGAAAGCTGTAAGCCGCTGAGGCTGTTGAACGCTCAATGGGCGCTGCATTCATAACAGCTGTCGTAATCAATGTATTGTTGTTACCAAGTAACGCACCGGCGAGGATAACTGCGACAATTAACCACCACTGGGTATTCGTCCAGATCCCCATTGAAATCAACAATACAGCAAACAAGAAGAGCATTAAACACATGGATGTGATCGTACCAAAGCGCTGTTGCAGCTTAGGTGCCGTAAAAACAGACGTCACGGCGAGCAACACGCCCCAGCCAATAAAGACATAACCCAATCCATGGGCATCAAGTCCCATTACAAACGGTGCATAGGCAAGCAAAGTAAAGAATCCAAAGTTATAAAGACAAGCTGCAATACCAAATACCACAATCGGGCGGTGTTTAAGCGCTCGGAATGGATCAAGCAGCGATGTTGATTTTCTCTCACTTGCGGGTTTCCCAGCATTTAATTTTCTATGGCCAGGCATTAAGGTCGCCAATAAAATAAATCCAAGCACCATTAAAGCAGCGACTCCTAGAAATGGCCCTCTCCAAGTGATGGCCCCTAATTCTCCCCCAAGAAGCGGACCAACTGAAATTCCCAGTCCTACTGCCGCTTCATATAAAACAACCGCTTTTCCAGTTCCACCCTTAGACAGAGTAACGATGGCTGTAAGTGCCGTTGCGACAAAGAGCGCATTTCCTAATCCCCAACCGCCGCGAAAACCGACAATCGCCCAAATATTATTGGATAGACCACCCGCAGCGGAAAAAATCGCAATCACGACAACACCACATAACAAGGTCATTTTAATGCCTATACGTGATGAAATAGCCCCTGTAATAAGCATAGCAACCGCCATTACCGCATTATAGCTGGTAAAGAGCAAGGTCACTTGGCTCGGTGTTGCATGAAGTTGTTGTGAAATAGCTGGCAAAATCGGGTCAACCAACCCTAATCCCATAAAGGCAATAATTGATGCAAAAAAGACAGCCCAAACCGCAATAGGTTGACCTTCTTTTTGAGTTGATAGCTCATATTGGCTTTGAATAGCCATTGGTTCCTCATCTCCTCTTTATCTTTAAAAAGCTGCATGCACCTGATCAGTCACGATGTCCAAGACCAGATAAAAAACGAGCGAACAGTTTTCCTGCAAGGGCGTGCCTTACCGTTTTCCTAAGTACTGCCGCAAACCTTGAAGCGGCCCGAGTGATTTAGGGGTTTCAAGCTGGCCTTGCCCTTTTCGTAAAACCATTTATCTAATCAGATGGATTTTCATGTTCCAGTTTTTCTATTTGAGCACGTGCCCTTTCTCTAAGAGCAATGAGGTCATTTTGGACACTTAGCAGCTTCTTCATCTTTTCATCGATCACTTGAATCTGTTCATCTAGAGCGTTGATAATTCCACTCAGCTTCTCTTTTTGACCTATTGGATCCTTGGTTCTTCGATACCTTTCCTTCTCGCGCTCAAAGGTTTCTCTTAGCCCAAGAAAATGTTGAAGCTCTTGAAGTGAAAAACCTAGAACCTCTTTAAAAGTGGTGACCTTCTCTAGTGCGTCAATATGTTCTTGTGAATAGATCCGAGTGCCGCCTTTACTTCGCGGCGGTGCTTTCAACAAACCAATTTCTTCATAATAACGGATCGTCCGTTTACTTAAACCGCTCTGCTTGGCCACATCATCAATCTTAAAATTCTCTTCCATAGCGTGCCTCCACCCTAACTGTTATACAAAAGCTTGACACACGTCTATTGGTCACTTATATAGCTTTTAAAAATATAACGTCAACGTCAACTTTTTAATTATAGTCCTAAACCACGGCTCTGACAAGTCAACAAAAGGTCTTTCTTCCAACCTTTAAAAAGAAACTGTTTTCATTATACGCTTACACTAAAATCCTCCCCTCTTCCAAAAAAACATTATCGAGAAAAATTGCGGATTTTACGTAAAGGTTAATTCTTTCTATAATTAGCCAGACATAATTGGCCCCATTCGCCCTTAAAGACATATAAGGGAGAAATCACCAAGTGTATAGCGGGAACTTACATGTTCTGTGGATCCATCAAGAAGGCATCCCTATTTTTTTCATTTAAAAAGGATTTTACACTAAACCTTGCACCCAGCTTCTATGGGCGAATACCTTAATGGTAGAAAGGAGGCCCCCTATGCGCTTATTCACAATGGAATCCCTACTCCAATCAAATCTTGAATCGTGGAAGAAGGATGCTGCCCGAAAATTTTCCGAAAAAATGAGAGACAGGCATCACCCATTCCCTTGTATCCCTGCCACCATAGGTTATCAGCTTGACCAGTTTAGGTACGGCTTCTTACCCGAGCCATGGGACCCAGAAACTGTTTCAGAGCTTGCCAATGCTCTAGAAGCGTATTCCAAACAATATAGAGACTTGGGAAGCTATACATCCCTGATTTTATTTTACAAGGATCACCAATTAGAATCGAAAATGGTTGAAGACTACGAGCAGATTTTCTGGGAACACCTTACTCAAGTCAGCCATCTAGATAAATTCGATTGGCCTAAGACTATTCCTACCGACCCTGCCAACACGTTATGGGAATTCTGCTTTCACAATGAGCAGTACTTCGTCTATTGCGGGACACCAGCTCATAAAAACCGTCAAAGCAGACAATTTCCTTATTTGATGCTGGCGATTACACCAAGGTCTGTGCTTGTTGACTTCTACTCATCACAGAATCGAGCAGCCAAGATCAAATCCAATATCCGAAAACGACTTACTAATTACGACACAGCTCCCATTCACCCTAATCTGAATACCTATGGCAGAGAAGACAATTATGAATGGAAGCAATATTTTCTAAGAGATGATGAGACAACTTTATCCAAATGCCCATTTCATCGCTTGTAAAAGCCGTCTGATACCCTGCCGTGACGCGTGCTTTATACACTTTTTCGGATTTCCCTTATATTACATGGCGAGGATTTGTCCTTCTGGCATTTTGGGTCAACGTTCTATGATTTGGGCTCAACCTTTTGGGATTTGAGCCCAACCTTTTGGGATTTTAGCTTGACCTTCTCGGATCTCTCTCAAATTGAGAGTGCGCACATTCAACCTTCTGGCATTTTTGAGCGATGTTCTAGGATTTTTGGTCGACCTTCTTGGATTTTTTATTGACCTTTTGGGATTTTTAGACAAGCTTCTCGGATCTTTTCAAATAGAGCGCACGCACATTCGACCTTCTGGCATTTTTGAGCGATGTTCTAGGATTTTTGGTCGACCTTCTTAGATTTTTTATCGACCTTTTAGGATTTTTGGACAAGCTTCTTGGATCTCTCTCAAATTGAGCGTGCGCACATTCAACCTTCTGGCATTTTTGAGCGATGTTCTGGGCTTTTTGGTCGACCTTCTTAGATTTTTTATCGACCTTTTAGGATTTTGGCGCACCCTTCTTAGATTTCCCCCTGACCTTCTCAGATTCCCCCCCCGACCTTCTCGGATCCCCCCCCGACCTTCTCAGATTTCACTCAAATTGAGGGTGCGCGTATTCAACTTTCTGGCTTCCGGATAAAGGTTCGGTAAAGTTTTTTTAGGCTATCTTTAAAAACAGTGAAGCTCGGCATTGGTCTGTTCCAATGCCGAGCTTCACTGTTTTTATATTTTTCTTTCGTATCAAGATGTCCGATAAGCTATATTTTACTGGTCTACTACGGATCCATCTAAATGAAGCCTTGTATTGATTTCTCTTCTTTGATAAGGGTAAAGCGTTTGAATTCCTTCTACTAAATCCGTACCTATGCCTACCCTGTCTGGAATATCGATAAAACCTTCTACTGCTTTTGGTACCCATGTAACTAAATCACTTTGTCTAAAGTTTTCCTTTAGTATATCGGTACTTGTAAAACGTTCCGTTGCCGAGACTGTTTCGTGATCTGGAAGTTCTTGTATGACTAGATTTTCTACTGACGCCGCGATTTGCAGACAAGCTGCGGTACTCACGGGGCTTAATGGGTTATGGGGAACGATTGGCACCCCATGAGCTTCTGCTATTGCGGCAATCTTTTTTGTACCTGTTATACCACCGCACAGGCAGACACTTGTTCTGGCATAAGCCATTGCATTTCTTGATAAAAGCATTTCAAATTCTTGAATCGTATGAATGCGCTCGCCTGTTGCAATAGGGACATTGGTTTTGTCAGCGATGAGAGCCATGGAATCAAAGTTATCTGGAGTGATGGGGTCTTCCAGGAAGAAAGGATGATACTTCTCGACGGCATGAGCGAAAGCAATGGCCTCTCCCGGCTTCATTCTTCTATGCAGTTCTAAGCAAAGGTCCACATCATCTCCTACGGCTTCTCTAATCTGTCTAACTCTGTCTACCGCTTCATTCAACATTTTGGCATATGGAACAAAATAAGGCTTCTCTCTTGATTCATCGAGAAAGGGAGATAAATGTCCGACAGCCGTAAATCCAAGTTCCTTTGCTTTTAGGCAACTGTTCACAAGTTCTTCCGTTGTATCACCTATTACATGATAGTAGGTTCTGACTTTATCTCTTACTTTCCCGCCTAATAAAACATAGGTAGGAACATTGAACCATTTACCTGCAATATCCCATAAAGCTATATCAATCGCACTAATAGCTCCCATTATGGCAGCACCTCTAAAATGGAAACAGCGATACATATATTGCCAATGGTGTTCAATCTGTAATGGATCTTTACCAACTAAATAGGTTTTAAAGGAATTAACGACTTCTGCCGATGCGTCTAAGAACCCCCAGGCCCCTGACTCGCCAATTCCCGTTATCCCCTCATCTGTCACTACCTTTACATATAAGAAACGATTCGCCGGTATAACTTCAATATCCGTAATTTTCATGCAACCTCACCCTTAATCTTTTTTTATAATGGCATATTGAATTCCAAAAAACATCTGTTTTCTACTCCCGAAATGCGGGTTTGCCTATTCACTATTTAATCCATGTATCCAAGAAAATCAGCGTTGCCTTGATCACCTCTAGCCTTTAAATAATTACGTCACATCCAGAATGAAGACAGCAAGGACAGTATGAGCAGCATAATGGCTCCGCCGATACGTGAAGAGATTTGCAAATAAGGCATCAGTTCCATTCTTTCCGCAGCACTCAGTACAGCGACATCCCCAGAACCGCCCATGTCAGCCATGCCAAGACCTGCCGATATGGATGACTCAACGAAGTAGAAGCCTACTAACACACCGATAAAACCGGAGGCAAACACCGCTACTATAATAGTAAATATCGTTAAAGTAATATAACTTGGATTCGTGACGATTTGTATAACACTATGGAAATCGACCATACCCGCACTGATTGCCACTAGAATGGCCGGTACCCAGGCAGCTGTTATAAAGTTATACCAATGCTCGGCACTTTTCTCGATGGAAGAAGGTAGAAGGTTAAAGATTTTTAGTGCGGCTGCGGCCAAAATAATCCACACGTAAGGATGAAGCCCGGGAATCAATTTACCTAGGATTTGACCGAATACATAAATGGCCATTGAGAAGAAAAGACCGGTAATTAAACTATTCATCGAAAATGGCAACGAATCTCCCTTTTCATTTAAGTTAATGCCTTTTCCGCCTTTTACCCTAAGCATTTCTCCGTTTCCTGTAAAACTCTTATATTTTTTGTTTCTCTTTCCAAGTCCATTTAATATGCCGGCAGCTAAAATGCAAAGCATATTTCCGACAATAACCGCTGGTGCAATCTTAGCTAAAACCTCTCCTGCACTCATTCCACTGCTTGCTGCAAAGATTTGCGACATCGGCACAGCGCCCGCGGCCATCCCGCCGCCCATAACAGGACCGACTACGAAGAAGAGCGTTTGTTTAAAACCAAAACCCAAGAGTTGGCCAACAAGTCCTCCCAGACCTAATGCAAAGATAACCCCGCCTAAAAGAGGTATTAAAAATCGAATTCCACTTTTCATTAACATTCTGCGATCCATACTTAGAATGCTTCCGACTATAATTCCGGTAACGGCAAAATCAGAAAAACCAATATCATTGTAGAAGCTGTCTGTTAACTTCCCGACACTTTCGGGTAAGATTCCCCAGAAAATGAATAATGCCGGAATAAGGATACATAAAATGGGGCCGCCTCCAAATGTATTGAATATAGGTATGTGGTCGCCAATCCACCTAAGTGTAATCCCTAAGGTCATGGACACGATGATCCCGCTGGCCATGTTTTGCGGGAGGATTTGCATATAAACACCAATCAAAACAACAATGACGATACCTAAATAAATGGGGGCATTAATTCCTGCAATTTTCATCTTCCATACTGGGGTCGGGCCGCTACTTTTAACTGGCACTTCTTGTGTCTGGCTCAATTGATCCACTCCTCATCTTCATATTTGTCAAATTTTAGCAAGCGCTTTCATTTATTTCCAAAGTGGCTGAGACAGAAGTAGTTGACGAATAGAAAAAGCCTAACTTATTCACACCTTTTAACGTGATGGGTTCGGTTTTTCATTTATTAATTAAGTCATTTATGAAACGCTAGTCAAAATACGTCGTTTTCCTCGGGCACAGCCCAAGCCTCCTCAACAAGGAAAATGCTTGCTTGCGGGGTCTTCGGACACGTGCTGTTCCCGCAGGCGTCTACATATTTTGACTACGCTTCCTATTTGTTTCTGTCCTTATAAACATTTAGTGTTCGGAATTTAAGTCAGTTAGTTTCGTTTTGCCCCAGCCTCTTGTAAATCGATCCGAAAAGCTCACTTTCTGTGGGAACCTGCTTTTTCTTTTAATTTGAACACTTGGGCACTCACCTTCTGGGTTAAACGATCTTTACCTAGTACACGTCTGTTTTATTTGAATCCTCTTTTCAAGCCCTGGCTTTTAATCTCTTAATGATTTCATCAGTGACTTCTTTCGTTGTATAGTTGCCGCCTATATCCGGGGTTAATAGTCCATTTCGGGTTACGCTTTCAATAACATCCAATAATACATGGCCTATTTCCTCTTCATTAAAATGATCTAACATCATCTTAGCTGTCCAAATCTGTCCTAATGGATTGGCAATACCCTTGCCCACAATATCAGGGGCGGAGCCATGAACGGGTTCAAACATAGAAGGATATTTTCCATTCACATTAATGTTAGCCGCTGGAGCAATTCCTACACTGCCCATGATGGCTGCTCCTAAATCGGTCAACACGTCACCAAACAAATTACTCGCCACCACCACATCAAATTTATCCGGGTGAGTCACAAAGAAGGCGGCTAGTGCGTCAATGTGCTGGGAATCGGTTGCCACCTCTGGATAATCCTTTGCGACATCTTTAAATACTTCATCCCAAAACGGCATGGAATAATAGATCCCATTGGATTTAGTCGCACTTGTCACGTGATTCCTGCGTTTCTTCGCTAGCTCAAAGGCATAGCGCATAGCTCTTTCCGTCCCTCGTCTTGAGAAGATACTGTTTTGAATGGCTAGTTCTTCCTCATCTTTATAAATCCTTCCTCCTACCGAACTGTACTCCCCCTCGCTGTTCTCCCTTACAACAATCAAATCGAAGTCCTTTGGATTGACCAAGGGGGACTGAACGCCACTCAGTAATTTTGCAGGACGTATATTAATGACTTGTTCAAATTCACGACGGAGTTTTATTAATAGTCCCCATAGGGAAATATGATCCGGTACCAATTTCGCGTTCCCAACTGCTCCGAGAAAAATGGCATCAAAATTCTTTAATTGTTCAAGTCCATCCTCTGGCATCATCACACCATGCTCTAAATAGTAATGACAATTATACGGGAAATGAGTAAACTTAAATTTTAATCCACCATGAATGTCAGACAGCGCCTCCAATACTTCAATGGCTGCTGGTACTACTTCATTTCCTATTCCATCTCCAGGTATTGTTGCAATGCTTAACTGTTTCATCGAATCATCCTCCGCTCTCCATTTTTTAGATAATCACGCCTTCTAAAAAATGTTTACTTTTTCTTGTTACGATTGAACTTTGCTAGGTCAACCTCAAATAACTACCGATATTCAGGGCGGCGTCGTACAGGAGTGGTTCGGCCTGTTCCATGGCTTCGTCTAGGCTCATTGGTTTTGAAACGATGGAATGGCAGCTAAAAAAACAATCATAGAGCTTTTCGTGGCCATCTCCTAAGCTTCCTGAAATGAGAATTGTTTTTTTGTCGTATGTCTTGGCGAGTTTGGCGACATAGTAGGGGACTTTTCCAAATAAGGTTTGGGCATCACTTTTTCCTTCACCTGTAATGATCCAGTCGGCGTGTTCGATCTTTTCTTCTAGTCCTAGTACATCCGCAACGATTGCGGCGCCTGACTTCAATTCGGCTCCCAGTATGAGAAAGGCAAAGCCTAGACCGCCTGCCGCGCCGGCTCCTGGAATGTCTTGAACCTTTTTTTCCAACTTTGCTTCAACGAGATTGGCATAGTTGTTCATTGATCGGTCGGTTGCTTTTAGTTGTTCTGGTTTTAATCCTTTTTGGGGGCCATAGATGTAAGTTGCCCCCTGCTCGCCGCAAAGTCTATTCTCCACATCACAAGCAATCGTGAAGAAGGCCTCTTTCAATCGGGGCTCTAGACCAGAGCTATCAATTTCATAAACATCATTAAGTGAGGCACCGCATGGCGAAAGCACTTCCCCTTCTTGATTAAAAAAAGTGATCCCCAAGGCCTGAAGCAACCCCATACCGCCATCATTGGTAGCGCTTCCACCTAAACCAATAATAAAATCACGGTAGCCTTCTTTTAGCGCATGGCCAATTAATTCCCCAAGGCCAAAGCTGGTTGTTTTCAGCGGATCTCTTTCTTCACCGACCAAGACGAGCCCGGCTGTATTGGCAATCTCCATCACAACGGTCTTGTTATCTCCTAAAACGCCATAATAAGAAGTTATTTTTGTTCCAAAAGGCCCTGTCACTTCAAGCTCCACTTTGGTCCCATTCGTCGCAAAAAGGAGCGCATCGACGGTTCCCTCTCCCCCATCCGCCATTGGCAAAATGTCAAACTGCCAATCTGGATGCTTTTCTTTCAGCGCTTGACCGATTGTGTCGCCTACTTTTAAAGCAGATAAGGATCCCTTAAAGGAATCAGGAGAAATCACGATATTCACTTTATCAACCTTCTTTGTTTGCCGTATAATTAAAATGGTTCTACTCTTATTAAAACATGTAATTAGTCGAAATTCATTGACAATAAATACGAATTATTCTGTAAAATCCGTCTCGAACTTCGTCATTTTAACGAATTATTGGGTTTTATTACCATATAGGGGAGTGGTGGTGTGGAAATCACTTATGAACTAGCTCAACCGATTATTGAAAAAATCAATTTGACCTTAAATTATCACCTTAACATCATGAATCAAGAAGGGATCATAGTGGCGAGCAGTGACCCCGCCCGAATTCAGTCCATACATAGCGGAGCTCTTGAGGTCGTCCAAAGCAACAGGGAAAAAATCATTGATCGAATGGAAAAGGGAGCGAAACCGGGGGTCAACCTGCCTATCCATATGCATGGCAACTGCATTGGTGTTGTAGGAATAACTGGCGATCCAAAAGCGGTTCTTCCTATTGCTAAAATAGTCAAATTGACGACTGAAACGCTAATCAATCAGAAATATCTCATCGATAAACTCCGATATGAAAGCGAATCAATCAAAGAATGGCTGCTGGATCTTACCAAACGATCGAACCTTGAGGTCAATGAACTCGCCAATCGCGCCAGTCTTTTGGGGATCGATGTGCAAAAAAGCTGTGCTATTCTTCTGATTAGAGTGTTCGGATTGGATCACCCGCAAACTCAATTAAATAAAAAGTTTGAGATGATTGATAACGTGTCGCGCTTTCTTTCCATGAATACAAGCGCTCATTTCCTATCTCATCTTGGAAATGGACTCTTTGCCTTAGGTCTGCCAACTGCCAAGGCATATTCAAAGAAGGCGTCCATGTCCAGCGGAACTTTTATTGAAAATCAACTTCATAAGAAAAAGCTCCAATGTGCAATTGGTATTGGGGGTGCCTATGAAACAATCCCGGGCTATCGGAAGAGTTATGAGGAGGCTGAACAATGCCTTCGCTTAATCGAGTTAAAGAAGAGCGATCAGAACGTCATGCATATTGAGGATTGGGGCATCCTCCGACTCCTTGATAAAGTCCCTGAGGCTGCCAAAACCTCCTTTATTGAACACTATTTGAGAGACAAACTGCCCCTAGCTGAAGAGCTCATGCAAACTCTTCAACTATTCTTAGAGTTGGACCAGGACATCGAAAGCACAGCCAAAGCCTTGCACATTCACCGAAATACACTCGTTTACCGCTTAGAAAAAATAAAAACGCTCTGGCATCTCGACCCCCGAACGTTTAGCGACGCACTAATCCTTCATAGTCTTCTATTTTTTATATAAGCTCGGTAACCGAGTCTATCAGCAGGTGCTACTAGGCCCTTACATGATGCAGCTCCATTTTACGCTTTCGCCACGACCAACGAAGCTCCCTCATGATCAAGCGCCATGGACCTTCTGGATATACTTTTACCCGATTTGTAAGAATGAGCCTTCTTCGTTGCTATTTTTGTTGATGGGAAGGGAGTTTAATAGTAAAAACAGTGCCCTTTCCCTTTTCACTTTCTATATTCAGTTTGCCATTCATGGCATGGATGGCACTGAAGGCGACCATCATCCCAAGTCCAGTGCCTTTTTCCTTCGTCGTGTAATAAGGGACACCCAATCGGTTCACTTCTTCTTTAGTCATCCCTATTCCGGTATCCTCAATCTTAATTTTCACATGATTATCGTCCGAAACCATCTCAACATTAAGCGTCCCACCATTCATAGACATGGATTCAATACAATTTTTCATTAAGTTGATTAGACACTGTCTCAACTGATTTTGGTCATATTGAACGAGCAATGAATTATGGATTCGATGATTGATGTTCACATTATGTATGGCAGAGTAGGGCTTGATCACATTTAGAACATACCCCAGATCCTCTTCCAGATTAGCTAAGATGACCGCTTCCTTATGGGGCTTCGTTAAAGCTAAATAATCATTAATGATCATCTCCGCCCGTTCTAGCTCAGTCAGAGAAATTTTCACATAAAACTGTCTGCTATCTAAAGAAATATCTGGATCACGAAGCATTTGAAGGAACCCTTTTGTTACGGTCAGCGGATTTCGAACCTCATGTGAGATACTTGCCGATAGTTCACTGATTGCCTTTAATTTCTCCGCCATCATCATATTTTTTTGCAGGGAGGCATTGCTTAATGTCGTTTCAATAAAATAGGTCATTAACCACATACCTATAGCTTCTGATAAAACTAATGAAAGCAATGCCTTTTGAAAACTGAACAAGGATTCATTTGAAATAAAAAACGCTACCGTAATAACTATCAGAGCGGAGCCTACTGCGAATGAGATATTATATAAAACTTTCTTCTTTAGGGCCAGGGTATGGTACCTTTTTTTATATAGAATCAGCCCCAAAAGAAGGCATGTCGTTGAAGATAAAGAGATATAGGACCCGATTCCTCCCATAAAAAAGCGATAAGCAACCATCAATAGATAAAGAGGAACACTGACATAACTATTTCCATAAAGAACACAAAGAATGAGCACTATATTTCTTAAATCAAAATTAATACCCGTACCAAAATGGATTGGATAGCGCATACAAAGCAGTGCACTTATACTTGCTGCAGCAAACATTATCAGATCCTTATTAAAATTTTTTGGTCTACTAATCCAAAATAATTGATAAAAGAAAAATGGAATTGCAATAAAAGAGACGTTTGCTAGATACCATTCAAATTGATTCACCCGGGTACGTCCTCACTTTTTGTTTAAATAGATTCTGTGCTGCTTCTTAAGCTTTAATTTATTCTATCAAAATTCCAAAAATAAAAAAGATTAAAGAATGATTTTGACAAAAAAAAAAAAAAAAAAAAAAAAAAAAAAAAAAAAAAAAAAAATAGAGAGGGAGACAGACCTCTTCGAACAGTCATTCTTTCAAAAGAGGCCAGTCCCCTAAACTGGCATCGGCGTGAAACGCATTTACCGCCCCGAACAACCTGTTCTAACTGCCGAGATGCTCTCGGTCTATGGCAAGGGGAGGCTGCTCAAACCAGTTTTTATCGATCATTAGCTTTAGCCCATCATCGAGGAATGTTCCGGTTTCCGCTATGTAGAGGGCAAACATCGCCCCTAAGTCTCTCCTCACAACCGAGCATAATGAGTTCCCGTATCTGGAAATAGCGATTTGGGCAAGTCCAACGGTTTCAAACATAATAAGTTTATCAGAAAAGGGTGAAATCATTGAATCGGTCACTTCTGTTTCATAAGTTGATTGGTACGGCAGGTTTTCTTTACTATTCAGTAATTGGATTCGGTCCACACGCTTTTCAGCTATGTGTTTCCCCCTATTGCAAAATTTCTTGAGATCAGGGTCTTTGGCAATTTGAGAAAATATCAGGAAAAACGTTTTGGCCAATATAATGCCGCGTAGACTGAATAATAGACTGTCTATTTCTAAGGCGTTAATGGGTCTTTGGTCCCCCCACCAACCGGCTAAAAAGGATTTTCGATTTGCATTTTCTGGGAAATAAGGCGTCGGGACATAGATGGGTTGGTTGCGGTATCCTTTTTTATGATTAATTTCTGTGTTCAACTGATAAAGCTCAACGGCTTTATTTAGACAATCTGAAAAAAAGGAAAGGACTTCGGGTGTCTCTGTTTTCCCGAGTGTTAACCCATATCCAAATACCCCGTATTCGGCTAAAATTTGAAGCATCACTAATACTAGTTTATCTGACATCATTCTTGGAGCATTGGGCATAGCGTCTGTCTCGAGTTTAAAGCCTATAGGTTCAGGAAAGCCTGCTCTTGTATATAATTCTTTAGCCTGATCGACAATCCAGATTCCCACATCCTTGGACTTTTGCAAAAGCTCCTTTAACTCCTTGTCTTCAGCGTGGTACAACCAATGTTCAATTAAACAAAGCTGAGCTTCATTGCTTATAATAAACTTCCAAAGATTCGAAATTTCTCCTGCTGTCGGTTTAAACACCATCGTTTCCTCCTAAGTTGCAGCAATGGTACCCTGACATAATAGATTAACTTTATTTTTCCAACTTCCTTTTTTTGTATCCCATGAACCGCACATTGGAAAAAACCTTCCAATCCCATCTGAATTATATAGAAAACGTTCCTGCCATTTATGATTTATTAGGATGGCTTAGCTTGCCGTCAAGTATCTCCGGCAGCGAGCCTACTCCTTCACGCTTTGAACGACAGGCACACGCCAAATGGTGCTCGAACCTCCGTTATGGACGTTTTCAAAAAAATCCCTTCATGATTGTACTTCTATGTTTTACATGTTGCTGGCACTTAAAGCACAACTTTCTAATAGGATAAGAAAAGGCCCACACGATTTTGTCGCACGGACCTCATTCAATTATTAAATTGATTAATAGGATATCGCCTGGCTGCCCATCTGCTTCCAGGCCGCTACAAAGCTATCCTTTCTGATTTCCTCATTCTTTTTACCTGAGAGCGGATCATTAATGTATACCGAGTCCTTGTCAAAGCCGGTCACTAGGACGCTATGCTCTTTGTAGGTGATGGATAGAGGGCCATCTTTGGTTTGCCAGGTGTACCATAGATTGCTTCCGCTCTTAGCAAGCGGTCCGAATGAACTGTTGGTGATGATCCAAACAGCATGGCCTTCCACCAGTTTCTTTTCAATGGCCGACCAGTTTGAACCCGTCAAATCAACCGCATCACTCAAATAGTTTTTGGCCAGTTGCAAAACCGGTCCGTGATAAACGCCTAGACCTGGATTTTTGAACGTGTAAATATCGCCGACAAATCCATCATTTGGATTGCCTCTTAGCCCGTTTTGAGTGAACGGCACTTTTTTTATTTGCTTAGCCAACGTCATTTTACTTACCTTTATCCCTGCCTGACCTAGAAGCATGGCTAACGACGTGACTTCACAGCCCCTCTGTAGCTCCGGCATTTGCGAAATGATCGGAGCATCCAATAAGACCGTTGTTCCCTCTGGCTCGACACTTGTTACAGCGGTTAAGGATACGCGTATCCAGCCAACCGTTTTATCAGTCAACTTTATTTCATCCCACACCGTGTCTCTGACTGTGGCCTCACCAATGGCATGAAAGACAGCCCCTTGATGAACCTGTTTCACGATATCTGTGGCCACACTGGGTTCCTTCCGTATTGAAGCGGTACTTGCGGTAACCACTATATTTTTGTTGATCGTATTAATATCGTAAAAGGTATAAAAGGGCGTGTTCTTTTTTTCCCACTCCAGCCACTTTTGTTTTAAGAGCTGGGCATCTGTTGCCACATTATCCACTTGTTTGATCTTCTCATCAACAGTTGCTAGTTTCCCACTGGTCGCTACTGTTTTCACTTTAGCAGCAGCTTGATGTATGGCGGACGTCGAGTCAGAAGGCGTCTTCACGGGAGCTGATGCCTTAACCGTCCCGCATCCCGTGCTAATCGATAGGAATAGAATTAAGCCCATGAACCGGCCAAGCATCATTGACCATTTTTTCTTTCTCTGCACCATCTGCCCCCTCCAAACAACTAGTTTATATATACTTATGAATCCACAAGTTTGATAGACTAGTTCTCTAGTCTAGTTTTCTCGTATGAAGGATGATACTTAAGTGTAAGCAGCAGATGTTCGGACCGCTTATGCCGCTCAAAGCAAGAGCTAAACGGCTATCAGTTTCTTTAACCTTCTATTCGACCACATTAGTTTTACCCTAGTCTAGAAAAGTATTCTTAAAAAACAATTAAGATAATCGGTATGTCCAAAAAAATCACCCCTGAATCAATTAACTCAGGGGTTGGAGAGTTCAAGCTGATTAAACGGCTTTGAATTGTTTCATTAGAGAGGTCTTCGTTGAAGAAGGTTGGAGATTATTAATGGCCCTCTCGGTAACAAAATGGTAATGCGATGTTTTATATTTTTTATAGTTCTTTAAGTCATATTTGGCGGTCAGTACTTGTTTCGCCTCAACCGACCTGATTCTTTTCAATAGAGAGGTTTTAGTTGAACTGCTCTTCAGTTGATTGACTGCTTTTATGGCAGCTGCGACATTTGTTTTTGTTTTAGATTTCTCAGCATGCGCCACTTTTGACTTGGCAGTGGCAATCAATTTGTTCTCAAGAGCCGCGATCCGCCTGCTTAGCGCCGTTTTCGTGGAACCGCTCGAGAGCTGCTCGATCGCTGTAGTCGCGGTAGTGATGCTCGATCGTGTTTTAGCTTTCTCCGCTGCCCTTACTTTTTGGCTGGCATTAGTCACAAGCGCTTTTTTTATCGTGTTAATGGTTGTTTGAAGGCTTTCGCGGTCCTTGTTAGTTAAGAGTTCATTGACCAAGACCTGAGCGCGTTCCAGATCCGCTTTTTTCAAGCTTTTCTTTGCTAGAGCGACTTGCTTTTTGGCATTTACGAGCATTGTCGCCTTAACGCTGTCTAGCTTTTGCTGCAAGGACGTCTTATTAGAATCATTTGCTAACTGATCAACGGCCTGCTGCGCCCCTAGTACATTGGCCTTCGTCATGGACTTCACAGCAGCAGCAACCTTTGTCTGAGCACTTGTTAAAAGCGAGACATAGCTCTTGACCGCATCGAGTCGAGATTGGAGTGCTGCTTTTTGACTATCGGTTGCGGGTAAAAGAGCCAAGAGGTTTTCAGCATTTTCTAGATTCGCTGCCGTCTTCTCTTGTTCCGCTTTTGTAACGGCTGCCTGAATCGCATTTTGCTCAATGGTTTGTTCAGAGGCTTTCGTTACATAATGCGCGAAGCCATAGCCGTATAACGTATCGCGTCCTGTTGCCCCTAAATCCGTCGTATAAAATTGGTCCAAGCGCGTTCGAAGCATGGCATTGCTCTGAGTCGGGTTCTGTTGCTTTAATAAAGCTAATAGTGCCGTAACATGCGGTGTTGCCTGAGAAGTCCCGGAGCCTACCGCATAATTGTTATTAAGATAAGTGCTCGTAATATTAACACCCGGTGCCGCAACCTCTGCCGTTGGGCCCGAAGATGAGAAGCTTGCGAACTTCATCGATGAATCAACAGCGGTGACTCCGATCACATCATCGTATTTTGCCGGGTAATCCATTGTGTCCTTACTGCTTGCGGTCGTGCCTTCATTTCCGGCAGCTGCAACAATCGTAATTCCTGCATTATACGCTTTATCTATAAAAGATTGGAGAACAGCTGAATTGGTTGGTGTCCCAAGGCTCATATTAATAATGTCCATCTTGTTAGTAATACACCAGTCGATGGCTTTTAAAAGCGAATCAAGATCCCCGTCGCCATTTTGGTCAAGCGCTTTGACCGCATAAAGGCTGACACCCGCCGCAATCCCTTCAACGCCAACGGTTTTATTATATTGTGAAGCAATAATTCCAGCGACATGCGTTCCATGTCCATTGTCGTCATTATAAGAGCTCGTATAGGAAACGGCTGAATAGCCCCCTGCTAGCTTAATGTTATTATTCGGACCAATCCCTGTGTCAATGACAGCCACTTTAACGCCTGCACCCGTATCCCCTTCACTCCAGGCAGCTGGTGCTTGAAGGGCAGTCACATTCCACTTATAGGCAGTCGAAGCGGCTGTATTTTGGCTAGTTGTGGTCGTATTAAGAATTTTAAATCCTTGGTTTTTATCTGACATACTAAGCGTCTTCAGCGTAACATTCTGCGCAATATAGGCAATATCGTGGTTACTTTTCAGTTTCTCAAGGCCTTTCGCATCCGTATTGACCGTAACAGCCTTGACTGATTTAAACTGATGCTCGACCTGACCGGCGTTATCCGCCGCTTCCTTACCAGAATTATTTTTATAAATAACAATGAGATGCTGACTTTTGCTAGTTGTGCTCTTCCCCGACGTCCTCGCCCCCGTCGCAGCTGACTGCTTCTGATCGGTCGCCGCATGAGCCAATGTCCCCTGCCATTGCCCGACTAGACAAATAAGCCCCAACACTAATGCCGACACCCTTATCCCTAATCGTTTAATGTTCCCCATCTCATTTCTCCTGCCCTATTGTATTTGTAGTAAGATGAGCGCTAGATTGTTTCTATATTTATTGAATTGGAAGTGAAAACAGATTGGAAGTAAAAACGAATTGGAAGTAAATCCCAAAAATGTATTGAATTGAAAGTGAAAGTGAATCCTACAAAATTATTGAATTAAAAGTGAAAGTGAATTGGAAAGTGAATCCTACAAATCTATTTTTCTATTGTAGTGTAACACGATTCCTCTCACTTTAAATAAGTCTTTATTATTAAATTTTTACCAGGAACTCACTTTGACAATAATGCGCTGCAAACATAGAGTTGGCAGCGCATCCATTATACAAAAATTGGGATGCATGGAGAGAATTTTCAGCTTGTAGTGGTTTGGGCGGGTGGGGCCGTGGGGGTTCTGGGATTTTTGGCGGATGTTCTCGGATTTTTGGGCGACCTTCTGGCATTTTTCTTCAACCTTCTGGGATCTTGATTAAATTGAATAGGCTTGTCATGGACCTTCTGGCATTTTTTGAGGATGTTCTCGGATTTTTGGGCGACCTTCTTGGATTTTTAGCTGACCTTCTGGCATTTTTCTTCAACCTTCTTGGATCTTGACCAAATTGAATAGGCTTGTCATGGACCTTCTGGCATTTTTGGCGGATGTTCTCGGATTTTTGGGCGACCTTCTTAGATTTTTGGCTGACCTTCTGGCACTTTTCTTCAACCTTCTGGGATCTTGATCAAATTGAATAGGCTTGTCATGGACCTTCTGGCATTTTTTGAGGATGTTCTCGGATTTTTGGGCGACCTTCTTGGATTTTTAGCTGACCTTCTGGCATTTTTCTTCAACCTTCTTGGATCTTGACCAAATTGAATAGGCTTGTCATGGACCTTCTGGCATTTTTGGCGGATGTTCTCGGATTTTTGAGAGACCTTCTTAGATATTTGGCTGACCTTCTGGCATTTTTCTTCAAGCTTTTGGGATCTTGATTAAATTGAATAGGCTTGTCATGGACCTTCTGGCATTTTTTGAGGATGTTCTCGGATTTTTGGGCGACCTTCTTAGATTTTTGGCTGACCTTCTAGCATTTTTCTTCAACCTTCTCGGATCTTGATCAAATTGAAAAGGCTTGTCATGGACCTTCTGGCATTTTTGGTCGGATTTTTGGGCGACCTTCTAGCATTTTTCTTCAACCTTCTGGGATCTAGCACAAATTGAAAGGCCTCTCAATGATAAAAAGCTTCCAATACCGAATCTGTGGATTGGAAGCTTTTTTTGAAACTATTTTATTGCTTATTAAAATAGGCTCGAATGTGTTCGACAATTCGTTTGGAGGCATTGCCGTCGCCGTATGGGTTGACGGCTTTTGACATTTTGCTATAAAACTCCGTGTCCGTGAGCAACCGGGTGGTTAGATGATAGACTTCATTTTTGTCTGTACCGGCAAGCAACGCGGTACCAGCCTTAATACCTTCTGGACGTTCGGTCGTATCGCGCAGCACAATAAGCGGGATGCCGAAGTGAGGGGCCTCCTCCTGAATGCCACCCGAATCAGTCAAGATCAAGTAGGCATGCGGCAGAACAGCGTGGAAATCGAGCAGATCAAGCGGTTGAATCAACTCGATGCGAGGATGATTGCCTAGGATGGCTTCCGCTTGCTCACGCACTTTTGGATTCGGATGCACGGGGTAAATCAAGTGGACATCAGACTGTTCGTCCACAACTTGCCGAATCGCTGTAAAAAATTGCTCCATCGGTTCGCCCCAGTTTTCTCGGCGATGCGCTGTCAACAGGACCAATCGCTCATCTGGCGCTACTTTTTCTAAAATCGGATGACGCTTGTCTTCCATAATCGTATATTTGAAGGCGTCAATCGCTGTATTTCCTGTAACAAAAATCGTATCTGCACGCTTATTTTCTTTTTGGAGATGTTCAGCAGCCATCTCGGTCGGGGCAAAATGCAAATCAGCCAAAACCCCCGTCAACAAGCGATTCATTTCTTCAGGGTATGGCGAGTATTTATTATAAGTTCGAAGGCCTGCTTCCACATGGCCAACCGGGATTTGCTGATAGAAAGCCGCTAATCCCGCTACAAATGTCGTCGTCGTGTCACCATGGACAAGCACTAAATCGGGCTTAACCTCTTTCATAATAGCCTCGAGCCCTAAAAGTGCCCGTGTTGTAATTTCACTCAACGTTTGATTTTGCTTCATGATTTTCAAATCAAAATCGGGCTTAATATGAAAGGCATCAAGGACTTGGTCGAGTAGCTCTCGGTGCTGAGCCGTTACCGCCACAATGGTCTCCATATCCTCCTGTTTTTGCAACTCCAGCACAACCGGCCCCATTTTTACCGCTTCCGGCCGTGTTCCAAACACCGCCATCACTTTTTTACATTTATGAGCTTCTATCATCTCTTCCACTCCTTGATAACGTGATTCTTCTATAATATATGTATTTCCTCATGTTCTGAATTAATCTCTCATCATCTTAGCATGATTCTTCACAATTAGGAAATGGACTCCGTTCAGATCGTTCTCACACCCCAAATTGAACGGCCAAAGCTACGAACAATGAGCGACAAGCCTGTTGATAGTAACGGCAATCATAGGCAAAATTGGTTAATTCACCATCTAGAAAAAAGGGTGTGGATAGCGCTGCTCTATCAACAGGCAGCAGTGGAAAAGAGGGCAAAAATGTGGATAGTGACGCGGTTTTTTCACAAAATGAGAGTGACAAAAAGGGAGAAACTGTGGATATCTATAATCGGCGACAAACCTGTTGATAGTAACGCCATTTAATAGTCAAAATTGGTTAATAGAAACCGGATTTCTTCTCTACTAATCATTAACTAAAAAAAGGTGTGGATAGCTCTACTTTATCAACAAGCAGCGGTGGAAAAGAGGTTGAAAATGTGGATAGTGACGCGGTTTTTCCACGAAATGAGGGTGGCAAAGACGGGGAACTGTGGATGATTTATAATCGGTGACAAACCTGTTGATAGAAACGCCAATCAATAGGCAAAATTGGTCAATAGAGAGCCGCTTTCTTCTCTACTAATCATTAACTAGAAAAAAAGATGTGGATAGCGCCACCCTATCAACAGGTAGCGGTGGAAAAGAGGATGAAAATGTGGATAGTGACGCGGCTGTTTCACAAAATGAAGATGGTAAAGAGGCTAAAGTTGTGGATAGTGGCGGTGACAATCTACAATCATGGACAAGGAAAAGAGGGAGGAACAAAAGTATAACTAAAAGGCGGACGACACTGCCTAAGTGTTGTCTTAATTTGAACACAGCGATGCCGTTATGGATAAAAGTCGACTGGTTGGACCATCGAAAATACTGAGAACGGTTTAGCAAAAAAGCAGAAACAGGGGCTGCCTTCTTAAGTAGGCAACTAGAAATAGACGAATTAGTCTAAGCGGTAATGTCGGTTGACGACTGGAATCTATTTTGAGAGACAAAGGGGAAGAAGATAAATCCAAACAATAAAAGGAAGAGGCCTTTGGAGGTTTCAAGCAAGTTAGAGGATGTAAAACAGGCGCTCCCTTAGTGAATGGCTGTTTCACTAAAGGAGCGCCTCGGTTTGATTTCAGTGAATGAAACGCGAGATCCGTCCCTGCGTTTTGTCCGTCCCTGCGTTTTGTCCTGTGAATGAAACGCGAGAACCGTCCCCGCGTTTCACGTCCCCGCGTTTCAGTATGAGATGGCTTGGTTGCCCATTTGTTTCCAGGCGGCTATGAAGTCGGTTTTGTTGAGTTGTTCGTTTTGTTTTCCGGAGAGCGGGTCGTTGGCGAATACGGTGTCGGGTCCATAGCCGGTGACGAGGACACTGTGCTCCTTGTAGGTGACTCTTAGTGGGCCTTCTCTTGTACTCCAGTTATACCAGTAGGGATCATCAGCTGGGAGCTTCTTGAATGTTGAGTTGATAATGACCCAAACGGCATGGCCTTCGTCAAGTTTTTTTTCAACGGCTGACCAATCTTGACCCGTCATATCGTCTACTTTATTTCCTAGATAGTTTTTGGCGAGGTCGGCAACTGGCCCATGGTAAACTCCAAGGCCCGAATTTTTTAGATTATATATGTCTCCTACAAACCCGTCATTGGGGTTTCCAATATAAGAACCGTCATGGAAGGGGACTTTTTTGATCTGTTGGGCGAGTGTCATTTTATCTACCTTTACGCCCGCTTGATTAAGAAGCATTGCGAGAGAAGTAACTTCACAGCCCCTTGGCAATTCTGGAAGCTGACTTATAACAGGTGTGTTTATCACGACATTCGGTGAGTCCGTTATTTGTGCGACATCAGACGAAATCCACCTATCACCTTTTTCCCCTGTAAAGCCGTACCAAATTTGACCATCTTTCTTGGCTTCACGTGTTATTTTAATAATCGTGTTCTCTGTAAGCTTTTCTAGGACGCTTGCATTTGTGCTGGGTGATACCCTCACATTGGCAACAGGTACAGTAATCTTTATATAATTTGACTTATTCGTAATGGTCCAATCGGAGGCGCTTGATGAATTCCCACTAGTTGTTGTCTCTTTTTTGGCAGACGTGGTCGTGGTTGATTTAGAGCTTATGCTTGTATCCAAGTTTTTCGCATTAGCAGTCGAATGGTTCGTAGTCGGTGACGTGAGGTTTAAGAGAGAGGCTACCCCATAAATCCCTATAACAGCTGTTAATAAATAAGCCCCGCCCAAGACGAATAGACGTTTCCCCCGCTTGTTCAGCCGCTTCCGGTTCTTCTCTCCGCTATTTAGGTTCTCCTCATTCCGTTGCCATCTTTGCTGCATGTCCTTACCATCCTCTTCTATTTGTTTCCTATTAAAAAAATTTCTCTTGAACTTGTTTCTGATTATTTCTCTGTCTAGAGCCTATTATCCACCATTTTGGGCGCTAGTTCCATAAAAAAAGCCCCTTCGCTAATTACTTTGTGGAATGCAATAGCGTTGGACCCGAATAAGGATTATAAGAAATTAATACAACGGCATGTTTGGGAACATTATCTTGAGGAAGCCGGTCACCCTCGCCACACACAAGAAGTTTAGCAGGACCTAAACCGCTATTACAGTGATTATATCAGCGAATTGCAACCGTGTGACGGGGTGTAGATTTATGCCTTACAATTAGTAAACAAGGTTCGTTACCATGATAATTGACTATGAGGGATATTTTATGTCGGCTATAAATAAGTTGTAACCAAATCAATTTAAGGATTATAGTATTTTATCTTTCTTCCAATATTCCTGCATTTTACCAATAAACTCCTCAGCCTCTAACTCTGAGTGAAATGAGCGCTTTGGAATTCCAATTGCTCTCTTGGTTGTAGTCGTATAAATAGCTAATATATTTGGTTTATTTTTAATATCTGTAACGACACCCCAACTTGCTTCTACAGTTTTTCCAATAGTAGAACTTATTTTAATTCGTTCCTGTGTAATTGAAATAAATGATTTCGCTCCATGTTTAGCAGCCATGACATACTTTTTATACCCTCTCAGTAGCTTAAACCAGAATAAACAAATCATAACTATATCATAAACTACGATTAAAAGGTAAAGTGCTATTGAATGCATATGATTATTTCCATAAATCACCAATAAATTCGACACAATAACTAGAGCTATGACGATATATATATTTTTTTTCTTGAAAATCGGACCAATAGAAGAGAAAATAAACTCATTTTGTGTTAGCGGTAATATCTCGATTTCTAGTTCTTCCAAAAGACCACTCCCATTCACGGTATATCAATTTTTACAGACTAACCCTTCACGAATTGGAAAAGGTTTCTTCACTAAACTATTAACGCTCCCCGTTGATTCTGATTCACATTATTTCAATTGTGACAGCAGAATAGAGCAATTCCTGCTTTAAGGGTCAATCCTTTTTGGCACTTCCATTACTTTAAATCAATTAAAGCACTGTGCATTCCGGACACACCCTCTTGAGCTTGTAATAGTAAGTTCGGTGATGAAGCAACTGATGGTGCGACATCAAAAACAATATTAATTGTGGCTTTGTTTCCCGGAAGTAGATTTTGATTGTAAAAATTTTTAATATGTTGATTTTTATCTAGGTTTGCCGTGAGACTTGCTTTTGAATCTGTATCAAACATTTTCTTACCTTTTTTTAATTTTAAAAAATTATCTTTCAAAACAACGGAATCATCACCATTGTTTTTTACTGTCACATTAATAACCACATATTTCCCCTTGGCTTTTAATGGTAAAACAGACGGTCCCACCTGAGAATCAGGACCAACTTGAGCAGTAGTATGAACTTTATTCACTTTATAGACCATTTTCCCAACAACAACTGTGTCACCGATCTTAGGAGACTTTACTAGATCTTTATTTACTGTCATTTTTTTATTTGCGGCGGTCTTCATTTGTGATGACCCACATCCAGAAATAAACAGCAAAACAATAAAAGCAATAAATACTAATTTCTTGAATCTTATTGTCTTCATTTTTCTCCTCCATAAAACCAAATTATTTGTTAATTTGTATTTTCCAAAATTGTTCCTCCCCTTTAACTGTCTTCACTCATTAGACGACATAAAGTGATATTTGGCTTAGATTTCAAAAAATAGTTGAGATTGTTAAAGACTTATTGATTCTAGGTTCAATTTTAACAAATTTTCGAGATAATTTGTTTTAACCGTTATTGCCGTTTTCTTCAAGTCGTTTAATAAGTGTCAGGTAGAAAACCTCAGCATCACTTCTGTACTGCCGACGCTGGACACAAGACACTTGCCACTAGTCAATATCTTTTAAAAAAGGACATGACAAAAGGCACTCGGTTAGGAAAGAGTGCCTTTTGTTTACAATCTGAGAACCAGACACGCTGGTTCTTTTTTTGTACGTGACTATTTAGTTGTTATGTCCATGGTTTTCACTCTTCGCGTTGGCATGACTTTTGATTGGAAGAACATGATGTGGGTTTACCTTTTTTGGAGTGATCGCTTGCTTGGTAACTTTTGCTGATAATTTATCAACTGTTTTTTTTACATCTGCCTTTACATCTGCTTTAACTTGTTTAGCTTGGCTTGGCGTTTGCTTAGCCACCTTCTTAACAAGTGGCTGGGCTTTATGTTTGACAAGTTCCTTGACGTCCTTCTTAGCCTCTTTTTTCGTTTGGCCGACCGTTGTTTTTAATTTCTCTGATGTTGGTTTCTCTGATGTAGGTTTCTTAGGGGGCGCTTGCTTGCTGTCCTCATCAGTGGCCGGTTTTTCTTGGTCTGCTTTTACATCAGACTTGGCTTGATCATCCGATACGTTTTGATCAGTCGCTTTCTCATCATTTGTGTTTTCGGCAACATACGTGTTGTTTACTTTTTCTAACTTCAAACCAAGTTTTTCAAAGCTTTTTTCAATTGTTTTAGACAAAGCTGCTTGTGCCTTTGGATTCTTGATGTGTTGAAGGGCAGCTAATAGTGCTTCTATATTGTGTTTCAAGTTAGGATTAGCTTGGTTGATTTGAGTGCTGTCAACAGGAAGAGCACTGCCTGAATTGGTTGATGTTCCTGCAGTTGTTGTTGTAGTGCCACTCTCAACTGGAAGAGCACTGCCCGAGTTAGTTGAACTCACTGCTGTTGTATTTGCAGCCGATCCATCGGTTGAATCACTCGTGTTAATCGTGTTGGCTTCAGTTGTTTGATCCTTTGTTGCGGTTGTATTGGCCGAAACAGCTGTCGTTGTGCTCGTGGTGCCGTTGTCTGATGACGCTGACCCGTTAGCTTTAACAGCAGCACTTGCGGTCAAATCGGTCGCTTGGTTCTGAAGGTCAATCGCTTTTTGAAGCGTCTCTTCTGCTAAGTCTGTCTTGCCTTCCTTCATAAGTGCGTTGGCTTCCGAAATTTTAACGGCCGCATAATGGGCAAGCTTTTTTGCCTTTTCGGTATCATTAGTGGTCAGTGCGAGATTAATCGATTGAACCATCGCCTTTACGAAATAAAAGAAATTATCTGGCAATAAACCCGGCTTTGGCTCCTTTATCGAGGTAGCCGATGTATTTGTCGCGGTTAAATCAGTATTAACCGAGGTAGAATCACCACTTGTGCCTGAATTAACTGTTGTTTGCTGAGCGGTTGTCGTCCCTCCTGTCGCTGCAAAAGCGTGTGTTAGAGGACCTGCCCCCTGTGAAAAAGCTAATGTCACGGCAGCAATCGCTGTAAATCCCCATTTATTGACTTTAATCATCGTCGTTCCCCCTATGTTTGACTGTCTATTCTTATCGTAGCGGCCACTTATTCATCGCGGCCAATCCCTGTTTGGTTACTGTTACTCGACGCTGTCTGACAATGGGCCCATTTCATCAGCTGCAAGCAATGGATTCACCAAAAACGTTCGGGACGCTCTGTCTATTTATGTACGTCACCTTCAAAAATACTTCATTGACCACTGACATTTTTTAAAGCTTCGCAACAAGGTTTTTCCTTATTTTTATGTTAAAATAGAAGCGTTCGAATTATTTGAAAGTGAGGGGTCATAATGGAGTCAAGCTTTTTTACAAGAAATCGGGCTCGCTTGGCTGAGCAAATAGAAGAGGGCTCGCTTGCCGTGTTCTTTGCAGGAGAAGCACCTCATAAGTCAGCCGATGAAGGCTATGATTTTTATCCAAATCTGAATTTTTACTATTTAACGGGTATTGATGAACCAAAGGTCATCCTTGTTCTCAACAAGATTTACGGTAAGGTAAAAGAAACCTTATTCATACAGAAAGCGGATCCTGTTCGTGAGCGCTGGGAAGGTAAGACGATCTCTGCGCCTGAGGCCATGGCTGCTTCCGGTATCGAATCCGTACAATACATAGAAGATTTTCACGGTTTCCTTCAAGGAGCTCTCATCTCGCACTCTTATTCCCATCTCTATCTTGATCTTGAGCGCCGCCATTGGGACGCGCCTCTTTCAGCTTCTCAAAAATTTGCTTCTGATATCGGGGCGCGTTACCCATACTTACAAATTCATAATGCGTATCCCGCCATTTGTGAGCTTCGTGTGATCAAGTCTAAAGAAGAAGTGGACGAGATTAAAGAAGCGGGCCGCATTACATCCGAAGCGATCAAATTTACAATGACTCATACCAAGCCTGGCATGAACGAATCCGAAATTGAAGCTTATTTCGATTTTGGTTTGAAGACTCGCGGTGTGAAGCATCACGCTTTCCACACCATTGCGGCAGCTGGAGAAAATGGAACCATTCTTCACTATGGCAAAAACAACAGTCCGACAAAAGATGGAGATCTGATTCTTCTCGATCTTGGGGCAAAATGGAATTATTATAGTGCTGACATCAGCTACACCTACCCGCTTAATGGTAAGTTCACAGATCGCCAAAAAACGATTTATAACATCGTCCTCCGCGCGCTTCGTGAAATCACTGAAATGATTAAGCCAGGTGTCAAATTCAATGCCCTTCAGGAGCGCACGAAAGAAATCTTAGCTGAAGAGTGTAAAGCGATTGGTCTTATTAAAGAAGACAGCGAGCTTTTCAACTACTACTTCCACGGCGTGAGCCACTATCTTGGACTCGACACGCATGATGTCGGCAGTTACGGCAATCTCGACCGCGTTCGTGAGCTTGAAGCAGGCATGGTCATCACGGTTGAACCGGGTCTCTACATTGCTGAAGAAGGCATCGGCATCCGTATTGAAGATGACGTCCTCGTTACTGAGGATGGCTTCGAAGTTCTCACACCTGACCTTCCTCGTACTGTCGAAGAAATTGAAGCATTTATGGCAAATCGCAAATAAAAACAGAGTTGGGGACAGCACTCCTTGTTCATAAGGAGTACTGTCCCCATTCTTGTTCAATGGAAACGCGGGGACGGTTCTCGCGTTTCGCCTGTTCCTGGAACACGAGAACCGTCCCCGTGTTTCACCCGCGTTTCAGAAGCGTTTTCATAGCCTTGTTTTTAGTAAGATGATAGAATTGATTTATAATTTGGACTTGCTTTGTTTTTAGTGGTCCAAATTTAGGTTTACTCATCACAAATA
The DNA here is from genome assembly GCF_029094525.1 of Pullulanibacillus sp. KACC 23026. Lineage (NCBI taxonomy): Bacteria > Bacillati > Bacillota > Bacilli > Caryophanales > Sporolactobacillaceae > Pullulanibacillus > Pullulanibacillus sp. KACC 23026. The sequence goes on along the minus strand of NZ_CP119107.1, from coordinate 493,964 downwards.
CATATTCTGGGAGGCTTCTTACAGTATGGAATATCGTCGTCTTGGTAAGTCTGGTCTGAAGGTCAGTGAAATTAGTCTTGGCAGCTGGCTCACTTATGCTGGTTATGTTGCTGAGGAAAATGCGGTGAACACAATTCATAAAGCCTATGATCTCGGAATCAACTTTTTCGATACCGCCAACGTCTACATGACAGGTGAAGCTGAAAAGGTTGTTGGGAAGGCCATCAAAAAATTCCAACGCGACTCCTATGTTCTTGCAACGAAGGTGTTCTGGCCAATGGGTGATGGTCCAAATGATCGCGGGCTTTCCCGTAAGCACATTATGGAACAGGCTCATGCCAGCTTGAAGCGCCTAGATGTTGATTATGTGGACATCTACTATTGCCACCGTTATGACGTGAATACACCGCTTGAAGAAACGCTTCGTGCTCTTGATGACCTCGTGCGCCAAGGAAAAGTTCTTTATGTTGGTGTCAGTGAATGGACAGCTGAACAAATTACAGATGCTGTACATCTTGCCGACAAAAAACTGCTTGACCGCATCGTCGTGAACCAACCGCAATACAGCATGCTCAACCGCTATATCGAAGAGTCTGTTCTTCCTGTCAGTGAAAAGCATGGTATTGGACAAGTTGTCTTCTCCCCTCTTGCTCAAGGTGTATTAACTGGTAAATATAAAATTGGTGAAGCCCCTCCTGAAGGCAGCCGTGCTGCTTCAGGTGTGAAAGCGATCGATCACCAGCTTACAGAATCTAACTTACAAAAAGTAGAACAATTGAAGCCAATAGCCGCTGAGCTCGGGATCACGATGCCTCAACTTGCTCTCGCTTGGATCCTTCGTCAGCCTGGTGTTGCCAGTGCCCTTGTTGGTGCTAGCCGCCCAGAGCAAATCGAGGACAACGTTAAAGCATCCGGCATTAAACTCAGCGCTGACGTTCTTGAAAAAATCGAAGGTATTTTAGCTTAATACGATTGTTCATCCCACTGCCCGCTCGCTCTTGCCAGCGGGCCATTTATACTAGTGCCGCTGGATTAGAGCTCTCGGGTTAGAGTTCTCTTGCCCAGGCATGACAACATCAATCATTCCGTAACGCCCAACAGCTAACCGTCATTACCCATCCCAAACGAAGGACATTTTTTAATTCTAAGGAGGTTTCCCACATGGAATACCGCAATCTTGGCCGTACTGGTCTTAAAGTCAGTGAAATCAGCCTTGGCAGCTGGTTAACCTATGGCGGCTATGTCGCTGAGGAAAATGCGATCAACACCATTCACAAAGCTTACGATCTAGGCATTAATTTTTTCGATACAGCAAATGTGTATATGCGCGGTGAGGCCGAGAAAGTCGTTGGAAAGGCCATCAAAAAGTTCAGCCGTGAATCCTATGTACTTGCCACTAAAGTGTTCGGTAACATGGGCGACGGTCCTAACGACAAAGGGCTTTCCCGGAAACACATCACAGAGCAGGCAAATGCCAGCTTGAAACGCCTTGATGTTGACTATATTGACCTTTACTATTGCCACCGTTTCGACCCAAGCACACCGCTTGAGGAAACCTTACGTGCGCTCGATGACCTCGTCCGTCAAGGAAAGGTTCTCTATATCGGCGTGAGCGAATGGACCGCCGAACAAATTACCGAAGCCGCCCACCTTGCTGACAAAAAACTCCTCGATCGTTTTGTCGCCAACCAGCCGCAGTACAGCATGCTTTGGCCAAAAATCGAGAAAGAAGTCATCCCTGTCAGTGAAAAGCACGGCGTTGGCCAAGTCGTCTGGTCACCGCTCGGACAAGGCGTCCTTACCGGTAAATACAAAAAAGGCCAGCAACCTCCAGCAGGTAGCCGCGCCGCTGAAAAAGACCTCAGCAACCTTCTCACTGACGAAAATCTAGAAAAAGTAGACAAACTGACCCAAGTGGCTCAGGAGCTCGACATCACCGTGGCTCAACTCGCCTTAGCATGGGTCTTGAGACAACCCAACGTCTCCAGCGCCCTCGTCGGTGCCAGCCGTCCCGAACAAATCGAAGAAAACGCCAAAGCATCCGGCATCAAACTCTCCGAAGACACCCTTGCTCGGATCAGCCAAATCCTAGGTTGAAACGCGGGGACGGTTCTCTCGTTTCATTTTTAAAAACAGCCCCGCACACTTGTGCGGGGCTTGAAACGCAGGGACGGTTCTCCCGTTTCACAAATTCCATTTTTACAAATAGCGCTTGGCACCCAAATAGCGAGGTCCCCAATAGGTACTTGAGAGGCTGTCTATTTTTACCCCGCTGCTGGTTGTTGCGCTGATAAATTGATTATTCCCTATATAAATTCCAACATGGGACACTGTTCCCGTGCTATTGGTCGTGAAGAAGACAAGATCCCCTTTTTGCAAGGTTGAGACTTTGCTTCCGCCAGAATAAAGAGCTGAGGAGGTTCTAGGAATCGAAACTCCTTCTTTATTGTAAACATAGTTCACAAACCCGCTGCAATCAAACCCGCTCGGCGTAGACCCACCATACAAATAAGGTACACCCGTGTAGCTTTCGGCATCCTGAATAATTTGATCCGACACGGAAACCAATGCTTTAGATTGAGATTGATCTTGAGTTGGTGTTGATGAGACATGAAGGACTTGTCCGACCCGAATGACATCACTTGTTAAACCGTTCCAAGCTTTTAACTGATTGACTGTTATATTATATTTTTTGGCAATCAAGGACAAAGAGTCACCTGATTTGACCGTATAAACGGCAGACGTTTGAGCAGAACCTTGAGTTGTTGTAGCTTGTCCCGCTGAACTAAGCTTTAACGTTTGACCAACTCGAATGGTGTCACTTGCTAAACCATTCCACGCTTTTAACTGGTCGACTGTTACACTATACTTTTTGGCAATTTGGGATAACGTATCCCCTGATTTGACCGTATAAGTGGTAGCAGTGGAAACAGAAGCTTGCGTTGATACCGTCTGACCTGCTGAGCTAAGATTCAGTGTTTGACCAATTTGGAGTGTATCGCTCGTTAAACCGTTCCACGCCTTTAGCTCGTCCACTGTTACACCATTTACTTGAGCAATCTTCCAAAGTGTATCTCCACTTTTTACAGTATATTTATTAGATGGATTAATGTTCAGTTTTTGACCGACATAAATACGATCACTTGTCAGATGATTTTGCGTTTCAATATCCTGGACATTCACATTATATTGCTTCGCATAAAGAGATAATGAATCACCGGACTTTACTGTCACTTCTTGGGCATGAGCATGCGTTGCACTTATAAGAGTAGTCGAAAGAAGGGCTGCAGTTGTCAAAACTTTAAATGAAAGTTTCATAAACTTATCATCTCTCCTCTGATGTATGTTCTTGTTGTCAAGTTATTTGCTTGTCCCCATTATAAGACATCATCATGCAAAAATGGTTTGGTAAACATGCCCATTACAAATGTAAAAAGAGAAACACTTGGTGAACCAAGCTTTGTTCTCCGCTTGTTACAAACTTGTAACATTAGAGCGTATCAATCTGTAAAAAAGAAACGATCCCAAGACATTCATCGTCTTAGGACAAAGAAATTCGCTATGTCTAACCATTTTAAAAACAAATCAACAACCGAGAGAAAATCAAGCCAGCTTGAGCAAAAATGGTCAACCACTTGCCGAGGATGGCTCACTCAATCCATGGCACTGCCTCTTTCCCCCATATCCATTCCTATAAAGCATGTCGAAAAATAATTACCGCTAATTTTACAGTTATTACCAAAATATAACCTATACGACATGGACAAATAGACATTTTTATGATAATGGCGCTCCTCCTAGATCTACATTTACTAATTTAGGTTCAGCAGAATTAGCCGCATAGGCGATCTCATGAAAAAAGCACTTTACCCATTAAAAACACCCATTCATATTCATGAATGGGTGTCATGTGTATCTTCAGTATTAATCATGATAGCGGCTACTTGTTTTAGACGTTCATAGAAGAATGGGCCAGCTGGGTGGTTGTGTAATCCCACTTCTTGAAAGGCTTCGCCCATGCAGCGCAGCCAACATTCTGCTCGTTTTGGTGTGATTTCAAAGCGCAGATGACGGTACTTCATGGCAGGAGGACCAAATTCTTCGCTGTATAAAGGAGGTCCGCCAAGAAACTGAGTGAGAAACATCTTCTGCTTCCTTTTTATTTCGTCCATATCACCAACAAATAATGGACTAAGTTCAGGATCGCTGTAGACCTTAGGATAAAAGGCTTCTACCAATTGTGAAATTGTAGATTCACCAATTTCCTCATAAATCGTCCTTAACTTACTTTTCATCCGTTCATTCAGCCTCCTTCCTTCAGTCATCTTTATAGAGTTTTATGCCCATAAGGCCATTCGCAAGCTTATTATAACTTTTTTTGATTTCCTTCGAAGTGAGCTTCATCACAGTTTTTCAATGAAAGGTTGCTTAGGAAACCATTTTTTAAAATTTCTTTGTGTCCTACCGTTCTCAAGCTCATTTCATGGCCACGATAGCTGCCAACAACCCGGATCATGCTCAGGGATCAATCTGTTTCAATTTCCTTTAACCATTCAATTGGCGAGGGGTCAATCGTCTTATTAAAGGATTGATGAATGCGTACGCCGGAGCCAAAGTGATAAGCTTCTGCCTTTAATCGCTTATGAATGGCCGTGAAAGTTTGGGGGTGAAGCCCTGAGCCCACCATGATGGCTGGACCCCTTGCTTCTTTTGACAGTGCTATCAAATGTTCTAATTGATCCAAAGCGTCTCCTGCTTTTTCGGCTCCTCCCGAGGTCAATATCCTCTCGATACGAGATGAATAGCGGCACAGTGTTTGATAGGCCGCTGTTTGATCCATGACCTCATCGAAAGCTCGATGAAACGTCATTTTCAAATCCCCTTTAAGGGACAGCACCGTCTCCAAAACCGGGACATCTACTTCCTTTTTTTCATTAAGACAACCAAACACGATGCCATCTGCCTGGCAGTTAGTAACAACAGAGAGAGTCTCTTTGATGACCTCTAAATCTGCTCCCCGATAACAAAAATGACGGCTGTGAGGTCTGACCATAACAAAAACCGGGACGTTTACGGAAGCTAACACTTGCTCAATGACCCGCAGATTGGGAGTCAGACCGCCCTCCTCCATTGTTGCAACTAATTCAAGCCGGTCTGCTCCTGCTTTCTCGGCTATGCGTGCATCTTGCTCATTTTGAACAATGACTTCGATTTCCATACACGGTCTCCTAATTATTCAAACTTGGCAGGCCGCTGCTAATGCTCGTTACCTGCATTTCCCACACGGCTAGAAATCAAACTTCAGCTACAACACACCACCCTGTTACCTGAATGCACCGATTACAAGTTCACGATCATTCTTCCAACGACTTTGCCATTGTCATTAAGAATGTTGGACGGGCGGAGGGCTTTTAACCGTTCAATCGTTTCTTTATTTTTATATTGGATGTCTTCGAGAATTCCGGCGATGAGGAGCGGCCAAACGAGCTCTGACCCGCTCAGCACTTTTAAAGCAAAACTCATCTTCTCTTCTCTCAGAGCAAAGCAATAGACTCCTTGGGCGCCGCCTTTTGCAATAATGTTAGGGTCTTCGAGCAACACGGTACAGACAAATTGATGGGAAGCAATCATTTCTGGATGGTCATTCATCACCTGACCAATTTTTTGAACTGCGGCTCTTGTGCTTGAGTCGGGAATCATTTCAGGGCAGACAAATTTAAGATAGGATAAGGCCATATTAAATAAAGGAACGGAAAAGACAGGAACACCACATCCATCCGTCCCTTTACCTATTTTATTTTTATCGATTTCTGCTAACTCAGACAAATAGTTTAAAATTTCTTGCTGCAAAGGATGCTCTGGTTCATAATAAGTTTCCGGTTCAAAGCCTCTTTCACGGGCTGTGGCAATAAACCCAAGATGCTTCCCTGAGCAATTGTGCAAATGTTTTTGTTTGGGGACATGATCCCACAAGCATTGATGTTTGGGTTCATCATTTAAAGGATAAGACGCATGACAAATAAGCAGGTCTTCTTCCAGGTGTAATTTTGTCATTAGGGAGCGCAAGGCTTCTTGATGATAGGACTCTCCCCTATGAGAAGCGGTAAACAAGGCGGCTTCTTTTGAAGACAAGCCGTATGTTGTTATGAGATCTGTTTTAAAAGCCGGGATCGCCTGAATCGGTTTCATGGCAGATCGATAGAAAGTCATATGATTGGGGTCGCCTTTACTATAAATGATCTCTTTCTTGTCGTTGATCCCGCAAATAACGCCATGGTGCAGGTTTTCAAGGAGGTCTCCTCGGTACTCGGAGACTAGCAGCGGTGCACTCATTTTTTTCACCTCTCCATCATTTAGTTGTCCAGATTCGATTAGACTGGTTTTGTATAGACGTGAGTTCCTAGTCGTTTAGCAAATCAATGCTTAAAAGCTTGGCATAGTGTTCATACAAGTCTTGCCAGCCGTACTGATAAGCGTTTTGTCCTGCCATTGAAGGGGTGTCTTTACCCGCAAGCTGGCCCGAAAAGCCTTTTAGACAGAGATGCCACCCAGCCGCATAAGATGGAGCTTGTTTGCGGTCGTTGAAGTGATGGCGAAGTACAAGCTGTGTTTGATCGCCCTCACTTGAGAGTTCCCAGCTTAAACGATCGTCTCCCCATTTTAATACCAGCAACTGAGGGGCCCGAGCCTCAAGTACGTCACCTTGAGTCTCCATAACTTCGGGTGTTCCGAGCATGGTCAAGTTTACCGGACCCTTTTCGGTCAGATCTCTATCCGGGTTAAATGGCCCCCATTTTGGGATGCGTGCCTTCTCTGTCAGGGCAGACCAGACTTCGCTGCATGGATGCTCCAATCGAGTCTCCAGAACGAGCGTCCAACTTCCCTCCTCTTCCGAAAGGTGTATGTTCTCAAATTCAAATGAATTCATTTCGTGTTTCCCTCCTGTCTTCTTTGATCAAGGCGGTCGGCTTTGGCTTCAATCAGTTGAACCCATTTCGCAAAAAAGTCACTTATATCCCTCTCAAAACGGATAGGCAATTAAAAACGTTGATACGTCGTTTTTGCCTCCTTCTGCACACTTAGTAGACCGCTTTCAGAGAAGAATCTGCCGATGATTGGCTATCAATGGCTGTGTTGCCGAGGACCTCGCTTAAGTAGACTGCCACAATCTGTCCAAGATCCTCCTGCAGGTTGGCTCTGCCACTACTGACAAGCACACTCCTCGTCCTTCATTACTGGTTTTAATATAACCAATCGTTATACTAGCAGCAAGTAAAAAAAAGAGCCCCTCTCTTCTTAAAAGATCCTCACAATAAAGTTCCGCTATTGTTATTCTCAAGCCGCCCTTCGCAGACTTTGTTGCTCATTACTTTAGCTTCCTTTTCGCAGGCCATTTGCAAGCTATTGATGCCCTTTTCTTTTGGAGTGGATTTGATGCACAACACTCCCCATCAAGAGAACAACCCCATAAGAATTTTTTTTGCGCCGCCTTTTAATATATAGAGTAAAGGAGAAAAATCGGTGACCACACTGAAAAAAGGAGAAAAACTACCAAAGGAAATTGGGATGGGATTAGCGAAATAATAACTAACTTCTGAAAGTCAATTCGTTTGACGGAAAGGAGGCATTCCATCCATTTATCCGTGCTCACGGTATAAAACTATATAGTTAGGGGGAGTTTTCCGAAAATGAGACTATCAATCTATCCTTGCAGGTAATCATTTTTCCAATGCAGTTGCATGTCCTCAGACCATCCTCACTTGTTTCGTGCTCAGTCACTTGGTTAGCAGGATTCAGTTGACTCTCAAAAAGCGTTGCCCTTTTAGTAGACGCCCCATACTTTCCACTCCTCATCACTTTACACCTAATTCATCCAAACAAATTCCTCTTAGAAAAACTTGGCCTTCCCTAAAGGACACCTCATGACCTTCTTTCATTTATGGGTCACATATCGAAGTTGCCCTAAAGGACTACTAATGGCTTTCAAGAAAGTCACAATCAGAGGAAGTCGCCAGGCCCTAGCGAATTAGACAAAAAACTGGGCTTAAAATGGCTTTATTAAAAGTTGAGGGTTTTGCGCAAGCCAGCACGAAGAAAAAAGTCTTGGAACTCCATCTTGTACTTTGCAAAGTGCTGTTGTCCCTGCGTCTACCAGCTTATCCTAACGTAGCGGGCTTTCTCGGGACAAGCCAGCATGAAGTCGTTCGAAGATGTGAAATCACGAGGTTGCTTCAAGGAGTAGGCTCGCAAAGCAATCCCATTCTTTGATTTATTCTTTACTAGAAACACTCCAGAGAATAGGTCTAATTACCTGTTTTTAGAGTTTTTTTACCAAATTCCGACTAAAGTTCTTACACTATCTGTTAATATAGGCTTACAGAATTCTCTATAATTCGACAAATTTCTATGTTATTTAAAATTGGTAGATTGGAGCCACTTTCATGTCAGAACGCCACGTTTTCTTATTAGATCAGCATGAACAACTTGAAAATGACGCGCTCGTTGATGTGGCATCTTTCTCTCATAATGTATCCAAGCTTACCGGATTGCCACAATCCATTCTAATAGAATTTATTGAAACCCTTCCTTTATATAAAGAAAAAACAGATTCCCATACGAAATCACAGCTTTTAGAGCTCTTTAATGAGACCATTGACACTCTTTCTCAAGATGGACGCCTTGGGGCGATCCTTCAAGATTCAGAGGCGCTTCAATTTGTTCAAACCCGCTTTTGTCAATTTTTGTCGGATGACTCTGTCTTTCAATTGCTTCAGCACTTAAAGGAATGGGATGACTATTCTTACTACCACTCAGTGGATGTGTTTTTATTAGGTACTTTATTAGGCAGACAATTAGGCGTCAAAAATCTCTCCAGCTTTTCGTTAGGATGTCTGCTCCATGATATTGGGAAGCGTCTGCTGCCTTGTGTGATCCTTTCCAAGCAAAGCAAGTTAACCGAGTCTGAATTTATCACGGTCCAAAAACATACTTCCCTCGGTTATGCCTTGCTCAAACTTCTGCAATTCCCAGATGAAATCAGACACTTGGCCCTCCTTCACCATGAACGGCTTAATGCCTCTGGCTATCCTCTTTCATTAACGGAAGAGGATCTGTCCGAAGAATGGCGCATCATCTCCGTTGTGGATGTATATTCTGCCTTAACCCTGAAGAGGACCTATCGGGATCCCCTTTCACCATCCCGGGCACTTGAAATTATACTAAATGACCGCGATAAGCTGTGTGCATCCTGTACGTATCGGCTTGCCGATTTGCTGCAGCTCTTTCCACCACAGGCAGAGCTTTTTCTGACGAATGGAACCCGGGCAAAGACGGTTCTTCATAATGAAAAAGAAAGAGCCCATTTGCAGCTGCAAATAAGAGAGACGGGTCAAATCACCTCTATTGCTGCCTATAAAGGTCAACCGATGAAAATGGTCGGCTGGAAAAGCCATCGCTTAGAGCAATGGAAAAAGCAATTATGGAGCTCCTTTATTGATAGTCTGATTCACCTGCACCCAAATGCTTTGGCTTATTTCGAGGAGCTTGCGGATGGCAAACGAGTGGAAACCATCTATCTTTCCATTCTTGGAAGAGCGGCTATCGAAATCCGGCAGCGTTTCCTTAAAGGCGAGCTCACTGAAACAGATTTTTCTAACGCCACTCAAGCAGGCTTTGACATCATGAATCAAAAAACCGTCGAATATGCCCCCTCTTATCAGGCGACCTTTAACCTCGGCATTGTGTTTCTGTCGCTGCAAGAGCTGCATGCGTTCCCGCTTCGCCTCTTACATGATGTTCTTTTCGTGAATAGCTGGCAAACCTATTTTCTTAGGAATGGACTGGACATGGATGGGCGGCTTGAAGACTGCTTGTCTACTATTTTAAAAAAGGATTATGTGGAGTATTTAACCCTTGCACACATTAATCCCCAAGATGTTTGTCAGATTAATAAAGTGATTCAACTGGTTCGCCGCCTTAATCCCGCTATAAAAATCCTTTTATATAGCCGTCCTGACAACCTGTACGAAGGGGTGGATACGTCCTCCATTTCCTTTATTGGGCACGAGCTTAACCACTTTCTCTCCTATTTTAAAATTGAAAACTAACAGGCTGGGACAGAAGTAGTTGACGAATAGAAAAAAACCGAACCTTTTCACACCTTCTGACGTGATGGGTTCGGTTTTTTATTTATAAGTTAAGTCAGTTATGAAACGCTAGTCACAATACGTTGCTTTCCGCGGGCACGGCCTCAGCATGGAAAATGCTTGCTTGCGGGTTCTTCGGACACGTGCTGTTCCCGCAGGCGTCTCCGTATTTTGACTACGCTTCCTATTTGTTTCTGTCCTTATAAACATTCCGTGTTCGGAATTTAAGTCTGTTCGTTTAGTTTTGTTTTAGCCTCTTTTTCAATACGTGCAACTCTCTTGACTTATGAAAAGGACTACGAGTGAATCGCAGCGTCATTATAACGTTTTTCTTAAAGGCAGCGTAACAGGTTCCCCACTTTATGATTTTTCGGCAACTAATGTAAAAAGCTTTGGGATCCCCATGTCATGGCGTTTTTCGTTAGGGTGTTCGTCAAGTTGAACAAGCCTGAGGCCAGACTGGGCAACAGCTGTCATAATTTCCGCAAGGGTCCAGCGGCGTTGATAGATATAGCTGGTCTCATTTTGATCGGTGTACTTGCTTGTCGCCACAGCCGATGGATGCATCGCTGGATCAAAATAATTGCCGTTTACCAGATGCTTCTTTCCTTTTGATTGAATCAATTTGGTCGATATAGGATGGAAGTCCTGCAAAACAAACCGGCCGCCATCTGCAAGCCATGCCGCCACACGCGTCATTAAAGGCTGAAGATCGACAAAATAGTGGAGAATGCCGCGTTCCATTAGAATCCGATCCGCCCCCTCACTCGGCAGCTGCTCCGTTTCTAAAACGTCCCCCACGATATAGGTTAATGAGACTCCTGCTGCTTCTGCTAACTCCCGAGCATACGTCCCGCTTTCTTCGGAGAGATCTAAAACGGTTACCGTCGCACCGAGGCAAGCCATCGCCACCCCTTTGATCGCGTTGGACCCCATTAAATTAAACACTTTTTTGCCCGTCAAATTACCAAGATAATGCGACACTGTGACCAATCGTTTTTCGGGCTGTTTCCGAATCGCCTCACCTAACTGGACTGGGTTCCCAAATCGATTGACCCATGCCTCATAGGTTCCTGTATTCCAAGCATTCAGGCTGATAGCGGTGTTCTGACTTTGCAGCCTGCTCAAGAAGGCTTTTGCCAGTCTGAATTCAGGTTCTGTCTCTTTTGTTCTATGTATAATAGCGGTCGGCGCCTCAACAAACACCTTTTTGCCCGAGAATTCCTGAACCATCCGGGCCGGGTCGGTGAGAACGACGTGATTCCACTGGCACCAAAATAACAAGTGAGATCCTGCCACGATTGCTGTAAACTGAGCACCCGTTTCCGTTTTCGTTACAGGACCCGCGCCGAATGGCAAAAACAACTGATGGGCTTCCTCCAGCTGGTCCCACTGAAATTCGCATTCTAAAGGCTGGCCGCTTGGCGGTTCTGCCCCGCACGCTAACAAGGCTGCCTCTCCAATGAACATATAAGTAATAGCCGCTTCATCTAATCTATCGGTCACTTGTAAGAGCGCCTTGCGCCAATTTAGGTTTACATCTCCAGGCATCTCAATTCCTCCTGAGCACAGGCTCTAATGATATCTTCCTATTTTCTCCCGAGAGGACCCTATTTTGCAAGTTTAGAAAAACTTGATGCTCACGGAGGACTTGTCAATGCCGCCCTGCAAAACAATTTTTTCCTAAGCCTTCATTCGTTCACCTAATAAAGAGCGTCCAGTCTAAAAGATTACTGCTATTGCGAAAATGCCGAAGTTTGGAACACTGTTCATTCTGCTGTTCCTTGGGCACCTCTTGCTCAAGGGAAAAGCAGCACATTTTTCGAAAACAGCCAGTAATAAGGACGGTCACACGGCCAACTTTAAAGAAGCAAGAATGAGCGCATTAATTATTCATTAATGCGCCGTCTTCCTAACTTTTGCCAAGGAGCGGTCGAATAAAGTGAGCATAATTAAAGCAAAGCCTATTATCGAACAAAAAACGGCTAAATGGTGCATGCCCTCTGTGATCGCGTCAGATTTTAAAAACAAACCCGTTGCTACAGAAGTGACCATGGCTCCCATATACATGAAAGTTCGTAACAAACCGGCTGAGGCCCCCATTTGATTGGGAGAAGCCTGAAAATAGACCGCGTTTTGGTTAGCCAAACTAAGCAAGCCCTGTGGAATTCCAAAAACGAGTGCAATCAAAATAAGAAAGACAAGACTGCTTGAATGGCTGGTGAAAAACAGGAGCACCATTGTTATGAACTGAACAACGCTGCCAATGATCAGTTTCATGTAGATCGCCGGATTTTTCCCGGTCATTCTCGAAATAAAAATTGACATGAGGAACATCGGTAATAACAACATTCCGGCATGAGCGGGAGACAGTCCTCTGCCTTTTTCTAACCACTGAGTATAGCCGTAGAGAACACTGTAGGACAAGGTGGCTGAAAATAAGCTTCGAGTATAAGTAAGTAATAGAGGTGCATTCCCGCTTAACACGCGTATATCGATAAAGGGATTTTTAACTTTTAACTCATAAACGGCAAACAGGCTACCTGCTATCAGCGCCATAATGACTAGAAAGCTCTTATGCCAACTTGGACTCATTAAGAATAAAAGAGCTGATATTAAGGTGATACCAAAGGTCAGAATTCCTATAAAATCAATGGAGGCTAACTTTTGATTGTCTTCAGCCCATTCTTTAGAAAATCTCGGAAACCGCGTGTAACCCAAGATGATACACGCTAAAGACAAAGGGATATTAACTAGAAAAGTACTTTGCCACCCGCCGACTTGAATCAGCAGTCCGCCTAAGGTTGGGCCTACTACTGCGATCGTCTGACTGGCTATGGCCAATAATGTGAGCACACTCGCCGGACTCTCTTCGCCTGTTCGATCGGCCTCACTTCGGATCAGATACATGGCCGCAGGATACCCTGCACAAGTTCCAAATCCGAGTAACACTCTTGCTGCGACCAGCCACCAGAAATTTGGCGCAAAGCTCGCCATTAAACTGGAAATCCCGACTAAGGACGTGGCAAATAAAAAAAGCAGTCTTGGACCAAAAATATCGATTAATTTTCCTACGACTGGCTGCCCAATCGCTGTAGCCAGATATAATGAAGAAACAAGCCACGCTGTTTGCGAAGTCGGTGCCCCAAACGCCTGTCCAATAGGAATTAAAGCAACTGAAATAATGGAAGAATTAATCGGATTTAAAATCGATCCCAAAACCAATGGCGTAATCAGTTTTTTATTAAATTGATTTAAAGTCGTCTGCTCATTAAATTTGGACAAACTCATGCCTTCCTTCTCATCATCCTGAAAAATGATATTGTTAGAAACAATAATCAACCGCACGTGAAAAACATGGGGCGCTTTAGTCCATGCGGTTTTTCATCGGCGTTTTTTTATAAGTTCTCTAAGAAGCACCTACGAGTCCAATGTGACTTATGCTGAAGTGCATGTTTTTATTAATTTCCTTTTACAGATAATCCATTACGATAACACCCGAATAGTTTGGCAAGGTTTCTGAGTTAACATTTAACAGCGCCACCTCGGTTGTGGGCACGCCCGCGGCTTGAGTAAATTTATCGACCTTCTCGAAAAGGATTCTCCCAAGTATTCCTAATGCTTTGGTGCTATAATGCATAGGAATCGCCACTTTTGCTTTCAATTGATGCATGACTTGAACCGCTTCTCCTGCATTGATGGTCGTCCTTCCTCCAACCGGGACCATTAGAAGATCAACTTCGCCAATGGCTCTGACTTGCTCGTCTGTTAATAAATGACCTAAATCCCCGCAATGACAGACCTTCAAACCATCGATTTCGAATCGAAATATATTATTGGGTCCTCTCCTTTTTCCGTTTGCTTTATCGTGATAGGTCTTAATCCCCTTCACAGACACATCCTCAAGACTGAATTCTTTTGGTTCATTGACCAACAGATAGTTGCCTGATGCCACATGAATTTTATTGTGGTCACTATGATTATGGGTAACGGCAACCATATCCACTTCGATCGGCTTTGGCATCTTGTATCCGAGCATTCGATCAAACGGATCAATCAGAATTCGTGTGCCTGCATCCGTTGTTATTAAAAAAGAAGATTGTCCGAACCATTTAATCCGCATAAAAAAACCACCTTCCAAATTAGTTAAATTAGTTTTACATAGGCGACTTTATAATACAAGTAAAGCCTCACTGTCTGCGGGAGATAAATGGTTCACCCGCACACAGCCCAATCCAATATCACGCAGGAAAAACCTTCTCTATTGAAAAGACCTATCTAGTTATGACCCTTTCGTTCGATTGACAACTATAATTTAAGATCGCGTACTCGCTTGTTTACTCATCACCTTAAGTCGACGATCACTAAGAGTCAAGATAAGAGCAATGAGACTGACTGCGATCATTATAATAGCAATGTGATGGAGACCGTCATCTGAAACCTTTTTGTGAAAGACAATGCCGATTAAGGCAGAGGAAGCAATGGAACCTAGGTAACCGAAAGTACGAAGCAAACCTGACGCTGTCCCAATCTGGTCTGACGTAATCTGCATGTAGAGAGCGGTTTGATTACTGCTAGCCATTGTGCCCATCGTGACTCCAAAGATCAAGGTGATCAGCAGAATCCAAATGATCGATGTGCCTGCGGTGAGAAAGAGCACGCCAATGGAAGCCATAATGGCGGATCCCGCACAAATAATGAGTGGTCCGCGCACCAAATTGCGCTTTGACACAGGACCTACGACCAAAGCAGAAAGGATGCTCATAGGTAGAATGAGAAGGCCGGCTTCGAGTGCAGACGTTCCACGTGCGGCGCTGATCCATTCCGTTAAACCATAAAGGACGGTATAAATGCACAAAGTGATCAAGGCAAACCGGGCATAAGTCCGCGAGAGCGCGAGATTCGAAGCGAGCATACGTACATCGATAAAAGGATGCTTCGCGCGCAGCTCCCACCAGATAAGAAAAAGGCCAAGCACAACAGACAGAGCAAGAGCCAGCCAAGAGGGATTAGGTAATGAGAACAGAAATACCATAAGGGAGCTAATTGTGGCAGCGAATCCAATGATGCCTGTTGTATCAATGCGAGAGGAAATCGCCCGCACAGATTTTCCCCCTTCAATGATCTCATCCTTTGGAATCCACAGTGCGGCCATGACAAATGCAACGAGTGAAAACGGGATATTGACTAAAAATGTTGTCCGCCATCCCCAAGCATCCACAAGCAATCCGCCAATCGGGAGCCCTACAGCGGCTGTTACAACTCCGGCAATTTGAAGGGCACCAAGTACATTTCCCGGCGGCTTAGCCATCCCCACCGCTTCTGCACGTCTCCGAATGAGGAGCATTGCAGAAGGATAAGCTGTTGAAGTTCCAATTCCTATTAGGACACGTGATAGGATCAGCATGGTCAAATTGGTCGCCATTCCTCCTATTAACCCGCCTAATAGCACTAAGAGGATACCCGTCAGGAATACCCGTCGAGGTCCAAACGCCTCTGAGAGTTTGCCGGCAGTCGGCTGAGCAATGGAGCTTGCAAGATAAAGTGACGTAACAAGGAGTGTCGTATGAGCCACGGAAACATGCAGATAGGCGGCGATCGGCACAAGTGCAGTGGCAATCATCGAGCTATTGATCGGATTAAGCGTGGATCCCATGTAAAGCGGTGCTACGAATCTCCAAGAAAACGGATTACGATTCGACATGGGCTCGTTCCCTCCTCCTGTTTTTTTGATTTTGCATCTATTGTCATCTCCTTTTTGTTAAGGTAAGATAAAACGGAGAACTCTACCATTTATAATAAACGGAGAACTCTCCGTTTGTCAATGGAGTTAGCCTTTTTCGGGTGAAGGAGTCTCATAGACGAACTAAAACGGCGTGATGCCGCTCGAGCAAAATGGTGTTGGGACGATTAGCATGAACCCGATCTCAATCGAAGCCCAAATTGGCACGGCACCTTATACCATGGATAAAGTACATAACGCAGAAAAGGTTCCCCATAAGGGAACCTTTTCTTATTTTTGCGAGAACCCAAGTCTCCTAATCATTCGGACTACTTCGGACAGCTCGTTAAATTAACTAGCCTATTGGCCCCAGCAGCAACTGACAAGGGCATTGGCACTTCTCTTTTGCTAGGATTATGTGTCTCTTGTCGCTTATTTAAATAAGAAGACAAAGAAACTTTTCGGCGCGAGGACCACGGATTTTTCAAGAGTTAGACTTTCACCTGTCCAAACATTTTTGACAGTTTTACCAACTAATTTCTTAGGAGTTTGCCAGTTAATCTCATCTTCTGAACGGTTGATCACGATGTAATAAGACACATCCTCTTTTTCCCGTTTGTAGCTGACGATGTCATCATTTTGGACCGGCAGAAACTCAAAATTCCCTTCTGAACCGAGCACAGGATGGGCCGCACGAAGCGCAATCCATTTTTTCAAGAAGGCAAATCGCTCACGGTCCTGCTTCTCTTCATCCCAGATCATGCAAGCTCTGCATCCTGGATCATTTTCTCCTGCCATACCAATTTCATCCCCATAATAAATACAAGGGGTACCAGGAACCGTCATTTGTGTCACGTAAAGAAGATCGGCTTTTTTACCGTCCCCGCCACAATGTGTGAGAAGGCGCGGTGTATCATGGCTGTCGAGCAAGTTAAAAGCGACTTGATTTACATTTTCTGGATAAGACATAAACACACGAGTTAGTTCATCCGCAAAATCACCGGCAGCCATGTCTTCTTTGGCCAAGAAGTCCAAAGCAGCTGATGTATAACGATAGTTCATGACCGCATCAAACTGATCACCTTGGAGCCATGGCATCGAGTCGTGCCAGATCTCACCCAAAATATACACGTCGGGTTTGACAGAATGGACTTCTTTGCGGAACTCACGCCAAAATGCGTGGTCGACCTCATTAGCCACATCTAAACGCCAGCCATCGATATCAAATTCCTCTACCCAATATCGTCCAACCTTTAATAGATAAGCCTTCACTTCAGGGTTCTCTGTATTCAACTTTGGCATCATCGGCGTAAAGGCAAACGTATCATAGTTTGGTTTGGGTTCTGTAACGACAGGGAATTCACGCAAATAGAACCAGTCTTTATAAGCGGACTTCTCACCTTTTTCAAGCACATCTTGAAACGGCTCGAAATAATAGCCCGAGTGATTAAACACCGCATCGAGCATAATGCGAATCCCACGTTCATGGCAGGCTTCCACCATTTTTTTGAAAGTGGCTTTATCCCCAAATTGTGGATCAATCTCTAAATAGTCAATCGTGTCATATTTATGATTAGATGTTGCTTTAAAAATCGGCGTAAAGTAAAGCCCCGTGATGCCAAGGTCTTCAAGATGATCAAGATGATCGATCACCCCTTGAAAGTCTCCCCCAAAGAAATTATTGGACTTGGGTTCTTCACTGCCCCAAGGAAGCACCCCTTCAGGATCAATGGACGGATCACCATTGGCAAAACGTTCAGGGAAGATTTGATACCATATCGTTGACTTCACCCATTCCGGTGCATCGAACACATCAATACCATTTAAAAATGGGAAGCAGAAATAATAGCTGGTGTCCTTTGGAGAATCCGCAAAGAACCCGCGTTCCGTATACGTGCTCTTTGCCTTGCCATCGCTGATCTCAAAACCATAACGCAAGCGACGAAAAGGCGGCTTCACAACAGCCAACCAATAATCAAACAAATCATCTGTACCCACCTTCGTCATAGGCAAACGTTTGTACTGCCAGCCCTCCTCGGTCCATTCATACGGATCTCCCCCAATAAGGGTAACCGTTTTCAAATCCTCTTTCTTAGCACGAAGCTTAATGTGCAGCGTCTCCTTATCAAACGCATACGCATAAGCACCTTTTGGCCTGTGATCAATCGCTTCTTTAAACACACAAACCCCTCCTATTCCTTGTTTTAAAAAAATCAGTACCGTCGCGCCTTCTCTATACTAGGTTGAATTCATTCTTAAAAAAACAAAAAACAACCCAAGGAACGACTTGCACAGTTCCGGGGTTGTTGTCTTCTTAGACAAAGCATTGCCCTCAAATTATTAAGCAACCTTCTGATACCATCATTAACCGGCTGCCAATTGTCTCGCAAGCGGACAGTAAATTCACACTTGCCTACTTACAAAACTAATGATAAAACGGAACGCCAATGGAGTCAAGCCATTTTGGAGAAGTTTGGGATAAGATGGAGTCACCTTGCCTTGGAGGTGGTGGAATTTTGTGGGGTTTTTGGAGGGGATTCTTGGCTTGGGCCCTCTTGGCTGGGGCCGGCGCTGGACCTTCTTGGATTTTTGACGAAGCTTCTCGGATTTTTGGGCAACCTTCTGGGATTTTGCACCGACCTTCTTGGATTTGGTCCTCTTGGCTGGGGCCGGCGCTGGACCTTCTGGGACTTTTGACAGTGCTTCTATGATTTTTTGGCAACCTTCTTGAATTTTGCGCCGACCTTCTGGGATTTTTGGCTGACCTTCTGGGATTGGACACTCTTAACCGGGGGGTGCGCTGGACCTTCTGGGATTTTTGACGAAGCTTCTAGGATTTTTGGGCAACTTTCTGGGATGGTGCGCCGACCTTCTCGGATTTTGTGCTGACCTTCTCAGATTGGGCACTCTTAACCGGGGGGGGGCGCTGGACCTTCTGGGATTTTTGACGAAGCTTCTATGATTTTTTGGCAACTTTCTGGGATGGTGCGCCGACCTTCTCGGATTTTTTGCTGACCTTCTGGGATTGGACACTCTTAACCAGGGGCGGCACTGGACCTTCTGGGATTTTTGACAACCTTCTGGGATGGCGCGCCAACCTTCTGGGATTTAGTGCTAACCTTCTCAGATTGGACACTCTTAACCGGGGCCGGCGCTGGACCTTCTGGGACTTTTGACAGAGCTTCTAGGATTTTTGGGCAACTTTCTCGGATATTGCGCCGACCTTCTCGGATTTTTTGCTGACCTTCTCAGGTTGGACACTCTTAACCAGGGGGTGCGCTGGACCTTCTTGGATTTTTGACGAAGCTTCTAGGATTTTTGGGCAACTTTCTGGGATGGCGCGCCGACCTTCTCGGATTTTTTGCTGACCTTCTCAGATTGGGCACTCTTAACCGGGGGGGCTCTGGACCTTCTTGGATTTTTGATAGAGCTTCTATGATTTTTTGGCAACCTTCTATGATTTTCCGCCGACCTTCTCGGATTTTTGGTTGACCTTCTCAGATTGGACCCTCTTGGCTGGGGCCAGCGCTGGACCTTCTGGGACTTTTGACAGATCTTCTAGGATTTTTGGGCAACTTTCTCGGATTTTGCACCGACCTTCTAGAATTTTTGGTTGACCTTCTCAGATTGGACACTCTTAACCGGGGCCGGCCCTAGACCTTCTCGGATTTTTGACAGACCTTCTAGGATTTTTTGGCAACCTTCTCGGATTTTGCGCCGACCTTCTCGGATTTTTTGCTGACCTTCTCAGATTAGACCCTCTTGGTTGGGGCCGGCGCTGGACCTTCTCGGATGGTGCGCTGACCTTCTCAGGTTGGACACTCTTAACCGGGGCTGGCATTGGACCTTCTCGGATTTTTGGCGAAGCTTCTAGGATTTTTGGGCAACCTTCTAGGATTTTGGCTGACCTTCTCAGATTGGACACTCTTAACCAGGGGCGGCCCTGGACCTTCTCGGATTTTTGACGAAGCTTCTAGGATTTTTGGGCAACTTTCTCGGATTTTGCGCCGACCTTCTAGGATTTTTTGTTGACCTTCTCAGATTGGACACTCTTGACCAGGGCTGACGCTGGACCTTCTGGGATTTTTGGGGTGATTCAGTGCGAGTTTTGTACATCATCTGTACTTAACCAGTCAAGAGTTTTGGGTGCATATGTGGTGTTATAGGTATTCCCTATCTTTTGCAGACCTTGAACATTTTGAAGGAGCCGACGCGAGACGTCCATGGTGGGGAGATCCATCATTTTTTGAAATTGTGCAGAAGTAATACTTGGATTGTGAAGGAGGAAATAATCAGAGAGGGCCTGGTAGTGGGCATTTTTTGATATAGCACCACAGGAGGGGCAATACCATTTAGCAACCTTCCAAATCATCGAAAACAATTTACAACTTGGACATTGAACACCTTGATGAAAGTCAGTAGGTTGCAGACTCAGTTTTTTCATTGCGCTTGGACATTTAGGTACATGTTTTGAAAGCAGAAATTTGGAAATAGTTTGAAGTTGATTTTTTGTAAAGATTTTTTTGGGATGAGACTTATAGACAGTTTGAAGTCGTTTAATTAAGTGGTGTGAATGAATAACCATTTGGTGAAGATTTTTTTCGAGGCCTTGGTTCGTGGATACCGATGTGGTGGCAAATGCAATGACTACAAGAGGTAGAAAAGTGGTGACCGGTAAGTTATTGTTTTTCCAAAAATCTTGCATGCAATAAAGATGCATTTCAGATTGACTAATAGGGTCTTGTATACCTTCCTTATTTTCCTTGTAGGTTCTAATACATTGTTTTAATAACTGGTCAAAATATAGATGTCCCTTATAATTTTTCACATCAATTAATAGACAAAAAAATGGAGAAAGCAAAATTGTGTCAATTTCAAAATACATGTTTTGCCCACAGAGCCTTAAATTATGCAAAACATAGATTGGCTCATCCGTAATCATGCTCAGATAATAATCAAGTTGCCTTTCTCCGCGAAATCCCATTTCTCTGTTAATAATTTCCGACTCGATTTCTAAACTCTTCGCATCATTAAATCGATAATTTCGTCTTATTGCCTCTAATTGTCTTAGATCAATGGGGTAATCTCGAGGCTTCACTATAGTTACCATAAATCCCCTCCATAAATTTTCTTATTTCTTATATTCTCTTTAAATTCTAATTTCCCTTCTCTTATTTTGATAAAATACAGTCATTTTGTGATTTTTTATCTATACAATAGACTTTCCAGACAATTTTGAACCTCTTGTCTGAGGTCGCGCTGGACCTTCTGGGGATTCTTGACAGAGCTTCTAGGATTTTTGGGCAACCTTCTATGATTTTCCGCCGACATTCTATGATTTTTGGCTGACCTTCTGGGATTGGACACTCTTATCCGGGGCCGGCTCTGGACCTTCTTGGATTTTTGACAGAGCTTCTAGGATTTTTTGGCAACCTTCTATGATTTTGCGCCGACCTTCTCGGATTTTTTGCTGAACTTCTAGGATTGGACACTCTTAACCCGGGCCGGCTCTGGACCTTCTAGGATTTTTGACAGAGCTTCTATGGTTTTTGGGCAACTTTCTCGGATTTTGCGCCGACCTTCTGGGACTTTGCACCGACCTTCTGGGACTTTGCACCGACCTTCTCAGATTGGACCCTCTTAACCGGCGCCGGCTCTGGACCTTCTAGGATTTTTGACAGAGCTTCTATGATTTTTTGGCAACCTTCTAGGATTTTGCGCCGACCTTCTTGGATTTTTTGCTGACCTTCTAGGATTGGACACTCTTAACCCGGGCCGGCTCTGGACCTTCTTGGATTTTTGACAGATCTTCTAGGATTTTTGGGCAACTTTCTCGGATTTTGCACCGACCTTCTCGGATTTTTGGTTGACCTTCTCAGATTGGACCCTCTTAACCGGCGCCGGCACTGGGCCTTCTCGGATTTTTGACAGAGCTTCTATGATTTTTTGGCAACCTTCTATGATTTTGCGCCGACCTTCTGGGATTTTTGGCTGACCTTCTCAGATTGGACCCTCTTACCGGCGCCGGCCCTAGACCTTCTGGGATTTTTGACAGAGCTTCTATGGTTTTTGGGCAACTTTCTCGGATTTTGCACCGACCTTCTTGGATTTTCGGTTGACCTTCTCAGATTGGACACTCTTAACCGGCGCCGGCGCTGGACCTTCTTGGATTTTTGACAGAGCTTCTATGATTTTTGGGCAACTTTCTCGGATTTTGCACCGACCTTCTCGGATTTTTGGCTGACCTTCTCAGATTGGACACTCTTAACCGGCGCCGGCGCTGAACCTTCTCGGATTTTTGACAGAGCTTCTATGATTTTTTGGCAACTTTCTCGGATTTTCCGCCGACCTTCTTGGATTTTTTGCTGACCTTCTCAAATTGGACACTCTTAACCGGCGCCGGCGCTGGACCTTCTGGGACTTTTGACAGAGCTTCTATGATTTTTGGGCAACTTTCTCAGATGTTGCACCGACCTTCTTGGATTTTTTGCTGACCTTCTAGGATTGGACACTCTTAACCCGGGCCGGCGCTGGACCTTCTGGGATTTTTGACAGAGCTTCTATGGTTTTTGGGCAACCTTCTAGGATTTTGCGCCGACCTTCTGGGACTTTGCACCGACCTTCTGGGACTTTGCACCGACCTTCTCAGATTGGACCCTCTTAACCGGCGCCGGCTCTGGACCTTCTAGGATTTTTGACAGAGCTTCTATGATTTTTTGGCAACCTTCTAGGATTTTGCGCCGACCTTCTTGGATTTTTTGCTGACCTTCTAGGATTGGACACTCTTAACCCGGGCCGGCTCTGGACCTTCTTGGATTTTTGACAGATCTTCTAGGATTTTTGGGCAACTTTCTCGGATTTTGCACCGACCTTCTCGGATTTTTGGTTGACCTTCTCAGATTGGACCCTCTTAACCGGCGCCGGCACTGGGCCTTCTCGGATTTTTGACAGAGCTTCTATGATTTTTTGGCAACCTTCTATGATTTTGCGCCGACCTTCTATGATTTTTGGCTGACCTTCTCAGATTGGACCCTCTTACCGGCGCCGGCCCTAGACCTTCTTGGATTTTTGACAGAGCTTCTATGATTTTTTGGCAACCTTCTCGGATTTTGCACCGACCTTCTCAGATTGGACACTCTTAACCGGGGCCGGCACTGGGCCTTCTGGGACTTTTGACAGAGCTTCTAGGATTTTTTGGCAACCTTCTAGGATTTTGCGCCGACCTTCTGGGATTTTTTGCTGACCTTCTAGGATTGGACACTCTTAACCCGGGCCGGCGCTGAACCTTCTTGGATTTTTGACAGAGCTTCTATGATTTTTGGGCAACCTTCTCGGATGTTGCACCGACCTTCTGGGACTTTGCACCGACCTTCTCAGATTGGACACTCTTAACCGGGGCCGGCCCTAGACCTTCTCGGATTTTTGACAGACCTTCTATGATTTTTGGGCAACCTTCTATGATTTTGCGCCGACCTTCTGGGATTTTGCACCGACCTTCTCAGATTGGACACTCTTAACCGGCGCCGGCTCTGGACCTTCTGGGATTTTTGACAGAGCTTCTATGGTTTTTGGGCAACTTTCTCGGATTTTGCACCGACCTTCTTGGATTTTCGGTTGACCTTCTCAGATTGGACCCTCTTAACCGGGGCCGGCTCTGGACCTTCTGGGATTTTTGAGAGAGCTTCTCGGATTTCTGGGCAACCTTCTCGGATTTTTTGCTGACCTTCTCAAATTGGACCCTCTTAACCGGGCCGGCGCTGGACCTTCTAGGATTTTTGACGAAGCTTCTATGATTTTTGGGCAACTTTCTCAGATGTTGCACCGACCTTCTCAGATTGGACCCTCTTAACCGGCGCCGGCACTGGACCTTCTCGGATTTTTGACAGAGTTTCTATGATTTTTGGGCAACTTTCTCAGATGTTGCACCGACCTTCTCGGATTTTTGGTTGACCTTCTCAGATTGGACCCTCTTAACCGGCGCCGGCTCTGGACCTTCTCGGATTTTTGACAGAGCTTCTATGTTTTTTGGGCAATCTTCTCGGATGTTGCACCGACCTTCTAGGATTTTTTGCTGACCTTCTAGGATTGGACACTCTTAACCCGGGCCGGCTCTGGACCTTCTTGGATTTTTGACAGAGTTTCTATGATTTTTGGGCAACTTTCTCGGATGTTGCACCGACCTTCTCGGATTTTTGGTTGACCTTCTCAGATTGGACCCTCTTAACCGGCGCCGGCACTGGACCTTCTCGGATTTTTGACAGAGCTTCTATGATTTTTGGGCAACCTTCTAGGATTTTCCGCCGACCTTCTATGATTTTTGGCTGACCTTCTCAGATTGGACCCTCTTAACCAGGGCCGGCGCTGGACCTTCTAGGATTTTTTGCTGACCTTCTCGGATTGGCCCCTCTAACCGGGGGGCGCGCTGGACCTTCTGGGATTTTTTGTTGACCTTCTGGGATTGGACACTCTTGACCAGGGCCGGCGCTGGACCTTCTCGGATTTTTGACAGAGCTTCTATGATTTTTGGGCAACCTTCTAGGATTTTGTGCCGACCTTCTTGGATTTTTGGTTGAACTTCTCAGATTGGGCACTCTTGGCTGGGGCCGGCGCTGGACCTTCTCGGATTTTTGACAGACCTTCTATGATTTTTGGGCAACCTTCTAGGATTTTGCGCCGACCTTCTAGGATTTTTTGCTGACCTTCTCAGATTAGACCCTCTTGGCTGGGGCCAGCACCGACCTTCTCGGATTTTGTGCTGACCTTCTCGGATTGGACCCTCTTAACCGGGGCCGGCGCTGGACCTTCTCGGATTGGACCCTCGTGCTTTTGACTAGCGCCCTATTTTTTCGGGATTTCCCAAACATCTTCTTGCTTGAGGCTGCGCGACACTTTCTTTGCGTGCGATCTCTTCTTTATGATAAAAGTGCCGCCCGCGGGCGGCACTTTTGTAATTGTTATTTATATTTTTCCCATGATCGTTCGACTGTGAGAGTGGAGGCGAGTTCTCGGCTGACTTCGCGGTGGGCTCGTCTGGCTTCAGCTCGGCGTTCTGCTGTGGCGAAGAGTTTCTTTTCCTCTTCGGTTTCCGGTATGACTTGTGGAACTGCAACTGGTTTTTTGTTGTCATCCAAGGCCACGAAGGTGATAAAGGAGGTTGCTGCAATTCGCCGTTCGCCGGTTCGCAGGTTTTCAGCAACAATTTTAACAAATACTTCCATAGAGGTATGGCCGGTCCATGAGACAACTGATTCGAGACACACTGAGTCATCCGGTGTAATGGGACGAAGGAAGTCAACTGAATCGGTTGAAGCGGTAACGCATTCTCTCCTTGAGTGTCGCGCTGCTGATATAGAAGCGATATCATCAATGTAACTCATTAACAATCCGCCAAAAAGGGTGTCATGATTATTGGTATGAGTCGGAAATACACGGCTCGTTTTAACAACACGTGACTCTCTTGCATACTTTTTTTCCATATGATTACCCCTTTACTTAGTATTGTTCCAGCCGCCTCCCATGCGATTTTCCCTAAGGGCGGCTTTTTGCAATCGACTCCAACTAATGAATCCGTTCACGTCTAGATACTAGGATACGACATGAATAACTAAAAAACGTATTTCGATATTATTTATTGGCTGTTTTCGTAAATTTTGTTGCTTTTTAGGCTCCAATAAGCTCGCTTTCCGCGGTCAATCCGTGAGCCTTCTTGGCAAAATACGCCTGCGGGGTCTCACCTGGCTAGCTATTCCCGCAGGCGTCTCACCTATTTCCACCTATTTTTTTATCAACTAGTAACAATCTTTTTGAAAAGAGCCTATTTATTAAACAAGTATTGCTGGATAGCTAGAGCCACCCCGTGATCATTGTTAGAACTGGTGCTGCCAGTTGCAATGGCCTTGAGTTCTGGGGCTGCATTTTCCATGGCTATGCCCAGTCCAGCTTCTTTTATGAGGGAAAAGTCGTTCAGGCTATCGCCTATTGCCATAACTTGATTCATCGTGTAGCCTAGTTCATCACAAATTTTCTGCACACCCATTGCCTTGTTGACACCTAATGGATTGATCTCCAGGTTATCCCAATATGAACTGGTAATCTCAATTGAATCATAGGTTGAGAGATCCTCACGAATAGCCTTCAGAACATTAGGATCATCCGAGCGGAAACCAAACTTATGCCATGGTTCATCCAGCCAAGCCTCATCCCATTCGGACTGGAGCCTTCGCCCATGAAGGGTGTATCCCCAGAAATGTGTCCCATGGTCACGCGCTAATTGATAAAGGTGCTTCACTGTATCAGGTTCAAGAAAATAACGAGCCATAACCTTCCCGCTCTGATCAAGAATGAGGCTGCCATTAAGCAAGACTTTTGGCATATTAAGTTCAAGCTCCTCAGCAAATTGATCGACTTGCTCCTCTCCACGCCCTGTAGCAAACATAACCGTTATTCCGGAAGCCGCCGCCATTTGAATCCACTTTTTAGTTAACAGAGTGATTTCCTTATCAGACGTTAAAGTGGTCCCATCCATATCCAAAGCTAATAATCGAATGGTTGACATAATTTCTCCTCACCCCTTTTCTATTAGTTTACCACTTGGGGACGGTTCTCGCGTTTCATTTTAATCATCAATTTTTTCGTAATCCGATCCCCGCCAGCATACAAGTGACGGTTCATCCGCAAAAAGGAAATACATAAAATGACTTACGGAAACTCCTAATGAGGCACCTCCGTTCAACTGGCTATTTATTCTATGAGGTAGCCAAACAAGGAAATCGGCCTTATGTGGAGAATTAAATAGTTAGTCGCACTTTCTTGAAACCAACTTAAGGAGAGATAATATGACAGTATCAAAACTTGTGTTTACTCCATTAAGTTATACCGGTTGGGGGTCTCTGGAATATTTGACTCCAGAAATCGAGAAGCATGAAGCTAAGCGGTTACTCATTGTCACCGATCCTCTGCTCCAACAAATCGGTCTATTGGATCAGGTGACAAGCTTACTCGATAGCCAGCAGCTTCCGTACACCCTATACACAGATATTGTTCCTGAGCCTCCTCTGGAAACAGCAGAGAAGTTAGTCCACTATACACGGGAAGGTCAATTTGATTTGATCATTGGTGTTGGCGGCGGCAGTTCCCTCGATTTAGCTAAGCTTGCGGCCGTTCTTGCTGTTCACGAAGGTCCTGTTGAGGAGTATTTAAATTTGACCGGGATCAGACCCATTACAAAAAAAGGGCTCCCAAAGGTTCTCATTCCAACCACCTCTGGCACAGGCTCTGAGGTCACCAACATTGCCGTTTTATCATTAGATTCCTCTAAGGATGTCGTCACGCATGATTACCTCCTAGCTGATGCTGCTATTGTCGACCCTGCCTTAACGGTTTCGCTCCCGCCGCGGGTCACAGCCGCAACAGGTATCGATGCCCTCACCCATGCTATTGAGGCTTATGTATCGGTCAATGCCGGCCCAACAACAGATGGACTCGCCCTGCAAGCGATTCGTCTGATCAGCCGCTCACTACAAAAAGCTGCAACAAATGGTGATGACCAGGCAGCACGGACTGACATGAGTCATGGAAGCTACATCGCAGGTCTTGCCTTTTTTAATGCAGGTGTCGCAGGGGTTCATGCCCTGGCCTACCCGCTAGGCGGTCAATTCCATCTTCCTCATGGAGAGGCAAATGCCGTATTGCTTCCTTATGTTATGGGCTATATTAGAAAAAGCTGCACCAAGCGGATGGCTGATATTTTGAATGCGTTAGGTGGTAATTCTAGTTTTCTATCTGAGAAAGAGGCCTCCTATGAATGTGTCCGAAGGCTTGAGTTACTTGTTAAAGACGTCGGTTTACCTGCTGTCCTTGGAGAGTATAACATTCCAGTAACTGCTCTTGACCAGCTCACTGAAGATGCTCACGAGCAAAAAAGATTGCTTGCCCGAAGCCCGCTCCCACTTGGTGAAGACGAGATCCGCGCGATTTACCAAGCCGCTTTTGATGGGGTTATTGCAGAGCCGGAGTAAAAGTGCTGCCCAATCCTAGGTTGATCGCTGGCCATAATGGGCATTTTTTCAGGCCGTTAGAGTCTCTTCTTTCGTCATTTTTCTATTGTGACGGACATTTAGGCCCATGTCCGTTAGAACCCGGCCAAACCGCCCTCCCTCACTCCCTAAATAAAAATAGGGGACAGAGCTCTACTAAAAGAATGACTGCTTGTAGAGGCTGTCCCCACCATTTACAACAAAACTTCCCGGCCAAGCCGGGCCGATTCATAAATAGCTGTTAGGATTTCGATCATGTGCACACCATGCTCTGGTGTAAGGATAGGTTCCTCGCGCCCTTGAAGGACATTAACAAAATGATTAATGTTACTCGTATGGTCAGAGATCTTATGTTCAGGCAGGCGAGGGATGATGTCAACTAAAGTCCCTTCGATTTCGGAAAAAATTTTCAGCTCGCCATTTTTAAAATGGACACCCGATTTTGTGCCGCGGAGTTCATAGAAGTTCATTTCTTCTTCAACGTTGGATGCCCAACTGAATTCAATTTGCAAAGTGGCACCATTTTCAAATCGAATAAAACCACTGGCTAAGTCTTCCACATCAAAGGTACCTGTTTCTAACTCATCTGCACTGGCAAATTTATTGTAAGTGGCACCGACCACTGCTACTGGCCTTGGATTCCCCATGAGCCACATGGCGACATCGATAAAATGGACACCAAGGTCGATCAGCGGGCCGCCCCCAGACAACTCTTTCGTCGTGAACCAACCGCCTCGGCCTGGAATGCCGCGCCTGCGAATCCAACCGCATCTTCCTGTGTAAATATCTCCCATATGACCGGCATCGACGTACTTTTTCATGAATTGGGACGCCGGATTAAAGCGATTATTTCGCATAACCATGAGTCTTTTTCCCGTTTCACCCGCCGTCCTTGCCATCTTTTTGGCTTCTTCCGCATTGACGGCATCTGGCTTCTCACAGAACACATGCTTACCTGCTTTTAGTGCGGCGATGGCAATCTCTGAATGCAGGCTGTTCGGCGTACAGATATCGACCACATCGATTTCCTCTTGGGCTAAAAGGTCATGATAATCCTTAAACACTTGTGGAATCCCATGCTCTTTGGCGAAAGCCGCTGCTGCCTCCACCACTGGATCACTGATTGCAACTATCTCAATTTCAGGATGTGAAAGCCATGCCGGAGCATGAGCATGTCTAAAAATGCCTCCTGCTCCAATCACACCAAGCTTCAGTTTTTCTTTCATTACGTCACCCTCCTTTAGGTTACCGGAGTTATTTTTTTCTAAATTAATTAGGAGAGTGAGCGATTGTATTCCCACCCCCACTCTCCCTCGCTTATGCTTTTTCGTTCGCTTAACTGATCTTCCTAACTTTTATTCCCCTTTAGGAGCGATAGGTGAAAGCGGTTTGGCATTGCCGTAGACCGGGCGCTTGCGGTCCGCTGGTTTTGCCCATTTAACCGCGTTTGTAATAACTTTTTGAATATCTTTGTTGTAGTAAGTTGGATAAGTTTCATGCCCTGGTCGGAAGTAAAAGATTTTTCCATTTCCGCGATAGAACGTACAACCGCTGCGGAAAACCTCTCCACCCTCGAACCAGCTTGTAAAAATCACTTCGTCCGGTGCCGGGATATCAAAGTGCTCCCCGTACATTTCTTCTTTTTCAAGCTCGATATACTCAAGAATGCCGTCTACTATTTGGTGCCCTGGGTTAATGACCCATAGACGTTCAGTCTCATCCGCTTCTCTCCACTTTAGATCACAACTTGTCCCCATAAGCGTTTTAAAGATTTTAGAGAAATGCCCTGAGTGAAGGACAATCAGACCCATCCCCTCAAGCACACGCTGCTTTACTTTTTCCACCACTTCATCGCTCACTTCATGATGAGCCATATGTCCCCACCAAATAAGAACATCCGTGTTTTGTAAAACATCTTCTGTCAGGCCATGCTCCGGCTCATCTAATGTAGCTGTTTGAACCTCAATGCCTTCCTCGTTTCTTAAAAAACCAGCAATGGCACCATGAATGCCTTCTGGATAGACTTCGCGTACTTGTTCACTCGTTTGTTCATGACGATTTTCATTCCATACTGTTACGTTCATTTTAGGACCTCTCTTTTTTTGTCTGAATAAACGAACCTCGAGACAGCCGGA
This sequence comes from Pullulanibacillus sp. KACC 23026, assembly GCF_029094525.1. NCBI lineage: Bacteria > Bacillati > Bacillota > Bacilli > Caryophanales > Sporolactobacillaceae > Pullulanibacillus > Pullulanibacillus sp. KACC 23026. Next base: position 463,927 of record NZ_CP119107.1, on the reverse strand, counting down.
GAACCTTAAAACATGCTGAGATGAGGCCTGTTTTAACAACTAACAAGAATATTATAAATCTTTAGGATCATTTGCCCAAGCCAAATATACTTTCCTGGTAAAAAAAGAAAGGAGCACAAAGGGGATTACCCTTTGTTAGCTCCAGCCGTTAAGCCTTCTGTCATTTGCTTTTGGAATAACAAGAATAAAATGGAGATCGGCAGTGCGACTAGAACAGCTCCGGCTGCAAACGTTGAGAACTGAGTGTTTTGTTCGCCGGTTACCATGGAATATAAGCCCATAGCGAGCGTGAACTTGTTGCTTGTTGTCAGCACGATACTAGGGAAAATATAATCCATCCATGGTCCAATAAAGTGGGTCACCGCAACGAAAGCGATCATCGGTTTCGCTAACGGAAGCATCACTTTAAAGAAGATCTTCGTATTGCTTGCTCCATCAATTTTGGCCGCTTCTTCTAAACTTTTTGGAAGAGAATCGAAATACCCTTTGATCATCCAAACGTTAAATGGAATGGACCCGCCGGCGTAAATAATGATTAATCCCCAAAGGCTATTTAATAATCCATGAGGACCAAACCAGGTCAATTGCTGGAGCAATGTGAACATGGCGATCATTCCCATAAAGGAAGGGAAGCCTTGAAGAATCATGAGTGTTAACAACCCATATTTGCGGCCCTTAAAGCGGAACCGCGACATGGCATAAGCCGCTGTAATAACTAAAACAGTTGAAATAATCGTGTTCCAAACAGCAATATATAACGTATTTTTGAACCAGATCGCATAATCTGTCTGCGTAAACAAATAGATAAAATGTTCAAGTGTTAATCCTTTTGGAATAATGCTTGCTGCATAAAGACCATTGCTTGGGTTTAATGCCCCAACCACAATCCACCAAATAGGATAAATAATCGTAATAACGGTAAGAGACAGGATGACATAAATAAACGTTTTAGCCAAAAGTGACCCGCGAGCTTTACCGGCACGGAGTTTCTTAGGTGTTTGGGTTGTCATGACATCATATCCTCCTCTCGGAAGGCTCGGCTTCGGAGTAAGTTCCAAGCTGTCACAATCGAAATGACAATAAAGATTAATAGGGAAACAACGCTTGCCATGTTATATTGACCGACATTTAAGGTCATGTTATAAATCCAGGATATCAGGATATCCGTAGACCCTGCGTACATATAATCACTATTGGCTGGTGCACCCTGAGTCAACAGATAAATCACATTGAAGTTATTGAAGTTCGCTGCGAAGCTCATGATTAACAATGGTGCCGTCGAAAAGAGGACCACTGGAAGCGTAATTTTTCTAAACTTATAAAACGGACTTGCTCCGTCCACATCGGCAGCTTCATACATCTCTTGATTAACGGATGTCATGATTCCGCTCATCAACATCGTCCAATAAGGGAAGCCAAACCAAATGTTAACCACTACAAGCAAAGCTTTGGCAGCTAATGGATTGGAAAACCAAGGAACCATAGGTAAATGAAGCATATGAAGGTACTGATTAATTGGACCAAGATCTTCATTGAACATGTCATGCATAATGAGAATGCTGACAAATTGCGGAATTGCCCAAGGTAAAATGAAAATACCTCTCCAAAATGATTTGAAACGAATACCTTGTGTGTTGATAAAAACAGCAAATAATAGACCGACAAAATAACAGGTTAGTGTTGAAAGGATCGTCCACACAATGGTCCAGGTAAAGACACCGACAAAGGTTGAACTCCAGCCCTTCATCGAAAACAATTGAGTAAAGGCTTGGAAACCGGTCCACTGCACCAAATTTTTCGGCGGCAAATGGTTCGGACTTGAATAGTTAGTGAAAGCGAGCATGATTCCGAACAATAAAGGAAGCATCGTAATGAACAATGTGATGACAAGTGACGGAGTTAAGAGTACGTACGGAAAACCATTTCCGGATAAGAATTTCAAAGTTTCCTTAAAGTTATTTGGTTTCTTACCTTGATCTCTTAATTGACCATTTTTATAAGCATCTCTTGCATTTAACACATATACCCAAGCAAAAATGCCGAAAATAATAATGTTAATAATTCCGATAAGCATTAAATTAATGGAATCATCACCTGGAACAATCGTCCACCCATCCTGGTGCTGGGTATGCGTTCCTAAAGTAACAAGTCCTTTCATGCTATGGCAAAAAGGCAGTAAATCAAAAATTAAAGCATAAGCTTCTATAATAAAAAGAATAATTCCTTTTATAAATTGTCTGTTATAAAGTTGACCAAGCCCCATGAAAATGACTGAAAGCCAAGCAGCTTTAGTTGACTGTTTCAACCCTCTCACCCCTTTTATTTTTAAAGGATTAAGGCTAATATCTGTACAGATACTAGCCTTATTTAATTGTTTTATTCAGTTGAAAATCAACTTACTTGGTTTCAGCTTTGATGGCTGTTTGAATTTGGGCTTCCGCTTTTTCAAATGGCACTTTACCGTCTGGTTTGTTCCAAGCGGTAACAAACGCGGTTCCCATCGGTGTCCAAACGGCCTGCATTTGAGGAATATTAGGCATTGGAACAGCCGAAAGCTGAGCTTGTTTCAAAATCGCTTGGACATTTGGATTGGACTTAATGTCGGAGCTATTGATCAAAGAGTTTGCAACCGGGATTTGAGAATCATCTTTGTAACGTAAGGCAAGAGCATCTGGACTTGATGCAAGCTTAGCATAGAGATAAGCAGCCTTAGGATATTTCGTATAAGCATTTACATATAACGCTTTGATACCAGAAAACGTTTGCGGATATTTACCGTTATCAAGTTTTGGTAATGTTGCAACGCCGAAGTTCACTTTGTTTTGTGTATGACCGGCAATTGCCCAAGGACCGTCTACATAAAACATCAATTTATTTGTATCGAACATTGACGTCATAACGTTCGACGTGATACTGGATTGGTTAAGCGGTAAAATCGCATGCATTTGATTCACAAAGTCAGCGGTCTTAGCAGCAGGAGCACCAGACAAACCTAAATCAGTTGGATCAGTGTTGTTCTTACCAAATACATAACCGCCGTAAGCTGATAAGAAGGACTGCATGTAATACTCGTTACCAACGTCCATCATGAAGCCGTAGTGTTTACCGCTAACAGACGTGTCATCATTAAACTTTTTAGCGTCTGCAAACAATTCGGTCCAAGTTGTTGGAACAGAAGTAATCCCTTCTTTTTTCATTAATTCTTTATTATAGAATAAGGCATAAGTTTCAACGGAGAGTGGATAACCGTACATCGTGTACTTACCGTCTTTATCATTTGTAGAAACCCCTGTAACAGCAGCAGAAATATCATTTTTCTTGTAATAATCAGGATCCATATTTTGATACAAAATACCTTGAGATGCCATTTCACCAGTGTGGTCATGAGGCGCAACGAACACGTCGGCTCCAATACCTGCTGAAGCATCTTTTTCCATTTTAGCCGGAGCATCAGTTGAAGCCACTTGTTGAAGCGTTACTTTAACCCCATATTTTTTAGTGAATTGATTCGCAATACTAGTAGCCCAGCCTTTGTCCCCATCGTCGTACCAAACCGTTAATTTTGCACCATCTTCCGGCTTAACTTCTGCAGTTTGAGCTGTTTTGGTTGTATCTTTTGCTTTGGTAGAAGTCTCGGAAGATTTGCTGGTGCTGTTAGATCCACAAGCAGCAAGTAATGTGACAGCTATAAATCCACTAGCTAAAACTTTAACTGTTTTTTGTAAGTTCACTATTGTTTCCTCCTTGGTTTTGGCAAACGATTGCACTAAAGCCTATTTTTTATTTAATAAACTAGCATTCGCCGCCATTTATTAAATAAACGTTTAATTAATCACTTCTTTGCAAACGATTGCACTTTGTACAATTTGTATTATAAATCATTTGAAACTATTTTGAAAGCGTTTTTTTAACTTTTTTATAAAATCTTTGAAACCCTTGATATATAAGGATTTTTTACTAGAAAGGGGACAGACCTCAACAGAAGGAATCATCTCTGAATGAGGTCGCCCTGCCCTTTACGAGAGAATCACTATTTGATGACGTCGCCTTACCCATTACGCGAGATCACTATTGGAGAAGTCTGGCTAACGAGCAGAAGCTAGATTTTTTGGGAACCCTTATGGAGATAGAATAACAGTTGAATAAGCTGGCAGACTAATCGTTTTTCCTGTTTTCACCTTTTTCGACGTCTCAAAATACACATTCTTGTACGAGCGATCTTCTTTTGAGAGCTTTAGAGACTTCGCTTTTCCAGTCATATTTGTAAGGACAAGCAAGCTCTTTTGATTAAGAACACGTTTAAACGTAATGAGTCCATCCACTGTATAATTCGTATCTTGGAGCTCACCATCCATCAAAATTGGACTTGAGCGGCGGGCATAGATCAAGTTTTTGTACCAATTGTACATAGAATTCGGATCTTTTTCTTCTACATTCAGAGCTATCTTGCCTGTATCGTTTACTCCTGTCGGCTCCCAAGACGTCGTGGTTTTATCATTTGGATCAGATGACCAAATAAACGGCTCACGTTTGGCCTCATCGGGTCCGCTTCCCTGCATGCCGATCTCCTCGCCATAATAAATAAACGGGTTGCCTGGCAGCGTCAATAGAAGTGATGCCGCCATTTTGGCATCATTCACATTATCATTCAACTGACTCATGGTTCGGTCCATGTCATGGTTCGTAATAAATGTTGAATCCTTAAAATCAGAATTTTGCTTGGCATACAATGATCGGATGGCCTCAAGCCTCGATACCAAGCCGTTATCTGATTCCGATTTTGCCGCATCAAGAATCTGAGTCGACAAGTCAAAATTAAATCCCGAAGTAAGAGCACTCTTCAAATAAGGAGCGATAACAGTTGGGTCATCCCATACCTCCCCTACTAGGTATGTTTTCGGATTCACCTGTTTCATCGCATCATAGAACTCAGTCCACCATTGGGCATTTTTTTCTGCGGCGTCGGGATACTGCCAGTTTGAATAAATATGCATCGCCGCATCTAAACGATAGCCGTCAACACCATCATTCTTCAGCCAATATTGACCAATCTTAATCACTTGCTGACGGACAACTGGATTGTCATAGTTAAGGTCTGGCATACTCTTATCAAAGACCCCTTCATAGACCTGATCTCCATTAGTCTGCCAAACCTGCTCCCCCCAGTCTCCCTGCTGATCTAGGCTATCGGCAGGCTTTTTCCAAATATAATAGTTCTTATAAGTCGGATCATCAGCGAGCGCCTTCTTGAACCACGGATTTTGATCACTTGTATGGTTAACAACGAGGTCAAGAAGCACTTTTATTCCCATTTGATGGGCCTTGCTCACCAAATTCTTCAAATCAGCTTCGGTACCGAAATCCGGATTGATTTTATAATAGTCGGTCACATCATAGCCATGATAAGAAGGTGATTCAAAGATCGGTGTTAACCAAATCCCTTGTACACCCAGCTTTTTTAGGTATGATAGCTTTTCAGTGATTCCCTTCAAATCGCCAATGCCATCCCCATTGCTGTCCGCGAAAGATCGCACAAAAATCTCATAGTAAATATCATGTGATGAATTAGGAGCAAAATCCGTTTCAGTAAAAACTGGTGCCTTAACCGCTGCCGCTTGAGCCCCCTTCGATTTGGGTGCTGACTGAGAAGCACCCGTCGCACAACCCGTCAACATGACGAGCGACAAACAAATGGAAAAACAAGCTGTCCATAGTCTCTTTTTCATATCGAAAACTCCCCCTCCCCCTTTAATAGTCTATCGGCCATTCCGCTTATAATAATCATCTTCAATGTGATCCTTATACAAATACCCTCCGCACCTCGGGCATTTCGCCATTCCTAAAGAGTTAACCTTCCTATGACATGAGGCACAGATCACCCGCTTTTCACCGTACAGTCGTTTCACAAAAACCGCGAACACCAGCCAAAAGACCAACAACACTCCCATAAAAATCAGGACATCTTCACCCAAGTTCATAGAATCACCTCTTTTAAAAAAGTTTATGAGCTAAACCCTCGTGAAAAGCTATTCTTATAGGAAACTCCGGGCACTCCCCCCGGCAAATTAACACCTATCCGAGAAGGTTGGCCTTTTATCCGGTAAGGTCCACTGGAACCCCGGCAAATTGGCACCCTTTCCAAGAAGGTCCGCCAATTATCCGAGAAGGTTGGTGAAAAATCCGAGAAGGTCCGCTAAAAATCCGAAAAGGTCGACTATTTATCCAAGAAGGTCCACTGCCCCCCCTGACAGATTGGCACCCTTTCCAAGAAGGTCCGCCAATTATCCGAGAAGGTTGGCGAAAAATCCGAGAAGGTCCTCAAAAAATCCGAAAAGGTCGACTATTTATCCGAGAAGGTCCACTGGAACCCCGGCTGATTAGCACCCTTTCCAAGAAGGTCCGCCAATTATCCGAGAAGGTTGGCGAAAAATCTGAGAAGGTCCGCCAATTATCCGAGAAGGTTGGTGAAAAATCTGAGAAGGTCCGCTAAAAATCCGAAAAGGTCGACTATTTATCCAAGAAGGTCCACTGCCCCCCCTGGCAGATTGGCACCCTTTCCGAAAAGGTCATCCAATTTATACAAAAAGCTACTCTGCCCCCCAGCAGGTTAGCGCCGAACCATCTGTTTGTTTACTAGATTCTAATTAACCTTTAGTTAAGCCAGTCGATAGATTCTTGTCTCGAAAGGATTCAATGTGAGGGACTTTGGAAGTCCGGTTTTTATTGGACTGTAATTGCTTAAAAGAAGTTCTGCTTGTTCACTCACTAATTCTTTTGGCAAGTTTACCTTTGCATCTTCATTAAACAGGTTGCATAAAACCAAGACCGTTTCATCATTGAACTTTCTTGTGTAGGCATAGACAAAGTCATGGTTTTCTAAAACAAGGTCATAGGAACCATAAACTAGAACCGCATTGTCTTTTCTTAAATCGATCAGTGATTTGTAGAAGTGATAGACTGAATCTGGATTGGTCAATTCAGTTGCAACATTGATAGTCTGATAGTTAGGATTGACCGTCATCCAAGGCTTTCCTGTTGTAAATCCGGCTTGGGCAGCGTCCGACCACTGCATAGGTGTTCGGGAGTTATCACGGCCATTTTTCCAGATCACTTTCATAATATCAAGGTGAGACTTGCCTTCCTCCCGCTCACTTTTGTACATGTTCTTAATGGCTACATCATTGTAGTCATCAATAGAATCAAATTGAACGTTCGTCATCCCAATTTCTTGACCTTGATAAATAAATGGGGTGCCTTGCATGAGAAAGTATAGGGCTGCCAAGGATTTAGCGGACTTCTCCCTATATTCTCCATCATCCCCCCATGTTGACACCGATCGGGGCTGATCGTGATTCTCTAGGAAAAGTGCATTCCAGCCCTTTCCATCCAGACTTTTTTGCCATTTCGTGAATATTTTTTTCAAGGCGTGGATGTCCAAGCCGCCTTCAGCACTCTTTCCCCAGAGACCAAGATGCTCAAATTGGAAGATCATGTTAAATATGCCGTTCTCTTCGCCCACCCACTCATCTGCTTCTTCAATTTTGACGCCGTTCGCTTCCCCGACCGTCATGATGTCATAGCGTGCAAACGTATGCTCTTTGAGTTCTTTTAAAAACGCCTGAATGCCAGGACGGTTCATGTGTCCATCAAAGGACGGGACATATTTTTTCTTGTTAGGGTTGGGAAGATCAGGAAAGCCGGCTTCTTTCTTGATATGGGAAATCGCATCCACTCGGAAACCATCAATCCCCTTATCTAGCCACCAATTAATCATGTCATAGAGTTCATGACGCACCGTCTGATTTTCCCAATTGAGGTCAGGTTGTTTGGTTGAAAAGACATGCAAGAAATACTCATCGGTCGCTTCATCGTATTTCCAAGCAGACCCACCAAAAATAGACTCCCAATTGTTCGGTTCCTTACCCGCTTTTCCCTTTTTCCAAATATAGTAGTCACGGTAAGGATTTTCTTTAGAGGAACGCGACTCGACAAACCAAGGATGCTCATCCGAAGTGTGATTAATAACAAGATCAAGAATGAGTTTCATGCCGCGCTTGTGAACTTCACTTAAAAGTTCGTCAAAATCAGCCATCGTCCCAAATTCAGCCATAATACCTTTGTAATCACTGATATCATAACCGTTATCATCATTTGGCGAGTTAAAAATCGGACAAATCCAAATGACATCGATCCCAAGATTCTTAACGTAATCCAGTTTAGAAATAATACCTTGTATATCCCCGATTCCATCCCCATTAGAATCCATAAAACTCCGCGGATAGATTTGGTAGGCAATTGCTTCTTTCCACCATTGATGCTTCATACATATGCCCCTTTACTATAGACCTGTTCTTTTTTAATACGAATACCCTGCTTAATGAAAAAACTTTTTGTGCAAGCGTTAGCACAAATCGACAAAATAAAATCCTCACAACCCTTTGCCACTAAGTCAATCCGTCACTCGCTAAGGGGTGAAGCCCTTTTAAAAAATAAAAATTAGTTGTTAGGTGAGGGATTCTCCACGCTAAGCCATAAAATTTTAACCAAACCTCTTCATGTTTAAAAAGTTGTGACACTAAAACTATAAAACGTTTTGATTGAACAAGTCAAATCATTTTTGTAAGCGTATAATTTTTTTTGGAAACGTTTAACCTATTTGGGGGAACTTAATTGACAAACGATTCAATCAGAATTAGAATCAATTTTAGTGAGTCTTCATCTGATAGGAAATGATTTTCGTTTATTTTTGTGTCAATCCATGCAACCGTTTGCAAAGGAATCTGATTAAGCCGAATTTTATGATTTTTGCTCTCTAAAATTTGTCATCTAAGACAAGAAAAATGCCTTAATTCCTCAAATGGTGTCACCGTTTTAAAGCATCAGCAGGTTGTTTGGCTTTATGATAAAGGAGGAAATAAAATGGCTGTCACTATAAAAGATGTCGCAAAGCTTGCCAATGTTAACCCATCAACGGTCTCTCGTGTTATTGCTAACAGCTCAAGGATCAGTGAGAAAACCAAGAGAACGGTTCGAGAAGCGATGGAACAATTAGGCTATTATCCGAACCATCATGCTCGAAGTCTAGCTAATCAAAGTGCTCAGACCATTGGCATTGTGCTCCCCGGTTCTGGAGGGGAACTCTTTCAAAACCCATTCTTCCCTCAGGTCATTCAGGGGATCAGTAAAGAAGCACATGCTAACCATTATGGTATTTATATGACAACAGGTATTACAAAAGAAGAAATTCGGGCTGAAGTCCTTAGCATGGTTCACGGGCGCCGCGTCGATGGACTGATTCTGTTATACTCTCGAATTGGCGACGAGTTAGTTGATTTGCTAATCAAACTAAGATTTCCTTTTGTCCTTATCGGTAAGCCTTATATCAATGAAAACCAAATTACTCATGTAGATAATGATAATATACAAGCCGCCATTGAAGCGACCCAATATCTGATTAACTTAGGACATACTAAATGTGCGTTTATAGGGGGGGCTCCTGAGCTTGTGGTGACAACGGACCGGCTAAATGGTTATAAACAAGCCCTCACGCAAGCTGGTCTTCCTATTAGAGATGAATATATTGTCCACCAAGATTTCCTTCAAGAAGGCGGACGGCAAGCCGGGCAATTGCTGATGTCAATGGAAGATCCCCCTACCGGTTTAATTGTGGCGGACGATATCATGGCTCTTGGGATTATGAGTTCCCTCACAGAAATCTCAGTTCGAGTCCCTGAAGACATCTCGTTAATCAGCTTTAATAACTTGCTAATTTCCGAGTATTGTTCCCCACCGCTAACCTCTGTCGAAATCAATATTTTTCAGCTTGGGAGCAGTGCCACGGATGCCCTCTTCCAGCTTATCAAAGAAACCGAATTACCCACTAATCGTTTTATTATCCCTCATGAAATTATTGAGAGAGCCTCCTGCGCACCTCCCAAAACAAAATAATAAAACCATATACAGATTAAAAGGCAAAGTCAATCGACTTGCCTTTTTCTTTTGCCGCAATTAGAGCGTGGGGACAGACCCCGGCAATAAGGTGCTCTTGCAGGTGGCGTCTGTCCCCATGGTTATTTTCATCAATTTGCAATGAATTAAAGCTGAACTCTTTTCAAGCAGCACAGAAAGGCGTAAAATATATTTTGATTTCCGAAATGTTAGGTTTCCGAAGTATTTACAATTTAATGGAAAGAAGGGTTATGTCTTGCAGCATGAACGAGCAGCGAAACAGAATCTGATCATCATGTGGTTTGCCAACTTTTTTATAGGCGGCAGCATGACCATGGTGATTCCCTTTCTCTCGCTCTATATTCAGACACTTGGTCACCATACGCCTGAATATGTTCAGCGATGGTCGGGGTGGGTATTTGCGATTACATTTGTCATGGCCTTTATTGCTTCACCCATTTGGGGACGGTTTGGCGATCGCCATGGGCGAAAAAAGATACTTGTGATTGCCGCTTTTGGCCTTGCCGTGTCTGTTTTCTTAATGGGCTTTGTCACATCCGTCTTTCAGTTATTTTTACTCCGTTTCCTCATGGGGATCTTTACCGGTTTCATCTCCATGTCACAGGCTCTTATATCAACCCAAACGCCAAGGCATCTAGCCGGACGTGTTCTCGGTACCCTGCAAACAGGAAATGTGGCGGGAACCTTGCTTGGTCCAATGCTTGCTGGATTACTTGCCGATTCGGTTGGATTTAAGATGACGTTCCATTTTACAGCTATTACTCTATTAATTGCCGCTTTCTTTGTTTTATTCGGTGTTAAGGAATTTCGCCTCGAAGAAAAAACAGGTAAGCAAAAGAATTATTCCACCAAAGAAGTCCTTGCTCATATTATTACCAACCCGATGCTGACCATGATTATGGTGGTCGCCTTATTCGTCCAAATTGCCAACTTCAGTATTCAGCCCATCCTTGCTCTCTACGTCAGTCATCTTCACGGACCTGAAAATTTGGCTTTCTTCTCGGGACTCGCCTTTTCTGCAGCCGGCTTAGGGAATCTTCTGTTTGCTCGAAACTGGGGAAAACTTGGCGATAAAATCGGCTATCAAAAAATTCTCGTCATCCTTATTTTGTTATCGGGCATCGTCTATTTGCCTGGCGCGTTTGTCACATCCATATGGCAGCTCGTTATTATCCGCTTCTTCCTTGGAATTACAATCGGCGGTGTACTGCCTGTCCTGGTCGCCTTTATTCGCCAGGTTACCCCGCTTGCCATGCAAGGAGAGGTCATGGGTTATAACACAAGCGTTCGTTTTCTCGGGAACATCATCGGCCCATCCCTCGGCGGTTTTATTTCGAGTCTCTATGGAATCTCTAATGTGTTTTTTGTAACTAGTGCCTTACTTGTTTTAAGTGGCATAGCTTTATTGGTCGCTATTTTTAAAGAGAAACATAATCACCCCCTTTCAGACAGACATGCCAAAAATGCCTAAACCGTGCTGCTACAGATAATATAATCTTTAATTTGTTTGAGGGTGTCCCAAAAGACTTATTTTTGAGGGCGCCCTCTCATTTATTAAATAAGGAGTGAGTGACTCACCGTGTGAATCCTCGATGAATAGCCTGAAAATCTATTTTATTAAGCAAAAATTGGGGGTGATTAGGATTAACCCCTTTTTTTAGTGCTTCTTACATTCCAGAAAATCTTTTAATACGTTTGCATGGTTATAGAAAGTTTCCTTTGAAGCATAAACGAGTGTAACGGTCTCATGAACTAATTTTTCCCGAATAAACGCCAAGGGTTTTCCTTTTTCTGGATCGGTTCTTAACTCTTGAATATATTGTTCTCGAAATGCATCAAACCGCTCAGGCTTATGGGCAAACGTTTTACGAAGAGTTGGACTTGGAGCGACTTGCTTAAGCCATACATCGCACTTTGCTTTCTCCTTGGTTACCCCTCTTGGCCATAATCGGTCAACAAGAATGCGTATACCATCCTTCTCCTCAGCCTCTTCATAAACTCTTTTTATTTTTAAATCCAAATTAACCCACCCTAAATTTCGATCATTTTACTCTTTGCAACCATGAGAACATATATGTTTTTTGATTTCAACTGTCGAAGTTATCTGCATGTTGTCATTTCCTGGGGAATAGTTTCCTGTTTATTCGACTTTTTCCGCTCAACCACACTAAAACATAGGCCTTTTACTTGAAAATCAATCCTTGACGAACAAACTAAATTTACCTATAATTTAATCCATTAAAGTTCTATGTACGCCAATTCCATACGCAATGCAAAGATTGGGATTAGTAAGTCTTTTCAGGTGATTAGAGAGTACACCCTTGGCTGAAAGGTGCACCACTGATGGAGGATCGAACCTGCCCATGAGCAGTTAGGCAAACCTAACCGTTTCCCACGATACGGGCTTAAGATCAGACATTCGTTCTAAGAATTTCTGAAAAAAGGTGGTACCACGGCTCCTCCGTCCTTTTATAGGATGGAGGAGTTTTTATTTTACTTTAAACACAAAGTGAGGCGTAAAAAAAATGGGACGTCAAAGAATTGTCGTAAAAATAGGCAGTAGTTCATTGACTGATGAACATGGACAGTTATCGGAAAGCAAACTGACGGAACACGTCGCTGCCTTGTCGGCATTAAGAAAAGCGGGTCATGAGCTTCTCTTAATCACATCTGGTGCCGTTGCAGCCGGCTTCTCGGCTCTTGGTTATCCCTCTCGCCCCGTCACAATTTCTGGTAAACAAGCAGCCGCGGCAGTTGGACAAAGCTTGTTGATGCAGCACTACTCCGACCAGTTTCGCTCCCATGGTTTATTGACCGCTCAGCTCTTACTCACTCGACATGATTTTTCCATTCAAGATCAATACACCAATGCCTTTAACACTCTATCGGAACTTTTAAGGCGGGGTGTCGTTCCAATTATTAATGAAAATGATTCCGTCGCGATTGAGGAACTCACATTTGGTGATAACGACCGATTGTCTGCTCTAGTCAGCGGCCTAGTTCATGCCGATTGGCTCATTATTCTCACAGATATAAATGGCCTATATTCTAAAGACCCAAGAAAGTCAGCCGCTGCTGAGCGCCTTTCATTTTTACCCGAAATTACAGAAAAGGAGCTTGCCTTAGCAGGTGATGCGGTTTCGAAAGTCGGGACAGGCGGTATGCGTTCCAAGATTGAAGCCTCTAAGACCGCCTTGCATCTTGGGGTCCCTTCGTTTATCGGAACGGGCTCAGGACCTGAGAAGCTGCTCAAAGTCCTCGAGGGAAAAGGCGATGGCACATATGTTGGTTCCTCTCCTCATGCCTTGCCCTTAAAAAATAAAAAGCAGTGGATTCAGCTTCACTCAGAGGTTTCCGGCCAAGTTGTGGTAGACAACGGTGCCGCTGACGCTCTCTTAGACAAAGGAAAAAGTTTGCTTCCTGCAGGAGTTGTAGAAGTGCGCGGCCACTTCCATGAAGGCCAAGTCGTCGAGGTCCTAACCCACGCGGGGCAATTAATCGGCAAAGGACAAGTCACCTTATCCGCCGAAGACTTAAAACGCATAAAAGGCAAACACAGCCAAGCAATCAAACACCACTCCCCCCACCACCGACCAGAAGTCATCCACAGAGACCATTGGGTACCCACTCAATGAAACGCTGTGAAACGCGGGGAAATGCGGGGACGGTTCTCTCGTTCCACTTGAAACGCGGGGAAACGCGGGGACGGTTCTCTCGTTCCACTTACACTAATTGAGCAGACCATTTGCGAAGCTACCCTATAAACTGAGAGGAGATTAAACAAATGACTGATTTATATGAAAAGGCAGCCCTTGTTAAACAGGCAGCCGCAACACTCGCTTTAGCTTCAACCAAGGAGAAGAATGAGGCTTTGTTAAAAATGGCGGATCAATTAATGAAGGAATCCCCCTATCTTCTAGAAGAAAACCAAAAGGATTTGGCCTTGGCAAAGAGTCAGGGGGTTCAAGACCACATGATAGATCGTCTTACACTCACAGAAACAAGACTTATGGAAATGGCAGAGGGCCTAAAACAGGTAGCGGAACTCCCTGACCCTATTGGTGAAACGCTCGAGGAGTGGGATCGCCCTAATGGTTTGCACATTCGAAAGATCAGAGTACCATTAGGAGTTATTGGCATGATTTACGAAGCGCGGCCCAATGTAACCGTTGATGCCACAAGCCTTTGTCTTAAAACGGGAAATGCTGTGCTGCTAAGAGGCAGCTCTTCAGCCATTCATTCGAATAAAGCCATTGTCTCAGTCCTTCATCGTGCGCTTCATCAATCTGACCTTCCCTCTGAGGCGGTCCAACTTTTAGAAGATACTTCACGTGACACGGCTGCCCAGATGTTCAAACTGAATCACTATTTAGATGTACTCATTCCACGAGGAGGAGCGTCTCTTATTCAATCCGTTGTGCAGCAAGCCACCGTTCCAGTTCTAGAAACCGGGGTGGGCAATTGCCATATCTATATTGATGAAACTGCCAAACCTGAAATAGCCGTTTCCATTGCTGTCAATGCCAAAACCCATCGTCCCTCTGTTTGTAATGCAGCCGAAACGATTTTAGTCCATGAAAAATGGGCAGCCAAACATCTTCCTAAATTAATCCAAGCTTTAAAAGATAAACAGGTGGAGATTCATGCTGATGAGGCGGCACGTGTTTTTGATCCTAGCCTTATGCCAGCAAATGAGAATGACTGGGCAACCGAATATCTCGATTTAATCGTTGCACTTCGACTGGTAAGTAATCTTGATGAAGCCATCTCTCATATCCAAACTTATGGGACCAAGCATTCGGAAGCCATCATTTCTGAAGATGAAAAAGAGGTACAGGCTTTCTTTAACAGAGTAGACGCCGCCGTTCTCTACCACAATGCCTCCACACGCTTCACTGACGGTTATGAATTTGGATTTGGAGCCGAAATCGGCATCAGTACACAAAAATTACACGCTCGCGGACCAATGGGGCTCCCTGCCCTCACCTCTACCAAATACGTGATTAACGGGAATGGGCAAGTTAGAAATTGATGCATTCCCGATTGGGCACACTTGCTTGGGGGCGGCGCTGGACCTTCTCGGATTTTGCGCTGACCTTCTAGGATTTTTGGTGGACCTTCTTAGATTCTTGAGTAACCTTCTCGGATTTTTCTTCTACCTTCTCGGATTGGGCACACTTGCTTGGGGGCGGCGCTGGACTTTCTTGGATTTTGCGCCGACCTTCTTGGATTTTTGCTGGACCTTCTATGATTTTTGAGTAACCTTCTCAGATTTTTCTTCTACCTTCTAGGATTGGGCACGCTTGTTTGGGTGCGGCGCTGGACTTTCTTGGATTTTGCGCCGACCTTCTTGGATTTTTGCTGGACCTTCTCGGATTTTTGAGTAACCTTCTCAGATTTTTCTTCTACCTTCTCGGATTGGGCACGCTTGCTTGGGGGCGGCGATGGAACTTCTCGGATTTTGCGCCGACCTTCTTGGATTTTTGCTGGACCTTCTCGGATTTTTGAGTAACCTTCTCAGATTTTTCTTCTACCTTCTCGGATTGGGCACGCTTGCTTGGGGGCGGCGCTGGAACTTCTCGGATTTTGCGCTGACCTTCTAGGATTTTTGGTGGACCTTCTTAGATTTTTGAGTAACCTTCTCGGATTTTTCTTCTACCTTCTCGGATCACGCACGCTTGCTTGGGGGCGGCGATGGACCTTCTTGGATTTTGCGCCGACCTTCTTGGATTTTTGGTGGACCTTCTTAGATTTTTGAGTAACCTTCTCGGATTTTTCTTCTACCTTCTAGGATCACGCACGCTTGTTTGGGGGCGGCGCTGGACTTTCTTGGATTTTGCGCCGACCTTCTTGGATTTTTGCTGGACCTTCTCGGATTTTTGAGTAACCTTCTCAGATTTTTCTTCTACCTTCTCGGATTGGGCACGCTTGCTTGGGGGCGGCGCTGGAACTTCTCGGATTTTGCGCCGACCTTCTTGGATTTTTGCTGGACCTTCTCGGATTTTTGAGTAACCTTCTCAGATTTTTCTTCTACCTTCTCGGATTGGGCACACTTGCTTGGGGGCGGCGCCGGACCTTCTCGGATTTTGCGCCGACCTTCTAGGATTTTTGGTGGACCTTCTTAGATTTTTGAGTAACCTTCTCGGATTTTTCTTCTACCTTCTAGGATTGGACACGCTTGTTTGGGGGCGGAGCCGGACCTTCTCGGATTTTGCGCCGACCTTCTATGATTTTTGGTGGACCTTCTTAGATTTTTGAGTAACCTTCTCGGATTTTTCTTCTACCTTCTAGGATTGGACACGCTTGTTTGGGGGCGGCGCTGGAACTTCTTCGATTTTGCGCCGATCTTCTATGATTTTTGGTGGACCTTCTTGGATTTTTGAGTAACCTTCTCAGATTTTCCTTCTACCTTCTCGGATCACGTCCACCTACTTAAGGGCGGCGCTGGACTTTCTTGGATTTTGCGCCGACCTTCTAGGATTTTTGCTGGACCTTCTAGGATTTTTGAGTAACCTTCTCAGATTTTCCTTCTACCTTCTAGGATCACGCACGCTTGCTTGGGGGCGGCGCTGGACCTTCTCGGATTTTGCGCCGACCTTCTATGATTTTTGAGTAACCTTCTCAGATTTTCCTTCTACCTTCTAGGATCACGCACGCTTGCTTGGGGGCGGCGCTGGACTTTCTCGGATTTTGCGCCGACCTTCTCGGATTTTTGGCTAGCCTTCTATGACTTTTGAGTAACCTTCTCGGATTTTTCTTCTACCTTCTCGGATCACGTCCACCTACTTAAGGGCGGCGCTGGACCTTCTCGGATTTTGCGCCGGCAATTGATTGAAATCGCATTCATCCTTAACTTTTGTCTAACCTTGTCTAAATTTCTTTAAATCCTTCAAATAATATGGAAATTTTGAGTTGCCTTCTTTTCATTAATACATTAAAGTAAAACTCATAGAAATCTCTGCCGTCATTAATTTTCCTTAATAGGTGCTCTAATAATTTGATTATTTCTAGGGGAATTTAAAAGAGAGATTTAATGTAACGGAGAGTGACAAAATGTTTATTAGGGGGAAAAATGATGAAAAAAAGCTTTTCTTTAGTGATGGCTCTCCTCATCATGTCAGTTATCATGCTGGCTGGCTGTGGGACAAGCAGTAATAATGGGAGTTCCAGCACAAAATCAGAAAAAACGCTGCATGTTGTAACAGATGCTTCTTATGCGCCATTTGAAAATATGGATAATGGTAAAATGGTGGGCTTTGATGTTGATATTATGAACGCTGTTGCAAAGGATGCTGGTTACAAAGTTAAGATGGATAATGTAGGTTGGGATGCAGCCTTCGCAGCACTTGAAGGAAACAACGCTGACGCTGGTATTTCGGCAATCACTATAAACAATGACCGCAAACAAACCTATGATTTTTCACTTCCTTACTTCCAATCTAAAAATGAAATCTTAATTAAAGACGGTAGCACCATCAGCAGCGGTAAGGATCTAAAAGGAAAAACGATTGCCGTCCAAAACGCAACAACTGGTCAAACGATTGCTGAAGGAATCCTCGGTAAAAACAGTTCTAAGATCAAGAAATTTGATACGACACCGCTTGCCATTCAAGAAATGCTCAACAATGGGGCAGATGCAGTAGTAGCAGACAGCGGGGTTGTCCAGGCTTACGTCAAGAATAACCCAGATCAGAAGCTCAAAATTGTAGACGATCCAAGCTTCCCAAGTGAATATTACGGTATCATGTTCCCTAAAGGCAGCAAGCTTGTACCTGCATTTAATAAAGCCATTAAGAAAATCATCTCTGATGGCACGTATGCGAAGATCTATAAAGCTAATTTCGGCAAAGATCCAGACCTGGCTCAAATCAAAGCTGAACAAGCAAAAGCTGAATAGATAAAATGGTAAAACCGGATTGCGTAACCTTGTTCAGAGCAAGTGTTACGCAATTTAACTTTAAAGCCCGTCAAAATCCCCCTTATTTTTTCCTTTTTAGGGAATTTATTGTAGACAGTTACGTTTTTTGAATGGGCTTCTAGATTGGAGGTTCTAACATGAATTTTAGATGGGACATCATCGCAGCTTATGCCCCGTTTTTTCTTAAGGGAACACTTTTAACGATCGGTCTCTCTCTTGCTGGTATCTTTTTTGGAACTATTTTAGGGTTGCTGATTGGTCTTGGAAAAATAATGCGCAATAAATGGCTTGCTTTCCCGTTCAGTCTTTATATTACGATCTTTCGTGGGACGCCTTTATTTGTGCAAATTTTAATCATTCATTTCGGTTTTGTCCCGCTCATCATTGGTAAAACCAACTCCATTTTTGCGGGTATCCTTTCTCTCTCTTTGAATTCTGCTGCTTATACCGCAGAAATCTTTCGTGCCGGCATTCAGTCCATCGACAAAGGACAGATGGAAGCCTCGCGTTCTCTCGGAATGAGTCACGTTCAAGCCATGCGCCATGTTATTTTGCCACAGGCTTTTAAACGTATGATTCCGCCGCTTGGAAATGAATTTATTGTTTTGATTAAAGACTCCTCTCTCTTGGCTATCATTGCCTGTCAAGAGATCATGTATTGGGGACGAGCGATGCAAGGTCAATATTACCGCGTATGGGAGCCTTACTTCACAGCCGCTGCCATTTATCTTGTCTTAACTTATTCCATGAGCTTGCTGTTAAATTATCTTGAAAGAAGGTTGGCTACCGAATGATTCGTGTTGAAAACTTAAAAAAGGCCTTCGGTGACCACGTTGTTTTGAAAGATATTAATGTCCAGATTAAACCGCAAGAGGTCGTCGTCGTGATCGGCCCATCCGGTTCCGGAAAATCTACCTTTTTGCGTTGTATTAATCTTCTAGAATCCATTACCGATGGCCATATTTATATAGAAGATGTTGATATTTCCGATAAGAAAACTAATATCGACAAAATTCGCGAAGAAGTCGGCATGGTGTTTCAGCATTTTAATCTATTTCCTCATAAGACCGTGCTTGAAAATATCACCTTGTCACCGAAAATTGTCCGGAAGATCAAGCCGGATGCCGCAAAGAAAAAAGCACTTGAATTGCTTGGAAAGGTTGGATTGGCCGATAAAGCCAATGTCTATCCCGCCTCATTATCTGGGGGACAAAAGCAGCGTGTGGCGATCGCTCGTGCCTTAGCAATGGAACCTAAAATCATGCTTTTTGATGAACCTACCTCCGCTCTTGACCCGGAAATGGTCGGAGAGGTTCTCGAAGTTATGAAGAATCTTGCCAAAGAAGGCATGACTATGATTGTGGTAACCCACGAAATGGGATTTGCCCGTGAAGTAGGCGACCGTGTTCTTTTTATGGACGGCGGTTATATTGTTGAAGAAAATATCCCCTCTGAGATTTTTTCTAATCCGCAAAATGAACGGACAATATCTTTCTTAAGCAAAGTACTCTAGGCATCCACTTATGTGAGCATCACGAAACCGCCGTCCAATTGGGGCAGGCGGTTTTCGTACGCTTAAGACTTTTTAAATTCTATACTTCCTCTCTCCTGTTACCCCACACTCATTAGCTTGGGTCCCCATCTTTTTAATCTATTATTCCCATTCGCGAAAACTGTCGAATCGCCTCGTTTTATGTCACGTTAATTCTCTTTCATTCCCTCAAGCCGTCCTATATAATCTAATCTATAATATGTATTTTTTTGTAAGATTTGGTGACTAATATAGACATATTCGCCATTTTCTTCATTTATCTTGAGGATATGAATGAACTGATTTAAAAGTCACCCTTTTCATAAATAAGCTGGCCAATCGACTCCGAGGGCTGTCTGATTGACGAAGAGGGCCTGCTCGAAATTCTTATAAATAAGAAGGTAGAATGACATGGTTAAAGTAACGGTTGCAATACCGATCTATAATGCGGCACGCCATTTAAAAGTCACACTTGATTCTTTGGTCCATCAGACTTTGCCACATAAGGATTTCGAAGTCATTTGTGTCAATGATTGCTCAACAGATCATAGCGAAGAGGTTGTTAAAAGCTTTTATCCTCTGCTCCCTAACCTCAAATTAATCAATCGCAAAGAAAATTCTGGCGGACCGATGACTCCAAGAAATGATGCTATTGAGGCAGCGCAAGGCGACTACCTCCTATTTTTGGATAATGATGATTTTCTTGGAGAGGAATCTTTAGAGCGGTTGTACAATCAGGCTGTACGCAATCGTTCTGACGTTATTTACGGCAGATATGTGGGCGTCAATGGGAGAAAAATTCCAAGGTCCATGTTCAAAAAGGGAAATTTGCTGAAAGCTGATCTTATAAAAGATAGATTGGTTTGGAGTTTAGCTCCACATAAAATGTATCGCGTCGGTCTGTTAAGAGACAATGGACTTCGCTTTCACCCAAAAGCAGTGGTTGGCGAAGATCAGCTTTTTACAATGCAGTGCTATATTAAATCGAAGGTCATTACCGTTTTAAACGATTACGACTACTATTATGTGGTTAAAAGAGGGGATGAGAATCTCAGTCTTAAGTATTTTCCCGCTGAACAGTTTTTTTTCTCATTCAATCATTTAATGGCATATATGAATGAACACATAGCCGATGACGTTCTTAGGAGAAAACTCAAGATCGAATACTTAAACCGCTTCTTTAAAGCAAGCCGGCTCAGGAAGTATCTTCTAACGAAATCGGTTCTCAACCATGCAGAAAAGAAATTGTGGCTTAACGAGGCAAAAAAATTTATTGAGACTCATGTCGTAGACGTTTTGCCACATCTTGATTTGAACCACCGCGTTTTCGCTGGACTTGCTTTAGAAAATAATTTGGCTACTTTGAAAAAAGCATATTCAAAAGTGGAACAAGTGACCCCACAGGATGTCTCTCGGATAGAAGATGGGAAGATTTATGCCCGTTTTATTGGTGTTAATAAAAAAAATAACATGCCTTATGATGTTGAACTGGTTGTGAACTCTTGGAATATCTCTAACCTCGTTCTTGACCAATTTCAGTTAACGGAAACAACTTTGACCATCGAGGGGCAGTTTTTTCAAAGCTTGTTGTCCGGTTATAAAATGGATTATGAATTGACCTTTATCCACCGTGGATCTAATGAACACTATTCATTCCCATCCATGCCTTCAATCAGCAAAAATGGTTTTAAATTTACCATCGACTATAATGACCTTTTTAAACGAGAATCTCTTAGTGGTTCTTGGGATTTATATGTCGAAGCCAAACTGAACGGCTATACAAATCGCTGCCGGCTTTGCTCGAAGCCATTCGAAATAATTGCTGAGAAGGCCTTTACACAAAGGCCACTAAACAGAAGATATATGATTAAGCCATTTTGGACGACACCAGACGGACAGCTTAGCCTAGAGGTGAAAGATGCTTAATAAACTCAAGAAACGATTAAGAAAAGAATGGCGAAAGCACCAGGAGTTTAAGATAAAAATAAGAAGAGCAAGTGTTACAACTTACGCGCGCCCCTCTGAAAAAGCATTGGTCGTCCAGCACTATACTAAAGGACAAAACATGCGTGCCTACCCTAGCGTCAAAGGATGGTTTGAACTCCGACCGGTTGACACCGATGGGATCATGAACACCGAATTTATCCGAACACAGGATGTCCGCCTCGACTCCCTATTTAACAACATCCTAAAAGTTATAATGACACAAAGAAAAGGCTAATACATGATTATTTATGTAAACCATGCACTCACCCAGGTCAGTGCATGGTTTTCGTGTTGGATTGGGGTGCTTGTCTTGTGGGCGGGCGGCGCTGGACCTTCTTGGATTTTTGCTGGACCTTCTTGGATTTTTGATTAACCTTTTAGGATTTTTGAGGAACCTTCTCAGATTTTTCCTCAACCTTCTTGGATGAGGCCCGCCTGCCTATGGGCGGGGCCGGACCTTCTCGGATTTTGCGCCGACCTTCTTGGATTTTTGACAAACCTTTTAGGATTTTTGAGGAACCTTCTCAGATTTTTCCTCAACCTTCTTGGATGTGCCCCGCCTGCTTATGGGCGGGGCCGGACCTTCTCGGATTTTGCGCCGAACTTCTTGGATTTTTGACTAACCTTTTAGGATTTTTGAGGAACCTTCTCAGATTTTTCCTCAACCTTCTTGGATGGGGCCCGCCTGCCTATGGGCGGGGCTGGACCTTCTCGGATTTTGCGCCGACCTTCTTGGATTTTTGCAGGACCTTTTAGGATTTTTGACTAACCTTCTCAGATTTTTCCTCAGCCTTCTTGGATGAGGCCCGCCTGCCTATGGGCGGGGCTGGACCTTCTCGGATTTTGCGCCGACCTTCTTGGATTTTTGACTAACCTTTTAGGATTTTTGAGTAACCTTCTCAGATTTTTCCTCAACCTTCTTGGATGGGGACCGCCTGCTTATGGGCGGCGCTGGACCTTCTCGGATTTTGCGCCGACCTTCTTGGATTTTTGACAAACCTTTTAGGATTTTTGAGGAACCTTCTCAGATTTTTCCTCAACTTTCTTGGATGGGTCCAGCCTGCTTATGGGCGGCGCTGGATCTTCTCGGATTTTGCGCCAACCTACTCGGATTTTTGCAGGACCTTCTTGGATTTTTGAGTAACCTTCTCAGATTTTTCTTCTACCTTCTAGGATCACGTCCACCTACTTATGGGCGGGGCTGGACCTTCTCGGATTTTGAGCCGACCTTCTTGGATTTTTGACTAACCTTTTAGGATTTTTGACTAACCTTCTCAGATTTTTCCTCAACCTTCTTGGATTAGGCCCGCCTACTTAATGGTGGGGCCGGGCCTCCTGCTCAAACCCGGCGCCACCATTTCAACGGCCAGAAATCTTCAACTTGTTTCGAAGAGTGTTTGGTAACCATAGGACAGACAATTTAAGTAGTATGCTGTTCATGGTATTGTCACTTTTTCAGCCTGAACAATTTCCATTATTTGTCGTCCTTTCATTTGACACAAATAATACGATACCTTTACCTTTGTTATTTTTTACTCATCCCCTACCCTTCTATAGGTGCAACAAGTTTTTTGAAATTATTTTTAAAGAAAAAGGACTAAAAGGATTTAATGTTACGATGAGGGGGTAAACTGAGAACACGACATGGGTAACAAAAAATCGATTAACCAAACATGGCTCTTACATATCAGTTTGATTTTTTCCCGCAAATGGAGGCCCTTTACCTTATAAGCGGATGTTCAGCCGATTTAATCATGGCTTAATTGGGACATATAATATAAAACAGCCAACACTCCTGTTCGTTAATCGAGAAGTCGTTTTCTCGCTAAATACCCCTTCAGAAACAATTACCCGATCTTGTTTGGTCCAAGCAGTGTGGCCATAGGATCGAAAATTCTTCAAAGAAGGTTGGATTTCAATGGTTAAAGTTTCTGTAGCAATTCCTATTTATAATGCATCACGCCATGTCAAAGTAACGCTTGATTCCTTAGTGAATCAAACGATGAGTTATGATGACTTTGAAATATTATGTATTAATGATTGTTCGACAGATAATAGTGAAGAGGTTATTAAAAGTTTCGAGAAGCAATTACCCAATCTAAAATTGATCAATCGAACCGAAAACTCAGGTGGACCGATGATTCCAAGAAATGATGCGATCGAGGCCGCTCATGGGGAATACATCTTATTCTTAGACAATGATGATTTCTTAGGGGAAGAAACACTTGAACGGTTTTATAATAAGGCCAAAGCTTATCATTCTGATGTGATATACGGGCGCTATGTCGGTGTTAATGGACGCAAGGTGCCACAATCGATGTTCAAAAAAGGCAATCTGCCTCAAGCAGATATTGTAAAGGACAACTTGGTGATGGGGCTCGCCCCACATAAAATGTACCGGTTAGGGTTATTGCGTGAGCATGGACTTACATTTCATCCAAAAGCGGTTGTCGGTGAGGATCAGCTCTTTACGATGCAATGCTTCATTGAATCTAAAGTGATCACCGTGCTTAGCGATTATGACTATTACTATGTGGTCAAACGCGGTGATGAAAACCTGAGTCTTAAATATTTTCCAGCCGAGCAATTTTTCTTCGCCTTTTATCGGATTATGGAATACATTAACGAGCGCGTTCAATCTGAAGAGCGAAAGAGAGAACTCCGAATTGCCTATTTAAATCGGTTCTTTAGGGCCAGCCGACTCCGAAAATACTTATTAACGAATTCCGTTTTAAATGATGAGCAAAAAAAATTATGGCTTGCGGAAGCCCAGAAATTTATTGATACACATGTTTCTGATATAAAAGACGAACTTAATCCTGAGTATCACTATTTCATTCAATTGGTGCAAGAGAATGACCTGGAGAAGCTTCTTTTCATCCACCGTCACCTAGAGAATCTGACGGCAAACGATGTCTCACGGATCGAAAATGGTCAACTCTTTGCTCGTTTTGTGAAAAATGAGGATAAGCGTGAGTTTGATGTTGAAGTGAATGTCACTCATAAAAATAAGTCTAAAGTCCTTTTGAGTGGATTATCCTTTGGCCAAGCATTCTTTCAACTAGAGGGTTTCTTTCCACAACCTTTGTTAACCAATTATAAGCTGTCCTATCATCTCATTGCTGTTCATAGAGAAACGGGTTTTGAATGCCCTTTTCCTTCAGAACCAACTGATCGAGAAGGCAGCTTCCGATTTACTGTGAACTATCTGGATTTGCTTATTAAAGATATACTTATCGGTCCTTGGGATTTCTTTGTTGAGGCTAAAGCGGATTCCTATGTTTCTCGGCGCCGCCTGGGATCACATCGTTCAGTAGATATCGAGCTCGATCCTCCAATTGAAGGCGTGGAGTTATTAGGTAAAACCTTCACTTTCAAACCTTATTGGACAACTCCTCGCAACAATCTGAGTCTTGACATAAAAAAATGGGATTGACTAATTTAGATTTCAAAAAATCAAGTTTGCACGTGATAGCTTGAATCAACCTACTTTATGTAATCTGATCTTTATCGGGAGTGATTGACATGCTAAAAATGAAAACCAAAAAGAATGATGTTATCACCTATGCACGCCCATCACGTAATGCTTTAGTCGTGAATCGCTATCCAAAAGGAACCGAATTAACCCTTTATCCAAGCGTCAAAGGCTGGTACGAGTTACGTCCCGTTGATTTTGATGGCATTATGAACACAGAATTTATTCGTGCAGAAGATGTTGGGATTGAATCCCGATTCCAGTTATTTACTAAAAAACTAAAAGGATTTACAAAATCAAGGCTAGCCGGCCATCACTAAAGCGCTGGGCATTTGATCTGCTGCTATGGAACTCGGAAGTCATCTAAGAACCCCTTATTACGGTGATCTGTGCTGCGCCGCCCGTGGAGCGGAGTGGCAGCCTTGACAGAATGACCGTAGTCCACGCACCAATTCCGAAGAAAAGCACATGGCTTCCTTGCTTATAAAAATAGACTTACTTACTTTTAAAAGGCTGTCGAATCCATTTCGACAGCCTTTTTACTATTTTTCTAAAACGATCAGGGAGGAGCGCACAGCACTGACTTTTGTGAGCGCCATGTTCTCAAAGCAAAGCCCAGTGTTATTTTACCTCATCTAAAAAACGGTCTAAGGCATTTTGCCAGTCTGGCAGTTCCTCAAATCCATTTAATCTAAGGGCCATGTGGTCGAAAGCAGAATTCTTCGGACGCCGGGCGGGGCGCGGGAATTCTTCTGTGGTTACAGGGACCACGTCGATTGAAATGCCCTTCTTCTCGAAGATAGTCTTAGCAAATTCGTACCACGTGCAGACTCCTGAGTTCGAAACATGATAGGTTCCAAATTGGCTGGTTTCAATCATCTTCAATAGGCAATTGGCCAAATCAACCGTGTAGGTCGGGCAGCCGCGCTGATCATGGACCACTTTTAATTGTGGCTGCGTCTCTGCAAGCCTAAGCATTGTTTTTACAAAGTTGCCTCCATGGGCTCCGAATACCCAAGAAGTTCTGGCGATAAAAAAGCGGGAATGGAGCTCACGCACAAATTGCTCTCCGGCATGCTTTGACTTCCCGTAAACTCCAAGCGGTGAGGTCGCTTCGAATTCATTATAAGGTTGGTCGGATTCGCCATTAAACACATAATCGGTGCTCATGTAAACGAGCTTTGCCTCTACGGCTTCAGAGGCCGCCGCCATGTTCCGCGTACCATAGGCGTTTACTAGAAAAGCCCCTTCCACATCCGATTCCGCTTGGTCGACAGCCGTATAAGCCGCCGAGTGGATGACGACCTCTGGACGCAGTGCTTCTAAACATCGCCAAACATCGTTACTGTTCGTGATATCCAAATCTTCACGTCCTAGTCCGATGACCTCATGGCCCGCTTCCGTAAATAAGCGGACCACGTCCTGTCCTAATTGACCTTTAGCGCCCGTTACCAGTACCTTAGCCATTCGTTTTCTCTCCTTGAGCCCCGCTTGGAATTTCGACTAATCCGGCGCCTTTTTTACCGTATTGATTTTCGTAATAGGCCATGTAATCCCCTGACTTAATTCGGCGCCACCAATCTTCGTTATCTAAATACCATTGGATCGTTTCTGTAATTCCGGTCTCAAAAGTATATTTTGGTTTCCAGCCGAGTTCTGTCTCAATTTTCGCCGGGTCAATGGCATAGCGGCGGTCGTGCCCGAGACGATCCTCGACATACTTGATTAAATCGCGGGACTTTCCTAACCGATCCACAATGAGCTCGACAATTTCAATGTTTTGCTTTTCATTATGGCCGCCGACGTTATACACTTCGCCAGGGCGTCCTTTATGAATAACTAGATCAATAGCGGCACAGTGATCATAGACATGGAGCCAATCACGCACATTTTTCCCATCCCCATACACAGGCAGCGCCTTTCCTTCTAAAGCATTCGTGATCATTAAAGGAATAAGCTTTTCAGGAAAATGATAGGGCCCATAGTTATTTGAACAGCGGGTGATATTCACATTCATTCCATAGGTTTCGTGATACGCTCTGACTAGTAGGTCAGCCGATGCCTTACTTGCCGAATAAGGGCTGTTTGGCGCAAGCGGGGTTTCTTCAGTAAAATACCCTTCCTCCCCGAGTGAACCATACACTTCATCCGTGGACACTTGAAGATATTTAGAAATCTTTAAGTCGCGAGCAACGTCCAGCAAGACGCTTGTTCCAAGGACATTTGTTTTAATAAAAACAGAAGGATCCGTAATGCTTCGATCCACATGGGACTCTGCTGCAAAGTTCACGATTGTATCGATCTGATGAGTTTTCACCACATGCTCAATTAATTCCCGATTGGTAATGCTGCCTTTGACAAAGGTATAATTCGGATGATCTTCCACATCTTTAAGATTTTCTAAATTCCCTGCATAGGTCAGCAAATCGAGGTTCACGATTTGGTCTTCAGGGTGCTTGTCCAAATAATAATGGATGAAATTACTTGCAATAAAACCTGCGCCACCTGTGACTAACAGCTTCATTGGACTCCCTCTTTCCAAACAAAGTTATGCTCAGCTTCCCTGATTCCCGCGTGCTTAGTATCCTTCTCAGAAAGAATCGGATTGCTCACCGGCCACTCAATTCCAATCTCTGGATCATTCCAAAGAATGCCTCGGTCATTTTCCTGAGAATAAAATTCATCCACCTTATAGAACACATTCGTATCTGGAACTAAGGTACAAAAACCATGAGCGAAACCTTTTGGAACCAATAACTGTCGCTTGTTGTGCTCACTTAAGATAAACCCTTGCCACTTTCCAAAAGTCGGGGATCCTTTTCTGATATCCACAATCACATCATAGATGGCACCTGTTAAAACACGAATCAACTTTGTTTGCGCCTTAGGATTGAGTTGATAATGAAGGCCTCTTAACACCCCAGCTTCCCGAGATAAGGACTGATTATCTTGAACGAATTGATAGCTGATTCCGTTCTCTTTATAGAGGTTGTCATTATAACTTTCCATGAAAAATCCCCGGTGGTCCCCAAAGCTTTGAGGCTCAATTAATAAGGCTTCGTCAAAAATGGTTGTCATGACCTTCATGAATAGACCCCTCCCATGTCTCGTGGTCTGCTCGCCACTTGGAGCAAATAGGCCCCATAATTATTTTTCTTTAAAGGTTCCGCTAAAGCGATTAATTGCTCGCGGGTTATGTATCCTTTTCGATAAGCAATCTCTTCAAGACAGGCCACTTTCAGACTTTGTCTTTTTTCTATCGTTTCAATAAAATTAGAGGCATCTAACAGAGACTCGTGAGTTCCTGTGTCGAGCCAGGCAAAGCCGCGCCCAAGCAATTCTACATTTAAAGACTCTTTTCTCAGGTAAGCCTCATTGACTGATGTAATCTCAAGCTCGCCGCGTTCAGATGGTTGAATATTTTTCGCAATTTCAACCACTTCATTGTCATAAAAATAGAGCCCTGTAACCGCGTAGGTTGATTTCGGCTGCTTTGGTTTTTCCTCGATAGAAATTGCCTTTCCTGATGAATCAAATTCGACGACCCCAAAGCGTTCGGGGTCTTTCACGTTGTATCCAAACACCGTAGCACCACTCGAACGATTGGCTGCTTTCGTCAAAAGATCAGTAAAACCGTGGCCATAGAATATGTTATCACCCAAAATGAGAGCAACAGACTCTTCGCCTATAAAGTCCTCACCGATTAAAAATGCTTGAGCGAGCCCATCAGGTGAAGGCTGAACCGCATAAGACAGGTGAATCCCTAATTCCTCTCCTGTCCCTAACAATTGCTCAAAACGCGGGGTATCTTGTGGTGTTGAAATTATTAAAATGTCGCGAATACCGGCTAACATCAAAATGGAAATCGGATAATAAATCATTGGCTTATCATAGACTGGTAGTAATTGTTTAGACACCGACCGTGTAAGCGGGTAAAGACGCGTGCCGCTTCCTCCAGCCAAAATAATCCCTTTCATAGAACGACTCCTTTTTGCTTTCTGCTTTAAATGTCATTAGTTGGACATCCTTCTTTATTTTAACCAAATTTTGCCGATTATCCAATTGTTTTTCGTTTCCCATTAACTAGGTTACCTAGCGTTTCATCAAGTTTAGAAGGCAGCGGGTGATGAGGAGCTCTAAGAAGTTAAACTTTAAACGGAGAATTTAAACAAACGTTTATTTAAACGAGATGTCCCTCTTAATACCCGAGCCTTTCGCTAAAATCGATCGCATCAGCATGAAGATTGAACAAATAGTGAGGATTTTTCCTCCCTAATATGGATAAGTCGTGCATATAAATGGTAAAATTACTTATTAATTCATCTTTATTATTAAAAAGATCCGAACGTAAGAGATCTTAGGGAGGATTTAAGAATGATTCAGCTCTTATTTGTCATTCTCATACTGATCACGAGTGTCAGCCTCTTAAAGGATGTGTTTGGCTGGGCGTCTTTCACGTCATCTCCCAAAAGCGCCACGTGCCCGACTTGCCAAAACAAAATGAAAAAGACGGGTGGCACATGGACCTGTTCTTCATGCCAATCGACTTTATACAAAAATAAAGTGAGCGCGTCTCACACACAGCCTCTTGCCCGTGTCACCAAGGAAATGCGTTTAGTCGTCGAACTCTTCGCGAAGATGACGAAATCGGATGGAATTGTGACCAAGCAGGAAATTCTTGTGGTTGACCGCCTTCTAAAATCAACTTATCAGCCGTCTGATCGCCAACTGGCTGAATTAAGGCGCTTATTTAACCTAGCCAAGCAAACACCTGATGGCTACCCGTCTATCCTTCAGCAACTGCATCTCGTTTTACCTAAAAGTGAGTCGGAGCGGATTCAATTAATTGACCACTTATTCCAAATTGCCTTGGCTGATAACCCCATTGATGACCGGCAGAACGCGATTATCTCGCATGCTGCTGACGTGTTAAAAGTAAGTACGCCATTTAAGCAAATACGTGCGCGCTACATACCCGAAATAACCCGCCATTTTATCTTACTAGGGTGTTCAGAATCCGATTCAATCGAGACTATTAAGAAAAATTACCGACGCTTGATCAAGGAGTATCATCCGGACCGTCATCTGCACAAGCAAAGCTCACCTGATTTCATACAAAAAGCCAACCAAAAGATCAAAGATATCCACCAAGCTTATGAGGCCATCACTCAATACAAACAAGCGGGCCGTGTTTAAAGAAAGCAGCCCCGAGGAATACGGTTCCCCGGGGCTGCTTTCTATTTGGATTTCGCTTCTGCTTTCATTTTGTGACGGACACTCAGTCCGTTACACACCCCTTTTGTACGTTCTTCGTTTTCTAACGGACATTTAATCCCTTACAGCCTCATTTTGGTCCATTGACCTCTTAGTTTGACTCTCTACCGGTCTGTATGTCCGTTAAATTTTTTAAACCCTGTGATTTCACGTTCTAACGGACTCAGGAGTCCCTTAGACCATCAAACTCGTACTCTAGCCTAGCTTATTCCCAATCGTAAGGCGTTTGTTGATAGACATAATAGTTTAGCCAATTGGAAAATAGCAGATGACCGTGTGAGCGCCAACGATTTAACGGCATTCGGCTTGGATCATTACTTGGAAAATAATTAACAGGCAGGTCAATCGCGAGACCGTTTGCCTGATCCCGCTGATATTCATCCATGAGTGTTGTCGCATCGTACTCCAAATGCCCTGTAATCATGACATGCTTGTTATCCTTCGAAAGAATCAAGAGAGGCCCTGCCTCCTCACTCTCTGCTAAGACTACAAGGCGATCATCGCTTTTTAGCTTTTGTTCATCAACATTTGTATGACGGGAATGCGGTGCAAGAAACATTTCATCAAACCCGCGAACAAGCGGAACATTGAGATCCGATACGGTATGATCGAAAACGCCAAATATCTTACTTTCACGTGGGAGCTTTCCAATGCCGTAATGATAATAGAGGGCAACCTGTGCTCCCCAGCAAATATGGAGGACAGAGGTGACATGAGTCTTTGTCCACTCTAAAATCTCGGTTAGTTCTTGCCAATATTTCACATCTTCAAATGGGAGCTTTTCAATTGGAGCCCCCGTTATAATCATACCATCATAACGGCG
This sequence comes from Pullulanibacillus sp. KACC 23026, assembly GCF_029094525.1. Taxonomy (NCBI): domain Bacteria; kingdom Bacillati; phylum Bacillota; class Bacilli; order Caryophanales; family Sporolactobacillaceae; genus Pullulanibacillus; species Pullulanibacillus sp. KACC 23026. The sequence goes on along the minus strand of NZ_CP119107.1, from coordinate 432,951 downwards.
GTGCGAGATATCAGAGAATGTCGAATAAAACTGGTTTAAATGATTCGGACTTACATTTTTTGCTTCATAGGTTGAGGTATATAGAAGGGTAATATTCACCTGAAGAGCCGTATTAGCTAGCAAGCGAATAAGCTGCGTTTCTGTTTTCTCTTTTTCAGGCATTAGATTGAGGATGACTATATTCAGCGGACGAATATCCTGCATGTTCGCGCGACTTTCGTCCATTACGAAGACATGTTCGTTTTCAAGTATCTTCCAAGCGGGTAGTTGTCTAGGAATCTTAATAGGCAATTTCCCATCTCCCCCTTACTTTGTTAAAGCATATGAGATTATAATAGCTAAGGGGCAGAAGGAAAGTCAATTCTGACAACTGCATTTAAACGATTAAAAGACCGATTTCTGATTAGTTGCCCTTTCTCCCTTTCGTCACTCAACCGAACCTATGTAACGTATAGTCGAAACCGATTTCAGTTTCACTATACGTTTCTCCTAAAAAATAGTGACTATAAATTAAATAAATCGCTGCCCTTTAATTGTTTTTCTTCAAGGGTGATTTGCGGCTGTTCCCCTTTTAGCCGCTGTTCAAAATGGGCGAGTTTAAGAATCAGCCATTTGATTTCATACTCAAGTACAAGCCGAGGGGCTTTCAGCTCAAGCATACGAGAGGCACGAATCAAATGGTGTCTGACTTGGCGCCACTCCTCATAGAGCTGATCTCCTCCCTCTCCCTCATGGACATGTGGTTTTACTTGTTCGAAACAATCTTTCATATGCCCGAGAGCCAATTTCATTTTATCAAACGAGACATCCTCCTGGACAATCTTCTTCAGCAGTTGTCCATCCTGTTTTATTTGATTGAGTAGGTCTTGTTGTTCAGGGTGCATGAATCTCTTTCCTTCCTCATAAAATTTCTCTCCCTTCCCTTTGAAAGGGCTTACATAACTGCACACCATATACTTATTAGAAAGTCCTTACTATATATTAAGCAACTCTAACGAATATGTGTCATGACTCGGTCTATTTTTGAAAAAAGCGGCTTTATTTTTGGGAGACAGACCTTTTCTGAAAGAATAACGACTTTAGAAAAACTTGGCTTATCGCCAAGGCCTTAATGGCGGAAGCCTTAGTTTTACTTCTACTATCATCCTTAACTCGCTACAGCGAAAGTTTATACGCTGATCGTAAAACAGGTCTGTCACCACCTAACTCCAGCATTCAAATGCTGTCCCACAGTGCGTGCGCTAAATCCATTCCCATTTTTGACGCTTGGCGGCATTCTTCCATCCCTTCAAATTCGATGGAAATATCCCCATCATAGCCAAACTCTTTCACTGCCTTAATAATCTCAACCATAGGAAGATCTCCGTGCCCTACAATAGCGCCTCGTAAAAGATTACCGTTCGCCGTTTTGAACCATCCGTCACGGCGATCCACACCGTCTTTCCGATAATAAAAATCCTTGAGGTGGACAATAGAGGCATAGGGCAGATTCTTCTTTACCGCTACTAATGGGTCCTCATCCACACATAAGAAATTACCAACGTCTAGAGTCGTTTTAAAATTAGGTCGGTTCACGCCTTCTATTACGCGTTGAACCCGTTCTGAGGATTGCACGTAGAAACCGTGATTCTCAATACTCGTTGTAATCCCCTTAGGTGCAGCGTAATCCGCAATCCGTTGACAGGCTTCGATGATCTGAGGGAGGTCCTTTTCAAAGCGAGCAAGCCCCGCTTCTTTCGGGGACAGAAAGCCTACATCATGCCTCATTCTTGAAACCCCAAGCTCTGCGGCAATATCCACATGTTCCTTCACCCGTTCGATTTCAGCCTCGAACTCCGAGCGGTCTTCTTGTATAAAACTAGCACTAATCGCATAGTTTGAGAGACTTAAGCCCTGTTCAGCAGCTTTTTCCTTGATTTGCCGGATGAGTTCTGGGGTCTCTACAAGATCATACCCTAGAGGGACGATCTCCACATGCTCACCGCCCTGTTCCTTCACCCACTGAATCACATCGAGGACCGTCATCTCACCTGACTGCATCGCTCGGAGCAAGCTGTATGTACTTAACCCAAGCTTCATGGATACCCCTTCTCTCCTATTCATTTGGTGACATGATTTCACTATTCACTTTCGGACATGCTTATTGTTCTCAAATTAAGGGAACCCGAGTAGTCCCGTTACCTTCCGCCTGAGCACAAACGTCCTTGGCTAAAGGATTCATTTTTGCTGTGCTTTAGACAGTTTGATTCGACTCTCTCTTTTAAAATTGGATTTCTTCACCTTTAGCTGCTGATTCGTAGATGGCCGAGAGAATTTTCATGATTTCGACGCCATCTTCTACTGGAGAATTGGTTTTGGTGCTGCTAAGGACTGCCTCAACGAAATGATTGATTTCGTTTTGGAATGCCTCAATAAAGTTGAAGCCCAGGCTATCGACTTGCGGAATGGCATTGATAATTGTATTGAATTTTTCTGTAACAATGACGAGTTCAGGTTCGATCTCCGCTCCGCCTTTTTCACCGTACAGCTTGACAGACGATTCGTCCTTCTTGGCATGCAAAGTAAAGCTGACATCGACCATTATTGAGGCACCATTTTCAAAACGGATTAAGGCATTCGCCAAATCCTCAACAGTATTTTTACTTGGGTCATAGTCAGCGGCTTTGTAGAAAGAGAGATTCTGGATGTTCTTCCGATTGCCAAGTTTATTATACGTATTCCCACTTACGGACTTCACCTTTGGCTTACCCATTAAGTACCAAAGCAGATCAATGATATGAACGCCAAGGTCAATGACCGGTCCACCACCGGAACGCTCAATATCCGAGAACCAACCGCCCGGATTACCAAGTCGTCTTAAGATCGAAGCCTTTCCGTAGTAAATGTCGCCAAACTCACCGCTATCAATGAATTCCTTGACTAGCTTCGTATTCGAGGCATGGCGGCGGACAAAGCCAACCTGCAGAGTCTTCCCTGATTTTTGCACGGCCTCTTGAATGGCCATGGCTTGTTCAACCGTTTTCGCAAGAGGCTTTTCAACCAGGACATGCTTTCCCGCCTCAAGAGCCGAAATCGCCATTTCAGCATGGAGATTATTCCACGTGCAAATACTGACGGCTTCAATGTCCGGATTTTCAAGAAGCTCCTGATAATCGGTATAAATCGTCTTTACACCGTATTTTTCTGCCTTTTGCTCCGCCCGTTCTTGATTAATATCGGCAATGGCCATGAGCTGAACAGATGGATTGTTGCTGTAAGAGCTTAAATGCATGTCAGAAATGGAGCCCGCTCCAATAACACCGATATTTAATTGTTTCATTAGAATCCTCTCCTAGTTAAAGGTTTATTAGATTAGATTAGATTGTTTTTTTCAAAAAGGCAATTGCCTCTTGAATGTCGCGGACCGGATCGGCTCCCACTTCCCGCTCAATCGTAAGGAAGCCCTTATATCCAATCTCTCTAAGTGCTTGATGATACCGGGCAAAATCCAAAGCCCCTTGCCCTAGTGGGGTTTCAAGAAAATAATCTTCAAGACGCAAGTCCTCTATTCCCCCTTCAGCAAAAAAGTTATAAATGATTTCAGGGTCCGTTTGCTTGAGCATTTTCCCATCTTTCGCATGGGTGTGTACAATATAGTCCTTTAATAGATGGACGCCTTGAACCGGATCATCTCCTGTTACCATTAAAAAGTTGGCGGGATCATAATTGACTCGAACGCCATGGCTACTTAAGGAATCAAGAAATGTTTTTAAAACCTCCGCTCGCTCTGGTCCTGTTTCAATAGCAAAGGAGCCCCCCAATTGGTCGGCGTAATCGCCAAGTATATCACAGGCTTCTGCTAAAACTTTGTAGCGATCGTGTTCTGGTGATTCAGGAATAACGCCAATATGGGTGGTCACGACATCTGTCTCTAAATCTTTTGCAAGGTCTAAGATGCGTTTAGAACGTTCAATCCGCAGGGGATTCTCTTCTTGGATAGCAAAGCCATGGCCTCCGAGATCGCCACAAACCGCTGACACCACCAGTCCATGGTCCTTGATGTAAGCAAGAAGGTCACGCCGAGCTTTTGTCGAGAGAAACTCTGGCGCCATTTCACCTGAAACGGCATACATTTGGATGCCCTCAGCCCCCATTTCCTTAGCCTTTCTAATCGCTTCACGTAATGGCATACGAAAGGAATCGATAATGACCCCAATTTTCATATTGAACACCTCCAAAGCCAAAACTTTTATCCCTTTTAAATAAGTTAAACACGAAATCCTTACTTTGTATACGATTACATTTTATTAAATTTAAAATAGTTTTATTTTTTTATATTTATTAAAGATGGTGAGGTTCCCCATCCACTCCCCTTAGTATAGGTGGGAACAGACCCTTTCCGAGCAGTAATTTTTTCAGTAGAGGTCTTCCCACCCAACTGATTCAGGGATGAGAGACGATCAGTTGTGCCTTTCCTTTTAGCTTAAACTCATGTATCGTTGCGGGCACAATGAAATGGTCGCCTTTTTTAAAGGGGTATTTCTCGTTGCCATTTTCAAGCTGCCCCTCCCCATCCAGGACACTAAATAGGAGATAGGCCGCCTCCTTAGGAAAAGACACCTCACCCTCCAAATCCACTTTGGTTACAGTAAAATAACGCTCCCTCACAAACTCCGTGAAGCTAGCCCCTTCCCTCTTTATCGTCTTCCCAGAGATTTCAGGATCACTATGCGGAAAACGTGTAACCGCAATCGACGGTTCAATATGAAGCTCGCGTGGCTTTCCAGTCTGATCTCTGCGGTCATAATCATAGACTCGGTAAGTAACGTCAGAGCTTTGTTGGGTTTCGAGAATGAGAATACCGCCGCCAATCGCATGGATTGTCCCGCTTGGAACATAGAAGAAATCTCCTGGTTTAACGGGGATCTTTCGAAGCAGATCCTCCCATTTTCCTTCTTCCACCTTCTGCCTGAATTCTTCAGGGGTTCCTGCATGATGCCCATAGACAATCTCCGCACCAGGCTCAGCATCAATGATATACCAGCATTCTGTTTTCCCAAAAGGCGTCTGTTCCATTTCTTGAGCTTGTTCATCGTTGGGATGGACTTGGACGGATAAATCGGTTTTCGCGTCTAATATCTTCGTTAAGAGCGGAAATTCTTTTGAGGGATCCTGTCCGAATAGTTCAGGATGACTTGTCCATAGTTGATCCAGTGTGTAGCCTTTGAAACGGCCATTCAGAATTTCACACGGCCCATGAGGATGCGCAGAGATTCCCCAACACTCCCCTGTTTGCTGGGTTGGAATTTCATAATTAAATCGATCACGGAGACGGTCTCCTCCCCATATTCTTTCTTTAAATACAGGTTTTAAATACAAGGGCTCTGCCATTAGTGGTCTTCCTCTCCTATTTAAAAATTGGCCTATTTCTTTTGCCTATCATAAGGCTTGTATTAATGCCGCTGCACCGATAACCCCCGTGTCCTGGTCTAAACCAGAGGGAACAATCGGCGTTTTCCTGCCCGCTGGATTTAAGGCAAATTTTTCTGTATAAGATCGTGCTGCGGCAAAAAGCGGCTCTCCCATATTGGTCACTCCGCCGCCTAACACAATCAATTCTGGGTCGAACAGATTAATCATCGTAACACAGCCGACCCCAATTTTTTCAAACACATTGGTTAAGTATGGATGAAGGATCGGATCCTTTTCTAAGTAACGTTCAAATATCTCTTTTGGTGTAAGCGTTCGTCCGGCAAGCTTAGACCCTTGTTCCTGAATGGCGGTCCCAGATGCGATCGCTTCAAAGCAGCCGCGCTGTCCGCACGTACACAGAGGTCCTGAAGAATCCACCACAATATGGCCCACTTCTCCGCCATTTCCTCGATACCCAAAGACGGGCCTGCTGTTCACGTAAAACCCGCCGCCAATTCCCGTACTAATCGTCATATAGACAAAGTCATCACAGGATTGGGCTTGCCCGACCCACTTCTCTGCAACCGCTGCTGCGTTAGCGTCGTTTTCTAGCCTAATGCGCGTGTTCGGGAAATAATGCTGCATCCACTTCACCACAGGGGTATCACGCCAAGCGGGGAGATTAGGCGGACAGGTAACCTCTCCTTTTATGATGTCTATCGGTCCCGGTGCCCCGATCCCTATCCCGGATAATCCAGCCCCTTTGTCACAACCATTTTCATTAAGAATCATGTCGACACTTTTGGCTATAAGCGCCACCATTTCATGAGGCGGCTTCTCCCCTTCTGTCTTCAAAACGTGTTTATCTATAAGTTGGCCGTCCTGATTGACGAGCCCAATCGCTGTTTTTGTTCCACCTATATCAATGCCAATTGCCATGTTTGACATCCTGTCACCCTCAAACCACAGATATTCTTAATTATCTCACAAAATCTGACTATTTGGGAGTAAAAAATAACGGACGCTGTGAGATCTTCTGAAGCTTTTACATCGCAACGCCTTGGATCTGAACAGTCCCTTTCCTAATAAATAACAATCAATTGCGGAATTCATTCAATTTTTCATAAAATCTTTTTGTTTCTTTTTAGCGCATGATAAAATAAGAAGTGCACGATTTACCTGAAGAAAAAGGAGAACTAGAATGGAAAATTTTGAGGTTCTATTAGAACGTTACGCCGATTTGGCTGTTAAAATTGGAGTGAATCTTCAAGAAAAGCAAATCTTACATATTTCAGCCCCAACCCATGCCGCAGAATTCGTACGTTTTGTCGTCAGGAAAGCTTATGAAGTTGGCGCACTTGATGTCATCATTGATTGGTCAGATGAGGGAGTAATCCGAGCCCGTTATGACCTGGCCCCCGATGAGAGTTTTAAGAGCTTTCCAGATTGGGAAGTTCAAAAATTGGAAACCCTCGTTGAAAAAGGAGCTGCCTTCATGACGGTTTTCAGCCAGAATCCTGACCTTTTAACAGGGGTTGATCCAACCCGCCTTGCCACTTGGCAGAAAACAGCCGCGGAGGCGACACATTCCTATAGAAACGCTATCATGGGAGGAAAAGTGAGTCGAACCGTTGTATCCACTCCAACTCCAGAATGGGCAAAAAAAGTATTCCCAGCGCTTTCAGAGGAAGAGGCCGTAGAAAAGCTTTGGAAAACGATCTTTGAGGTGACCCGTGTCTCCACACCTGACCCCATCCAAAGCTGGAAAGAACATCGGGCCCGTTTGACAGAGCGTCTTGAATATTTAAACGCCCAACAATTCAAAGCGCTTAAATATACAGGTGAAGGAACGGATTTAACGCTTGAGCTGCCAGAGCGTCATGTTTGGATCGGCGGCGGGATGGAAACCGCACAAGGCATTTATTGCCATCCAAACATCCCAACCGAGGAAGTGTTTACTGCACCGAAGAAAGATGGTGTAAACGGTGTTGTAAGGAGTACGAAACCACTTAACTATAGAGGCAGTGTCATTAATGATTTCGTCATTACCTTTGAAAATGGACGTATTGTCAAAGCGTCTGCTGAAACAGGTGAAGAAACTTTGGAAAACTTGATTGAAACAGACGAAGGGTCGCATTACCTTGGCGAAGTCGCCCTTGTTCCTCATCAATCTCCCATTTCGCAATCCGGTCTCATTTTTTATAACACACTCTTTGATGAAAACGCTTCTTGCCACCTCGCCATTGGCACGGCCTATTCTTTCAATATAGAAGGCGGTACCACTATGAGCAAGGAAGAATTAGAAGCTCATCACATTAACTCAAGTCTGACACATGTTGACTTCATGGTCGGCTCGGAATCGCTTAACATTGATGCCCAAACACAAGAGGGCGAATGGATTCCTCTCTTTAGAAACGGCAATTGGGCTGGTTAAAAAGCAATACCTCAAAACTTTGAGCCTTTGATGAAGCATTCAATTGAGCAGCCTTTAAGCAGCACACTGGCATGGTCTAATTTCGCGATCACTTGTCTATAATGTTTAAAAACGATTGAGGTGTCTCGCCCATGCATCATGATTATGAAGGTCATCTGTTTAAGGGTTTGTTTTGGGGCATGTTGCTCAGCTTTCCTCTTTGGTTGTCCATATTCGGTTGGATCCGCCTAATATCTAGATAATGAATAAATAAAAAAACGGAGTCCTAACTCTCCGTTTTTTTGTGCGTAATTGACTTAATCTGAGATTCGCACTTTTTATTCTTTATATCCATTTTCATTCTGAGATTGCCATCTCCAAGTATCTTCACACATTTCTTCTAGTCCAAGTTCAGCAGACCAGCCTAACTCTTTTTTGGCTTTCTGTGGATCGGCAAAACTGACTGCAATATCTCCCGGTCTGCGATCAACGATTTGGTAAGGAATCGTTTTGCCTGAAGCCTTCTCGAAAGCTGCTATAATCTCAAGTACGCTATAGCCGTTTCCCGTTCCAAGATTATAGGCATCTACACCAGGCGAGGTCGCTACTTTCTCAAGTGCTTTTATATGACCTTTCGCCAAATCTACCACATGAATATAATCTCTGACACCTGTTCCGTCTTTGGTGGAATAATCATTGCCAAATACATTTAAATGAGGGCGTTTGCCAACGGCCACTTGGGCAATGTAAGGAACCAAATTATTCGGTATGCCATTTGGATCCTCGCCAATCCGACCGCTTTTGTGCGCCCCAATTGGATTAAAATAGCGAAGCAAGGCAATGCCCCAACCCTTATCTGAAACATATAAATCTCTAAGGATTTGTTCAATCATAAGCTTTGACCAGCCGTACGGATTCGTTGCCCCAAGCGGTGTATCTTCTGTGAGGGGAACCGTTTCTGCCGTCCCGTAAACCGTTGCCGATGAACTGAAGACCAATTTTTTTACACCAAACTTTTGCATGGTTTCAGTGAGAATCAGCGTTCCGGTTATATTATTGTGGTAGTATCTTAGCGGCTCAGCTACAGATTCACCAACCGCCTTTAAGCCAGCAAAATGAACAACAGCCTCTATCTCATTATCTTCAAAAATGGCCTCCATGCCAATTCGATCGAGTAGGTCCAGCTCATAAACCTTTACCGATTTCCCCGTAATGTCTTTTACTCTGTTCAATGCTTCAGGAACACTATTTGAAAAATTATCCAGAACAATCACTTCATACCCTGCTTCTAATAATTCGACACATGTGTGGCTGCCAATATAACCAGCGCCACCTGTTACTAAAATAGCCATCCTTTAACCTCCACACTATGATTTTAAATAACTAATTAGAAAAGGCCTAAAAAACGTTTTTGTCTGATAGGGGTTGGAGGTTGTAAATAGAGGGCCTCGCCTTGTACCATCAAATTAGCGTTTTCCTCGAATTCCATTCTCAACCCAATTCCAAATTGATCCTCAATCGTTTCATAGGCCTCTCTTAAGCAGAAGCCCCTTGTGGTTACATTGTGTGCATCTGATCCAACGATATGGCTTAAACCACTCTCTACCAGTTGGAGTGAAAAGCGGCCAATCTTCTTACCAAAATTCCCAATTAGGCTCCCAGCCGTCACCTGTGACAAAGCGCCACCCTTTACTAATTCATATAAACGGTCAGGGTTTTGAATAATTTCACTGTTACGTTCCGGATGTACAATGACTGGAATCAATCCGGACACCTGAATATCATAAAAAAGACGTTCCGTATAGCGAGGAACATGATTAGACGGGAACTCAATGAGGAGATATTTCCCATTTTCATTAACAGAAAGAATCTCAGCATTTTGATAGTCTTCGATTATTTCCCCGGAAATTCGACATTCTTGGCCGGGAAGTATCGACAAATCCATTGCTTCTCGCTTTAATTGATCATTTAAGAAATCAACCGCTTCTAGAACTTTTGAACGCGGGTTGTTAAACATTGGGTGATTATGATGAGGGGTTGCCACGATTTGAGTAATCCCTTGACTGAAAGCCGAACGGGCCATTTCAAGTGCGTCCTCTACAGCCTGTGGCCCATCATCTAGGTTCGGCAGGATATGATTATGAATATCAATCAATATAGTCCCCCCTTTGATGTATCTGGCCGAATCCGCCCACATACCTTGTAGTCCAAAAACAAAGGCAGATTATCATCATTTCATATATTACTAGATTAAAAGAATAATCACATCAGATTTTCTTATTTTGAGTATACACGAAACGGATAGACATGGCTATGAATCCAAGGAGATTTCGTTTGAGCGTCTATAATTGATCTTATAAAAAAAGACTGTCCCAAGGAGGATTACTCCCCATAGGACAGTCTTTTATCACCGCACGATTTAATCCATGTTAATCCAAACGCTTTTGACTTCTGTGTAATTGTTAAGCGCATAGGAACCCATTTCCCGGCCAATTCCTGATGCTTTGTACCCGCCAAATGGACTTGCGGCATCAAATACATTGTAGCAGTTCACCCAAACCGTACCTGCTTTAATTTTATTTGCCACATAATGTGCCTGTTTCACATTTTCCGTCCATAGACCCGCAGCTAGCCCGTATTCTGTATTGTTTGCCCGTTCAATCACCTCGTCAAGATCATCAAAAGGCAAGGCACAGACAACTGGTCCAAAGATTTCTTCCTTACTGATTGTCATATTATCATCGACATCAGCAAAAATGGTTGGCTCCACAAAATAGCCTCGCTCAGAGAACGTTCCCCCTGTTAAAAGCTCAGCCCCTTCTGCCTTCCCCTGATTAATATAATTGACCACACGATTTTGCTGCTCTTTAGATACAAGTGGTCCCATTTCCGTTTCAGGATGTAAGCCTTCACCTTGCTTAATGGATTTGGAGTGGGTCACAAGATCGGCCACGACATTGTCAAACGCCTTTTTCTGAATAAAAAGACGGGAACCGGCGCAGCACACTTGGCCCTGGTTAAACATAATACCCGATAGAGCACCTGGAATCGCACGAGACATATCCGCATCTGGTAAAATGATGTTTGGTGATTTTCCGCCAAGTTCAAGTGTGACCCGCTTAAGCGTTCGGCTGGCTTCTGACATGATGAGCTTTCCAACTTCCGTCGAACCAGTAAATGCAATTTTGTTCACTTTTGGATGGCTGACCAGAGGGGCTCCTGCTGTTTCACCAAAACCAGGAATGACATTCAGCACACCATTAGGAATACCGGCTTCTTCAGCCAATTGAGCGAGATAAAGAGCTGAAAGAGGTGTTTGCTCTGCTGGTTTTAAGACAACTGTACAGCCGGTTGCAAGTGCTGCACCAAGCTTCCACGCTGCCATAAGGAGCGGGAAATTCCAAGGGATAATTTGCCCGACAACCCCAACAGGCTCATGACGCGTGTAGTTAAAATACGAACCAGCTACAGGAATGGTTTGACCTGTAATTTTGGTGGACCATCCGGCATAGTAACGGAAATGCTCGATTGCAAGCGGTACATCCGCATTCGTGGTTTCACGAATCGGCTTCCCATTATCGAGACTATCCAATTGGGCCAGTTCTTCTTTGTGGTCTTCCATTAGGTCCGCCAGCTTATAAATTAACCGGCTTCTTTCGGCGGCACTTATTTTCGACCAAGGACCATTATCAAATGCCTCTCGCGCTGCCTGAACAGCCCGATCGACATCCTCAGGCCCTGCTTCGTAAAGGGTCGCTAGCACTTCTCCTGTTGCCGGGTTCAAAGTATCAAATGTTTTTCCCGAGACCGATTCAACCCATTCACCATTAATGTACATCTTTTTCGTACCTACTAAGAAGTCTTGAAGACGTTGACTAATCGCAAGCGTGTTCGATTCCATGGAAGTTCCCCCTTTAATCTTTTTCATAAAGGTATTCTACAAATATTTATGAAAACCCTTTCAAAAATTGTGGGAAATCGTTAGACAAATTAATTAGGGATTCGACATCTCGTCGGTGCCTCGAAAAAAAAAATTACATTTAATTAAGGCCACGTTAATCTTCCCCTTATTTTTTGATCAATCGGCCCGGTTCTCCAGCTTTTGGTAAGCATCCCGCCACGCCTTAGCGATTATGGCATGGCCCGCATAAGTGGGATGAACACCATCCTCAGCCCAGAAAGGTGCAGGTTTGTCATATAGCTTAGAAGCAAAGAGTCCGTCTAATGGAACCAAAGGGGCTTGAAACTCACGTGCCAGCTTTCTTACTACCTGGATTTTTGGATCGAGGTCCTCTCGCCAAGCTTCGCGGTCCACAGGATAAGGAAGGACAAAAGGTTCAAGCAACAAAATTTCAGCTCCAGTTTGCTTCGTATGTTCAAGAAGCTCTCGATAACCCGACTCAAACTGTTCGGTGGAAGTAGGATCGTTTTGGTCGTAGCGGCGCCAGCAATCATTTATGCCAATTAAAATGGAGACAACATCTGGTTTAAGAGCGATGCAATCCTCCTCCCAGCGCGCTCTTAGATCTTTAACTCGATTGCCGCTGATTCCTCTATTATAAAAAGTATAGGATGTGTCTGTATCGCTTGCAGCCAAAAGCGATGCCGCTATCATCGCATATCCTTTTCCTAGTTCATAGGGATCCTTATAGTTGCGGCCGCAATCCGTCACACTATCCCCTTGGAAGACAATCACTTTTTCGTTTGCCATTGTAAACCCTCGTTTCTTTTTAAACTTTCACTTTTCATGTTTTATATCCCTTAAAAACAATCGAGAATGAAGAACTTTGAAATGCTTACAGAAAAAACGGGCAAATACAGCGGTTTCAAAACACTCATCGGGATCAGCCATTGTTTTCAAAAACTAACTTAACTGTTTATTTCGACATGGATTCACTGTTGTCCTGCCCACTCTACTTTTTTGCCAGAGTGCACGCCAGATTTTTTAACATAAAATCCTTGAATAAAAAAAGGACTCTTCCAGATTTCCTTCTTAATATGAAGAAGATCTAGAACAGTCTTTAAGATTTAACCTTTAAAAATTCTATGCGAATCGATTCAGCAATCAAATGCACCTTTTCTTTATACAAAGTAGGTTTGGCAACCAACCTTGTCCTTTGCAAAGAAGATTCAGTCCGCGTCCGATGTTATGAGGGTAATCGGGCCGATCAGGTCAATTGAGTGCCCCCCAAAGACCTTCTTCCTGAGATAACCAAAGTGAAACAGTCAGCGTCTCATGCAACCTTATTTTTATCATAATAATTGTCCAAGCAATCGCATCCCTCACTTCAGCCTAAAGACCTCAAGTCCTATGCCTCTCTCTTATATTTACCAATTGAACAGATGACTGCCTAAGCTAAAATCCTCTTGTCCAATGATCAGAGCCATCTTACGCGGAAATTATTCTTGTTTGAATTTTATGACTCTTTATTAGTTTATCATAATTCTTTTAGATAAAAATTGGGAAAACAGATGCCTTTTCAACCCGTTTATTGAGATAGATTTCGACGTTTTTCCCGAAATCCTGCCATGCCCTTCTTTTCTGCAGAGCGAAGTGTTATTTTGTCTTAATATGGCGATACTTTTGTTGGGAGGAATATCTATGCTAACGATTGTACGACTTATTCTCATAGCAGGACTGATTGGCTTTATTTACGGGCCATTACAAACGTATAAGGCGAATCATCCTGATCAGTGGAAGGAAGCAGTAAATACAATGGCTGCTATCCCTAAGGTAATGGGCACTATCATTAAAAATGAAGCGTCCTTGATTCCAAAAACCCCTCCGGCTAATGGGGCGATATCCGGTAGCGATGCTTCATCTCAGAGTGGAAATACGGCCTCTGCAGGAAAATCGGCCCCTGCGTCCTCTGATGATTCTACATCTTCACTTGACCAGCTTCCCTCTTGGTTAGTTGGCGGCTCTAATGACAAGAGTCAGTCTGCCCCTTCTAATGACGGCAGCGGTATTCAGTCGACTAGCCCTTCTTCAGAACTCAACCTGTTGAGCCAATGGGTTATGGGGGGGACAAGTGATGAATCTCCTTTGAGGAATATCGCGATGTCTGGTCTTAGTCAAAACGAAATGGACACCTTAATGAAACATTGTCTGGACCTTAATTTGTCTCAAGTCATTCCTAAGCTCCAGAAGCTCTCTAATCAGTTATCTGCGATCAAGCTGGATTCGCTAAATTCACAGGATAAGCAAACAATTGTAAAGACCTATAACGAGACGATGAGCCTCCTTCAACTAGAATCCACCTTCTATATCAAAACAAGCCCTAAGGCTCAAGAAACGAAAATGAGTTTTTCAAATCTTCTAAACCAACCAGACCTTAACAAGGATCAAGTCTTTATCAGTATTAAAGATCCTGCAACTCACCAAACCTTAGCTGATTTCAGCATACAGGCGAAAGAGACGGTACCGGTCACTACTCATCCAGTTCCTAATCCAGATCATCCCTCATAGAAACAGCCTAAAATACCTGAAAAACCTTAATTTTAATGTTTAGTCCAAAGGTCCCAGCTCGCAAGTCCCGAGCCGGGCCTTTTTTCATCCTTTCGACAAAATAAGCAATTCCGAACTTTTTTTCAAAACTATTCGTGAACTTTGTCGAGATTCAAGGTATAATCAAACTTGTTAGCCAAAAAATAAGAACAAGCATAAGTGCTTTTCACTTTAAAATAGAAATAGAAAAACTGGCCAAAGTGAGCTGGTCTAAAGGAGAATAGAATGGATACACGTACTGGGCGAAAAAATGGGGATCCCAAAAAGAGAAGACGACGAATTCTGACATGGGTCAGTGTCATCGTACTCCTACTCATCATTGGGATTGGCGGCTATCTTGTACATGCGTATACCGCCATAAAAGATACGGCGAAAGAAATGCACATTGATGTCAAAACCACCAAGACTAATAATACGACCACGACCAAAAGTACTGAACCAAGCCCTACCATTACCAAAAAACCAATTAACATTCTTCTACTCGGTGTCGATGAACGTCCGAATGACCCTGGTCGGTCAGACACCATTATTGTTGCTACTTTAAATCCGCAAACCAAGTCCATGCTTCTCACAAGCATTCCGAGAGACACACGGGCTCTGATTGTCGGAAAAGGGAATGGCGATTATTATGACAAGATTAATGCAGCCTATGCTTATGGCGGCGTGGACATGTCCGTTGCAACTGTTCAAAACCTTCTAGGCATTAATATTGATTATGTCGCCAAAATTAACTTTAATGGGCTTAAAGAACTAGTCGATGCTGTAGGCGGCATTACCGTCAATAACCCAATCGATTGGTACGACGAGGGCTATTATAAAAAGGGATACCATTATAAAAAAGGGATCATTACCCTTCATGGTGGAGCCGCACTTGGATTTGCCCGCATGCGTCACCTTGATCCTCAAGGAGACTTTGGCCGAAACCTTAGACAGCGCCTTGTCATTGAAGGTATTCTTAAAAAAGCAGCTGGTCCGACAATCCTGACTAACTTGGATAAAATCCTCCAAGCGGTCGGCGATAATGTGAAAACCAATGCGACCTTTGATGAAATGAAATCCATGGCAGTCAGTTATCGACAATGCCGTGATACCGTCTACACTCATGAGGTCTATGCGACACCCGAACGTATTAATAACCTTGACTATGTAGTCGTTTCAGATGCAGAAAAACAGAAAGTGGGCCAAATGATCCAAGATGAATTAGACGGTACGCTAGATATGTCCAACTATGGAGGGAATTCCTCTGACAGCAGTTCTTCTGATAGCAGTAATGCTTCTGATGACAGCACCTCTTCCGCGAGCAGTGCTTCAAATTAATCCAAAACCTAAAACCAGCCGATTCCTCTTAAGGGGTCGGTTTTTGAGTTGGCTCCTAAATCAGACGTCTAAAAGAAATGAGAGTTGCCAACTTTGGCGACTCTCATTTCTTTTTCATTTTAATTGAAATTGATTGGTCAGTTGATTGAGATAGGCAGAGAGCTCTTCTTTCAGATCCTCTCTTTCAAGCGCTATTTCAATCGTTGCTTTGATAAGGCTAATTTTGTCACCCGTATCAAAACGTCTTCCTTCAAAATTGTAAGCATAGACGTTTTGTTTTTGCGCGAGCTTATTAATCGCATCGGTTAATTGAATCTCACCGCCTGCACCTGGCTCTTGGCTTTCTAGAATGTCAAAGATTTCTGGTGAGAGCACATAACGGCCCATAATAGCAAACTTAGAAGGTGCAAGGGCCACCGGAGGCTTCTCTACTAAAGAATCGACCTCGATTAGGCTTCCTTCCCTGTTTTTTATAGCGACTACGCCATATTTTTCAACATCCTTTTCTTCGACCTCTTTCACACCGACAACAGATGCTTCATAATTCTCATAGATGTCCATTAATTGTCCAATAGCAGGAACGTTAGAACGGACAATATCATCGCCTAATAAAACAGCAAAGGGTTCATTTCCAATAAACCCTTTGGCACACTGGATCGCATGCCCTAAGCCCAAAGCTTCTCCTTGACGAATATAATGAATATTCCCCAGCTTGGAAATCGAACGAACTTCATCGAGGTATTGCTGTTTTCCTTTGGACTCAAGGATTGTTTCGAGCTCAAAGGATTTATCAAAATGGTCCTCGATCGCTCGTTTATTTCTCCCTGTCACAATTATAATGTCTTCAATACCTGCAGAAACGGCCTCTTCAACAATGTACTGAATTGCGGGTTTGTCTACAATTGGAAGCATTTCTTTCGGTTGGGCCTTTGTTGCTGGCAGCAAGCGCGTACCAAGTCCAGCAGCTGGAATAATCGCCTTACGAATTTTCATTAACTCCAATCCCCCTTTGTAACCTCCGGACACACCATTTTGGATTCGTTTACTACTTTGTCTCAAGAAGTTGTCCTGTGTCAACCACTTTTTAATCCTTCTTGGAAAGCACCTCTTCTTCAGGCTCTAAACCCAAGAAGATCTCATCAATCACGCGTGAGGTTGACTCCCCATCCACATAATCGAAGAAATAGTTGACAAACGGCTTAATTCGCTGCATGTTAAATCGCTCTTCATGAATAACCTGTATTAAATCATCCGTGGAACGGGTAAGCGTCCCTGGAATGAACTTGTGATAATCGTAATAGAAATCACGTTTTTCCACATACTCTTCAACATCATAAGCATAGAAGATCATCGGGCGATTTAAGAGAGCAAATTCAAAGCACACGGATGAGTAATCGGTAATTAAAATATCGGTTACGAACAAGAGATCATTAATTTCTCTGTACTCTGAAAAATCGTAGAAAAAGTCACTGTACTCATAAGGAATACTAAAGTCATTCTTTACAAATGGATGGATCTTAAACAAAAAGACATACTCATCTTTTAGCGCATGATAGAGCTTGCCTAGATCCAATACCTCCATTGGGTAATGAGCGGATTGCTGCCCGTTCCCCCTAAACGTCGGCGCAAAGGTAATGACCTTCTTCCCTTTTAAGAACGGATAATGTTTGTAAAGATCTTCTCTGACCTGATTTTGGTAAGAACGATCAAAGAAGACATCGGTTCTTGGAATTCCTGTAGGAATAATTTTATCCTCACTGATCCCGAAGCCCTCAGCATAATACTTGGCGACTGATTTAGAACTGACAATGGCCTTCGTATAATTCCGATGGTTTTTCGATCGAGGAGATGGTCCCCCAGGAAGCCCAATTCGGCTAAAACCAAAGGTCTTAAACGCCCCCACCGCATGCCATAATTGAACAAGATCAGCCTTCGGGCGAATTTTGAGCGGATAGACCATTGGGAAGAAGTCATCTATAACAATAAAACGGGCTGTAGCCAAATGGTAAGCAAGCGTCATTAGTTCTTTAAGAGATTTCTTTTCCCTGATATGACGCTTCAGCATAAACTTATAATCAAAGTTAATACCGCGTTCCCTCATCTCATCATAAACAAACTTAAAGTTCCCGCTGATCTCACTCCGGCTATCCGAAGCAAAAAGCAGCTTTCTCGGTTTAATTGGGAGCATACAAAAAATCCTATACGCCATTTGGAACAGTGGTGTATAAAGAACTCTATAGACAAAGCCTCGCTTTTCAAGACGTGCTGTATCAAACTCTTGCGGATCAATATCCTTTAGTTTATTGGACTTAATCATTAAGGTTTTGGTTTCTTTGTTATAAACCGCGAGCAGATTGTATCGCAATTCTCGGCGAGCCGAGAAATACTCCATCTTAGCCGTATGAAACCCTTCTTTTAGGAAATGCTCTATATTTCCTAGCGGGAATAGACGATGATAAATAGATTTGCCAAATACCTGTACTTCAACCCGCAAATAAGCTTTATATTCTCCTTGAGGAAGCGGCTTTCCGCCGTCAAGTGTCGATAAATTAAACTTACCTTTAAAGCCTGCCCATTTATATTTCTCAGGAAGCTCTTCGGGAGATTGGAGCTGATCGACCGGTATATCAACAAGGGCAAGCTCAATCTTCTCGAATTCACTATTGATTAGAACAAGCCTTTTTTTGACAAGGTCCTCGTTATTCATTTCGACGCCTTCGAGATAGTAATACCCCTCAATTTCAAGGATTGGCCCATTCCAATATAAAAGAGTCACTTTTCGATGTGGAATGACCTGGCTTTCCTTCCCAACCATTTCTTCTATCAGAGGAAGCGTTTCCTCAATGCGGTCTTTCCGGATGACGACATTCACATCATCTTCAAGCATTGAGCCCGTTCTCTTAAACACATTAGTTTGGGTGGTTGTTGGAGGCTTTCTTCCGATAAGCCGTCTGACTACACGTTTAACTCGTCGAATCATATCTTAATCTCCTTAAGTCTCGTTGACTTGCAGCTTCTTCTAATAAAAAGCGGACGATACGGCGGCTGGCATGTCCGTCCGTATAATCAAAGAAGCGTTCTTTAAATGCTTTGACCTGCTCTATATTAAAAGCGTCCGATTGGATCCACTCAACTAACTTATCTGTATTCTGAAACAAAGGACCCGGGATAAAGGAACGATAATCAAAGTAAAACCCTCGCTCCTCTTCGTAGTCATCTAAGTCTTGAGCAAAAAAAGCCATTGGTTTTTCCCTCAAGCTGTAGTCAAAAATAATTGAAGAATAATCCGTAATTAGAATATCGGTTAAGCTCAAGAGCTCTTCTATATTATACCCTCCATCCATCATATAGACAAAACCCTCTGTGTTATCAGGCAAGCGCATCCCTTTTCTCATGTATGGATGAAGGTGAATCAACAATGCATAACGATCTCCTAATTGGTCTTTCATTTGATTCAAATCCATTGGACAATCAAAGACGCCTTGATCATGACTCCCGCCTCTAAAAGTTGGGGCAAACAAAATAAGGCGTTTCGCTATTAAATTTGGATAAGCTTTATAGAAAGATTGTTTGAGCTTAGATAGGGCTTGTTGATTGTAAAAATAATCAGTCCTTGGGACGCCAAGAGGGAAAATGCGATTAGGACTCATATTAAAAGCTTCCGCATAAAAGGGAACAATCTCTTGACAGCTGACCATAACAAACGAATAATTCGAATGTACTTTGACATGTTTTAAGTAAGCCTCGCTCGGGCCGAAACTCTTATTCACCGTGCTGTACCCAAATTTCTTAAATGCACCCGCTGCGTGCCACAATTGGACGATGTCCGTTCCCTTTCTTGGAGTCACGACATAAACGGGAAAATAAAAATCATCAATGACAAAATAACGGGATGTCGCCAAATAATAACAGGCTCGTAACATATGGAATAAGTAATCCCATTTTCCGAGCCATCCCGATCGATAAGGCTTTAATAAAAAAACAGCCTGTACATCTTCCTTTTGATTCTTCCATTCCTCATAAACGGCTTTGAGATTATCTTTTAACACATTAGATCGGTAGGAAGCAAAGGTTACCCTATCCTTTTGGACCGGATAAAAGACTTTGAAAAAGGTAAACACCATTCTAATGCACAGGCTGGCCATTATGGTCGGCAGAAAACGAAGTTCTTGCAAGCATTCGCCCCCTCTCCTTATGCATTGCACTCGTTACATGTCCCATTTCATGACGGTTTTACCCCAAGACGTCGCTAAGTCCTGTTCAAAACATTGAGTGATATCCTGTATGGAACGAACCGAATTAACCGAACTTACCAGAGCCTCCAAATAGCCAAGAACATCCGGATAAGTTCTCAAGAAATCAACGGTGTCTTGAAAGTCCTGAGCTCCGCTTCGGCTTGATCCAATGACCGTAATCCCTTTTTCCAAAATCATACGGGTATTCACCTTAATCGGATTTTCAGATACCCCTAAAATCGACATCGAACCCTCTGGTTGAATAACATCAATCATTTGATTAATTGCGGATTCACTTCCAAGCCCGCCCACACATTCAAAGCCATGATCAATACGAATGTCCTCAGGGATGTTATTAATGGTAAACACTTCGTCAACAAAGGAAAAGTGATCCAGCTTGTAGCCAGTCTTACCAAATACATACACCTTTGCATTCTTAAACAGTTTCTTGAGCATCAGTGCTGCTATAAACCCAAGATTGCCGTCTCCCCAAACCCCAAATGCCTCACGTCTAACATGGGCTCGTTTTTCAAAACGGGTAATCGCGTGCATGGCAATGGTCATTAACTCGGTAAAAGCCATGACATTAGGATTCATTTCAGGATCTAAGACAACGAGGCGATCGCGCTGCATAAAAACATAATCTTGAAGATAGCCATCATAACCGCTTGATCGAAACTTGCTTGAACGCAAGTAATTTTCGCCGATAATTTCGTCCGTCTCAATTGGCGTATTAGGGACCATGACCACCCTTGTCCCTACTTTAAATTCATTGCTTGGATCATAAACCACTTCCCCGATCCCCTCATGAATCAAAGCCATAGGAAGCTTTTTCGCCATGACAGCCTGGTCGCGGGAACCTGTATAATACCTCTGGTCCGCTGCACAAATGGAGAGATAGGTCGGACGGATGACCACCCGGTCGGAATTCAGAGAACGATCTTTGTAGGCCACTTCAAACTGCCTAGGTGATACTAATCGATAGACTTGATTAATCATTGCTACCGCGCTCCTCGAATAAGGCATTCGCAATTTTCAAATCATAAGGTGTCGTGATTTTAATATTGAATAATTCACCCTTCACAATCTTTACAGCCTCGTCATTAATCGTAAAGATTTTGCAGGCATCCGTTAAGATTTCTTTTTGTTCATTAGTGAGACCTTGATAAAGTGCCACAAGCTTCTTAATGTTAAAGCTTTGCGGGGTTTGTCCCTGGTACATATAATCACGGACAGGAATTTGTGTAATAAATTCCCCGTCTTTGGATTCGATAATCGTATCATAGGCGGCAATGACCGTATCAACAGCCCCATATTCAATAGCTCCGTTTATATTTTCCTCGATAATTCGGTGAGTGAGAAACGGACGGACGGAGTCATGCGTCACAATAACATCCTCGTCGGTTAAACCAAATTGTGATTCAATATAGCGGATTCCGCTCATAATCGATTCATTTCGGTTGCTTCCACCTTCAACCACTACAAGACGTTCTTGGTTTCCTAGATACTTGTCTATCAAGCTTCTTGTATGATGGATCCATTCTCTAGGTGCCACAATAATAATTTGGTCAAAACGTTGATTTAAAAGGAACTTTTCTACAGTGTGAATAATGATCGGTTTGCTTTTCAAGGTCAAGAATTGTTTAGGCATATCAATATTGCCCATTCGAGTGCCTTTTCCCCCAGCTAAGATCTCTGCATATATCATAAAAATTAACTCCTTTTATTGGAATATCGGTATGAGATTAGACTATTGTTTGTGTCTTTATTTTTCCTTAATAGCGAACGGCTACTGAAGTATCCCGACACCGCTTTGCTTTCTCACCGCTTCAGCTTTATAAGCTTTTTTCTCTTTGTCAGACAGGGCTTTGAATTCTTTAATGAAGGTTTCATATTTCGGAATGATCTCTTCAACCGTCCCATAATCACGCACTTCGCCATATTCTAACCACAGCGCTTTTTCACAGAAATTCTTAACTTGCCCAATGGAGTGACTGATGAAAAAGATGGTCTTCCCTGCTTCTTTAAACTCGTGCATTTTCTTTAAGCACTTATCAGCAAAGGTTTGGTCTCCAACTGACAATGCTTCGTCAATCACCAATATATCGGGATTAACAGTAACTGAAATAGCGAAGCCTAGACGCGATTTCATCCCGCTTGAATACTTCTTAACAGGCTGATCAATGAATTTCCCTATATCCGCAAATTCAATGATTTCAGGCTCCAGTTTTATTATTTCCCTCTTTTTAAACCCAAGCATCAAACATTTCAATTCAATATTCTCCCGACCGGTTAGTTCATTATCTAACCCCGATTGAATCGCAATGAGAGAGGTTTCCCCTTTGGCTTCAATCGTTCCGGAGGTCGGCGGGATAACACCAGAAATAATGTTAGACAAGGTGGATTTCCCTGAACCGTTCACCCCTAAAATCCCGACCACATCCCCTTTATTTGCCGTGAAGCTAACATTGCGAAGGGCATAGAAGTTCTCTCCATAGCCCTTAGGCAGGACGAGATCAAGAATTTTTTCTTTTTGTCCGTTATACATTTTATAACATTTTGAGACATTCTCAACTATTACCGATAGTTCGCTCATACTGTCACATCCATATTAGAGATAATCCACAAAGCGATCGCGGAATTTCACATGTACTGATGCCCCAATGATCAAAAGGACAATAACTAGGCACCAAAAATAAAGCGTGTATTTCCAATCCGAAACCAAGTACCAAGAGGTCCCAAGCAATGAGGCACGGTAGCCCTCTACAATGTAATATATCGGGTTAAATTTAACAATCATTAGTAGTATTTGGTGTTTACCCTCTAATCGTGCTTCCAAATCCCAAAGGATCGGCGT
This sequence comes from Pullulanibacillus sp. KACC 23026, assembly GCF_029094525.1. Classification (NCBI taxonomy): domain Bacteria; kingdom Bacillati; phylum Bacillota; class Bacilli; order Caryophanales; family Sporolactobacillaceae; genus Pullulanibacillus; species Pullulanibacillus sp. KACC 23026. Next base: position 410,230 of record NZ_CP119107.1, on the reverse strand, counting down.
TAAATAAAACAACACCCGGAGAATTGCTTGAAGCATTTGTTGAATGTCTCGGATAATCGTCGTTAACGTTGATGTGAGCAACGAAACGGCAAAAAGAAAAGCAATCGTACAAAACATAAAATAAGGGAGCATTATATAATGTAAATTAACAAAAGCGCCCATAAATTGAAAGATGATAATCACAATCCCCGCCAAAACTAAATGCTGATAAAACTTCGTCATAATAATAAAGCTTGGGATCGTACTCATCGGAAAGCTCATCTTAGAAATCATTCGGATTCGTGTGTAAATAGAACGTGATGCAGTAAGTATACCTTGATTGACAAAAAACCACACCAAAATCCCTGCCATCATCCATTGAACATATGGAATATGACCATCTACCAGGCTTCCCTTTCTAATACCAAACCCAAACACAAACCAATAAATCCCAATTTGTATCATAGGATTGATAACTTCCCATAAGATGCCTAAATAATTGTTATTGTTTTCACTTTTTAATTCAAAAGTACTCAGTCTTAATATGAGATAAATGCTATTTAGTTGTTCCTTAATAACCGTTAAAGCTGATTTCATGAAAGATTCCTTTCTGGGCTTGTCTGACGCATCCTTGGTCAACTCCCTCATTTGTCCTCCCGAATTAAATATTCCACTATATTTCGACTGGATTGACCTTTTGAATATTTGTTCCAAACCTCTGAGTAGGCTCTTACCTCACTAAGGTCGTAGCTCTCTTCCTTAATCACTCGGATTAACTCAGCTGTTGTTCGGACAATCGGGCCGGGAACAGAAGTCTCATAGGGTTCCCATAAGCCACGGTCTTTCAAATAGGTATCTTCGTCATAGGCAAAAAAGATCATCGGTTTTTCTAGTATGGAATATTCTACAGGAATTGATGAGTAATCGGTTATAAGCAAGTCCGAAATAAATAAGAGTTCGTTAATATCCTGATTAGAATAATTCATGACAAAACCACCATCCAACTCACTGAACGATAAATCATTCTTAATGGCGGGATGGAGCTTTAAAATCAACACATACTGATCGGATAATGCCCTTTGCATCTCGCTTATATCTAATTCAAGCTGAAATGCCTCTAATTCTTGATCACGATAGGTAGGGGCGTATAAGATAACCTTCTTTTTTGAAAGCTCGGGATTAAGGGTTGTCCATTTCTGGATCGCCAGTTCTTTAGCTTTTTCATTATAAAATAAATCGGTTCGAGGCACCCCTGTTCGGAGGATGACCGATGGCGGTAAGTGAAAGGCAGCCAAAAAGCGTTCCGCCATGACATCTGAGCCGACGACAATGCGGTGAAAATGCTGATACACATTAGCAAACCGCTTTTGGGCCCAATTTGTGCGCTCCAAGGTGGACTTATCTTCGAACCCAAAGGTTTTAACGGCACCTGCTGCATGCCAGATCTGGACGCATTCCACTTGCTTTCTAAAGGTGATCCCCGCAAGCTCCCCAAAATAATTATCGACCACCACTTTCTTCGATGTTTGGAGATGATAAATGGCTTTAATAAAGTCTCCAACATTTGAAAGCTTTAATTCAATGGATGACATCCCTATTTGCTCATCAAACCGTTGTTTGTTTTTTCCTTTATAAAGAAAAACACAGGGTATGGGAACCTGTTGTCTTTTCATCTCGTTATAAATATAAAGGTTATTTTGTTCAAAAGATACCATGAAGGTTATGCTGTCTCTTAATGGAAATAACCGGCAAATCGTACTAATAAAACGAACAAAAAGGACGTATAAAGAAATAAAAAGTTCTCTAACCATTGGACGAAGATAAGTCATGCTTAATTTTTGTTGTTGAAACACCTAATGTTCTAGGCAGATAAATAACCTGACAATAGTCTTTAAGAAAATCAAACTTTCCTTCCCAGTCATCTCCCATTACAAAGATATCAATGTCATATTCGAGGACATCTGAAATCTTCTGTTCCCAATTCCGTTCTGGAATCACCCGGTCAACGTAACGAATGGACTCCAACACAAGCTTTCGATGATCATAGTTCGTGTAAGCTTCTTTTCCTTTTAACTTATTAAATTCATCTGTGGAAAGACCCACAGTTAAATGATCCCCTAATTCTCTTGCACGTTTTAATAGATGAACGTGACCCCAATGCAAGATATCAAACGTTCCGTATGTTAAAACTCGTTTCATGATATATTCCTTCTTTCTTTTGAAAGAACGATCTCTTTTTGAATCTAAAGCTTGTATCCCATTTTGACGCTGTCTTCTCTCGGGGACTCATGCTGCCGGCCCCTCCTGAAAACCATCTCCGTCTTTTCGCCCAAATTTAGTGGACCCAAATTAACCTGTTTTCTTGTCTTACCCCAAAACAGTTGCGAATCCCCTATAGGACGCAGAATAAAGGCTACAAGAAACCCGCATTTAATAACTCATTTCAAATCAGCCTTACTCCTTCAAAGCGCCCAAAACACATACATTTAAGCTATCATAACACACATTATATGTCGACAATCTAGCCAATGCAATGGGGCATTATGAGAAAAAGTGTCGAAAACGTCACAATCTGATTTACCCTTAAATTGATCGAAACGGATTGTTTTCATGCATTCTTGCCTAATTTCTTATGTATGACAACTTTAAAGCCCCCAGCCCTGTTCGGACGGGGGGCTCTCTATCGGCTTTTTAGTCAACTGCTGCCTCGCCAAGAGCAAACATGATCTCTGTCTCACAGACAAGCTCTCCGTCGACAGTGGCTACGCCTTTTCCTTTACCCACTTTGCCGCGAACGCGCGTGAGTTCCACTTCCAAGTGAAGTTGATCTCCCGGCCTTACTTGCCGTTTGAATCGGCAATTATCAATCCCAGCGAAGAAGGCAAGACGGCCTTGATTTTCTTCTTTTTTCAAAAGGGCAACGGCCCCTACTTGGGCTAATGCCTCTACTATTAGAACACCCGGCATAACGGCGTAGTCAGGAAAATGGCCGTTAAAAAACTCTTCGTTACCGGAGACATTTTTTAGACCCACTGCTTTCTTTCCTTCTTCTACTTCAAGAATGCGATCGATTAACAAGAATGGATATCTATGCGGTAAAATAGCTTTGATTTCTTCTAATGTTAACATTTTATATCACCTTTCTAAGGACAATATACCTTACCTATTTTTTTGCGTAAATAATATCCCGAATATGCGTCCAAGTATGCAGATTAAAGACATCCATTGGATTTCCTTTTCCAATAAAGCCATACCCTACCATTGAACCGCCTATTGTGGCTACTATGCAGAGGACAAGAATGATCACTAATCTTAACCAAATAGGGAAAAGACGAACCTTCAATCGCTTCGTTTCTTGCTCTTCTTTTTTGCACTTAGCTGCCCTTGACTTTTCTTCTTCTTTTTCTTTCTGTTTCTTGCTTCCCTCAGGAGCCTGTTCTTCCTTAAGGCGTTGTTTTCTTAACGTTTCTCGGCTTTGTACCGGTGCAGATGATGGAGACGTTTGACCAACAGGTTCACTTGATGGATCTGAAGGAGTGAGAGAAGGTGCTCCAACAGCTGCTTGCATTGTTTCTTGAGCCGGACTGTCGACTGTCTCGGGAACAGATTCCGCCATCTGGTCCTCTGATTCTTCTTCTCCCGGCAAATCGGACACCTGAACAAGACTAGTCGCCCTTTCAGCTTGGACAGGACTGTTCCCGCGTTTCTCGGATACTTGTCCATTTGATTCCTGAACTGGGTCGCTCTCTTCAGGCATAGCGTCCGGTGTCCCTTGAGTCGGTTTCTCTTTGGCAAGCGCCTCTTCTTCAGTCAAAATACGATCAAGATTCAGCGGCTTTTGGTTTTCCGGTTCTTCCTGTTGATCCTTTTGTTTCTTATCTGGTAAATCGATTAATGGCTTTTCGTCGTTAGGGTCGAGAGGGGTTGGCATCCCGAGACTCCCCTTTCACATAAAAATAGAAGGGCACCTCAAGTGGTCCCCTTTTTAAATTCTATTATTAGATTACCATAAAAGAGCAAGACAGACAGGATTTTTATAAGAATAGTGTAAAAGCCGCTCTGGCTAGAGGGCTGTTTTTACACCATTTCCCTTGTGTCAGTTGAATTTGGTGCGTGGCAGCTTATCGAGATGCTCAAGCATCTTCCCAGTTCCTTCAGCTACACATGTCATTGGATTTTCGGCAATCACTACTGGAACCTTCAATTCAGAAGCAAGCAGTTGGTCAATACCATGAAGCAGTGCGCCTCCACCTGTTAAAATGACCCCGCGATCAATAATATCAGCAGACAATTCAGGAGGGGTGCGTTCAAGGACATTCTTTGCAGCTTGTACAATAGAAGAAACAGGTTCTTCGAGGGCACGTTGAATTTCATTTGATGTAATGGAAAGTGTCTTAGGAAGACCTGACACCATATCACGGCCGCGAATCGAGATTTCCTCATTTCTAGAACCCGGATAGACCGTTGCCACTGCGATTTTAATATCCTCAGCTGTCCGTTCACCGATCAGTAATTTATATTCTCTTTTGATATAATTGAGAATTTCTTGGTCGAACTTATCCCCTGCCATACGAATAGAGGAAGCCGTCACGATATCACCCATTGACAAGACCGCAATATCTGTTGTTCCACCGCCAATGTCAATAACCATATTTCCGCTCGGTTGGAAAATGTCCATACCTGCGCCGACCGCTGCTACCTTTGGCTCTTCCTCAAGATAGATGGTCTTGCCTCCGCTTTTCTCTGCTGCTTCACGAATCGCTTTTTGCTCAACGGATGTGATGTTCGTCGGGGTGCAGATGAGAATACGAGGCTTTGCCAAAAAACCTTTGACATTAATTTTATTGATAAAATGCTTCAACATAACTTCAGTAATTTCGAAGTCCGCAATAACTCCATCTCTCAAGGGACGAATAGCCACAATATTCCCTGGCGTTCTTCCGACCATTCGGCGTGCTTCTTCCCCTACTGCAAGCGGCCTCTGTGTCTTAGTGTCGATCGCAACAACAGAAGGCTCGTTCAGGACAATACCTCTCCCCTTTACATAAATAAGAACATTTGCTGTTCCGAGATCTATTCCGATATCTCTAGAAAACATTCCGTATCCTCCCTAAAACATGTTTATACACATTTTTTATTTAAATATATTCTCATTCAAGTAGCATTAAAATTTCGTTAGAATTCGACAAAGCTACATCTATTCTATCATAAACTTTTCAGAACACGTAGACCTAAAATGCTAAAAAAAACACTTATTTTATGCTTATTTTCCTCCCACTATTGATGTTTTATTTAAATGGGCAGAGCTGAACTCTGAAAAAACGTTTTTTATGCTCCTTTCTTGACCTTTTGTCGGAATAGTGAACTTTCTGTCGAATCGTCATATGCAGCTTCTCAAGACAAAAAAATGGGTTTTTCAGCTGTTAACCCCCGCCGAAATAGAAGCCTTCACAATGATTATAAAAATAGCGAAACCAGAAGACCGAACGAAACGGCTCTCTAGTTTCGCTATGCTTTTCATCCTCTAAAGGGATGCTTACTTATCTTCCAACATTGATGATTTAATTCAAATTTTTTTAATAATGGATGGATGGTATAGAAGAATGGCATTTGCAAGGAAGGATAAAAATGATAGGAGGTATAAAGTGGTGTCTTCTATTTGAATGAAATTGATTTAATCTAGAGATGTCTTCGTCTTAAATAACATAAGTAAGGTAGGGCAGGATAATTGCCTTTAATTGATGAAGGGTTAGACTAGCCCCTATAAATTAACTTTCTCTTATATGAAATAAACGGTGTCACTAATGGACTAGTCACCGGGATGCCTTACACTTTCTCAACTTTGGCTTCTTCTTCCTCCTCAAGCGTTTGACGGTATTTCATTCTTGTTGCTTCCCCGCCTCTTAGATGTCGAATCGATTTGTGGTAATCAAGGACGTTTTTTACTTCGTTTGCAAGCTCAGCATTAATAATAGGAAGCCGTTCGGTCAGATCTTTATGGACCGTACTTTTGGAGACGCCAAATTCCTTGGCGATGACTCGCACTGTCTTTTTTGTCTCCACGATATGCCTGCCAATCTTGATGGTTCGCTCTTTGATGTAATCGTGCACACCACTCGCCTCCCAATAGTAATAAAAACAGTCGATTTGAACAGAAACTTCCAGAAAACACGCGGACTCTCAACACAAAGAACCGCAATCTTCTCAACAAACCGAATTGTGAGTTTTGTAACATTTTATTGTTTGGGATGGGTTGATATGCCTAATTTTTTGGGGGTCAGTCCCCCTCGTTTTACTTTTCCTCAACAAAGCAGGTATTTGCTTTACCGATTTAACGCATGTGGGGACAGTGCTGACACTCGCAGAATCTTATTGGAGCAAGGAATTTACCTGAGTTTGATTGGTGGGATCTCTTTATTGGGGTCAGTCCCCCCAAAATAAAGGAATTCCCTCTTTATTTCTCGAAATAGTAATTAAACTTAATGAAAGGACTTGTGTTATGCCCCGGAGGATCCGCCATTGGTTTCCAGGTGCCACCTATCATGTCTATGCACGAGGAAATCGTCATTCTTCTATTTTCCTAACCCCGAAGGACTTCGCCAAATATCTCTCCATTTTATTAGAAGTAAAAGAGAAATATCCCTTTATTGTTCATTCTTACTGCCTAATGACCAATCATCTTCACTTACAAATTGAAACAAGTGACCACCATATTGGTGATATTATGAAGCTAGCTCATACGAAATACGCCATTTATTTTAACCGAATGCACCAACTGGATGGACATGTTTTTCAAGGCAGGTATGGTTCAAAGCTGATTTTAGATACCCATTATTTCTTAGAAGTCAGTCGCTACATCCACCGAAATCCTTTGGAAGCCAATCTAGTTAGATCTCCTGAAGAGTACAAATGGAGCAGTTATTCCCTTTATCTAAACGGAGAAGCAAGTCCCCTTATTGATCCTGCCAAAACCCTTTCCCATTTTTATAACATTGAAGCTTATAAAGAGTTTGTTGAGAAAAATCGTTAGGAGGTCAGTCCCCCCCAGAGGCTCATTTATCAACGCAATCCCACTAAACACTGCAGCGCTTTAACGCAACTGGGGACAGAGCTAAAAAAGCTAAAACCCTTTGTTCAAAAGGGTTTTAGCTTTTTGTTTGGCTATTTTAAGCGCTAAAAGGGGTCAGTCCCCCAAAAAGTCTTTAGCAAGCTTAGTCACATCAGGGGTTCCTAAACCGGTTGCTTGGTTATAGAGGGTTCCTGGGGTACCAGTGTAGTACAAGTTGTCATTGCTTGTTCCTTGATCGTTAAGCGGGGTAAACGGTGAGTTGGCTTGTTGAGCAAAACGATAAATTTGCGGGTTCCAGAAGCCTACACGACCACCGCCTGCGCTGTTGATCAAAGCCGTGATTCCATTTAATTGAGGGGCAACAGCACTCGTACCGCCAATTCCATACCAATCAACGGCATCCGTATCGGCATCATAGCCATAAATCGCATAACCGGATTCAGGGTCGGCATTTAGAGCGAGGTCTGGCATATTTCTTCCTGTTCCAGTTCCAGTTACAAGCTTAGGATCTTGATTAACGGTTGGGCTATCATCTGTCACATTAAAATCAGTGATTCCCGTATAAGTGTTAACACCTGACACGTCTTTTTGATAATCTGGAGTTGCGAAGATGTTACTGAAACCACCGCCGCCGCCAACAAAGTATAGACCAGAGTCGATACCATATCCGAGTTGTTGAAGCAGAGGTTGGAGGTAATCCCAGCCCCATGCTCGTTCTTTTTTAACTCCGAGAGCTGCTGGAGTTCCAACTGGCAATGTCGTACCGCCTGCTGCCGTAATATATGGGCTATCTGCTGGGTCATCAACAGTCAGATCATAAGCCGTGAATCCAGGAAGTATTGGCTTATAACCAGCTAAACGGGCATTATCATAAGCTCCTGAATCCCCAGCTGAAGCAAATGTCGAGATCCCTTGTGCAGCTGCTTGCATAAACAATTGGTTAAAGACTTCAGCATAGGCAGGGGTTTCCCAATCTTGATCCACAAAGTAGTCGATCGAACTTTCGCTTTGTCCCCAGCTAACAGATAGTGATGAAGCTTGGTTGTCGTTGATGGCCTTAGCAAAACCATCGACAAAGCCAGAATCGTTATTCGGTGCAACGTAAACATTGATTTTAGCGTCTGGTGCAACTGAGCCGGATTGCTCAACATCCAAAGCTGTCTCCTCTGCCCCATCTGTACCTGAACCACCGTCAACATTGATTTCGTTGATTCGATTTTGATCCACACTTAGGCCGGCTTCTTTCCAAAAAGTATAAGCCCAATTGGTGTCAAAGTCAGCTAAAGTTACAATGCCAATCGTTTGCCCTTTACCTGTTGCTCCTTGATCATATAGACCTTTTAAATCGTATTGGTTAGCAAAATCTTGTGGAGAGAGATTTCCATGTAAATCATTTGCAGTATTAGTTGAATTCTTAACGACTGGTTTAACTGTATTGGTTGAAAAACCAGAGTAGTCACTCAAACCAAGGATACACAAAATAGCGTCGGCCAAAGTCGAAGGAACTTTTGGATCCTTCTTAGAAGCATGGAAAAACTTCCCTTTATAACTTGCCTTTTGAATATCAACATTCAATGCTTTGTTAAGCTGCGCCACTGTCCCCGTTGCAGAAACAATTAAATTATCTGGATAAGCGGTAGTTTGAATACCATACGATTTAAAGTATTTCGTAACCGCATTAACTTGATTTGGGCTTGGTGCATACTTTGCTTTAAATTGTGAGACATTTAAAAACTTATGATATTTATTATTTCCAGGTGTTACCGTTTCATTGATATAGTCCGCTAGTTGATCCTTATTTTGAACTTTTAAAACGACATCAATTGTGACGACATCACTTGGATCTTCGCCACCAAAGTAATCAGCGTTACTTAGGACGTTGGCGCCTATTCCTTGTGGAACCGTCACCTTAGTTGTACTTGAGGCATCGGACCCTGCAGCCGCATGTGTTACCCCAGGGACAATTCCAACGGCCAGAGCACTCGCTGCTACTATGGTCAGCACCTTTCGCTTCCACTTTCTGCTAAAACTCATTATGTACTCCCCCTCTGAAAATCTATTCTCTATTAAATAGTGCGGATTTAATAATACTATTAATTTCAAAAAATCTCAAATTTATTAATTTAGAGCAAATACCCTCCCCCAACTTATAGAGACAACGAATAAAGGGCAGCTCGTAAGCTGCCCTTTTACTCACCTTATTAGCGGTGGCCTCGTCCATGACCGTGACCATGACCGTTGTTGCCCTTTCCATCAGCAAAGAAATGCTTGGCTAGGGCGGTTACGTCTGGTGTACCTAAACCCGTCGCTTGATTGTAGAGGGTTCCAGGTGTTCCTGTAAAGAATAAATTATCATTACTTGTCCCTTGGTCATTTAAAGGCGTTAATGGGGAATTGTTTTCTTTAGCAAAACGATAAATTTGCGGGTTCCAGAAACCGACACGGCCACCATTCACACTATTAATTAAAGCGGATAGGCCGTTCAGTTGTGGTGCAACAAAGCTTGTCCCACCCCAGCCCTCTTGGAATCCACCGTTATCTCCTGTACCCGCGTCACCCAAATAGAGAAGATAACCGGATTCAGGGTCAGCGTTCATAGAAAGGTCTGGCACATTTCTTCCTTTCCCAGTTCCTTTAACTAGTGTTGGGTTTGAATTGACAGTTGCTGTGGTTAAATCACTACTAATAGTGAAATCTGTCACTCCAGTATATTTATTAACCCCTTTTACACCTTTTTGGTAATCAGGGGTCGCGAAATATTTACTAAAGCCACCACCGCCACCTGAAATATAATAGCCAGAATCCATACCTAAGCCTAAGTCGTTCAATAGAGGAAAGAGATAATCCCAACCCCAGGCTCGTTCCTTATCCACTTTCACCTCATCACCAGTTGAAGCTATCCAGTCTTGCGGTAAGGTTGTCCCACCTGCTGCTGTAATATAGGGGCTGTCAGCAGGGTTATCTACAGATAAATCATAATAGTCTACCTGTCTAGCCGTATCATACGCTCCGGCATCCCCTGCTGCTGCAAACATAGAAATCCCTTGTGCGGCAGCCTGCATAAAGAGTTGATTATACACGTCTGCATACTCAGGTGTTTCTTGATTAGCCTCGACAGCTTGAGTGATAAGCGTTTCACTCATTCCCCAACTTACAGAAATCTGTTGTGCCACGTTATCATTAATCGCTTTTGCAAATCCATCAACGAAACCAGTATCCGTGTTGGGGGCCACGTAGACGTTTATGTTGGCATCTGGAGCTAAGGCTCCGGATTGTTCAACATCGATAGCCGTTTCATCGTACCCGTCCCAACCGGATCCACCATCAACATTAATCTTTGAGATTCGATTTGGTTTTGTTTTTATCCCCATTTTATCCCAGAAAGTGTTAGCATCTTGGGTATTAAAATCAGCCAAAGTCACAATGCCAATCGTTTGCCCCTTACCCGTTGCCCCTTCGTCATAAAGTCCTTGAACATTATATTGCTTAATCAAATCTTGAGGTGTTAATTCACCCGGTACATAGCTTGAATCCTTGCTTTTGGCCGGGGAATCCACTTTTTGTTTGACAGCATTAGAAGTTAAATTGGAATAGTTGCTTAAGCCTAGAATACATAAAATATTATCCGCTACTTTTTTAGGGGCTCTTGGGGCCTTTCGAGTGGCGTGGAATGATTTTCCTTTATATCCTGCTTTTTGAATGTCTACACTAAAAGCTTTATTAAGCTGAGCAACCGTCCCTGTCGCGGTAATGATCAAATTATCTTTATAGACAGATGATTTAATACCAAAGGATTTAAGATAATCTGTTACCTTTTTAACTTGTGAAGTGCTTGGGGCAAAATAATCTTTAAATTGATCCACACTTAAGTACTTATGATAGTTTTTGTTTCCAGGTGTGACGGTTTCATTGATGTACTTTTGCAATTGGGATTGATTTTGCACTTTCATAACAATGTCTACTTGGACAACTGCGCTTGGATCCATATCCCCAAAATAATTGGCATTGCTCAAAATATCTTGGCCAACCCCCTGCTGGATGCTCTCATCACTAGACGCTGCAGAACCTGTCGCCGCATGCGTTGTACTAAGCGGCATTACACCAATTGCCAGTGCGCTCGCAGCTGCCACGGTGAGCATCTTTCGCTTCCATCTTCTCATTAAACTCATCCTCTTCTCCCCCTTAAAATAAAGTCTTAATCTTATTACACTCATATAAATATAAATTCTCTATTTATAGGGTTGTTTCCTTTTTCGAAATATATCGAATTATAACTACTTTTGTCATGGGGGGGACAGTCCCCTCAACGTTTCTCCATCCCCTTACCTTCCTTATAACCACTTCGTTACTTTAAAGTAAGTGGGGACAGAGTTAAAAAAGCTAGAACCCTTTATGCGAGAGGGTTCTAGCTTTTTGAATGGTTGCTGGCAGCACAAAAAGGGGACAGTCCCCTCACATTAAAAGTGCACCGTAGCATAAGGCAGCGACAATAACGAAGGCTGGGTGAATTTTAATGCGTTCAAGGAGGATATAGCCAACCAAAACCAAGATAATGGATTGTGTCCAACCGCTTTTTGTTACAGAGTCGTGCAAGAAGTCATAGGTCATGAGACCAAGTAAAACCGCTATAGTTGGGCGGATTAACAGGGTCAGGCGCTTTACCTTAGGGGAGTCTTTAAATTTATAAAGGATCTTTAATAAAACAATCATAAGAAGCATGGATGGGGCAACTGTTGCAAAGAGAGCCGCCACTCCGCCTAAAAGACCACCATTGACGAAACCTATGTAACCGGCCATTTTAGTGGCAATGGGACCTGGCAGACTGTTCCCGAGTGCCAGGACACGGCTAAACTCATCAACATTCATCCAGTGATATGTATTAACAACCTCGTGTTCAACAAGAGGAATCGAAGCGGGGCCGCCGCCATAACCCAGGATCCCTGGAATAAAAAAGGCTAAAAATAGGTGCCATAGTGTCAGCATTAGCTCACCCCTTTCTCAGATTCCATTTTCACTTCCTCTTTTTTGCTTGGGATCAGTAATGCAGCCAATAAGAGAATAGCAATAATAATGGCAGGATGTATTCCAAAAATTTGAAGAGCTACAAAACAGGCTGCAGTAAGAAGAATTGCCTTGACCCAGCCCATCTCTTTCTGGGATTTACTAAAAAATTGCCAGGTCATGGTCCCAAGCATAACCGCAACAATCGGAACAACTGCCCGCGTCATTCCCTTCACCCATGCTTGGTTTTGAAAAGAGCTTAAGAAAACTAAAAGGATAATCATCAAAAGAATAGTAGGTAAACAAGTTGCTAAAAGCGAAACCAGCATACCTAAAAAACCGGCTTCCCGCCAGCCAACATACCCTGCCAGCTTGGTCGCAATGGGACCCGGCAAAGCATTCGCAAGGGCAAGCACATCGCCAAAATCATCATCCGTCATCCATTTATACCGGTCAACCACTTCCTTATGAACAAGCGGAATCGCAGAGGGACCTCCTCCATAACCTAAAAGACCAGCTCGAAAAAATGCTATCCAAAGCTGCCATAATTTCATATCCACCAAACTCTCTTTTAGTTACTTTTATAACAAACTCACCATAAGTGCTGTGACAAGGGAAAGATTTCCCCTTGCCACTTTCACCTAAAATAGAGAAATTCATCCTTGAAATCGCTAGTTACTCCTGATGTCTTACCAAGCAGCTACAGTCCCGTCCGTTCTAGACTCCGTCCCACCAACTAAAACACCAGTTTCTGGATCTCTCCAGATGATCTGACCGCGGCCAAATCCATTCGGCTCGAGCTCAATTCTGATTTGATGGCCTTTTTTGGCCAATCCTTGTGCCATGTGATGAGGAAAATTCGGCTCAACTGCGATGACTTTATCTTGCATCCACTGCCAACGCGGCGCATCCAAAGCGGCCTGCGGATGAAGGTGGAAGTCAATAGTATTCATGATAACTTGCATATGCCCTTGTGGCTGCATGAAGCCTCCCATAACACCAAACGGTCCAACGGCTTTTCCGCCTTTTGTTAAGAAACCAGGGATTATTGTGTTATAAGTACGTTTTCCAGGTGCAAGAGCATTTTGGTGGTTCGGATCAAGAGAAAAATTATGCCCGCGGTTAGCAAGTGCAATCCCTGTTCCAGGAACGACAAGACCTGAGCCAAAGCCCATGTAATTACTTTGAATATAGGAAACCATATTGCCTTCCCCATCCGCTGTCGCTAAATAAACCGTTCCTCCTTTTGGCGGGTGACCCACCTCAGGGGTGATCGCTCCCTCACCAATTAAGGCGCGTCTCTCTGCTGCATAAGTTTTTGATAGCAGTCCTTCTACGGATTGCGCCATCATTTTCGGGTCGGTAATGTATTCTCTGCCATCTGTAAAGGCAAGCTTTAACGCCTCAATTTGCTTGTGATAAGTGTCCACACTCTCTTTTTCCTTAATCTCAAGCCCTTCTACAATATTTAATGCCATCAAGGCCACAATTCCTTGACCATTGGGCGGAATTTCCCATACATCGTAACCTTTGTAGTTGACTGAAACAGGATTAACCCATTCCGGTTCAAATGCTTCAAGATCCTCTTTTCTTAAAAAGCCATTATATTGGCGTGAGAAGGCATCGATTTTATCAGCTAACTCTCCATGATAGAAGGAGTCGGCATTTGTTTCAGCAATTGACCTAAGGGTTGAGGCATGGCCTTTGGAGGACCACATTTCCCCCACTTCTGGCGCTCTTCCATTAGGTGCAAACGTCTCAAACCAATGTGAGAATTCCTCTTCCTGTAAACGGCTTTTAAACGCACGATAAGCCCCTGCCCAAAACTTGCCAAGAGTCGGTGATAGCGGATAGCCTTCTTCTGCCAATCGAATAGCCGGCTCCAACGTTTCTGTTAAAGAAAGGCGACCGAATCGTTTAGAAAGGGCGGCCCAGGCAGCAGGAGTTCCCGGTACGTTTACAGGAGTAAATCCATGTACCGGCATTTCTTCAATCCCACGCTCTTTTAAAGCATCAATACTAATAGCCTTTGGCGAAGGACCGCTGGCATTTAAGCCATGCATCTCGTTTTTCATCCAGACAATGGCGAATGCATCACCGCCAATTCCATTAGATGTCGGCTCCACAACGGTTAAACAAGCGGCTGTCGCGATGGCTGCATCGACCGCATTGCCACCTTTTTTAAGAATCTCCAAACCAGCCTGTGCGGCTAAAGGTTGTGAAGTTGCCACCATCCCGTTTTTCGCATAAAAAGATGGGCGTTTTGAAGCATACGGATGATAATTCGGATCAAACTGTACCATAATGAATTCCCCCTAAATCGAAGCTATGATTAGCAATCAACGTTTTATACGCATTTCTTTTTAATAAGCGGACTAAGACATGAAAAGGAGGGAGCATTTCGATCCCCTCTCCCTCATCCAAACCTATAACTCTTCAAAACAAGGCATTCAATTAATCGACTAAGTGACAGGCAGCATAATGATTATTCCCGACTTCGCGCCATTCCGGTTTGTCCTGGCGACATATATCCGTAGCTAATGGGCAACGTGTATGGAAGGAACAACCGCTTGGCGGATCTGCCGGGCTTGGAATTTCACCCTGAAGTTTAATCCGTTCTCGATTAGATTTCGGCTCTGTTCGAGGAATAGCCGATAACAACGCTCTTGTATAAGGATGTAATGGGTTGGCGTAAAGCTCCTCTGATGGTGCGAGTTCAACCATGTTCCCTAGATACATCACTAAAACACGATCCGAAATATGACGAACCACTCCTAAATCATGAGAAATAAATAGATACGTTAGCTCATAGTCTCTTTGGAGTTTTTTTAATAGATTAATAACTTGAGCTTGAACCGAAACATCAAGTGCCGAAACCGCCTCATCACAAACGATGAAAGAAGGCTGAAGAGCTAAGGCACGCGCAATCCCAATTCGTTGGCGTTGACCGCCACTGAACTCGTGAGGAAAACGATCATAGTATTCTGCTTTTAGCCCTACCTCTACTAAAAGCTCTTCTACTTTCTCACGTCTTTCCCGAGATCCCATTGAGGTATGAATTTTAAGCCCCTCCTCAATAGCAGGACCGATCCGTTGTCTTGGGTTAAGCGAGGCATATGGGTCTTGAAAAATCATTTGCATCGATTTTTTAAATGGTCTGAGTTGGCTTTTCGATAGCCCCTGAATCTCATCCCCTTTAAAAATGAGCTGACCTTCCGTAAGAGGCTCAAGACCTAAGATGGCACGGCCTAAAGTTGATTTTCCACATCCTGATTCGCCGACAACGCCTAATGTTTCTCCATTCAAAATATCAAGGCTAACCCCATTCACAGCTTTTACTTCGGCCTTTGTTCGACGCAACATGCCGCCTTTAATGGGATAATATTTTTTTACATTTTTAACTTGAAAGAGTGTTTCCTGCGCCAACGGGTTCACCTGCCTTTAACCAACATCTTGTTCGATGGTCTTTTTCTGAGAAAAGATCGGGGGCTTTGGAGCGGCATGCATCCATAGCATAAGGACATCGAGGGTGAAAACGGCAGCCCTCAATTTTTTCATTGATATTAGGCATTGATCCCGGAATGGCTTTCAATTCTTTTATTTCTCCATCAACAGATGGAACAGAAGCTAAAAGCCCTTGTGTATATGGATGCTGGGGATGGTTAAAGATATCCTCCACATACCCATCTTCGACAATTTCACCGGCATACATGACAACCACTCGGTCAGCCGTCTCTGCCACAACGCCCATATCATGGGTAATCATCACAACACCTGTTTGCAGCCGTTCCTTAAGATCGTTTATAAGATCTAGAATTTGCGCTTGTATGGTCACGTCCAAAGCCGTCGTAGGCTCATCGGCGATCAGAATCTGAGGATGACAGGCTAAAGCGATCGCAATCATCACACGTTGCCTCATCCCACCGCTTAATTCATGAGGATATTGTTTCATTCGCTGTTCGGGCAAAGATAAACCGACTTGCTTCAGAAGTTCAATTCCTCGCTTATTTGCTTCCTTCTTAGATAACCCTTGATGGATCATTAATGGCTCCCGAAGCTGAAAGCCAATTGTAAAAACAGGGTTAAGAGCAGTCATCGGCTCTTGGAAAATCATCGAGATTTTATTCCCCCTAATTTTACGCATTTGCTCAGGCTTTAATTGGCCAAGGTCTTTCCCTTCAAAAAGAATGCTGCCTTTTGAAATCCGGCCGTTGCTCGGTAACAATCCCATTATTGCAAGCGAGCTTATACTTTTTCCACATCCAGATTCGCCTACAATACAGACCGTCTCTCCTTTTTTCAATGAAAAAGAAAGGCTGTGAACGGCTGAAAGCGAACCTTCAGCCGTCTTAAAATCTATAGCGAGATCCTGGATGTTGAGGATTTCCTCAGTCATAAGATCCCTACTTTCTATAAACGTTATTTAAATACCAATTGCCTTCTGGACTAACTTCTAACCCTTGAATGTTTTTGTTATAAGCAAGTGAGACATCACTGTCATCCATAACTACCCAAGGTGCGTCTTTAATCGCAATTTCATTCGCTTCGTTTAATGCTTTATTGCGGACATCTTGGTCAACAGAGTAACGAGATTGGTTAACAAGATCATCAAATTGCTTGTTGCTATAGCGTGGGATATTGGACGTCCCGATATTGTCGGTTGCAAGGTTAGGATAGAGCAGTTCACTTCCATCAGCTGTACTGTTTGTCCAACCAAGGAATGTAATATCAAAGTTCCCTTTTCTACTAACGTCAAGGAAGGTTCCCCATTCCATGGTGGTCATTTTAACATTAAGTCCGACTTTCTTAAGATCGGCTTGAACAATTTGGGCCATTTGCATATAGCTAGGTGTATTGGCAACCAACATATTAATGGTTTTACCTTTCCAGCCGTTTTGATCAATGAGTTTCTTCGCTTTAGCTGGATCATAATTGTACCCTTCCTTCTCTACAGAAGGATCATAACCAGAAACCATTGGTCCAATAATACTATTGGATTTTGTTCCGAGACCATTTAATTGTTTCACATAGGCATCACGATCAATCGCATAGGAAACAGCTTGGCGAAAAGCCAAATCATTCATTGGTGCTCTTTGGGTGTTAAAGGCGAGATAGGAAATAGGTGTTCCCGCTTTTTTGACAGTTGTCACATTGTTCAATGACTTAACATGATCCCATTGTTCGGCAGGAATACTGTCTAGAAAATCAATTTGTCCAGTTTGAAGCATTGAGATCGCGGTGTTTTCATCTGGTACGACTTTAAAAGTAACTTTGTCTAGTTTTGGAGCTTTTCCCCAATAATTAGGATTCTTAACAAGGGTGACATGATCCCCTGGCACCCATTCTTTTAACATAAATGGACCTGTACCAACTGGATTCTTCATTAGATCTTGTTTTTTGTCAGCCGTTGGACTGACAATTGCGGCATTACCATGCGATAGATCAGCTAGCATTGGACCATATGGTTTAGCTGTTTTAAGAACAACTGTGTAATCATCCTTAACCGTCACACTTGTAATAGCAGCTAGGAGAGAGCCCCGCGGTGCACCTGTTTTTGGATCACGGAATTTATCAAAATCATACTTAACTGCTTCGGCATTGAAAGGCGTTCCATCTTGGAATTTCACCCCTTTTCGAAGGTGAATGACCCAAGTCAATTTATCTGGATTATCATAGCCAGTTGCAAGCAGCGGTTCAATTTTGTTTGTTTTGGAATCTCTTCTAAACAAAGTTTCATAGATTTGGTTGATAACGTTTTGCGAAACTGAGTCGTTTGTCATGATGGGTGAAAGACCCACCACCTTTGAGGTTTGGCCATACGTAATTTCTTGTGGCGCATTTTTACTGGCAGAGTTTGAACCTGATGCATTTGATGACGTTGATGTCGACGATGAGCATCCAGATAGGATAAGCCCTAAAACGAAGACGACAGCTAATAGCTTAATTATAGAAGCTTTCTTCATATAAATCCCTCCTGTTTTTTATAATTTTCAGTTAGTTTGAATTAGGATCAAGAATATCTCTTAAAGCATCCCCTACAACGTTAAAAGCAAAGACGACCAACATAATAGCGATTCCTGGAACAATAACCATGTGAGGGGCTTGCCACATATACTGTTGCCCCGCGGCAATCATCGCTCCCCATTCTGGTGTTGAAGGAGAAGCACCTAAGCCTAAAAAGCTGAGAGACGAAGTTGAAAGAATGGCTGTTGCCATGTGCATCGTAGCAAACACAATAATAGGAGCTAAACAGTTTGGAAGAATGTGACAGACTATAATACGAAAATCACTTGCCCCCAATGATTTCATAGCTGTTATATATTCTTTATTTTTTACAGATAACACACTGCCCCTCACTATTCTTGCACAGCTTGGCACAGACCAAATACTAATGGCAATGACGACATTTAATAGGCTCGAGCCAAGGATCGCCACAATAAGTAAGGCAAGAAGTATACCAGGGAAAGCAAACATTAAATCAGATAATCTCATAATGATTCCATCTAACAACCGATAATACCCTGCTAAAAGACCTAGTATGACACCAAAGACGGTTCCAAAAACAACTGATGAAAAGCCGACTGCCAATGAAATTCTTGCTCCAAAGATGAGTCGAGACCACATATCCCTTCCAAAGTTGTCCGTTCCTAGCCAATGTCCAGGTGTTCCTGGTTTTAGATTAGCGTGCGATAGATCTTGAGCAAGAGGATCATAGGGAGTAAACCAATGGGCCCCAAGTGCCAGAACAATTTGAGCAAGAATAATGACTAAACCCACAACCGCCAGCCGGTGTCTTAGAAATAGGCGTATCCCTTTTGGAAATCCAAGCTTTCTTTTTACTGAAATAGAAACCTGCGGACTCACTTCCGTTTGCATGGTCATCCTCCTTTCCTTTAGTGATTAATCATAATTAATTCTTGGGTCAACGAGCACGTAGACAATATCCACAATTAGATTGACAACGACAAATATGGCTGCAACAAGAAGAACTGCTCCTTGGACCATTGGAAAATCTCTCGATGAAATAGACTCCACCATTAGTCGTCCGATTCCATTAATTGCAAAAACTTGTTCCGTAATAATAGTTCCACCTAATAAGAAGCCAAAATTCAACCCAACAACGGTTATAACTGGAATCATGGCATTTCTTAAACAATGCACCCATATTACCACTCGTTCTTTGACCCCTTTCGCTCGGGCCGTTCGAACAAAATCAGAACGAATAATTTCTAACATCGAGGACCGGCTCATTCTTGCAATCATAGCGGCTGATCCGGTTCCTAAAGTAAAGGCTGGAAGGAGGATCTCTTTTAAACCCTGCAATGTCCAAATCGGTGCATCCAAACCACCTACTGGCAGCCACTGAAAATGAACGGCAAATATGAGAATTAACATCGCTCCTAACCAGAAGTTAGGAACTGAGATTCCGCCCAAAGAAACCGTTGTGCTCAAAACATCTAACCATGAGTTCTGTTTAAGCGCTGAAATAATCCCTGCTGGAATACCTATAATAATTGATACAATAACACTCGCTATCGCTAACTCGACTGTATTTGGGAGTCTTGTTAGAATTTCGCTTGATACCGTTCGCTGCGTTTGAAACGAATATCCTAGATTCCCGTGGAGGAGATTGACAAGGTAATTCCAGTACTGAACTAGTATGGGTTGATCAAGGCCAAGCCGATGCCGGATATTGAGGATATCGGACTTTGTGGCGGTTGGTCCGCCAATAATTGAGGCTGGATCCCCAGGAGCTAAATGCATGCTTATAAATACGACAAATGAAACACCAAATAATAAAAGTATCATTTGGACTATCCGTCTGCCTATCAATGCCGTCAATTCGACCACCTCTTTTCAAATGTTAAGTAATATTCAAAATTTTCCTTCGTTAATAAGTTTACTATTTTACCAAAAACTTCCTCCTTTGTTACGCTAAATTGGAATTTTGCTTACGTATGTTAATTGAAAACCCGTAATATATTAACAAACGTAATTAAATTTTATATTTTAAAATTATATGACAAGTTACCCTATTAATCAACTGTATATTCGAAAAATATTTAATTCGTTATATATTCTTTCTTTTTGGTAGCGCTTTATTTTAATAAATTGCTAAAGGAATACCGATTGCAAGCCTTCTCAAGTGGTGTGTAGTTACATTTTTTTTATGCACCTAATGCTTTTTCTTTACAAGGTGAGAACAGAATTCCATTTATATTGTTGCTTTACAAATACAACAAAAAAAGACTGAACATGGAGTTCAACTCCAAATTCAGTCTGATCAAATCCAACTTGTTATAATTTTAAACCATTTCGACTTTTAAACCGTCGAAGGAGAATATGGCTGTCCACTCGAGTAATGCCTTTTAGTGTGTAAATTTCTTCGTTAATGAATTTTTCGAGCGTACTAAAATCATCCACTAAAACATGCATATGCAGTGTGCTTGGCCCGGTCATTTGATAACAGCTGGCGACACTCGGATGATTCACTAGTGTTTCTGCGACTGTTACCAATGCATTAGGCTCACAATCCACCTCAAAAAAAGCCGAGACTGTTTTTCCGAACAACTCTGAATTGATTACAATACTAAATTGTTCAATGACTCCTGACTCACAAAGCTGATTCACTCTCTCACGAACGGATACTCTGGATAGGCCAAGTTCTTTTCCTATGTCTACATATGACATTCGACCATTTTGTGCTAGGAGCTCAATAATACGTTTATCAGTATCGTCTAATTTCATTCTTCACCTATCCTCTGTTTATTGGGGACATTTGTTTTAAAAATTGCATTACCGCCCAGTCAATATAACCTCTTTCTTGTTCACGTTCTTCAAAATTTTCAGTATGGTAAAAGGTCGTCAATTCTTTATAAAATTGATCATCATTTTCTGGAATAGTCTCTTCCTTTATGTAACCGACTCGAAGAAGCTCTTCTACAATTTCCAGCTTCAAGTCATTAGTGATTGGAATGATGTCCTCTTTCTTACTTTTTGAAAAATACAGCTGATGAAGGTCAAAAATACGCCGAAGTTCCTTAATCGGGGTGGGGTGGTCATCTACGCGCAGATCAAGCGCTCGGTCATTATACCCTCCATAGCCGCCCTTCTCTTTAACAATAAGCAATGCTGCCGACTGCCGTCCTCGCTTATCACCACCAGCCCTTTGGCCAGCCGCAAGTGCTGTAAGCAGCCGTTCTGCTAGAGACCCATTTGACTTGACAAAGGTCTCACCCATTGCCATAACTGTTTCTTTTCCAACTAAAATATTTCCTTGAGCAGCAAAGCCAGGACCTGTCATTCCCCCGGCCCAGTCATAACAATTTTTTCCTGTATAGGTAGCTGCATGTCCATTCCGATCCACCATCCCGACTTGGCGCTGATCGCGATCTGGATCATTTTCCACGAGTCTGCGAATGGCTTCTTCAGCTGTGTAGCCTTTTTCGATTAAAGCTAGTCCATCAGGTCCATAAGAAGTATTCGCCAATGATTGCGTTGCCACCGCCCCAACTCCGGCTTTAGC
Source organism: Pullulanibacillus sp. KACC 23026 (assembly GCF_029094525.1). Classification (NCBI taxonomy): domain Bacteria; kingdom Bacillati; phylum Bacillota; class Bacilli; order Caryophanales; family Sporolactobacillaceae; genus Pullulanibacillus; species Pullulanibacillus sp. KACC 23026. The sequence continues at coordinate 388,655 of NZ_CP119107.1, read as the reverse complement.
ATAGGGAACAACCGCTCCGACCCCAAGAAACTTCGATTGTACCGCCACCCCCCACTCTTCAGCTTCAGGATCATATCCGACTATCGAAAACGTTGCAATAATATCTTTGGGTGGACTAATACTCATTTATAATTGCCTCCTCACTCATCGTCTACCATTTTTACCCTTATTATCATATTATTAAAAAAACTCAAGATAATCAACATGAAACGCGGGGACGGTTCTCCCGTTTCACTCAAGAGTGAACCATAGAATCAATCTATAGCCCTTACTGGACATTTTTATTTCAATTTTTATACATAATTCTTCCTGATCGTGTCATACTAGTTTTTAGAACAAAAAAAACCACTGACACTTTAGGTCAATGGTCATAACAGTTAAACGCTATGTTAGTTAGATGCACCGCTATCGGATGAATTCGTATCCGAGTTAGCAGAGTCTTGTGTGCTTTGTGATGAGTCGGTGCTGTTATTCATATTGTTATCGCTGTTAGATTGTTGGCTGTCATTGCCTGTGCTGCCAGAGCTGCTTTGGCTCATTGTTGCTTGGCTTGGTTGGTTCTTCGTTACCGTTACATCTGAAGACGTTTTATCCCAGAAAGAAGTTGGATTGACTGGGACATTATCTTTTCTTACTTCAAAATGCAGCGTGGTACCGATTGATTGAAAGTATTTGCTTGTTCCAGCTTCGCCAATTAACTGACCTTGAGATACACGGTCACCCTTTTGAACATCGATTGATGCCAAGCTTTCATATAAGGTTGTCACACCATTACTATGTGAGATTTCAACCTTATAGCCTAATAAAGGATCCTGAGCTGCTTCCGTTACGGTTCCACTCATAGCGGCCGTTACATCAAAGGACTTCTTGTCTTTAGAAACAAGATTAATCCCTGTGTTCGGTGCATAAGTATTATCGTATCTTACAAGGGCGGCAGCTTGATCTTTCTGTGATGCATTGGCATCATAGAATTTTTGGGCAATGGTTACAGTACTTGGGTCAGACACTGGCCAATCTAAAACTTCTTTGTTCAGTGTGTTTGCAGGAACAGCCGCGTTATTTGTTTTTGGACTGGATGCCGTTTGATTATGAGATGTTTTGGAATCTGATTGATTTGTATTTTTATTGATTCCATTTTCCATCCATAAGACACCTGACATCACTAAAGCAGCAACACAAAGATAGATTGCAGGGTAAAACCAGCGTTTTCTAGAGACCTTTCGCAATTTAGTTAAATTTTCTTCTTGCGGGTTTCTCTTATCATCTTTCATGATTATCACCTCTGGAAACAGTTTGAACAGATTTCCAAAGGTTTATACACATAATCTCATAAATTATTAACTATTTTTCGACAAGTCTTCTATTTCACCTTTAATACAGCTTCAAGTGAATTCAGAGACTCAAAGTTTTTCCTTAATTTGGGCTAACTCAGTGGCCATGTTGGAGACGGATGAACCTGAATAATAATATTGAACAATTTGTTTGTAGGTCTTTCCCTCTTGCGCCATTCCATTAGCCCCATATTGGCTCATCCCCACGCCATGACCATAGCCGTAAGTGGTAATTTGAACCTCATTGCCCTCTCTTTTCATGACAAAATCGGCGGATCTAAGGTTTAATTTTTCTCTAACCTCGCGCCCTGTAAACTCATGACCGCTTATCTCTATATCCGCTATTCGCTTTCCTGTTGTCCACTTCTTCACTTCCCCGATTGCTCCATTGGTTGAGTCTAATGATACGCCTAATGCAGCTTCCACATTTGAAACGGTGAGACTTATTGTTGTTTTATATTTTGGTGATTTAAGGTCCCATTTACTAGGTACACTTTTTAAGTAAGGGATTGAGGTTTCATAATACTCATTGGCATTCTCTGTATAGCCATTGCTTGTCGAAAAGAAAGCAGGATAGCCAATAATCTTCCCTTTATAAGTAATAACTTCTCCTTCTGTTGCCGTGACCGCTTCTTCAATTCGTTTGATCTTAGAAGCGTACGCGGAACCCCACAGTTCTTTTAATTGCTGTGGACTTTTATAGACTTGATCATCAGTTGTATCGATAACATTGGCTTTGACACCCTTAGGTACTTTTGCGCTCGAAGAATCGGTCAGCAAACGATCCACGACGTACGTTCTCGCGGCAAGCGCCTGAGCTTTTAAAGCCTCCATTTTAAAATTGGCCGGCATTTCACAGGCAACAACCCCTACCAAATAATCGTGAAGAGTCAGATCATCTACTGTTCCTGACGATGAGCGATAGACGGTTACTGGGAGAGCCGCCGTTTCGACAGCAATGGGATTGTCTTCTGCTTTATTTGCACTCTTGACTTTAGGAGCCTTTACAGCTTCCTGTTTGCCTTCTCCTTTATGGACATTTAGGACAATGAGCGATGGCAGAATGAGAATCGTGAGCAGAAGAACAGCTACAATGATTACGGGATATCGTTTCTTCAATGAAAAAGACCTCCAAGACCCTAAATAATAACTTGTTTTATTTTATGGGGTTGGACAGGCCTTTAGAACGGCTTGGGGTGAGCCAATAGATTTCAACTCTGTTACAAGTCGGCTTTTTTGTCATAATCCGAGCTCTGACTTGATTATATTGAATTATAACCATATCTAGCAAAAATGGGTCAACTAATGGTGGAGGAGGTCGAGACAGATCTCCTATTTAGCCAAAAAAATTAGAAAAAAATCGGATGGTATCCAAATCCTAGAAAAAGCTTCTAATCGCACAAAAAAAGAAGCCGTAAAAGGCGGCTCCTTAAAAAATAAATGGATTTATGCAAATTTGGGCTTCATGTTGAGTTTGGGGGTAACCTCTTCGGTTACTGCTGGGGTCTCTTTAACGCTCAATCTTTCAATGGAGGCGCCTAGTGACTGTAGTTTTCCCGTAAGATCGACATAACCCCGATCAATATGGTGTAAATCAGTGACACGAGTAGTTCCGTCTGCTGCCAATCCCGCTAGAACAAGTGCTGCACCAGCGCGCAAATCAGTTGCCGCCACTTCTGCACCTTGAAGTCGACAAGGTCCATTAATAATGGCTGAACGACTTTCAATCTTAATATCAGCGCTCATTCTGCGGAATTCTTCAACATGCATAAAGCGATTCTCAAATACGGTTTCAGTAATAATTGAAGTTCCTTTTGCTTTCAATAGGAGAGCCATCATCTGCGACTGAAGATCCGTTGGGAATCCAGGATGTGGAAGTGTCTTAATATCAACAGGCTTTAGAATATCTGGGCCGATTACTCGGATGCCCGTCAACTCTTGTTGAATTTCGACCCCCATCTCCTCAAGCTTTGCGATAAGTGGTCTTAGATGATCGGCAATAGCATTTTCTACAAGAACGTTTCCGCCTGTAATAGCCGCCGCAATCATATAAGTCCCTGCTTCAATTCGGTCTGGAATCACTTCAAAAGAGACGCCTTTTAATAAACGTACACCTTGAATTCGAATAGTACTCGTGCCGGCGCCTTTTATTTTACCGCCCATCGCGATCAAATAATTTGCCAAGCATTCAATTTCTGGTTCTTGTGCCGCATTATTAATGATGGTTTCACCTTTGGCAAGTACTGCTGCCATCATGATATTCTCAGTTGCTCCAACACTTGGGAAGTCTAAATAAATGTTAGCGCCTTGTAATCCTTGTGGAACTTTGGCTTCTATATAGCCATTACCCATTTGAACCGTTGCGCCCATTGCTTCAAAGCCTTTTAAATGTTGATCTATAGGGCGCTGACCAATTGCACAACCGCCAGGCAAAGCAATCTTTGCGTGACCAACGCGGGCCAAAAGGGGTCCCATAATGAAAAAGGAGGCCCGCATCTTCCTGACATATTCAAAAGGCGCCTCGCTTTCTAGACTACCTTGTGCATTAATGGTAATGGATGAACCTTCAAACTCAACCTCTGCCCCTAAGTGTCGGAGTACTTCATTTATTGTATAAACATCTGCTAATGCAGGTACATTTTCAATCCGACTCGTGCCTCTTGATGCTAAAATCGTTGCTGCTATGACGGGAAGAACGGCATTCTTCGCACCATCTATACGAACAGTGCCAGAAAGACGCTTTCCGCCTCGGACAAAGATTTTTTCCAACGTATTCCCCTCCGCGTCCAATTCTTGTCAAAAAAAGGGTGGCCACCAAACGCCAACCTATTTTATTAATATTCACTCGTAATTATAGGTGTTCCTAATGTCACGGTCGTTTTGTCATCTACCTTTCTTAAACCTAATTGAAGGTTAATGGAACGACCATTGGATTGAATCGTTTGTTCTTTCCATAATTCAGTATATGCGGATACCGAACTAAATGTTTTTTCATGATCAGATTCAATTTTGTGTGCCTTTAAAGTTTTCAATATGGCATTTGACTTTTTTGAAAGCACAATATTCATTTTATCACCGAAATCACCTGTCACACAAGCAAATATTTGTGTCTTCTCATCAAATATTTTTGTCACTTGTTGGTTTATCTCTATTGACAAGTGGTTCGTCCAATAAGAAGCGTTCCAGCCTGTTCCATTTATTTCATATATAAGATACGTTTGGTACGCGTTTTTTTGGGGGTAGGCGAGTAATGTAATGCTTTCAGTAAGAGCAGATGCCTTATCTTTCTTTGTTCCTAAAAATCGAACATCCATTTTTTCTTTCTTTACTTGCCAGTTATAGTTGTTAAACGCTTCCTTAAGTGTTCGTGCCTCACTTTGGACCTCTTGATACGTTTGGAGATCGGTGTTCTGTTGTCTGGCGTAGATCGACCAGTTCTTGACGTGGGCACCATTCACCTTTAACACATGTATAAGTTCCGGCAATTTACTTGTATCTTGCGTCTTACCTTTTGCCAAAGTTGGTGTAAGTGCACCAATAAACATAAAGCATAAAAAGCATAAAATTAGGGTCTTTGTTTGTTTCCCCATGTCTATCATCCTCTCCTTATTTACATTGTTTCCTTGAAGAGAAAGATCATACATGGAAAATCGCCCAAGACCCCATCTTGTCAGAATATTATTTATATATCTGTGGTAGTTGAACTGACCAACTTAAGTAATTAACAATAAACGTGGCGACTGGTTCACTGATGGCAATTGTGACAAGAATCATTAAAATCTTTGCCCGGATTCCTTTTGGCTGTCTAAGCCAGACATCCCATTTCACACACTGAACCGCCCACCAGGTTAAAACGAGAATGACTAAATGAATAAAAATGCTAAGGGCAGCCTGCACCCCAAATTCCATCATGATTAAGAGCCCCTTTCTTTTTGGAGACAGACCTCTACGGAGAGAATAAACAGTTTGAAGAGTTCTGTCCCCACACATTATGAGTGAATGCTTGTAAAGAACTGTCCCCATAAAAAAACAAGGGAGTTCATCCCTTGTTTTTTAATGTCTGCTCGCAATGTCTAAACGATTCTCAGCACGCTTGAGGTCATTTTGAACAGCTTTGTATTCTGGTGATTCTTCAGTTAGCTCAGATAAGCGGCGTTCGGCTTCTTCCTTAGCACGTTCTGCCCGTGAAACATCAATATCTTTCTTCAGCTCGGCTGACTCGGTAAGAATCGTAACTTGGTCACCGCGCACTTCAATAAAACCACCACTCACTGCGACGTATTGATCGGCATCAAAAGATTTTAGTTTTACAGCACTTATTTTTAAAGGTGCTACGACAGGCATGTGATTTGGCAGAATACCCATATCTCCGGCTACCGCGCGAACACTCACCATATGAACATCGCCTTCAAACACCTTACCGTTAGGAGTGACGATACTGGCTAAAATGGTATTCAACGCAAACCCTCCTTTAGGTTGGCAAAACAATGGTCAAAACGCGCTTAATTACGCGTTTTGCTCCATGTTCTTCGCATTTTCAATGACCTCTTCGATGCGGCCAACTAAGCGGAACGCATCTTCTGGAAGATCATCGTATTTTCCTTCGAGGATTTCCTTAAACCCTTTAACCGTTTCCTTAACTGGTACATAAGATCCAGGTTGACCTGTAAATTGCTCAGCAACGTGGAAGTTTTGGGATAAGAAGAATTGAATGCGACGAGCACGGTTAACAATAAGCTTGTCATCATCTGATAATTCGTCCATACCCAAGATTGCGATAATGTCTTGAAGTTCTTTATAACGTTGAAGCGTTTCTTGAACACGACGAGCTACACCATAATGCTCTTCTCCTACGATTTCAGGAGCTAATGCACGTGATGTTGACGCAAGAGGATCCACAGCTGGATAAATACCCATCTGAGTAAGGGCACGCTCAAGGTTCGTCGTTGCATCTAAGTGAGCAAAAGTCGTCGCTGGAGCTGGGTCCGTGTAGTCATCCGCTGGCACATAAACCGCTTGGATAGACGTAACTGATCCTTTTTTCGTTGACGTAATTCGCTCTTGCAGTCTACCCATTTCCGTAGCAAGTGTTGGCTGGTAACCAACCGCTGATGGCATACGGCCCAAAAGCGCGGAAACCTCTGAACCGGCTTGAGTAAAACGGAAGATATTATCGATGAAGAGAAGCACGTCTTGGCCTTGCTCATCACGGAAGTATTCAGCCATTGTCAAACCGGAAAGAGCTACACGCATACGTGCACCTGGAGGCTCGTTCATTTGACCAAATACCATAGCTGTTTTCTTGATAACACCAGAATCGCTCATTTCAAAGTAAAGGTCGTTTCCTTCACGAGTACGTTCACCAACACCAGCAAATACCGAAATACCACCGTGTTCTTGTGCAATGTTATGAATGAGCTCCTGGATTAAGACGGTTTTACCAACACCGGCACCACCGAAGAGACCGATTTTACCACCTTTTACGTATGGAGCAAGAAGGTCGATAACTTTAATGCCTGTTTCAAGGACCTCTGTTTTCGTTGTTAAGTCTTGATATTCTGGTGCTTCGCGGTGAATCGAATCACGACGAACATCGGCCGGAATATCCTCTTTAAGATCAATTGGTTCACCCAATACGTTAAAGACACGACCAAGTGTCGCTTCACCTACTGGGACAGAAATTGGAGCGCCTGTATCCATGACTTCCATACCACGAACGACCCCGTCCGTAGAAGCCATAGCAATAGTACGAACAGTATCATTGCCAAGGTGAAGGGCTACTTCTAAAGTCAAGTCAATATCGTGTTCACTGGCTTCTTGAGCTTTATGTTGAATTTTAATCGCGTTGTTTAGTTCAGGCAGTTGACCATGTTCAAAGCGAACATCGACAACAGGACCCATAACTTGAGTTACTTGACCCTTGTTCATTCTTTTCCCTCCTATCACTTTCTATTCAAGTGCTGCTGCGCCGCCTACAATTTCACTAATTTCCTGTGTAATGGCCGCTTGACGTGCACGGTTGTAAGACAAAGTGTATTTTTCGATTAATTCCGATGCATTATCGGTCGAATTCTTCATCGCTGTCATACGCGCTGCATGCTCAGCTGTTTTTGCATCCAAAATGGTCCCAAAAATTAAGCCTTCTGCATAGAGCGGTAATAGTGTCTCTAACACTTCATTAGCCGATGGCTCGTACTCATAACTCACTTTTTCAGCAGTCTGCCCTTCATTTACTTCTGTTAAAGGCAAGAGCAACATATGGGTTACTTTCTGAGAAATGGCACTTTCAAAATGGTTGTAGACCATGATTAATTCATCAATCACTTCATCAACGAATAATCCGACAGCCGTCTTAGCTATGTGTTTCACATTATCATAGCTTGGCTGTTCAGGGACGCCTGTGATTTCCGCTGCAATAGGCATATTGCGGCTTTGGAAATACTTGAGTCCTTTTTTACCAATAACGATAATGGTGTATTCATCTTTAGACTTATGATTCTTGTCAATCAGTGTTTGTGCCTGCTTCAATACGGCGTTGTTATAAGCGCCAGCGAGTCCACGGTCCGCTGTAATTACAAGATAACCCGTCTTTTTGACCGGACGAGATTTCAGCATAGGATGCTGAGCACTGCCTTGATTGCCGGCCGCAATATTTCCTACAACTTGACGCAGTTTTTCTGTATAAGACATATACGAAACAGCTTGTTGCTGTGAACGGTTAAAGTTGGCAGCCGACACCATCTCCATCGCTTTCGTAATCTGTCTTGTTTTCTTCGTCGAGTTAATTCGCGATTTTATATCACGCAAAGATGCCACTCTTCTTCACCACCTTTAAGACAGAGGATCGCAAGGAATCCAATGAGAAAAATCAATTTGGTCATGCACTTAATGACATTAACCATGACTTTTGCTCATCGGACTTCCAACGAGTGTGCCTCTATTGATTAGATACCGCGAACGTTTTCTTAAATGCTTCAATAGCTGATTTAAAGGCATCTGCATCTGGCAATTGCTTTGTCTCACGAATACCAGAAAGGATATCATTACCATTTTGCTCAAGGTAAGCTAAGAAGCCTTTTTCGAAACGTTGAATATCTTCAACTGGAATATCATCTAAATAACCGTTTGTAAGGGCAAAAATAATTGCCACTTGTTTTTCAACGGGATATGGCTTATGCAAGTCTTGTTTCATGACTTCAATCGTGCGCTGTCCACGGTTAAGCTTGGCTTGAGTCGCGCGGTCCAAATCAGAACCAAACTGCGCAAAAGCTTCTAATTCACGGAAAGAGGAAAGGTCCGTACGAAGACGTCCTGCCACTTTACTCATGGCTTTAATTTGTGCAGCCCCACCAACACGGGATACGGAAGAACCCGCATCAACTGCAGGACGTACACCAGAATAGAATAGACGGGATTCTAAGAAAATTTGTCCGTCTGTAATGGAAATAACGTTAGTTGGGATATAAGCAGAAATATCTCCAGCTTGTGTTTCAATGATTGGAAGAGCGGTCATTGAACCGCCGCCTTTTTCGTCACTGAGCTTTGCAGCGCGCTCCAAAAGACGCGAGTGAAGATAGAAAACATCCCCTGGATAAGCTTCACGACCTGGAGGACGACGAAGCAAGAGGGAAAGTTCACGATAGGCAACCGCTTGTTTAGAAAGATCATCATAAATGATCAAGACATGTTTGCCGTTATACATGAATTCCTCACCCATTGTTACCCCTGCATACGGAGCAAGGTAAAGAAGAGGAGCTGGGTCAGATGCACCTGCAGACACAACAATCGTGTTCTCAAGAGCCCCATGTTCACGCAAGGTTTCAACAACCCCTGCAACAGTGGATTCTTTTTGGCCGATGGCTACATAAATGCTAATAACCCCTTCAGCCTTTTGGTTGATAATAGTGTCAATCGCAATGGCTGTTTTACCTGTTTGACGGTCACCGATGATCAATTCACGCTGTCCGCGACCGATTGGAATCATGGAGTCAATTGCTTTAATCCCTGTTTGAAGAGGCTCATGTACGGATTTACGATCCATAACACCAGGTGCCTTTCCTTCAATCGGACGTGTTTGGGTTGTGTTAATAGGACCACGGCCGTCAATAGGTTGTCCGAGCGGGTTCACTACGCGTCCTAAAAGTTCTTCACCGACAGGTACTTCCATAATGCGTCCTGTTCGTTTTACTTCGTCGCCTTCATGAATATCAAGATAAGGTCCAAGAATAACAACACCGACGTTGCTTTCCTCTAGGTTCTGCGCAAGACCCATGACGCCATTGGCGAATTCAACGAGCTCACCTGCCATGACATTATCTAGACCATGAATACGAGCAATACCGTCACCTACTTCGGTAACCGTCCCTACGTCGCTGACTTGAATCGTGGCATCGTAGTTCTCAATTTGCTTTTTTATCAAAGCACTAATTTCTTCAGCTTTAATGCTCATGTCACGTTCACCCCTATCTGCTTGCTTTCATTTCCTGATGAAAACGCGTTAACTTACCCGCTAATGTTCCATCGTAAACCCGGTTTCCAATTCGTACAAGGACACCGCCAATGACGCCCGCATCGACCTTTGAATGGATCCGAAGCTGTTTATTCAATACATTTCCAAATGACTTGGAAAGTTTATCTTCGTCTTCTTGAGACAAAGGCTCTGCTGTCGTCACATACATATCGACAATCCCTCTCGCCTCATTAGCAATGGCTGTGTAGCTTTCAGAAAGATCATTCAAAAGGCTTTCACGCCCGCGATCAACGAGAACTTTGAGAAGATTAAGAACTTCAGCATTCACTTCATCTTTGAAAATTTGTTCGAGAACCGCTTTCTTATCCTCACCCTTGATGCGAGGATGATTCAGCATCGTATTAAGGTCCTTACTTTCCTTTACCGTCTGCTGAATAACCTGCAGCTGCTCTTCTACTGCATCAACTGTGCTGCGTTCTTTCGCAACATCAAATAAAGCTTGTGCATAGCGCTTTGCGATCACTTCGCTCATAGGCTTTCGCCCACCTGTTTGACAAAGTCGTCAATCGCCTTTTCATGAGCTTTGCGATCCACTTCTTTTTCAAGAACTTTAGATGCAAGCAACAAGGAAAGGTGTGCCACTTCATCGCGAAGCGTTGCTACTGCTTTCACACGTTCTGTCTCAATTTCATCTTTTGCTTCATTTATTAAGCGTTCAGCACGATCTTTGGCAACATTAATAATTTCAGTTGCTTGTGCTTCTGCACGTTTTTTCTCAGCTTCAATAATTTGACTCGATTCTTCGCGCGTTCTCTTCAATTCAGCGCGTTGCTGTTCAAGAAGCTCTTGAGCTTGTTTTTGGCTTTCTTCAGCACTCTTTAATTGCTCATCGATATAGTCTTGACGTTTCTTCATCATGCCAAGAACTGGTCGAGCCGCAAGCTTTGATACAAGAACCATTAGAATCAAGAACACAACTAACTGAAAGATTATGTTTCCTAAGTGGAATTCCAGCACGCCTCAGTCACTCCCTTCAGAGGTGGTCAACTCTTTATTTATTAGAAAAACTCAGCTTATCGCCAAACCCTTAATGTTGGAAGCCTTAGTTTTTCTTATACTATCATCCTTAAATCGCGAACAGCGAGATTTAAACTTTCTGATAGTAGAACAGAAGGCGGGAATGCGCCCGCCGCCATAAGGTATCTTTCGACTTGATTTTTTTCTATAAAACTAATTAGCCGCCGATGACGCCGAATAGCACTAATAGACCAAACGCAATCGAAATGATTGGAAGTGCCTCAACAAGACCAAGAGCGATCATCGCTTGTCCAAATAAAGTACCACGTGCTTCTGGTTGACGTGCAATTCCTTCAAGATAACGACTGAATAAAATACCGTTTCCTAAACCGGCTGCAAGAGCGCCGAATGCGATCATAATACCGCCTGCGATTACTGTCATAGACATATTAATTGTCCTCCTATATCGATCCAAATTAATTTTTAGTTATGATGTTAACTTCTTTAGTACAAGCCCAATCCTAATGATCACTTGCTATTTTCTGAGAAATATAAACCATAGCGAGAACTGTGAAAATATAGGCTTGAATAGCTCCAACGAATAGTGAAAAACCAATCCATGCCATTAATGGAATTCCCGTTAAATAGAAAGTTCCTTCTCGCAATATAATGATTAATACTTCACCTGCAAAAATGTTTGCCCACAGCCGTGCTGCATGGGTCGTTGGCTTTGCAATTTCATCAATGATGTGCAAAGGTAACATCCAAGCATATGGCTCAAAGTAATGCCGAAAATATCCTCTTGGACTCTTAAGCAATCCTGCAAAATGCGCATAAATCGTAATCGCAAAAGCCATTGCCACTGTTACGTTAATATCAGAGGTTGGTGATTTAAACCAGCTGATTTCATCGTTGGTCTTTAATAGATCAGCCGTAATTCCGAGAGATGGCATCGGATGATGTACAGCCCCTGTTACCATCACAATAACTCCTAATTCATTTGCAATAAAAATAAATAGGAACGTTGTGAAAGCAAAGCCAAGATAACGTTCGGCCCGCTTGGCATCGAGCATCATGTTCGTGATCCCTTGAACAAATTCAACGAGCATTTCAACAAAGTTCTGTGCTCCTCTTGGACGCATCTCTCTGCGGCGTGTTGCAACTAATACAATGAGCAACACTAGAATAGCTGTTATGAGCGTTCCAATCATGACGGTCACATCAAATGTAAGACCCAGGAACTTAATTTTCGGAGTCAGTTCCAAGAACATCCCTCCCTTCTCGTGATGATGGTTCTTTACCTTTTTTAATTGTGACACCTGTTGCAATCAGTAAGAGAATATAGCATAGCGGCAAACCTAGAACATACGAGCGATAATCCAACCATTCCGGGAATTTATAAACGAGAATGGCACCGAAAACGACCATTAGAATTCGATTAAGAAATCCTAATCCCGCTCTTCTATGGGATCCCGCTATAATTAACTGACTGATAAGCTTTATGCGTCTGCCTAGGTAAAGTACATTGTAGAGGCTGATCAAACCTCCGAGGATAAAACCGGCGACAAAGGACTTGGCAGGGGTTAAATACCAAAGAAGAATTGAGACTAAAAAAATGAAGCTTGTGAGGATAAGGACGAGACGCCGTGACGATGTATATTCATTCATGTGACTCATCCTTTATAAATGCTTTTAGTGTAAAAAGTGCACTCAAAATGCCTACAATCATTCCACCAAATATTCCTATTACAAGAAAAACCGGTGAGGTCTTCAGCACGTGATCTAGGTATTTTCCAAGATAAACACCGCCAATTATAAAGGCCGTGATTTCAACACCGAGTGTTCCGATCAACCCCATAGTTCGATAAGGATTTTCCGGATCAAATTTCACCTGAACCACCCTTTTCGTCCTAAAGTAATTGATGCTTTCTTAGAGCCTAGCACGCTTCATTTTGCCCTTTGTTTCTACTAATTATTGAAACCACCAGAAACCATTCTGATAAATTCAATATTAGTGCAGCCCCATAACTTGTTCATACATGTCCAACAAGTACTGAAACAAAGAGAAAATGACCCATAGGAAATCCAGTCGTAGAGCATTTGCAAAAAATGAAAGCCCTCTTATTGTCCTTGCCCCATGACATCTTATCAATCTGATTATTGGTTGTCAATGAAAAAACCATACATGAGTATTCGTTTTCAACCTCTTTAATTGTAATGGAATTCAACTTTTGTTCCTACAATGAAATTTGGCAGTTTCTTGAACGTTTCTTACGTTAAATACCAACTTCCATCATTTGGTTCCAAACAAGCGGTCTCCTGCATCCCCAAGGCCCGGTACTATGTATCCTTTTTCATTAAGACGCTCATCCAATGCTGCCAGATAAATGTCCACATCCGGATGATCTTCTTGAATTTGTTTAACCCCTTCAGGCGCTGCAATCAAACACATTAATTTAATGTTGACAGCCCCTTTTTCTTTCAGCATCGTTAATGCCGCTGAAGCTGATCCGCCCGTTGCAAGCATTGGATCCACGACAATCAGTTCACGCTCATTAATGTCGGATGGCATTTTTGAATAATATTCAACTGGCTGAAGGGTTTCTGGGTCCCTATACAGTCCAATATGACCGACTTTGGCATGAGGGATCAGATTTAATATACCATCCACCATTCCGAGGCCAGCACGAAGAATCGGAATAACCCCTAGCTTTTTACCCGATAGCTGATAGGCTTTTGCCTCTGCAACAGGTGTTTGAATCGTAATAGCTTCCAGCGGCAAATCCCTTGAAATCTCAAACGCCATCAAAGTCGCTACCTCATCTACAAGTTCGCGAAACACTTTTGTACCGGTCCGATGATCTCTAATATGTGTCAGCTTATGCTGAATCAGGGGATGATCTAAAACCTTTACTTGTCCCATCTTTCTCCTCCACTCTTGTCTAAAAGTCCTATTGAGACGCCATTTTAAAATGGCATTTTTTTCTAGGATTCCTCAAAACGAGGTATATTAAACTCATATTGAAATAACGCCTCTCGACAAATTTTACAAAAAAAAGACACGGAGTTCAATGTTTCTTTGTTTTATTTGCACATTGTTCAAATTTAAAGAAGACTCTTGTCATTTTCCTTGTATTAAAGCAAAAAAATCAGCCTATTAACCCAATTCAAACTTATTTACAGACAAGACAAAAAAGAGGAACACCGTTACCGCAAACGAACATAAAGGGCAACGAGGTTCCTCTATATTGAGTCTATTAGTAGCTTATTAACCTAAGTTAGGATATAAAGTAAAGCGATTAGTCAGTTTTTGAACCTCTTCGGTTGCTTTCTTAAGGATGCTCTCGTCCTCATGATTCTTGAGCACCTTAGCAATAATCCCTGCAACTAATTTCATCTCTTCTTCCTTAAAACCGCGTGTGGTAACAGCCGCCGTTCCCATCCGAATGCCGCTGGTTGTAAACGGACTTTCTGGATCATAAGGAATTGTATTTTTATTTGTTGTAATTCCAACATAATCCAATGCTTTTTCTGCCACCTTACCTGTCAGCTGAATGTTGCGGAGGTCGACAAGTACAAGATGATTATCCGTTCCGCCTGAAACAAGTGTCAGCCCTTCTTCTTTTAACGCTTCAGCAAATGCCTGGGCATTCGATACAATCTGGGCAGAATAACTTTTAAAGGAATCTTGCAAGGCTTCGCCAAACGCCACTGCTTTAGCAGCGATGATATGCATAAGCGGACCGCCTTGTATACCAGGGAAGACCGCCTTGTCAATCTTCTTAGCAAACTCCTCTTTACAAAGGATCATTCCGCCTCGGGGACCGCGCAGTGTCTTATGAGTGGTCGTTGTGACAAAATCACAATAAGGAACAGGGTTCGGGTGATGACCGGTTGCAACAAGTCCAGCAATGTGAGCCATATCCACCATGAGGTAGGCGCCCACCTCATCAGCGATTTCTCTAAACTTCGCAAAATCAATCGTTCTAGGATAGGCACTGGCACCCGCAACAATCAGTTTCGGTTTATGCTCAATCGCTTTTTGTCGGACATCCTCATAGTTGATTAGATGGCTCTCTTCATCAACACCATATTCGACAAAATTATATTGAACACCGCTAAAATTAACCGGACTGCCATGTGTGAGGTGACCGCCGTGAGAAAGATTCATTCCAAGCACGGTATCCCCATGCTCAAGGATCGTAAAATAAACAGCCATGTTAGCCTGTGCCCCAGAATGCGGCTGCACGTTCACATGATCTGCACCAAACAATTGCTTAGCACGATCTCTGGCCAGGTCTTCTACTAGATCAACATACTCACAGCCCCCATAATAGCGGCGCTGCGGATAGCCTTCAGCATACTTATTAGTCAAAATAGACCCCGCTGCTTCTAGAACAGCTGGACTTACAAAATTTTCTGAAGCTATTAGTTCAATATTATTTCTTTGTCTGCCCAGCTCTTTTTGAATAGCCGCATATACTGCTTCATCTTGTGATTGTAAAAAAGTCATCCGTTCTTCCTCCCTAACCTAGCCCTTTTATTTTTTAGTGGTCATCAAAAGTGATTAACCGTTTCCCGAGATGGGTAAACCGCTCGTTCCCCGCCAATCAGCTTCGGCCGCGTTCGAGCAATCGTGACATGAGCATGTCCAATTTCTTTAACCTCACAGCGAACAGGAACCACAACAGGTTTTAGGTGCATGCCTATAAAGGTATCCCCAATATCAATCCCGCAATCCCCTTTAATTGCCTCTACGACTACGGGATGATCCAGTTTTTGATAGGCATAGGCAGCCATCGCCCCGCCTGCTGACCTGACAGGAACGACTGTAACCTGTTCCAGGCGATTCTCTTTTGCCGTCTCTTTCTCAACCACGATCGCTCTATTCAGATGTTCGCAGCATTGAAAGGCGAGTTGAACACCTGTTTGACTCTGGAATCTTTTTAAGGCACCAAAAATAGCACTTGCTACTTCAACGGTCCCTGCCGAACCAATGTGCTGTCCAATCACTTCACTTGTACTTGCTCCAACGATTAAAATATGTTCATGTGATAAAGGCATGGCGTCATTTAATGCGTTTAATACAGTCTCCAACTGGCGACCGATATCTTGAAGGTCTTCCACCACGCAACGACTTCCTTTCTTAGGTGATCCTTGTTTTAGCCTTGTTCTTCTTCTTTTTCCATCCATTGCCTAATTAGATATTCTAATTCACGAGAAACAGTTTGATATTCCTCCAGATCCCCGCCAAAAGGATCTTTAATATCATAATTAGGAATCTCTTCTTCCAATGTTTTAACACGCTCTTCTGCTTTTAGCAAGCGTTCAACCGCTTCTTTTTTGGCATCATCTAATCCTGTTGTTTCTTTGGCATATTGGTCAACAATGAGCCGTGCTTCCTCTCGCTCTGAGACCGCTTCTTGCCAGCTCTTCCAAAATCGATTTTGTTCAAGCTGGTCGTAGACATATTCCTTTAAAGTATAGGTTTTGTCAATAGCTTCTGGATAATCCATAATTAGTGACTGTTTATGATTTTGTGTCATGGTTAAGATAAGCGTTGCCCAATCCACAAGCTCCCCAGTGAGAGGCTGTGAATGGTGTTCACCCATCGGTATTCCTAATTTCTCCAAAGCCTTCACTGCCAGTGGATTAGCACCCTGGCCTTTGTTAGCAAATAGCCCTGCTGACTTTGCCTCTGCTCTATCTTTACCATGATGGTTTAAAATCGTTTCAGCCATAGGGCTTCGACAGGTATTCCCTGTGCAAACAAATAAAATTCGTTCTTTCATCATTCATACCTCCGATCCTGCCCTATCGTTGTCCTCATTTCAAAAATAATTTATCCAATTAAACACTTACTTATTGTATCATTAAGGCGTCTGATTTCACTAAAATTTTTTTGAGCTTAAATCAATCTAGTATTTAGATTATTTAAAGGCCTAAAACAAGCAACCTTTAATCGCCCAACGTTCCGACTAAAAGACCCTTGCACGCTCACCGCCGCAAATTCGGACGGAGTGCCGAAATAAAGGAATGACGTTACGCCTATTTCGGTGGAGCATAACGAGGATACGCTATCGCCTGCGAAAATAACCGTTTGAGAAAATAGACTAACGAGAACTGCCCGACGAAAAACAATCCCCATAATCTCCCGTGAAGTTTTTCTTTCTGATCGTATAAAAAACACCTATAATAGGCGTTTTTGTTTAAACTATAAATTTAACAAGAGTTTGAGTCCGAAAACAAATAGGATGCAGCCTCCTAGTACTTCGCTGTATTGCCCCATCACCTTTTGGAATCTTTTTCCTATTAACAATCCTACCCAGGTTAGGACCATACTGACAAGTCCAAATAAGACGAGGGTTACAATGACCTTTGCTCGGTAAATTCCTAAACTAAGGCCGACTGAAAAACTATCCAGACTAACACTCAGAGCAAAGAGGAGGAGGCCAAAGCCAATTGGTTGGACAAGCGGTGCCTCTTCTTTTTGAAAAGAAGAGAATATCATTTGGGCACCTAACAATAGTAAAAGCACGCCCCCGGCAACCGCCGCCCATCCTCCAAAATGTTCGGATAAATATTCACCTATTAGAATTCCGGCAAATGGCATGAGCACATGGAAAAGTCCAATTACAAATCCAATTTTGGCAATTTGCCTTAATCTCAGCTGCAACATTCCCATACCCATGCCGACGGAAAAAGCATCCATCCCGAGAGCAATGGCCATCATGAGCAGCGTCACGAATTGGCCAATTAATGCACTTGAAACCATACTTACGCCTCCTTCACATTCCTCATTTCAAGGTATGCATGTCCAGAAACGTTTAGAAGTTTAAGCGCATACTCCTCCCAAAGACTCTTAACATTAGTCAGCCTTGACTGTATTACCGCCGGCGGCTTTTTGAAGACGGTTCATAATCGCCTCACCTACACCTTTAACAGGGAACGCTTCACTCAAAATAAGATCAACATTTAGTTGATCAAACTGCCTGAGGCAATCGTAGAGATGAGAAGCAACCGTCGCCAGTTCAGCGCGTCTGCCGCAGCTTAATACATAATCTGCTTCTTTATAAAAAGATTGCCGTTCTTCAGTTGTTAATATCCCAACCACTTTCCCCTCTTCTTTTGCCTGCTTAAGCAGCTTCTCGAGTTTTTCAAAAGACTCCACTAATACGAGAGGGGCATTGGGAGCATAATGGGTATACTTCATTCCCGGGGAACGGGGGACAGCTGTGTTTTTTTCCAAATGAGGGTCCACTCGGATAGGGCCTAAGGTGTCTTCCAATTCCTCAAGTGTGATCCCTCCTGGTCTAAGCAACGTCACAGGATTGGTTGTACAATCCACGACCGTGGACTCCACTCCCACACCGGTTGGGCCCGCATCAACAACACCCGCAATACGATCCTTCAAATCATGGACCACATGACGGCCTTGAGTGGGGCTCGGCTTGCCTGAACGATTGGCTGATGGAGCGGCAAGCGGAACTCCAGCCAGTTTAATCAGCGCAAGAGCGATTGGATGATTGGGCATTCGAATACCAACCGTATCTAATCCTGCCGTCACAAGAGGTGATAAGGGTCCTTTTTTTGGAAGGACCACAGTCAAAGGCCCTGGCCAAAAACGTTCGATGAGTTTTTTTGCGGATTCTGGAATTACCGCAGCCACTTCTGCCAGCATGGCTTCCTCAGCAATATGAATAATAAGCGGATTATCTGAAGGTCGTCCCTTCGCTTCATAAATTTTCTGAACTGCCTCTGAAGAATAGGCATTGGCACCTAATCCATAGACGGTTTCTGTAGGAAAGGCGACAACCTCTTCCTTCTTTAACAGATCAGCGGCTTCCATCAAATCGGGGCTATTCAACAGCTTTGAAGAAGCTTCTACATGCCATACTTTTGTTGGCGTCATTACCTGTCACCTCTTATATAAAATCCTATTTCAAGAACAAATCTCTCATTTTTTATTTGATTCCTATTTTCGAAAGTAAGACGGATGTGATTTTTAAACTATTCACAAAGAGTAGCCGTCACCCCATCTTTGGCTTAATCACTTGATCGAAAGACTTCTTAAAGTATAACAAAAAGGGTATGCCCTCTCCAGCTAAGAGGACACACCCTTTTTATCACTAAACAAGTTCGCGAACTAAAACACGGGCTGTTTGCGCGGTTAATTGTTCGAGCGGAAGCAATTCTTTAATGGACTTTTCAAGCTTTTCTTCCTCTATTTCCGAGAAACCAAGCGGTTCAAATAGAGATGCCGGTGCGGGTGTTAGAAATAAAACCCGTTTCGCCTTATTTGATGCCCCAAAGGCGACTGCATGCTCAATAATTTGAAGGAGCACTGCCATATCACATCGCTTTGAATCAATGACAAGATGCCTTAAAAGGATGGTTTCATTTTCCTTGATGAAACCCAGCACACCCACAATGTCTGCCTGTCCATCTTTTGCCACTAAATATTGAATGAGTGACGCCTCTTTATCCCTAAGTTCTGAACCAACTCGTTCAATAAAAGTCTTTATTTTAGGCCGGTCAATCTCAGTGGCCATCGATATGGTTACTGTCATTGGTAGCCCTCCAATTCTAGCCGTCCTCACCCTAAAGGGCAGGCATCACGCACGTCCTTTTACAAGTTCACGAAACGTTAAGGTTTGATAAGTGCATGTTTTTGCGTTTTTCCTATACCATTTTATGTGCTAGAGGGCTCCTTTAGACCTTTCCATATTTTTTGCCCTAATCCTTAACCCGAATGGAAGAGGCCTTTAAAAAAACTAAAGATATTTTTAAACAGATCAACGAAGAAAAAGTGGACTTGGACTTGATTATCCTCTCCTGCAGAACCTTTAACCGAAGTATTCGCTGAAGCAGGCGCCGTCGCATGAGGGTCAGGCTTGACTGCATCACCGTTAGCAAAATCAAGAAAACAGAGTGGTGGAAATAGGACGCACCACCAATTAGCTCCCTGTCCTGAACCTAATGTTACAACGAGTGCTTGATAGATCCCCGCTGGATACACATAACCACCGTACATCTTTGTCGGAAACTTAGCCTCTCCAAGAGTTACAGTATATGGCATTTTAATGCCTTCCTCATCAAGTTTATCTTTCACCGTTTGACGGATATCGTCAAGGTGGGCAGTTATTACTTTTTTCGCCTGTTTCGCTGTTTTAAGATCTTTCACCCATGTTTCCACATTGGCATTCACTTGATCCCGAATCTCTCTCTTTACTGCTTGGTCCTTTGCGGAATCGCTGTTAGCCAGAATCCGAAGACGAATCGCATCTTTAGGAATCTTTTGCCCGCCAGAAGGAGCTGCCAAACTTTTTTCCAATTGCATAAAGAATATAAATACTGCTAATAAAAGAATGAATGCGGCCATACTTTTTTGTCTCATTTTTTCTCCCGCCCTTACTAAAATCTAACTAGGAACAAGTATTGACGGGAGATTCAAAATTAAACCTATTAATCTATAAAAATAATAAAAAAACGCCTGTCAAACTTCGACAGGCTTAAGTATTCATCCAGGCAAACACCATTCGCTCATGCTTATTAATATCATTTTGAATCGAAACATGAACCTCTTTTCCAAATGCCCCTTGCAAAAACGCTTTTACCGCTTCTCCTTGTCCTTCACCAATCTCAAATCCAATAAGGAAAGGACGAGACTTAAGGACACCAGGAAGCTGCTCTGCTAACCGTCTATAAGGAGTTAGCCCATCCTCACCTCCATCTAAAGCAAGCCGAGGTTCATGATCCCGAACAAGCATATCCAGTTCTTCGACTACCGAAGAAGGAATATAAGGCGGATTGGACACCACAATATCAAACGTTCTCTGCCCCGCAAAAGGAAGCAATAAGTCTCCTTCTTCAAACGCGATATCCGCACCGAGTTTCACTGCGTTTTTCTTAGCTATCTCTAGGGCATCCTTCGAGAGATCCACAGCTGTGACATGTGCATTTGGGTCCTCGAGCGCTAATGTAATGGCTATGGCTCCACTGCCTGTCCCTACATCGCAATAAGATACGAATGCGTCTCCAAAAAGCTGACGGCGAAGATCCAAAATTCCCTGAATAAGCTCCTCCGTCTCAGGACGAGGAATGAGAACATCTGAATTGACTTCAAATAGGCGTCCATAAAAGGAAGCTTCTCCCATAATGTGCTGAACAGGGACTCCAGCACCATGTTGTTTGACTGCTTCTTCAAACCATTCCCGGTCCTTCTCCTCTAAATACTCCCTCATATTTATGAGCAACTGGGAACGGGATAGCTCTAGCCGATACATGAGAAGCCATTCTGCTGCATTAGCCTCCCTGCCTCTTTCCTTTAAAAAGGAAGAAGCCCAATTCAGGGCTTCAAAGATTCGTTTACTGCTCATTGGGCTTCTGCCTGCTCAATCATTTTAGCTTGCTCCTCGACAATTAACGCATCAATAATTTCATCCAGCTTGCCAAGCAAAATCTGATCCAGCTTTTGAAGTGTTAAACCGATGCGGTGATCCGTTACTCGGCTTTGCGGGAAATTATAAGTACGGATTCGCTCCGAACGATCTCCTGTTCCAACGGCTGACTTCCTGTTGGCATCATACTCCGCTCGAGCTTCTTTTTGAAATTTATCGTAAACGCGCGCCCGGAGCACTTTCATGGCTTTCTCTTTGTTTTTAATTTGTGATTTTTCATCCTGACACGAAACGACAATCCCTGTTGGTAAGTGGGTTAGCCGGACCGCCGACATCGTGGTATTAACACTCTGTCCACCTGGTCCGCTTGAAGCAAAGGTATCGACCCGAACATCTTTGTCATGGATTTCGACTTCGACCTCTTCTGCTTCCGGTAAAACCGCAACTGTCGCCGTCGACGTGTGAATGCGTCCGCCAGATTCAGTCTCTGGGACACGCTGAACACGATGGGCACCATTTTCATATTTTAACTTTGAATAAGCTCCCGTTCCGTTTACCATGAAAATAATTTCTTTGTAGCCGCCAACCTCATTTTGAGAAACTTCAATGACTTCCGTTTTCCAGCCTTGAGATTCCGCATAACGCGTGTACATTTTATACAAATCAGCGGCAAATAAGGCGGCTTCATCTCCGCCAGCAGCTCCCCGAATCTCCACAATAACGTTTTTGTCATCATTAGGATCCTTAGGAATTAAGAGAATCTTGAGGCGTTCTTGAAGGGTTTCAAGTTCCGTGCTCAATTCATTCATTTCAGCACGAATCATCTCCTTCATCTCACTGTCCGTTTCCTCCTCAAGCATAGTCTTTGCATCTCTCAATTGCTGTTCAGCCTCTTTAAACTGCCTGTACGTTCGGACTGTTTCCTCTAAATCAGCCGATTCCTTAGAGTACTCCCGTAATTTATTCGAGTCACTTATGATCTCAGGGTCTGAGAGCAATTGATTAAGCTTTTCATATCTATCTTCTAAAGCTTGTAAGCGGTCAAACACGTGCCTCACCTCTACAATTAGACATAGTTGATTAAATCTATCAGATACATACAACCATTTTATTCGTTAAAACACAAGGTCTAATAAAAACGCCGATTGATTTAATCGGCGTTATCATCAAAATACTTGTTTTTATTATATTATAGGCCAAGTCCAAAGGTCAAAACCTCGGTAAAACAAGATTTAAGACTGGGCTGCCCTTTCACGTCTGACTATTCCTTCAGGACGACCTGGAACCTCATGACAGGCACGGCATCTTGCCTCATAAGATTCAGATGCCCCTACCATAATAATTGGATCATGGTAGCTGGCCGGCTGTCCATTGACTAGCCTCTGAGTTCGACTAGCCGTTTCACCGCATTCTGTACAAATAGCATTCAGTTTGGTCACATAGTCACTCTCAGCCATAAGCTCCGGCATGGGGTGAAACGGCTCCCCGCGAAAATCCAAATCCAACCCAGCACAAATAACGCGATAACCTCGATCCGCTATTTGTCGGACGACATGAACAATTGTCTGATCAAAAAACTGGGCCTCATCAATGGCCACAACATCCGTATCTTCGTTCACAAGATCAAGGAGATCTTCAACATGTTGAACCGGAATAGCCATAACCGACTCTCCATCATGTGAAACAACCGCTTCCTCACTATAACGGTTATCAATCACCGGCTTAAAGACCTGGACTTTCTTTTTTCCGTATCTTGCACGCTTGACGCGACGAATTAACTCTTCAGATTTACCGGAAAACATGCTTCCACAAATGACTTCTACGCTACCCGGGTGGCTCTGCATCTTTAAAATCTCCTAACCTTTGATTTGTACTGAAAACCCTCTTGCTAACAGAACTGGACAAACACCTGTTTACGGTATTATTTACAAGATCTTATATAAAAACAGACATTTTTTAATTAAAAAGCAGACAAGGAATCCTTGTCTGCGGACAACCACTTATTTAAGATTGTATTTTTTCTTAAAGCGATCGACACGGCCACCTGCTTCAGCAAAACGCTGACGACCTGTGTAGAACGGATGGCATTCAGAGCAAACCTCAACGCGGATTGGACCTTTAGCCGTTGAACCTGTTTCAAACTCGTTGCCACATGAACAAATAACTTGTACTTTATTGTATTGTGGATGAATTTCTGTTTTCATCGCATTCAGCTCCTTTATGCCCTGCCCCTTTTCCAGAAACAGAGTTTACATCGAAATAATTATACCAAGCCCACTCCCCCGAGTCAACCTCATGAAAAATCTTCCTCGAATAGGCTACGTGCGGGCTTGTCCCGAGGAAGCCCTCTTCGGAGCATTATCTTGTAGACGCAGGGACAAGATCCAATTATCGAAGATCAACAATCAAAACCTAACATCGAATAGACTTCGTGCAGGCTTGTCCCGAGGAAGCCCTCTTCGGAGCATTATCTTGTAGACGCAGGGACAAGATCCAATTATCGAAGATCAACAATCAAAACCTAACATCGAATAGACTTCGTGCAGGCTTGTCCCGAGGAAGCCCTCTTCGGAGCATTATCTTGTAGACGCAGGGACAAGATCCAATTATCGAAGATCAACAATCAAAACCTAACATCGAATAGACTTCGTGCAGGCTTGTCCCGAGGAAGCCCTCTTCGGAGCATTATCTTGTAGACGCAGGGACAAGAACT
Organism: Pullulanibacillus sp. KACC 23026; assembly: GCF_029094525.1. Classification (NCBI taxonomy): domain Bacteria; kingdom Bacillati; phylum Bacillota; class Bacilli; order Caryophanales; family Sporolactobacillaceae; genus Pullulanibacillus; species Pullulanibacillus sp. KACC 23026. The sequence goes on along the minus strand of NZ_CP119107.1, from coordinate 364,724 downwards.
CAATTATCGAAGATCAACAATCAAAACCTAGCATCGAATAGACTTCGTGCAGGCTTGTCCCGAGGAAGCCCTCTTCGGAGCATTATCTTGTAGACGCAGGGACAAGATCTCAATTATCGAAGATCAACACTCAAAACCTAACATCGAATAGACTTCGTGCAGGCTTGCTTATAGCCTCATTACGCTTGACCGTTCTTTCCCTTGTCAAAGAGGTCAAAAAATTCTTGATTGGATTTTGTTTTTCTAAGGCTTTTAAAGAAGTGTTCCACAAAATCATGGGAATCATCCATTGTTTTACGAATGGACCATAATGTATCCAATTGCTCTTTATCAAGGAGAAGTTCTTCTTTACGCGTTCCGGACCGGCGAATATCAATAGCTGGAAAGATGCGACGCTCTGCAAGCTTCCGGTCAAGGTGAAGCTCCATGTTTCCTGTTCCCTTAAATTCTTCATAGATGACATCATCCATACGAGAGCCCGTATCAATCAGAGCGGTAGCCAAAATGGTTAAGCTCCCCCCATCTTCAATGTTACGAGCTGCCCCGAAGAACCGCTTCGGACGGTGAAAAGCAGCTGGGTCAATACCACCAGAAAGAGTCCGACCGCTTGGTGGAATAACGAGGTTGTAGGCACGCGCTAAACGAGTAATACTATCCATAAGTATGACAACATCTCGCTTATGTTCAACAAGCCGCATAGCTCTTTCAAGCACTAATTCGGAAACCTTAATATGATTTTCCGGTACCTCATCAAAAGTTGAACTGACGACATCGCCATTTACAGAGCGCTCAATATCCGTTACTTCCTCAGGACGCTCGTCAACAAGAAGGACAATAAGCTCGACATCAGGATGGTTCGTTGTAATACTGTTGGCAATCTCTTTAAGAAGCATCGTCTTACCTGCTTTAGGAGGCGCTACGATGAGACCGCGCTGGCCGAAACCTACAGGTGCTATAATGTCCATCAGACGTGTCGAAAGCTTCTTGGAGTCTACCTCAAGAGTCATCTTTTTATCCGGATATAAGGGGGTTAGCGCTGGAAAATGCACACGTTCCTTTGCAGTATCAGGATCTTCGCCGTTAACCGCTTCCACATGTAAAAGCCCATAATACCGTTCATTCTCTTTTGGGGGTCTTACCTTTCCAGATACTTTATCTCCGCTTCGCAAATCAAAACGTCTGATCTGTGAGGCAGATATATATATATCTTCCGAGCTTGGAGAATAATTAATAGGGCGTAAGAAACCAAAACCCTCAGAAGGAATAATTTCAAGAACACCTTCCATAAATGAGAAACCATCCTGTTCAGCCCGAGCCTTAAGGATTGCGAAAATAAGTTCTCGTTTAGTTAACTTTCCATAATAAGAAATTTTATAATTTCGGGCAAGCTGATATAAATCTTTCAGCGTCATACTTTCAAGATCAGATAATGTTACTGCCATAATGCCACCACTCTTTATTTAATTTTACGCTGTATGCAATTGCTATGATTAGATGCCAATTAATTGTAGGAAATGGCGAAGTGTTCATTGGAGAGAGCTCAAGTGCCGGCTTGGCACGTCAAGCAAACATGATGACTGATAGAAAATTAGAATTGAAACATGTGGGGTTTTCTACACATTTTCCTTTTGCAAGAAAACTTCTAACGTCGATCAATTATACGCCTAATGCCTCATAATTTCAAGACAGCATCCTGCTTGAAGATGCTGTCTTGAACAAAGTTATATCTTAAAAAAATCGGCCGTCATAAAATGACCCTGGCGGCAACACAAAGGTGACTTTAGATCACTTCTATATTAGTCCTGAACCGTTATTTCATTTTTTTCTTCTTCTAATGCAAGCGGCGCACGCCAGATTTTGACGCCAATGCCTTGAAGCTTCTCAACCATTTTACTGTATCCACGATCAATATGTTCAACACCGATGATCTCGGTAATCCCTTCTGCCATCGTGCCAGCCACAACTAAAGCCGCACCTGCACGAAGATCAGTCGCTCTTACCCGTGCACCTTGTAAGCGGGTCGGACCCGTGATGATGGCCGAACTTCCTTCAACCTTCACTTCTGCACCCATGCGTCTAAGCTCATCAACATGTTTGAATCGAGCCCCATAAATGGTATCTGTTACAAGACTGGTCCCTAGTGCTTGAGTTAGTAAGGTAGTAAAAGGCTGCTGCAAATCCGTAGGAAACCCAGGGTAGACCAGTGTTTTGACATCTGAACGTTTAAAAGCGCCATTGCCTTGCGAAATGATAATTTGGTCATCTAAGACCTCAACCTTCACACCCATTTCACGAAGCTTTGCCGTCAAAGACTCGACGTGTTGAGGAATCACATTATCAATCACAACGTGTTCTCCCATGCCCGCTGCAAGGATCATGTAAGTCCCTGCTTCTATGCGGTCTGGAATAATCGAATGACGGCAGCCATGAAGCTCGTCAACTCCGTCAATCCGAATCACATCCGTCCCTGCGCCTTTAATACGAGCACCCATACTTGTTAATAAAGTGGCAACATCGATGATTTCCGGTTCCTTAGCTGCATTTTCTATAATAGTCTGCCCTTTGGCTCTCACAGCCGCTAGCATAATATTAATCGTGGCACCTACACTGACCACATCTAAATAGATGCGCGCCCCTCTCAGTTCATCCGCACGCAAATAAATGGCCCCTTGTTCATTTGTAATGCGGGCACCAAGCGCTTCAAAACCTTTGATGTGCTGATCAATAGGGCGCGGTCCAAGATTACAACCTCCTGGCAATCCTACCACCGCTTTATTAAACCGTCCGAGCATCGCTCCCATTAGATAATACGAAGCCCGCAATTTCTTTACCCGACCATTAGGAAGCGGCATGGAGACCATTTTCGAAGGGTCAACAGTCAACGTATTGCCCTCAAAGCTTACTTCTCCGCCAATTTCCTCTAGAAGTTCACTTAACAGATGTACGTCGGAAATATCGGGTAATTGATCAATGGTTACGGTCGAATTGGCAAGAATGGCAGCTGGTATAAGTGCCACTGCACTATTTTTCGCACCGCTCACTTGAATCGTTCCGTTGAGGCGATGCCCACCTTCGATTAATAATTTCTCCATGTTGAACTCCTTTTCCTTAACAGCCGCTTATCTTAAACATAAAGCAAAAAACGACCTTTTACTTGATAGTTTCTACAAATCATTAAAAAATCATGTGCCTTTTGGCAATATTAATATGTTTTGTTAAAAACAGGAAGGCTAGCATCAGCTGATTTTCAAGTGACGTTGCGCTTTAAAAATCAGGCAAACGTGATCCCTCGAAGAATCGAAAGCCTCCTCGGCTAAAGACAGCCTGTGCGGGGCTCACTAGGACCCATTCCCCACAGGACTTGTCTATTTCATTGCTCATTTTTAGAGAACTGATTTACACAAGGTAACAAACATTAACGGTTTCTGCCATTTTAACAAAAATAAAGATCTATTCTAAACGCATTAGGCTTTATTTGATGAACCGAACTCTCTCATTTTCCCCATGACGGTTTCTTTAATCGCATCGCGAGCTGGTCCTAAATATTTTCTTGGATCATAAAGATCAGGTTTGCTGTCAAGCACCTCACGAATAACTTTAGCAGAAGAGATTTGATTTTCAGTATTAACGTTGATTTTCGCATGACCGAGTTCAATGGCTCTCTTGATATCTTTGGTTGGAATGCCCGTGCCGCCATGAAGGACCAACGGAACACCTGTCATGTTCTTAATTTCTTCCATGCGTCCAAAGCCAAGATTTGGTTCCCCTTTATATGGGCCATGGACAGAACCTAATGCTGGAGCAAAGCAGTCAACGCCTGTTTCATCGATCAATTGCTTACATTCAGATGGAATAGCGTAAGCAGCTTCTGCATCGTTTACAACAAGGTCATCTTCTTGTCCACCAATTCGGCCTAACTCAGCCTCAACGGATACACCAACAGCATGTGCTGCATCAACAACACGCTTAGTCAGCGCAATATTTTCTTCAAGCGGGTAATGTGAGCCATCAATCATGACTGAAGTGAAGCCTGCTGTAATGGCTTGCATGCATTTTTCAAAAGAAGAGCCATGGTCCAAGTGAATCGCAACCGGAACGGTTACGTTATACTCCTCGACTAGGGCTTCAACCATTGCTACAACCAATTTGAAGCCGCCCATGTAGCGTGCTGCACCTTCGGAAACCCCTAAGATAACAGGCGATTTTTCTTCTTCAGCTGCCTGAAGAATCGCTTGAGTAAATTCCAAATTATTAATATTGAATTGCCCAACTGCGTATTGCTCTTTTCTCGCTTTATTCAACATCTCCGTCATTGACACGATAGGCATACAAATACCCTCCTCAAATTCAAACCACATTAAGTGTGAAAATCTCAGAATGAAGCTTATGCTAAACAATCGCAATCCATATTATAGCACAGAAAATAACCCATGCGTGAGACCAAAGTATTAAAAAATACAGCCCTATCATTGAAAGGGTTTTCTTCGCTTAATAAACGGGTTAAAAGAAATAATTACCAAGCACGGGGTGTTCCCATTTTCATTCTAATTTGCCCTGTTCAAGCTTACGGTTCAATGAGACTGCACAAAGGATTTCTTATCCAATCTCATTTTTGACCGCAGCAATGATCTCATCGATATCAAAGGGCTTTGAAAAATGAGTAATTGCCCCATTATCGATTGCCTCCTGAATCATATCCAGCTCACCATACGCCGTCATAATGATGACCTTTATTGTTTGGTCGATTTTTTTCACTCGCTTTAAAATTTCCAATCCATCCATCCCAGGAATTTTCATATCAAGGATGATAAGGTCCGGGCGTTCATTCTGTACTAAATTAAGGGCTTGAACGCCATTTGCTGCTTGATATGTTTTATAGCCTATTTTTTGAAAAATTTCATTCAGTAAAATCCGAATACCAAATTGATCATCGACGATCAATATTTTTTTGTTTGCTAGATTCTCTTGACTCGTTGCATTCTCCATTATTCTCTAACTCCTCAGTTTGTATTTTGATTAGGAAGATTTATATGTTAGGCTTCAACTATCATGGTTGTTTCTGAGAATTTCTTTCAGTCATTCATTAATTTTTTAATCGTTTGAATCCAATGTGAACACACCTTTTTATAGCTTTCGTGACAAAAGGCCAAAATCCTTCTTTTTATCCAATAAATAGGCAAAAATATCTATGTTTTTACAAATGGAGGTCGTACATATGAAAATGTATATTACACAGCTTCGTGGGGTTTTTGAAAAAGTAAGCCAAGAAAATGAAGATGTTCTTGAAGAGGCAGGGAGACGACTGGCTCAAACAATCGCTTCAGACGGGCAAATTTTCGTCCATGATTTTAGCCCTATCCCTCTCTTATCTATGGAGGCCACCAAAAGTGAAAACACCCTGCCGAACGTCCAACCCCTCTTAAATGACGAGGCGACAAAGCAACTGTCGGAACGGGATTTGCTCCTCCTCTATCTGCAAAAAGACTATGAAGACGAGGCAATCCGCCTGATCAAATCGGTTAAACCGTCCGGCGCTCAGATTATTGGCATTCTTTCCGCTGATATAATCGATCCGTTTGGAGATCTGTTCGACGCCTGCTTAACCGTCCCAGTCTCTGAACCGCTTATTCCATTTGATGATTTTGGAAAAATGGGCCATCCCGAAAGCTTAACCCTTCTCTTCACCTATCATCTGCTTTATTTTTCAGTGATGGAAATCGTGTCAGAACAAGCTTTGCTTTAACGATTTAAAAAGGGATTGATGATAACCTATTTTTTGGTCACAAACAGTGGTTGCCGCCAAGCCTTTAGCGAAGGCGGTCGCCACGTTTTCCTGCGTTGATTTTCTATCATGCTAAATTTTATATAGAAAAAGCCGGTCCTAAGGTCATCAATGACCTTGGACCGGCTTATTTTTTATTTTACAGTAATGGGCTTTAACGATGCTTCAACAAAATTCAGGAATAGAGGCTGTGGTCGGGTTGGACGTGATTTGAATTCAGGATGAAATTGCGAAGCCACGAACCAAGGGTGGTCCTTTACTTCAATAATTTCTACGAGACGACCATCAGGACTTGTCCCTGAGAACAGAAATCCGTGTTTCTCCATTTCCTCGCGATATTCATTGTTAAATTCATAGCGATGACGGTGTCTTTCATAGATCACCGGCTCACCGTAAGCTTCATAAGCCTTCGTGCCTTCTTCAATGCGGCATGGATAAAGGCCTAAACGAAGTGTTCCTCCCATATCCTCTATTTCTTTTTGCTCTGGCAATAAATCAATAATTGGATAAGGTGTCTCTGGTTTGATTTCAGCAGTATGTGCTCCTTCAAGTCCTAGGACATTCCGAGCAAACTCAATTGAAGCGAGCTGCATACCTAAACAGATCCCTAAGAACGGCACTTTGTTTTCGCGCGCATAACGAATGGCTAAGATTTTACCTTCAATTCCCCGGTCTCCAAAACCGCCTGGAACCAAGATCCCATCGACATCATCGAGAAGTTTTTCGACATTACCCTCTGTTACCTTTTCAGAATTGATCCACTTGATTTTGACATCCGCATCAAATTCAAAACCCGCATGGCGCAAAGCTTCAGCAACAGAGAGATAGGCATCTTGGAGCTCGACATATTTACCGACAAGCGCAATTTTTACCGTTTTGCTTAAATTTAGGACACGGTCAACCAGCTTCGACCATTCCATCATGTCAGCTTCAGGCGCTTGAATTTTCAAGTGGTTTAAAACGATGTCATCAAAGTGCTGAGCCTGCAAGTCAAGCGGAATTTGATACAGTGTTTCCGCATCTCGGCATTCAATAACTGCTTTAGAATCGATATCGCAGAATAAAGCAATCTTATCTTTCATGTCCTGTGAGATTTCCGTTTCTGTTCGAACGACGATCACATTTGGTTGAATCCCTAAGCTTCGAAGTTCTTTGACACTATGCTGTGTCGGCTTTGTCTTCATTTCGCCGGCTGCTTTTAAGTATGGAATTAATGTACAGTGAACGTACAAGACGTTATCACGGCCTACATCACTTTTGATTTGGCGAATAGCTTCTAGGAAAGGAAGGCTTTCAATATCCCCAACCGTTCCGCCAATCTCAGTGATAATGACATCAGCATGTGTTTCACGAGCGGCCCGAAAGACACGATCCTTAATTTCATTCGTGATATGAGGGATAACTTGAACCGTTCCCCCAAGATAATCCCCGCGGCGTTCTTTTCGAATAACCGAGGAATAGATCTTACCCGTTGTCACATTGCTGTTTTTACTAAGATTAATATCAATAAAACGCTCATAGTGACCCAAGTCAAGGTCCGTTTCAGCTCCATCATCGGTTACAAAGACTTCCCCATGCTGATAGGGACTCATGGTTCCTGGGTCTACGTTGATATATGGATCGAACTTTTGAATCGTGACACTAAGTCCTCTGTTTTTGAGCAATCGACCAAGTGAAGCCGCCGTAATCCCTTTCCCCAAAGATGACACAACCCCACCGGTCACAAAAATATACTTTGCCACAATGTTTCCCCCTTTAAAAATTAGTATGTTCAAATTCCATTACAATAAAGCCTAAATCTCGGTGCAGTCAATAGGAAGACATCGCTTAAGCAAAACTTTGATCTTCGGTTAACCAGTGATTGTTCTGATGCACGATATAAGACTTAAAATTGTCAAAAAACAAATAAAAAAGTGACACCCTCACTAAATGAGGGGCCACTTGTAGGTGTCTATATTTATAATCACTAATGGATTAAAATCATTAGCCCAAATGCCATTTTACCAAAGAACAGGATGAATAGCAATAGACAGTTTAATCTTTATTATCTTCCTCATCATCTTCAAACAACTCTTCATCGTCATCCTCGTCCTCATCATCGAGGTCGTCGTCTTCAAGTTCTGCATCGTCATCATCAACGAAGTCGTCATCTTCATCAAAGGAATCGTCTGAATCGTCATCGAAGAGATCGTCGTCATCACTATCATCGTCCTCATCATCATCATAAAGGTCAACATCTAGATCGTCATCGATATCATCGTAGTCGTCTTCAAAACCATCGAAGCCATAATCATCGTCATCCTTACGACGCTTGCGTTTTGTTGCAATTTTGGCTGCTGCTTCTTCTGTACGCTGCTCGACTGGATACCAGGCACGCAATCCCCAGAAGTTTTCACCGATGCTCAAAAAGCGACCATCAAGATTCATATTCGTATATAGACGCGCCAAGTATTCGGCACGACCTTCACCTTGGAGCTTCTCATCTACTACTTCATCAATTAATTCATAAAAAGTTCTTGGTTGCTTCCCGTTGGATAACAACTCATATACTTTTTCTAAGATTGGTTTTTCGGACACGTGGTGTGTCATATGCTCCCACTCCTTCGAACAATCACTAATCGAACGTTTTAGAAATCCTAATCTCTACTATATAAACTTTCAGACGCAAGTGCAAATACTAATCCCCATTTTTGGCAAAAACCCTCCGACTTTTTTCGGCTTTTTTCGAAAAAAATCGTTTCTTCAAGTTTTATCTACCAAGGCCAAGCAAAAACCAACTTGCTCTGAACGTTACCGAAACTAAAAAACTCCCTTTAGAGGGTATATTATATAACAGGAAAAGGGAGAGTCAAGCTCTCCCGTCTGTTTTAAGTCATAATAGCATCCCGCTCATGACGCGTCATGGCTCACTCAAGCCTTTAACCCGAGGATTCAGTGCATGTCTTCTTCGGCGCTTGAAGGCGGCGACCCCGAATTCGCGATTAGGCATTAGACGTCACTTCAATTTATCAGGACGGAATGTTAATTGATACTGCATCACTGAGAAAAATGGCTTGAAGTCCTTTTCGCGTTTCTCGGTAACCTTTAAGAGTGTCATTTTCGTCTATCCAGGGCACTTGCCTGTTTCTTATTACATATTTCGTCGGTATTGTCCGCCCACTTCATAAAGTGCATGGGTAATTTGACCAAGGCTTGCCACCCTTACAGTGTTCATCAGCTCTTCAAAAATATTGTCACCATTAAGCGCCGCTTCCTTAAGACGCTCTAGAGCTCTACTTGCCTCTTCTATGTGCGCTTCTTTAAACGCCTCCAAATTAGCAATTTGCTGCTCTTTTTCCTCACGGGTCGCACGAGCGAGTTGTAAGTCGAGTTCTTCCTCTTTTGGCGGATTGGGATTCAAATAAGTATTCACACCGATGATAGGGAGCTCTCCCGAATGCTTTTGCATTTCATAATGCATAGATTCCTCTTGAATTTTCCCGCGCTGGTACATCACTTCCATCGCTCCCAAAACACCGCCGCGCGAATTGATCCGGTCAAATTCAGCGAGAACCGCTTCTTCAACTAAGTCCGTCAGCTCTTCAATGATAAAGGAACCTTGGAGTGGATTCTCATTTTTCGACCAGCCGAGTTCCTTGGTAATAATCATTTGAATAGCCATCGCTCGGCGAACCGATTCCTCAGATGGCGTTGTAATCGCCTCATCATAAGAATTGGTATGAAGGGAGTTACAGTTATCAAAGATTGCCATCAGCGCTTGAAGCGTTGTTCGGATATCATTAAAATCAATTTCTTGTGCGTGAAGGGAGCGGCCGGAGGTTTGTGTATGGTACTTTAATTTTTGACTCCGCTCGTTTGCACCATACTTGTTTTTCATGACCGTAGCCCATATTCTCCTGGCTACGCGGCCAATAACCGTATACTCTGGGTCTAATCCGTTAGAGAAAAAGAAGGAGAGATTAGGTGCAAAGTCGTCAATTTTCATTCCTCGGCTTAAATAATATTCGACATACGTAAATCCGTTCGCAAGTGTGAAGGCGAGCTGCGAAATAGGGTTTGCTCCTGCTTCTGCAATATGGTAACCGGAGATAGATACCGAATAATAGTTTCGTACGGCATGATCGATGAAATATTGCTGGATATCCCCCATCATCCGCAGAGCAAACTCAGTCGAGAAGATGCAGGTGTTTTGCCCCTGATCCTCTTTTAAAATATCCGCTTGAACCGTTCCACGAACCGTTCGGAGCGTCCATTCTATTATCTCTTTTGCCTCATCCGGAGTCGGTTTTCGTCCCTCTTCTGCCTCAAATTTCTCAAGCTGTTGATCAATAGCCGTGTTCATAAACATGGCGAGAATAATTGGGGCAGGACCATTAATTGTCATGGAGACCGAGGTGGACGGCGCACACAAATCGAACCCCTCATAAAGCTTCTTCATATCATCAAGCGTACAGACACTGACACCACTTTCTCCAACCTTCCCGTAAATATCAGGTCGGCGGGCAGGGTCTTCACCATATAAAGTAACGGAGTCAAAAGCTGTGCTCAAGCGTTTCGCCGGATCATCCTTTGACAAGTAATGAAAACGGCGATTCGTCCGCTCGGGTGTCCCTTCACCAGCAAATTGGCGCTTTGGGTCCTCACCCTTTCTCTTAAACGGGAAGACGCCTGCTGTAAACGGAAAAGAGCCTGGGACATTTTCTGTGTATACCCAAGTCAATAGGTCGCCCCAATCTTGGTATTTAGGTAAAGTGACTTTCGGAATAGCGAGACCTGATAAGCTTTTTGTTTTAAGCTCTGTTACAATTTCTTTCCCGCGTACCACAGTAGTTAATTGGTCCTGTGCGTATTGTTCCTTCAGGTCATCCCAATTCTCAAGGATCTTTTTGGAATCCTCATGGAGGAGATCCCACCATTTGCATTGATAACGCTCGAGTACAGCGAGTTCTCCCTGATCCACCTCTCTTTCTTCTTTTAGCGCCTCAAGCGTTCCTTTTACTTGGTAAGCGCGGCGGGCCAATCGGGCTTGTTCCTGCACAAAGGCTTTATAGTCGACTATCGTACGGACGATATCATTCAGATAGTTCGTTCTGTTTGGCGGAATAATAACGCTTTCTTTTTTTACTTTGAAGTCCTCTTGATGCGGCACTACCCAATCCTCATTCTTCGTCTTTTCCCTAATGATTTCCATAAGCGCTGCAAACAACCGATTCGTTCCGGCATCATTAAACTGACTGGCAATCGTACCATAGACTGGCATCTCGCTTGGCTGATGGTTAAACAAGAGGTGACTGCGCTGATATTGCTTACTGACATCTCGGAGCGCATCCTCCGAACCTTTTCGATCAAACTTATTTATACAAATAAGATCGGCAAAATCAATCATGTCAATTTTTTCAAGCTGGGAGGGAGCACCGTACTCACTCGTCATCACATACATCGCCACATCAGAAATATCCGTGATTTCCGCATCCCCTTGGCCGATTCCGCTCGTTTCAATTACAATTAGATCAAATGGGGCAAGCTTCGTTACTTGAATAGCCTCACGAATCGCATTCGATAACTCTGATTTAGATTGTCGGGTCGCCATCGAACGCATAAACACATTCGGATGATTGATGGCATTCATCCGGATTCTGTCGCCGAGCAGTGCCCCGCCCGTTTTTTGTTTCGTTGGGTCGATGGAAAGAATGGCAATCCTTTTTGTTGGATACGTCCGAATGAAACGGCGGACGAGTTCGTCGGTTAACGAGCTCTTACCAGCGCCTCCAGTCCCCGTAATGCCAAGCACGGGAATAGTGGCCGCTTCTTTCTCTTCCAACTTTTCTAGAAGCTCAGGGCTATTTTCCGCAATCGTGATGAGTCGCGCCAGAGCGGACACATCGCCTTTTTTGGTCCTCTCAACCTCATCGGTGACGTCTGTTACGGTGGGGAAATCACAGTCTTTGAGCATGATACTAATCATGCCTTCCAGTCCGAGTTCACGCCCATCATCAGGTGAAAAAATGCGGGCAATTCCATACTCATGAAGCTCTCTGATTTCCTTCGGGATAATGACCCCTCCGCCTCCCCCATATATGCGAATATGAGAGGCTCCGCGTTCCTTAAGCAAGTCGTACATGTATTTAAAATAATCGATATGGCCGCCTTGATAAGATGAAATGGCGATCCCTTGAACATCTTCTTGGATCGCGGCATTTACGACTTCCTCTACGCTCCGGTTATGCCCAAGATGAATGACTTCCGCTCCGCCTTGCTGCAAAATGCGCCTCATAATGTTAATCGAGGCATCGTGTCCATCAAAGAGGCTAGAGGCTGTCACAAAACGCACATGGTGCTTAGGCTGATATAAAGCATGACTCATACCTTTCCCTCCATTTCCTTAAATTTAACGTTATTAATTTTTGATTAACTCGATAAAAAGGCCGTGTTCGAACGTTCAGGTGTTCCTGTAGGACGGAAGGCTTGTAACCCGTTAAAAATCGTTTTGACCTGAATCGTCTTAAATTCTTCAAGCGTCATCTCCCTATGCAGGCTCCAGCGGCGAAACGCCCACATTTGGCATTGGACAAGGATTTGGTGAGAAATCAACGTCTTTTCCTTCTCACTCAATTGAAAGACCTTGCATTCCACACAATAATCTAAAATATCTCCAAAAAATGAGGCCATTTCATTTTCTTTATTCAACACATAAGGGAGGGCATCCTTGGATAAAGACTTAGCCTCTTGATACATGACTAAGACCTCATCCTGCATGTCATTCATCATGTCAATACAAGCCTCAATAGCCTCTTTTAGACTTGAAAGCCCATCCTCTTTTAAGACGATACTATCCCTTAGACGATCACTAAATTGAGTATAGATATCATCACAAACTAAATAGAGGGCATCTTCTTTCGAGCGAATATATTCATACAGCGTTCCAATACTGAAGCCCGATGCCTTGGCAATTTCACGGGTCGTCGTTCTATGAAACCCCTTTTCAGTAAAAAGTTTTACAGCCGCCTGCACAAGCTGACTGCGCCGCTTGCGAATCAATTCTTCATCCTTGACCTGCGTCTCCACATTTTTTTGCGCCATACTATTATTCACTCCCTTCACTTTAGGATTTTTGGGGAGGCTGAGACTTGGATTGAGCTTCTCGGATTTTGGACCTGACTTTGGACTTGGGATCGACCTTCTTCGATTTTTGAGTGAGCTTCTATGATTTTTGGCCGACCTTCTCGGATTTTGCGGCCACCTTCTTGGATTTTTGGCTGACCTTCTTGGATTTTGGACCTGACTTTGGACTTGGGATCGACCTTCTTCGATTTTTGAGTGAGCTTCTATGATTTTTGGCCGACCTTCGGATTTTGCGGCCACCTTCTTGGATTTTTGGCTGACCTTCTTGGATTTTGGACCTGACTTTGGACTTGGGATCGAGCTTCTCGGATTTTTGAGTGAGCTTCTATGATTTTTGGCCGACCTTCTCGGATTTTGCGGCCACCTTCTCAGATTTTTGGCAGACCTTCTTGGATTTTGGATCTGACTTTGGACTTGGGATCGACCTTCTTCGATTTTTGAGTGAGCTTCTATGATTTTTGGCCGACCTTCTCGGATTTTGCGGCCACCTTCTATGATTTTTGGGTGACCTTCTCGGATTTTGGACCTGACTTTGGACTTGGGATCGAGCTTCTTCGATTTTTGAGTGAGCTTCTATGATTTTTGGCCGACCTTCTCGGATTTTGCGGCCACCTTCTCGGATTTTTGGCTGACCTTCTTGGATTTTGGACCTGACTTTGGACTTGGGATCGAGCTTCTTCGATTTTTGAGTGAGCTTCTATGATTTTTGGCCGACCTTCTCGGATTTTGCGGCCACCTTCTCAGATTTTTGGCCAACTTTCTTGGATCTTGGGCAACCCTTGGGATCCAGGGCAACCCTTGGTTTTAACACGTTTTAGTCAGTCTTTTAATAGGTACCGAGAAATGACGAGGCGCTGGATTTCATTGGTGCCTTCGTATATTTGGGTGATTTTGGCGTCGCGCATGTAGCGTTCGACTGGGTAATCCTTTGTGTAGCCGTATCCGCCAAAAATTTGCACGGCTTCCGTTGTCACTTCCATGGCGATGTCTCCAGCAAAGAGCTTCGACATAGCAGAAGCTTTGCCATATGGGAGGCCTTGAGTTTCGAGCCAGGCGGCTTGATAGGTTAATAGACGGGCTGCCTCAATCTTTGTGGCCATGTCTGCCAGCTTAAAGGCAATAGCCTGGTTGCTTCCAATAGGTTTGCCGAATTGCTTGCGTTCCTTTGCATAGTCGACTGCCTTGTCTAAAGCACCTTGGGCAATCCCAACCGCTTGGGCGGCAATCCCGTTTCGGCCGCCATCGAGTGTCATCATTGCAATTTTGAAGCCATCCCCGACATTCCCCAAAACATTTTTTGCAGGGACGCGACAATCCTCGAAGATTAATTCAAGAGTTGGGGAGGAACGAATGCCTAATTTCTTTTCTTTTTTTCCAAAAGAGAAGCCAGGGGTTCCTTTTTCAATAATGAAGGCGGTTGTTCCTTTGTGCTTGCTTTCAGGGTCAGTCAGCGCAAACACAATATAGATATCTGCTATTTCACCATTTGTAATAAAAATTTTATTGCCGTTTATCACATAATCGTCTCCGTCACGCTTGGCTGTTGTCCTCATGCCGCCTGCATCTGAGCCTGAACCCGGCTCCGTCAAACCGTATGCCCCGATTTTTTCTCCTAAGGCAAGGGGACGAAGATAGGTCTGTTTCTGCTCTTCATTACCAAACTTATTTAACGGCCAGCTGGCAAGTGACGTATGAGCAGAGAGGAGCACGCCTATTGAAGCGTCTACCCGGGAGAGTTCCTCAACCGCTATGCAGTAACTGAGATAATCCGCGCCTATTCCGCCGTAGTCTTCAGCCCATGGGATACCTGCCAGACCAAGCTCCGCCATCTTTTCAAAAATAGAGTGGTCATAGCGCTCTTCTTCATCACGCTCTGCGGCGGTTGGCTCAACTTCCTTAATCGCAAACTCACGGACCATTTTGCGAAGCATGTCATGTTCTTCACTTAATTTAAAATTCATTGTGTTAGTCCCCTTTTGCTAATTTAATAGTTGTTTTGAAATAACGATGTGCTGGATCTCGGACGTGCCTTCATAAATTTCCGTCACCTTAGCATCGCGGAAATAACGCTCGACAGGGTATTCCTCTGTATAACCGTAACCGCCAAAAACTTGGACAGCCTCTATTGCTGTTTTGACAGCCGTCCTGGAGGCCCAAAGCTTAGCCATAGAGGCCTCTTTCGTACAAGCTTGGTTGCGGTTGACGAGATCGGCTGCTTGATAGACAAGAAGCTTGGCGGCCTCGATCCGGGTGGCCATATCCGCCAATTTAAAAGCAATGGCTTGTTGGGAGGCAATCGGTTTGCCAAATTGTTTTCTTCGATTCGCATACGTGCGTGCATGCTCAAAAGCGCCTTCTGCAATGCCTAGCGCCTGAGCAGCTATGCCAATACGTCCTTTGTTCAGGTTAGCCATCGCAATTTGAAAGCCTTGGCCCTCTTCTCCCAAACGATTGGCTACCGGTACACGGGCATTTTCAAACTGTAAAGGAACCGTGCTTGAGCCGTGCAAACCCATCTTTCGTTCCGCTTTTCCATGAGTGAATCCCGGGGTGCCTTTCTCAACGATAAACCCCGTGATCCCTTTATGACCTAATGAGGCGTTCGTTTTGGCAAAAACAATAAAGATATCCGCTTCTCCACCGTTCGTAATAAACAGCTTGGAGCCATTCAACAAATAGTCATTTCCCTCTCGAACCGCTCGTGTTTGGAGATGGGCGGCATCTGATCCTGCTCCTGATTCTGTCAAAGCAAAAGCCCCGATAGCCTCTCCGGAAGCAAGCTTAGGAATGAACCGTTGTTTCTGCTCCACCGTTCCAAAATTAAGAATGGGAAACGTGCCGACCGAAGTATGAACGGAGAGAATCACCCCAAGAACAGGACTGACTTTTGAGAGCTCATGAATGGCAATGATATATGAGATAAAATCCATCTCTGAGCCGCCAAACTTTTCAGGGACAGGAATCCCCATAAGACCTAACGCCCCCATTTTCTTTACCAATTCGATTGGGAAACGGTCCTCTTTCTCCATTCTCGGAATCTCTGGCTCAACTTCCTTTTTGGCAAACTCCTGAACCATGCGACGCATCATGTTTTGTTCATCGGTAAAGAGAAAATGCATGCTAGCACCCGCCCTCTTATGAATTTCGTTTTAATGCCCGTGGAAGTATTTAGGAATAGGTGTAGAAGCCTTTTCCCGTTTTCTTTCCAAGCCAGCCTGCTTTGACGTACTTTCTTAACAACGGGCAAGGGCGATATTTATCATCGCCAAATCCGTCCTGGAGTACTTCCATAATATATAAACACGTATCAAGACCGATAAAATCAGCCAAAGTCAGTGGGCCCATTGGGTGATTCATGCCGAGCTTCATCACTTGGTCGACCGCTTCTGGCGTTGCCACCCCTTCATAAACCGTATAGATCGCTTCGTTTATCATAGGCATCAATATTCGATTGGAAACAAAGCCCGGAAAATCATTGACTAGAACCGCTGTTTTGTTTAATTTTGCCGCTGCTTCATTAATGATTTCATACGTTTCGTCAGACGTTTGCAGACCGCGAATGACTTCAATTAATGGCATGACCGGAACCGGATTCATAAAATGCATGCCGATGACTTGTTCAGGACGATTGGTGACCGCGGCGATTTCTGTAATAGGCAATGAGGATGTGTTGGAAGCAAGGATCACATGAGCAGGTGCCAGTGAATCAAGCTCCTTAAAAATCGACGTTTTGACCTCCATATTTTCTACAACGGCCTCGATGACTAAGTCCGCATCTTTACAGGCTGATAAACTATTGACCTTTGTAAGCCGGGCTAATGTGCATTGCCTGTCTGCCTCACTGAGTCGTCCTTTCTCAACCTGACGAGCTAACCGAGACGCAATGCCCGCCATTCCTTTTTCCAAGGCTTCCCGATTGGTATCAAAAAGCATGACGACATACCCGGAAGCTGCTGCTACTTGGGCAATTCCAGAACCCATCTGGCCCGCACCAATGACCATTACCGTACTAATCGATTGACTCATGTTACATCCCCCTTTAAAATCTACCTTTGTATATTTATAACTTTTATAAAAGCCTTAGACTTGGACGAGGATCGCGTCCCCTTGCCCGCCTCCGCTGCAGATAGCGGCAATTCCTAGTCCGCCTCCCCGGCGCTTAAGCTCATATATAAGTGTTGTGAGGATTCGAGCACCGCTTGCCCCGATTGGATGTCCAAGCGCAACGGCTCCTCCATTTACATTCACTTTATCAGGATCAAGCTCTGCTATTTTGTTGCTGGCTAAAGCGACAGCCGCAAAGGCTTCATTAATTTCAAATAAATCAATGTCCTCGACTTTTCTACCCGCTTTCTTTAACAACTGATTGATGACTAGCCCAGGTGTTTCAGGGAAGTCCTTAGCTTCAACGGCAATAGCTTCGTGGGCTAAGATCGTCGCTAGGATCTCCTTCCCCTGTCTTTCAGCGGCCTGTTCATCCATGACCACTAGGGCACCGGCTCCATCATTAATTCCTGGTGCATTTCCTGCTGTGACCGTTCCATCCGGGCTGAAGGCTGGTTTTAGAGCTAGCAGCTTCTCAAGCGTTGTATCGCGGCGCACCGCCTCATCCGTATCGACTGTCAAGCATTCCCCTTTTCTCTGTGGAACTTCAACAGCTAAAATTTCGTCTTTAAAAATCCCTTGATCAATCGCTCTCGAAGCTAACTGATGACTTCTATACGCCCAGGCATCCTGGTCTTCCCTTGTAATTCCGTACTTCGCGGCTGTCTCGCTTCCATATATCCCCATATGAACATTTTGGAAGGTGCAGGTTAGACCGTCATGTATCATTAAATCGATCACTTTCTGGTCACCCATGCGGTACCCGAAGCGAGCATTTGGTAGAAAATAAGGAGCATTGGACATGGACTCCATTCCGCCGGCAACAATGATCGCAGCATCGCCTGCACGAATGATTTGGTCCGCTAAAGTCACACTCCGCAAACCGGATGCGCAGACTTTATTAATCGTTTCTGTTTTAACCTCCCAAGGCAAGCCGGCTAAGCGGGAAGCCTGACGAGAAGGGATTTGCCCTTGACCGCCTTGAAGCACCATCCCCATTATGACTTCATCGACCTTGTCTCCTGCTAATTCTGCTCGCCTCAACGCTTCCTTAATAACCATTCCCCCTAAATCGACAGCCTTAAGTGGACTTAATGCGCCCCCCATCTTCCCAAAAGGGGTTCTGACTGCGCTTACAATTACAGAATGGGTCATAAAATCATTCCTCCTAATTTATATAAAGTTTATTTTGACAGCGTTTTCATAGTAAATTAAAAAAAATAGCGGTCATTTAAGTCTGTTTTCGTTTCATGAGGGTCGCCCGCTCAGAGTCCATTGATCAGGTTGCCTTTAACTGATTGAACGCTCGCTCGGCATAGTTCCATAGAAGAGGGGCAGACAACCGCGCGTCTCACCCCACCCTTTTCTAATTTTCAGTATACCATACATTTCCCTAAACAGCTTGGTCTTCTTTTGCTGGAGGTGTTATGGATCGTTCGACGAGTTCCACGATATCAAAAGTCGAAATTTGATCCTCTACTTCCTTCGCTTTCGTTCCATCGCTCATCATCGTCAAGCAATACGGACAGGCACTGCTGATGACGGTTGGATTAACCATAATGGCCTGCTCTGTGCGTGCCACGTTAACACGTTGACCCGCCTTTTCTTCCATCCACATCATCCCGCCGCCTGCACCGCAGCACATAGCTGATTCACGGTTGCGTTCCATCTCGACCAATTCAATGCCCGGGAGGCTCTTTAGAATCTCACGCGGCGGATCATAGACCTCATTATAGCGGCCAAGATAACAGGAATCGTGATAAGTTACTCGCTCATTCACAGGATAAACTGGTTTGATCTTGCCTTCCTTAATCCATCTGTCTAGCAGTTCGGTATGGTGATACACCTCAACATCTTCTAAACCAAAGTCCGGATATTCATTTTTAAAAGTATTGTAAGCATGCGGGTCTGCTGTAATGATTTTCTTCACGCCATTTTTCTTGAATTCTTCAATATTCTTTTGCGCGAGCTCTTGGAAGAGGAATTCATTCCCAATCCGGCGCGGCGTATCACCAGAATTTTTTTCTTTATTGCCGAGGATGGCAAAGGAAATACCGGCTTCATTCATCACCTTAGCCAAAGACTGAGCAATTTTTTGACTGCGATTATCATAAGACCCCATGGAGCCGACCCAGAAGAGATACTCGAAGGTTTCCCCTGCTTTTTCAACTTCCTTAACCGTTCTTACTTCAATGTCATCACGGCCTTCCCGCCAGTTTTCACGTTCTTTGCGGCTTAAGCCCCATGGATTGCCTTGGCGCTCAATATTCGTAATGGCACGCTGAGCATCGGCATCCATTTTTCCTTCTGTAAGAACAAGATAACGGCGAAGGTCAATGATCTTATCCACATGCTCATTCATCACTGGACACTGATCTTCACAGTTACGGCAGGTCGTACAGGCCCAAATCTCTTCTTCGGTAATGACATTGCCAATGATCCCATCCATGAGAACGCCTTGACCAGCGGCAGCTTCTTGTTGCCCCTGACTCATTTGACTGTTTCTGGCCAGCTGATTGGCCGTCGTATGAGAAAAGGCGTAAGCGGGCATCCATGGCGTGCGAGAGGTAACCGATGCCCCGTACTGCGTTAAATGATCTCTTAATTTGACGATCAAGTCCATTGGCGAAAGCATTTTTCCGGTACCTGTTGCTGGACACATGTTTGTGCAGCGCCCGCATTCAACGCAAGCATACAAATCAATAAGCTGACTTTGCTGGAATTCGTTGATCTGGTTGACACCAAAAGTCTCCTGCGATTCATCTTCAAAATCGATGGACTTTAAACGCCCTACTTTGTGGGTACGTCCCAGAAAAACATTCACAGGTCCGAAAATAAGATGCGCGTGCTTAGATTGCGGAACATAGACAGCAAAGCTCAAAAGGACTAACAAGTGCATCCACCAGAAAATATAGAAACCAATTTCAGCCGCTTGAGAGGGCAATCCTTGAAAAATATAAGCGACTGCTGAAGCGAGCGGCGACCACCAAGAGGCATGATCCCCAAGCCAAATCATCTCTAGTCCATTGGCCATCAAAACAGAGAACATCAAACCGCCGATAAATAAGAGGACAAGCCCCGCCTTAAACCCTCTTTTTAGCCGCACAAGCTTTTCAATATAACGACGATAAAACGCCCATACAACTGCAACAATGATCATCAGAGTGACGATTTCTTGAAAAAACTTAAAATAAGGATAAACCGGTCCGAGCGGCAAATGATGTCCTGGTGCGAGCCCCTTCCAGACAAGATCAATGGCCCCGAATTGAACCAGTATAAAGCCATAAAACATCATGACATGTATGGTCCCACTCTTTTTATCCTTAAGCAGCTTTCGCTGACCAAACACATAAATAAGAAAGGCGTTCAAGCGCTCTTTAAGAGTTTGGTCCCACTCTGCCTTTTTTCCTAATTTAATAAAGGCAATACGTGTTTTCATAACATGAACAAATAAATAAATGCCGTAGCCTAACACGATTAAAAAAATGAGCCAGTTAACCAGTTGCAGTATCATCCCTACAGCTCCTTTCCATTTCTCCAAACCATCTCTCGATCCATAAAAACCCTTACCCTTTACAATGTAAGCCATCACAAAACTGAAATCAACTAATATTCTGTTACATGGATTATAACACAGAATATGAAACTGAGTGAATACTCATTCATTATTTTTTATGAAACAGCACATTACTAAGATCAGAACGCTCGTGCCATTAACTTCTTGTTGGCACAACATGTTTTTGCAGCCCAATATAGCGCGTCTCCTCTTAACACTTAGCTTCGAACGGCCATTAGGAGCCCGAATAGTGTAATCTCGTTACGTCTAACTTCCCAAAGTGACCCCTTTCAACGCGAATAGCACATTCTCGTTACGCCTAATTCATTTTTGCGTAACGACGATTCACTATTGGCTCTAATCAAGGGGCTTTTTGGAGTCATAGCGCATTCTCGTTACGCCTAACTTTTTTAAGCGTAACGACGATTCCTTATTGGCTCTAATCGAGGGACTTTTTGGGGCATAGCGTACTCTCGTTACGCCTAACTTTTTTAAGCGTAACGACGATTCGCTATTGGCTCTAATCGAGGGGCTTTTTGGAGTCATAGCGTACTCTCGTTACGCCTAATTCATTTTTGTGTAACGACGATTCCCTATTGGCTCCAATCGGCGGCCTTTTCGGGGTCATAGCGTACTCTCGTTACACCTAACTTATTTAAGCGTAACGACGATTCACTATTGGCTCTAATCGGCGGAATTTTGGGAGTCATAGCGCATTCTCGTTACGCCTAATTCATTTTTGTGTAACGACGATTCCCTATTGGCTCCAATCGGCGGCCTTTTCGGGGTCATAGCGTACTCTCGTTACACCTAACTTATTTAAGCGTAACGACGATTCACTATTGGCTCTAATCGGCGGACTTTTTGGGGGCATAGCATATTCTCGTTACACCTAACTTTTTTAAGCGTAACGACGATTCCTTTTTCCTGATTGAATTATTTAAGCCTACTTTCGGATAATCTAATACTAGTACGCCATCTGTTACCACGACAAAAGGGGAGTTCATTCATGTTAATAAGACTAATCAGCCTTTTAATTACCGTTCTCTTAGTCGGGGTTATTTTTGCCGTTTATCTCCTCATTGAGGGGGCTCTTCAAATTAAGCCGAAACCTCATGCCTCTCCTCCCCCAAAACGCAGGAGTGATTTGAGACTTTTTATCGATGGACGACAGTTTTTTGATGTCCTGCAGCATGACATTCTCCATGCAACGGATCATATCCATCTGTCTTTTTATATTTTTCGCTGGGATGCGCTTGGGAAGACCATCATTAACCTTTTAAAGGAAAAAGCACAGTCCGGAGTTCAGGTTCGATTATTGTTAGATGCCATTGGCAGTCATGGCCTCCCAAGGTCTGTTAGAAAATCGATCCGTTCAGAAGGGATTGAGCTTCAATTTTCTGAGCGCCCTAAATGGCAATCTTTATTTAAATCCATTAATATCCGCAACCATCGAAAGCTTGCCATCATCGACGGTCACATTGGCTATTTTGGCGGATTTAATGTTGGGGATGAATACATTGGCCGAGACAGCCATATGGGGCATTGGCGCGATTATCACGTCCGTGTTACCGGCGAAAATGTAATAGACCTCCAAAACTGTTTTATAAGCGATTGGGAAAAGGCGATTGGCGCTCCCATCGTTTCGAACACCCATTACTTCCCACCGCTGCAGCCAGGCTCCTCACTTGTCCATATTATGGCAACACCAGAAACGAAATCTTTGGAACACCTTTTTGTTGAACAGCTTGAAAAAGCAGAAAAGAGTATTTTTATTGGATCTCCCTACTTCAATCCCACTCAGCGGGTTATGGAGCTTCTGTTACAACTCCTAAAGAGAGGTGTTGCCATTACCATTCTTCTGCCTGCAAAAAAAGACCACCCAATTGTTAAGCCCATTTCCTATCACTACCTAGAACCCCTTCTAGAGAATGGGGCCCGGATCTTTCATTATTATCTCGGCTTCTACCATGCGAAGGTGTTCATCATTGATGGGAAACAAGGTTATCTTGGCACGGCCAACTTTGACCAACGCAGCCTCTTTCTCAACCTGGAAATGAACACTATTATTGAAGACGAATCCTTCATTCAGAAACTTGAAAATGAGACAAAAGATGACCTCATGAATGCCATCGAGATCACACTAGATGATCTAAAACAGCGATCCTGGATTGAAAAAAGCAAAACCGCTCTTTGTTATCCGTTTATTCCTTTGATATAGGAAAAGGGCCGCTTGGAAAGTGCTCAAAAAAAAGGAAGGTCGACTCTCAGTGAGAATCTAGTGAGAGCCGACCTTTTTGTATTATTGTAAAGCAGCTTTTGTATCATTCCGCAAAAATTGGTCAATGATCTTGTTGAACGGCCCAGAAAAAAGAGTTGGCAATTGGTGATTACCCTTATCAATGTAGGCCAGTTTGGCATGGTCGATTTGCGTTTTCATTTGCTGCGAATAGCGTTTCAAATAACTTTTGGAGCCATACATCAACAAGATCGGGACATTTTCTAAGTGCCAGGCCACTTGTGTTCCATCATAATTCTTGAGTTCACGGTACATGGCCTCGACAACACCAGGGTCATTCTTTGTTCCATAATCAAAAAGCTCCTGTTGCTCTCTTGGGTTTTGGCTATGGGATTTGGCAATGATTTTAGACAACAGCCCTCTTCGCTTCCATCTTAAGAGCGCCATACCCAGTCTAAACTCCAGATCCAACAAGAGAGAATCCACTTTCAAAAAGCCACCTGACAAAATTAAGGCGGATACCTTTTCTGGATAATGACTGGCAAAGGCTTGGCAGATGATTCCTCCCGCTGAATAGCCCAAAAAGGCTGCTTTCTGCAAATTCAAATGAGTTAACAGCTCATTCAGGTCCTCAACTAATCGAGGCACTGATACATTCTGAACATGACGATCACTATGCCCATGACCGCGCAAATCAAGAAAAATTAAGCGGTAATGCTCAGCCAATTCTTTTTGGTTCTTGAACACGACATGCCCCATTAGAGGGGGGTGAATCATAATCAGAGGCTGTCCTTCCCCCACCGACTCGTAAAAAAGTTTTACTCCATCTGTGGTTTCAAACTTTGGCATCGTGCCACCTCCTTATAAATTAAAAAAATGGAGATTGCTTCTCCATTCTTAGTGTTTGTTGCAAAGACCTAAACTAATCACGAACTAAAGCTGTGAATCAAAGCCTACCTAAAAGCTTATTACCAAGACTTCCAAATTCTTGAGGTTTATTCTCATGAAAAAAACGCCCCAATTAGGAAAGGGGCGTTTGGAATCGTTCGTTACATTTTTTCGGGTGCTGAAACACCAATCAGTTCAAGACCGTTTTGCAAGGTAATCTGGACAGCTTTTACTAAGGCGATCCGCTCTTTTGTTTTTTCCTCATTCGCTGAGTCAATGACTTTTTCAGCATTATAGAAGCTGTGAAGTGTCGATGCCAGCTCGAACACATATTGCGTTAACCGTTGGGGGGCAAGACGCTCGGCTGCATCGGCCACCGCTTCAGGAAACTCCCCAATTTTCTTAAGCAAATCGATATCCTTCTCTGATGTTAAATGAGAAAAGCTAAGTTCTTCAGGCTTGTCCGTTAAATAGGCTTCCGCTTGGCGCAGCATGCTGCAGATCCGGGCATGAGCATATTGAACATAGAACACAGGATTTTCATTGGATCTCGATACCGCTAAATCCATGTCAAAATCTAAATGGCTATCCGAACTTCGCATGGCAAAAAAGTAGCGCATCGCGTCAATGCCAACTTCTTCCATGAGCTCACGAAGGGTGACCGCTTTGCCTGTCCGCTTGCTCATTTTTACTTTCTCACCATTTTGGAACAGACTTACCAATTGGATAATAACAACATCTAGGCGCTCTTTGGAATAACCAAGCGCTTCAATCGCTGCTTTCATGCGCGGAATATAACCGTGGTGATCGGCGCCCCACACATTAATCAACTTGTCAAAACCGCGGTTTAGCTTGTTTTGATGATAGGCAATATCAGGCGTTAAATACGTATAACTGCCATCACTTTTGACAAGAACGCGATCCTTGTCATCCCCAAATTCAGTGGAACGGAACCACAATGCCCCATCTTCCTCATAGGTATGGCCCGCTTCCTTCAACTTCTCCAAAACGGTATCAATTTCTCCTGATTGATAGAGACTCGTTTCCGAAAACCACTCATCAAAAGGTACTCGAAAATCCTGCAAGTCCTTACGAATAGCTTGAATCAAACGTTGGACTCCGAAATCACGGAGATATTGGAGACGGTCTTTCTCAGACATCTCACGAATTGATTGCCCTTCTGATTCAGCTAATTCTTTTCCGAATTGAACAATATCTTGACCATGATAACCGTCCTCCGGCATCTCCTGCTCAAATCCCAAGGCTTGATTATAACGAGCTTCAAGAGACCGTGCGAGATTATCAATTTGATTCCCTGCATCATTGATATAATACTCAGCAGATGCTTTGTAGCCTGCCTTTCTTAACACGCGAATCAGGACATCCCCAACTGCCGCACCGCGGGCATGACCTAAGTGAAGACTTCCGGTTGGATTGGCTGAAACAAATTCAATTTGAATGCTCTTTCCTTCACCCACATTCAATTCACCATAACGATGGCCTTCATGCAGGACAGTTGGTACTAACGCTGTTAAAAAACGAGTATCCAAATAGAAATTAATAAAGCCTGGCCCGGCAATTTCGATGCGCTCTATGTAGGCCTTCTCTCTATTAATATGCGCCACGATGGCCTCAGCAATTTGCCTCGGAGCCTTTTTCGCAATGCGGGCGAGCTGCATCGCCATATTGGTGGCATAGTCTCCGTGTGATTTTTCCTTTGGCACCTCCAAATTAACCTCTGGGAGCTCTGCCTCTGATGCAAGACCTGCTGCTAATACAGCTTGTCCTATTTCATGCTTTAGCTGCTGCTTTACTTTATCGACGATCGTCGTCATCCAAAATTCCTCCTGTATTCCTGACAAACCTTAAAGCGACCCGTTTATCCCGAGTAGGCGTTCGTGTGATTTATGTAATAGCTGTATTTTTAAAAGAATGGGTTTTGAGACTTACCCACAACAAGACACATCTCCACCAATTAGAATGAAAACGCGTTTCGCCTTGTTCTTTACACATTTTATTGAATACAGTCTAAAAAATGGTGAGCAAGCCAATCCCAATATATAGCTTACACTAAATGGCTTTTAACTTAAACTGGAGTGAGAATTCACCTGCGAATTCATTTTGCAAATGGAGAACATAAGTGATTAACACATCCCCGGTCTTTTCATCCCAGTTAAATTCATAAGCTTTCATAGTTGCCGCTATCACAAATGGCCCCACAGGACTTTGATACTGGCCCGTGGTTTCTTCTCCCAAAGTTAAAGGGAGACGCATATTAGTGGTTCCTTTTCGCATAATAAGTGCCTGATCATCCGCTAATTTGATCATGTGAGTCATCTGACCTAATTCCGGAGTTGATTCAACATAGCTCAAATAGAAACTGGCACCCTTTTTCTGCAATTGACCGTTCATTGAAGACCTAATCGTTTCTGCAGGCTCATTCGGATGCTTTCTTCGGCTTGTAAAATCAATGGCAACTTGGATATCTTCTAACATAATACCTTCCTCACCGCTCATGCTCTTCGTCAATTGTTAAGCTTATCTTAAAACCGTTGCCATAATTTTTGGCTTTTATACATTCGTCCGTTTCTTGGTCTTTTTCTTTTGGCCCTCTCGAGAAAAAGCCTGGAAAACATCTCCTGATATACGGGCAGCAAAAAGAATAATGGTGGTTGGGTAGTAAACGGCAATCGTTTTCCCACAAGCCTTCGCGCCAATTGTCAAAGCTGTAGCCATGACAGTTAAGGCAATTGAAAACACTTCATCCAGAAAACCCTCAACACCAAAATTATGAGCCATTGATTCACCCACAGCTAGTGCAACAGCACCGCTTAATACACCCGCTATATCGCCGATTACATCGCTACATACACTAGCCACGCGCTCTGCATTTCGGACAATCTTAATAGCAAAGCGGGCCCCGTGAATTTTCTTTGAGGCCATCGCATGAAAAGGCGGTTCATCCGCTGCCGCTGCTGCTACCCCAATCATATCAAAAAAGGCACCAAATAGGACAATGAAAATAACGATTAGAATACCAAGAAACCAAGGGACTTGGTTCATAAAAAGTGTTGCTCCATCAAAGATGGCACTTAAGGGAATCGAAAGCAGTGTGACGATGAGAATAAAACGAAGCGCTCGATCCATCGAATGCTTCTTCATAACAACAAAAATCCTCCCTTTTACCCGATTCCAACCAAACGTCACAAACCCTAAATAGATTTTAGGGTATATAGACTATATTTTATACTAGCTAAGCGGAAAATACTATTAAAAGCCTACTTTTTGAAGCTTCCATGTGAGAAAAGCGGCCTCTTTTTAAAGACACCCTGCTGGCACTTCCAACAGAATAAAAATTAAAGAGAACCCCTCAAGAATTGCCACTTAAAATGGGCATTTCGATCCATCAGTGGCTCCTGCATTTGAAAGGTTCTCTTTTTTTCTTAACGGTTTACCGACAAGCCTTTATTTTACAAAACCAAGTAAATATTCACGGACAAACTTGCTGGCAGCGATAGAGGTTTGCTCTCCTGAGTCATAAGGAGGCGCCACTTCTACCAGGTCAGCTCCCACCACTTTCACATCGGAATGAGCAATAAGCTGGATCGCTTCAAGCAATTCTTTGGATGTAATGCCTCCTGCTTCAGCTGTCCCTGTTCCAGGTGCATGAGCCGGGTCCAGCACATCGATATCAATCGTAACATAGACTGGCCTCCCAGCAAGCTTAGGCAAATGCTTTTTGAGCGGCTCGGCTACCTCGAATTTCTCCATCGTCATGCCCGACGTCTTCGCAAATTCAAATTCCTCGCGCATTCCGGACCGAATTCCAAAGGAGTAAACATTTTCTGCCCCCATAAGGTTACAGGCTTTTCGCACAGGTGTAGAATGGGATAACGTTTCTCCTTCATATTCCTCTCTTAGGTCGGCATGGGCATCAATATGAATGAGCACAAGATCGGGGTACACTTTATGAAAAGCTTTTATGATTGGCCAGGTCACAAGATGCTCACCGCCAAGACCAATAGGAAACTTGCCGTCTTTTAAAAGCTGATCAATATACCCTTCAATTAAATCAAGACTTTTGGCCGCATTACCAAACGGAAATAAAATATCCCCGGCGTCATGGTAGCGAACCTCCTCCAAATGGCGGTCCATATAGGGAGAATATTCTTCCAAACCAATTGATGCTTCACGGATGCGTCCCGGACCAAAACGAGAGCCTGGCCGAAAGCTTACTGTATAATCCATCGGCATCCCGTAAATAACCGCCTGAGCGTCATCATAACTCGCCCGGCTCATAATAAATACCTTACCTGAATACGCTTCATCAAAAATCAAATCTGTTCCTCCTCTAAACCTTCATACTGTATCCTTTTTTTCATTTATTCCCCCGCTAAATCCTTAACAAATTTCGGCAGGACAAAGGCCGCTTTGTGCAATTCTTTTGTATAGTACTTCGTCTTTAGGTCGTGGAACCGTCCTTCTTCTACTTCTATTGGATCATAGACTTTGGAGCCCATTGTAAACGTCCAAAGTCCGCTCGGATAGGTTGGAATGTTTGCGGTATAAAGACGGGTAATCGGAAAAATCTCCTTCACATCGCCTATTACTTGACGGATTAAATCCGCTTTAAACCACGGATTATCTGTCTGAGCAATGAAGAGCCCGTCGGCTTTCAACGCGCGGGAAATTCCTTCATAGAAGCCTTTTTCAAAGAGCTTGACGGCTGGACCAACCGGCTCTGTGGAGTCAACCATAATGACATCATACTCGTTATGGCTTTCCGCAATATGCATGAAGCCATCTCCAACAATAACCTCTACCTTTGGGTGATCAAAAGCAGATGCAATATGAGGCAGATGCTTTTTGGATTGCTCAATCACAGCTCCATCAATTTCGACAAGGGTGACCTTTTCAACTTCCGGATGCTTCACAACCTCCCGGATAACCCCGCCATCACCGCCGCCTACTACTAACACTTGCTTTGGATGAGGGTGGGTAAAAAGAGGGACATGAGCGACCATCTCGTGATAGACAAATTCATCCCGTTCAGTTGTCATCACCATCCCATCAAGTGTCAGCATATTTCCAAATTCCTCGGTTTCGAGCATATCCAATTTTTGAAAAGGCGTTTGTTCCGTATGTAAGGTCTGTTTGATCTTTGCAGTAATCCCGAATACCTCTGTTTGCTTTTCTGTGTACCAAAGCTCCACAGCAACCACTCCTTCATTTTTTATACTATCAGAGTCAAATCTTTCAGCGTTCTCGCTTGCAAAAAGATAGTATAAGAAAAACTATAAGGCTTTTCACCATTGAGCACCTGGCGACTAGCCAAGCTTTTCTAAAAACCACCATATAAAGCTATGGAATTTTTAAATTGAGTCCTAGAGGGTTCTATTGCTTACCAAACTTGGTTTACTGATTTCTCAGGTCGTCTAATCTCCTTACTTTTCACCTTTCTAATATGGATAAAAAACAGCCCTAGCATACAAAGTATAGTAGAACAGGTATCAATTGCAAACTATAATTTTACATCATTCGCTATTTTTCGCACGAAACGCGCTGAGTCATGTTTAATCTCCTCACTCTTGAAGCATACTTAATTAAATAATAGAACCACTTATGGACTCAAAAAAAAGCATAGTTAGTGAAGTCAACCATGTTTTTCACAAAAGTCAGGTGCTAGCTAAAACCTCTAGCTGCTTGGACCACTTAAAACCTCAACAGGACAACCTTTCAGCGGTCCATAGCTATCTTAAGGGAGCTTGTGCCTCACCTTTTAAACTTAAAGAATGTTAGAGCTCTACATAGAAAGGGTGCCAATCATGGAGATTGTGACAGGACAACATAGACAACGAGCCAAAACTTTTCTTAAATGGGCCTTTCGTGCCGCCGTGATCTTCTGTTCCCTGCTCATTTTTTGCCTAGCGAGTCTCTGGCTCTATGCGAAAATACTGGGGGCTCCGAAGATCCAAGTCCCGCAAACAACGGTTTACTACTCGACCAATGATGAAGTGATTGGCGAGACGGAGCATGACAGTCAAAACCGCTATTGGGTTTCACTTTCAAATATCGCGAAGCCTCTGCAACAGGCAACCATTGATATTGAGGATAGACATTTTTATGACCACCACGGCTTTGACCTTCGCCGGATGGCAGGGGCCGCAATAAAGGACGTTACCACCTTGTCCAAGGCGCAAGGAGCGAGTACGATTTCGATGCAGTATGCCCGTAACCTGTTCCTATCAAATGACAAAACCTGGAAGCGGAAATTTCTTGAAGCCTTTACCACTATGAGGCTTGAAATGAACTATTCTAAGTCGCAAATCCTAGAAGGTTATTTAAATACGATTTATTACGGCCACGGCGCTTATGGCATTCAGGCCGCATCTAAGTACTATTTTAATAAAAATGCTAAAGACCTTGATCTCGCAGAATCCGCGCTATTAGCCGGCATCCCTAAAGGTCCCACTTACTACGCGCCTGATGTTGATTTTGATCGTTCGAAAGCCAGACAGCGGCTCATTCTTAATGCTATGGTAAATGCCGGGGACATAACGAAAGCGCAGGCCGAAAAGGCTTATAAAGAGAAATTAACTTTAGTCACCACCCATAAAGGGACTAAAGAAATGGCCCCCTATTTTCAAGACGAAGTTCAGCAGGAATTAAGCAAGCGGCTAAACATGACTAACGAACAAATTGCAACAGCCGGGCTTAAGGTCTATACCACTTTGGATGCCAATATGCAGAAAAAGGCGGAGTATTGGGTCAAAAAGGTCATTAATCCGAAGTCTAAAATTCAAGCAGCCCTCGTGACGATGGATCCTAAAACAGGTGCTGTTAAAGCCATGATCGGCGGACGGAACTACCAAGAAGATCCTTATAATCTTGCTGTTCAAGGTAAGCGGCAGCCAGGCTCCAGTTTTAAACCATTCTTGTATTACGCAGCACTGCGAAATAATTTCACACCGTCGACAACTTTATTGAGTGCGCCAACGACTTTTCATTATGATAATGGAAAGCCGTATAGTCCGGAGAATTATGGCGGGTATTATGCGAACGGTCCGATTACCTTAATGCAGGCTTTGGCCCTGTCTGACAATATATATGCCGTGAAAACAAATCTGGCCATCGGCATGGATCAACTCGTTACAACCGCGAAGGAGATGGGCATTACGAGCCCGCTTGAACCGATCCCATCTCTCGCTCTCGGAACGAAGCCAGTCAGCGTCTTGGAAATGGCAAATGCCTACAGCACCATTGCCGACCTAGGAAAACGAGTGACCCCGCACTATATTACAAAGGTCGTTGATCGATCCGGTCATGTGATCTATCAATGGAAGCCAAGCAGCAAACAAGTGCTTGATCCAGCAACTAGCTTTGTCTTATCCCAGATGATGACGGGTATATTTGATCCTAAATTAAACGGCTACTCAACAGTGACAGGAAACAGTGTCCGTAAGATTCTGACCCATACGGTTGCAGCTAAGACGGGCTCAACGGACACAGACAGCTGGATGGTCGGGTTTACACCTAATCTAACGACCTCTGTCTGGGTGGGTTACAAACAATGGAAGCCGATCAATACTTATCCTGATTCAAGATATTCAAAATCGATTTGGGCTAATTATATGGAGGATGTGCTTCAAGGACAGCCGCGAGATGCTTTTAAAGCCCCTGATGGCGTTGTCAAGGCATGGGTTGACCCAAGCACAGGTTTATTAACTTCTAAAGATGCAAAGAACGCACGATTAACGTACTACTTAGCGGGTACCGAACCTACCCAATCGGATCAGACGGCTAAGGACGCTCAGAGCAAAAACGGGGCAGATTCGCTTAAGCATGACCAACACAAGAGCGGCGGCCTCGTGAAATGGGTCAAGCATTTGTTTTCCTGGTAAGACTTAGATAAGTAAATAACGAACCGCAAGCAAGGGGTTTGTAACGGACATCTCGTCTGCTGCAAATCCCTTCTTGTTTAGCTTAATTTAAAACTTTTAAGGTGAGCGCTGTCACGATAGAGGACAGAGCCTCGGGAAGACGGGATCCCGAGGCTCTGTACCTAGTAATATGTGTGTTTAACTTAAGTTTACGTCTTATTAAAGGCCGACACAAGTTCAACACAGAATGTTCAAACAATGTTCAAATTTTCACTTGTATGATGATCTAATCGTTTTAATAAAAGTGGCCCTGATAGACACTGGACGTCACCATAAGAGGCTCGGAAAATAGGCCCCCCTCTTTCTGTGATGCCGTTGTCCTTAATGCGGCGGCCGCATAATCGGCCCCCTATCCGCTCCTTTAGAGTGTTAAACCCTAATAACTCAAGACGATTGGCTCATTGTCTCAATCAATTGATAGAGTTTTTGCAGCGGAGATTCGCCTTGGTCCTCCGCCATTTTCTTCTGATAAGCTTCCCGATTAGCATAAATAGTCATCACTTTTTCTAAAAAGGTTTCTGGATTCAAGTCTTCTTCTAAAAGGACATCGGCAAAGCCTGACTTTTTAAAGGACTCCGCATTTAACACCTGGTCACCGCGGCTTGCATTTTGCGAGAGCGGAATCAGGAGCATCGGCTTTTTCAGCGCCTTAAATTCAAAGATCGCATTGGAGCCTGCTCGTGAAATAATCACGTCAGCCATTGCTAGAAGGTCTGGCAGTTCCTCTTTTATATAGTCGTATTGCTGATAACCTCTGCGTGACAGGGAGGCATCCACATTTCCCTTCCCACAT
Source organism: Pullulanibacillus sp. KACC 23026 (assembly GCF_029094525.1). Taxonomy (NCBI): domain Bacteria; kingdom Bacillati; phylum Bacillota; class Bacilli; order Caryophanales; family Sporolactobacillaceae; genus Pullulanibacillus; species Pullulanibacillus sp. KACC 23026. Next base: position 332,300 of record NZ_CP119107.1, on the reverse strand, counting down.
AAATGAACAATCTGAAAGTCCTTCAATAAATCATCCAAGTTTTCGCGAACCGCCTGATTAATTTTTCTGGCACCGAGACTGCCCCCCATAATAAGGAGGACTGGCTTCGTCCTGGTAAAATCAGTAAATTGACGTCCTTTTGCCGCATCGCCCTTGAATAATTCTTCTCGGATAACCGCCCCGAGATAGATTGTTTTTGCCTCAGGAAGAGCCTTAGCCGTTTCAGGAAAGGTCGTGCAAACTTTGGTTACAAAGGGGATCGAAAGTTTATTCGCAAGTCCTGGTGTAATATCTGATTCATGGATAATGGTTGGTACGCCATTCAGCTTGGCTCCCAGTACAACCGGAACCGAGACAAAGCCGCCTTTTGAAAAAACAACGTCTGGCTTAACTTTTTTTATAATCCGATAGGCCTCCCAGATTCCTTTTACCACCTTAAAAGGGTCCTTAAAGTTATTCCAGTCGAAATAGCGGCGAAGCTTACCTGTTGAAATACTTTTGTAATCGACTCCCTCGACCCCGCTTACAAGTTCTCGCTCAATCCCATTGACTGAGCCAATATAAGTGATTTCCCAATCCGCTTCACGGAGTTTTGGGATAAGCGCGAGATTAACCGTCACATGCCCGGCCGATCCGCCTCCAGTTAATACAATCTTCCTTTTCATGACTTGACCCTCCAATAATCATCCTATGTAAAGAGCTGCACACTCAAAATTAATGATCCTGAATTTAGTTTAAATGAATGTTAAAAAACATCCTCTTCTAATTTAAGCGCTCAATGCCTGTCCATTCAAGTCCTATGTCACTATCATCGCCAACTTTATTGAGAAACCATCATCCAAAACCCATCCCATAGGATGATTCGTGGGTCTGTTTGTTTTTCTGACAGCTCATTTCATTTCTATAAAGAGCGGGCCTTCGCGCCTAGTTAGAGGGGAATCTGTCGACCGGTGTCCCCAAAAAGAAAAACAATGACCCCCTAAAAGGAATCATTGCTTGGAATGAAACGCAAGAACCGTCCCTGCGTTTCTTGCTAGTTGGAGTTGTTTTTTGACTTGGTCAAAGCCGGTTCCGCCTTCGCTGTTTCGGGCTGCGACGACGTTTTCTGGTTTGAGCACGGTATAGACGGCATCGTCGAAGAGCTCGCTGAATGACTGGAATTCGTTCAGGTCGAGATCTAATAGAAATTTGCCGTGCTTGATGCCGTAATGAACGAGCTGGCCGATGACTTCATGGGCTTCACGGAATGGCATGCCTTTGTTGACTAAGTAATCAGCCAAGTCAGTTGCATTGGAGTAGTCCTTTGTCACGGCTTCCTGCATCGCTTTTGTGTTCACAGTCATCGTTTCTAGCATAGGAGCGAGAAGCATAAGGGCTCCTTCGAGCGTTTCAACACTGTCGAACATGCCTTCCTTATCCTCTTGCAGGTCTTTGTTATAAGCAAGCGGCAACCCTTTCAATACTGTAAGGAGGCCGATAAGGTTGCCAAACACCCGACCGGTTTTACCACGAATGAGCTCTGGAACATCTGGATTTTTCTTTTGCGGCATCATGCTTGAGCCGGTACAGAAGGAATCATCGAGTTCAACGAATTGAAACTCTTGGCTGCTCCAAAGGATAAGCTCTTCTGAGAGACGTGAGAGATGCACCATCATAATCGAAGCAATCGATAAAAATTCGGCTATAAAATCACGGTCGCTGACAGCATCCAAGCTATTTGGATAGACCCCATCGAAGTCTAGCAATTCAGCTACCCGCTGCCGATTAATCGGAAAGGTTGTCCCAGCAAGGGCACCCGCCCCTAAAGGCAACAGATTGATTCGCTTAAGGCTGTCCTGCAGGCGACCCTTGTCCCGCTCAAGCATCCAAAAATACGCAAGAAGATGATGCGCAAATGAAATAGGCTGAGCCCGCTGAAGATGCGTATAGCCTGGTAAAATGGTATCTACATTCGCTTCAGCCTGTGTGAGGAGGGCCTCTTGCGCCGCTTCAACAAGTTCAATAAGTCCTTCCGTTTTGCGACGCATATACAGGTGCATGTCGGTTGCCACCTGATCATTGCGGCTCCTCCCCGTATGAAGCTTTCCGGCAACCGGTCCAATTTCGTCTGTCAGCATTTTTTCGATATTCATATGGATATCTTCATGGGCGACGAGGTAGTTGACCTCGCCTTGCGCTATTTTCTTTTGGATAACCTTTAAACCTTCAGCAATTTTCTCGGCGTCTTCTGCTGGGATAATTCCGCATTCGCCAAGCATTTGGACATGGGCGAGACTCCCCTCGATATCCTCATCGGCTAATTTTTGGTCAAAAGTAATGGAAGCTGTCAGTTCTTCGACAAGCTTATTAGTTTCCTTCTGGAACCGTCCGCTCCACAGCTTGCTCATTAGACTGACCCTCCTGCTTTTCTTCGGATTTGTGTACTTCTGAATAAACTTTTGTTGGAAGTCCCCATAGTTTGATGAAGCCTACTGCCGCATTATGATCGAAAGCGTCCCCTTTTGTATAGGTGGCGAGCTCTTCATTGTATAGACTATAATCGGACGTCCGTCCCACTACAACGTGAGTTCCTTTATGAAGCTTCACACGTACTTTCCCTGTTACATATTTTTGAGTTTCATCCACGAACGCATCCAGAGCGGATTTAAGCGGTGAATACCAGAGTCCTTCATAGATAATCTGAGCCATTTTTTGATCAATTTGAGCTTTAAATTGAGATACCTCACGAGGGAGAGTCAAAAACTCTAATTCTTTATGGGCATTAATTAAAATAAGGGCTGCTGGGTTTTCATAGACTTCACGTGATTTGATGCCCACTAAACGATTCTCGATGTGATCAATCCGGCCAACGCCATGAAGGCCGCCTAGCTCATTTAACTTTTCAATTAAAGGAACAAGCTCCATCTTTTCACCGTTTAAGGCAACCGGCTCACCTTGAACAAAATCAATTTCAACATATTCTGCATCATCCGGGGTTAAATGAATCGGATTTGTCCAGTCATAGGCTGCCTCAGGGGCTTCATTCCATGGGTTTTCTAAGACGCCGGCTTCACAAGCGCGTCCCCAGATGTTTGCATCAATCGAGAACGGATTGTCGAGATTGATTGGAATTGGAATTCCATTTTTTTCGGCATAGGCGATTTCTTCATCACGTGTCATGCCCCATTCCCGAACAGGTGCCACAACCTTTAAATCAGGATTAAGTGCTTGGATCGAGACTTCAAAGCGAACTTGGTCATTCCCTTTCCCGGTACAGCCGTGAGCAACTGCAACCGCACCTTCTTGCTCAGCTACTTCCACCAGAAGCTTCGAGATAAGCGGACGGGAAAGCGCTGAGGAAAGCGGGTATTTGCCTTCGTACATCGCATTTGCTTTGAGAGCAGGTAAAATATAACCTTTGGCAAGAAGCTCTTTAGCATCAATCATGATCGCTTTGATCGCCCCAACGTTTAACGCTTTTTGCTTGATTGCCTCTAAGTCCTTTCCTTCACCGACATCAAGGCCCAGTGCAATGACATCATAGCCGTATTTTTCTTGGATCCATTTAACGGATACAGAGGTGTCTAGCCCTCCGGAATAAGCAAGTACAATTTTTTCTTTTGCCATTTTTTTATAACACTCCTCTTAATGGTTTTATTTAAATTTTTAGTCTTATTTTATACTCTAAGTGATTAACTTCCCAATAAGTTTTTCAAAATGGCTTTTTGTGCATGCAGACGATTTTCTGCTTCGTCGAAGACAACCGAATGCGGTCCATCAATGATATCGGCTGTCACTTCTTCACCGCGATGCGCCGGCAGACAGTGCAGGAAGATATAGTCTGGATCGGCTTGCCCGCAAAGCTCGGCATTCACTTGGTAAGGCTTGAAGATTTGATGACGTGCTTCTTTTTCTTCTTCTTGGCCCATGCTGGTCCAGACATCTGTGACGATCACATCTGCCCCTTTGACTGCTTCCTCCGGTGAGACGGTAACGGTCACGCTGCTCCCAGTGACTTCAGCCTGTTGAATGGCCCAACCCAGAATCTCAGCATTCGGCTCAAACCCTTCTGGACTTGCGACGGAAACATCCATCCCGACGAGTACCGCTCCTTCGATTAAGGAATGGCATACGTTATTATTACCGTCCCCGACATAACACAGTTTAAGCCCTTTGAACTGCCCTTTATGTTCGTAAATCGTTAATAGGTCCGCTAAAGTTTGGGCTGGATGGTGAAGATCGGTTAACCCATTGATGACAGGCACATCCGCATGCTCTGCCAGTTCTAGAATTTTCTCATGTTCAAAAGTTCGAATCATGATGCCATCCACATAACGTGACAGGACTTTGGCTGTATCAGAAATGGTTTCGCCTCGCCCAAGCTGGATATCATTTTTGCTCAAAAAAATCGCATCCCCGCCGAGCTGCTTCATCCCAACTTGAAAAGACACTCTTGTACGGGTTGAAGATTTTTCAAAAACCATCCCAAGAATTTTGCCGCTTAGATAAGGATGCGGGATCCCCTCTTTTTGCAGACGCTTCATTTCATAGGCTTGCTCAAGCAATGCGGTCAAAGTCTCACTTGAATAATCAGATACCTTTATAAAATCAGTTCCCTTTAAAGTTAAAGGATTCTGCTTCATTTTCATAACGTTTAATGCATTAGACATAAATGCCACTTCCCTTCATAGAATCCTGGCGATAAGCTGTTAGTGTTTTGACTTGGTCATTCGTCGTGCTGTTAGCATAGGTTAAGGCTGCCCTAACCGTATCGAGACTGGTCATTAAAGGGACCTTATGTCTAATGGCTTCGGCTCTGATTTGAAATCCGAACGTCGACCGATTCCGTCCATTTGTCGGACTATTGATAAGGGCCGCTGCCTCTCCGGATTGAAGGACCTCAGCCACTTCCTCAACACTTAAGACCTTTTTCTTGATCGGAAGTCCTTTTTGCTCATAAAACTCAGCCGTTTTTGCCGTAGCCGTCATGTCAAATCCACGTTCAATCAGCTCTTTTATAAGACCATAGCTTTCTTCAAGCTCTCGCGAATTAATCGAACAAATAATGGTCTTCTTAGTTGTCGATTGACTGAAAGGATTCGCTTCTCCTAAAAACACGGCTTTTGTCAGCGCCTCTCCGACTGAATAACCGAGACCGAGGCTTTCACCTGTCGATTTCATCTCAGGTCCGAGCACCGGATCCACCCCATTAAGCTTGGATGAGGAGAACACAGGAGCTTTGACAGAATAGTAGGCAGGCGGCGTGAGTAAGCCTTGCACCTTAGTAAAGGATTTGACGGACTGACCGAGCTGGACCCGAACAGCGGCTTCGACCATAGGAAAACCGGTCACCTTACTAATTATTGGAATCGTTCGGGATGCTCGCGGATTAACCTCCAGAACATATAATGTTTCATTGGCATACACAAATTGAATATTCATTAGACCTTTAATCGAACAAGCTTTGCAAATCTTTTCCGTATAAGTAACCGCTAGCTGCTGTACCGATTCCGGCAAGTTGACAGGTGGGAAGATCGCTGTGCTGTCACCGGAGTGAACCCCTGCCCGCTCCACATGTTCAAAAATACCAGGAATAACAATGTCACTGCCATCACTGACGGCATCGACTTCAAATTCCATACCAGGAAGGTAGCTGTCAACAAGCAGCGGCCACATGCGGTCATCCTGAAAATGAAACGTTAAGGCCCTGTCAAGCTCTGCTTCATCATAAAAGATGAACATCGACTGACCGCCAATGACGTAAGAAGGTCGACTAAGGATCGGAAACCCGAGGCGGCCCGCCGCTTCTTTTAATTCGGCTGGACTCTCGACAATCTCTCCTTGAATGTGAGGAATGTTTAATTCCTTTAACACCTTATAAAATCGCTCCCGGTCCTCTAATGCGTCGATCATGTCAGCTGTGGTTCCGAGAATCGGAACACCTTCTGCCTCAAGTTTTTCTGCGAGATTAACCGCCGTTTGGCCGCCAAACTGGAGCAAAACACCTTGTACGTTTTCCTTTTCAATCACGTGCAGTAAATCCTCTAACGTTAACGGATCAAAGTAGAGGCGGTCCGCTGTGGCATAATCCGTGCTGACCGTTTCTGGATTGTTATTGACGACGACGGCCTCAAACCCAAGTTTCTTCACGGCAAATGTTGCATGAACTGAACAATAATCAAATTCAACACCCTGTCCGATGCGAATCGGTCCAGAGCCTACGACTAATATTTTGGGCCGATTACTGACGAGCGCTTCATCTTCCCCATGCCAGGTGGAGTAATAGTAAGGGGTCTCCGCTACAAACTCGCCTGCACACGTATCGACTAGTTTATAGACCGGAAGAATGCCCCAGCCTTTACGCTTTTCACTAACCTCTTTTTCGGTAACAGATAAGAGCTGTGCCAATCTGGCATCGCTAATGTTCATCCGCTTGGCTGATTTGAGCTGATCCACTGTTAAGCGAGCAAATTCAGTGTTGCTGAGCTCTTTCTCAGTGGTGAGGATATTCTGTACACCATATAAAAACCATGGATCCATTTGTGTAAGCGCATGGATGGTTTCAATGGATTCCCCGCGTTTTAATAGCTCAGCAATGGCAAACAGGCGAAGATCCGTTGCATTTGTGAGATTAAGTTTCAACTCATCCGCCGAGGCACTCATAAAACCCTTCCATTCAAGACTGTTCAGCCCTAATTCTAAGGAACGAAGACCTTTATTAAGAGCCCCTTCAAAGGTCCGGTCAATCGCCATCACCTCACCCGTTGCCTTCATCTGTGTGCCCAGCTTCCGATCTGCTTCGGTAAACTTATCAAACGGAAAACGCGGAAGTTTCACGACGATGTAATCAAGAGCGGGTTCAAATGATGCATAAGTATTCCCCGTAATAGGATTTAAGAGTTCATCCAGATGAAACCCAATCGCACATTTGGCCGCCATTCTCGCAATCGGGTAGCCGGTTGCCTTTGATGCTAAAGCGGAAGAACGGCTCACACGAGGATTCACCTCGATGATGACATAATCTTCTGAAACGGGATCGAGTGCGAACTGAATATTACAGCCGCCGACAATGCCGAGCGCCCGGATAATTTTTAACGATGAAGCGCGGAGCATTTGGTATTGATTGTCGGTCAGCGTTTGAGAAGGAGCCACAACGATGGAATCGCCAGTGTGTACACCAACCGGATCCATGTTTTCCATGTTGCAGACGATGATGCATGTATCATTGGCATCACGCATGACCTCGTACTCAATCTCTTTCCATCCTTTAATACTCTTTTCAATCAACACTTGATGAATGGGACTTGCGGAAAGACCGCTTGTTAAAACTCGCTTAAGCTCTTCTTCGTTATTGGCAAAACCGCCGCCTGCTCCTCCGAGCGTATAAGCGGGACGGATGATAACCGGATAACCAATCTGTTCGACAAAGGCTTTCCCTTCTTCAAAAGAATGAATAATTTCTGATTCGCAAATCGGCTCTTCAATATCGAGCATTAATTGGCGAAACATTTCCCGATCCTCACCTTTTTGGATGGAGATTAAGGAAGTGCCGAGCAGCTCGACATTATATTTTTCAAGAATGCCCTGTTCAGACAGTGCTACGGTGAGGTTTAATCCGGTTTGACCGCCAAGTGTTCCAATTAATCCTTGAGGCTTTTCCTTCTGAATGATTTTTTCGATCGATTCAGGGGTCAGCGGTTCAATATAGACGTGATCAGCGATTTGTTCATCGGTCATGATTGTAGCGGGATTATTATTAACGAGGACGACCTCGATATTTTCTTCTTTTAATGCCAGACAGGCTTGCGTGCCGGCATAATCAAATTCAGCGGCCTGCCCAATGACAATGGGGCCTGAACCTATGACTAATACTTTTTTCAGATCAGTACGTAATGGCATAGCTAGACTCTCCTGCATGTTTAATCTTGTGTATAAAACGATCAAAAATGTGTTCCGTGTCAGTTGGACCAGGGTGAGCTTCAGGGTGGAACTGCACCGTTTCGATTGGCAAGTGCTTCGCTTTTAACCCTTCCACTGACTTGTCATTGACGTTGCGATAGCTGACCTCAAATTTTGTTGTATCAATGCTTGCTTCTTTGACAACAAAGCTGTGATTTTGGGACGTCATCCACACCTTCCCTGTTTCTAACTCTTTAACAGGGTGATTGCCGCCGCGATGGCCGAACAGTAATTTTTCTGTTTCAGCACCATGGGCGAGTGCAATCAGCTGGTGGCCCAAACAAATACCGAGCGTCGGATACGTCTCTGAAATTTTCTTAATTTCGTTAAAATAAGGCTTTAAAGCCATCGGATTGCCCGGTCCATTGCTCAGGACAACACCTGTTGGTTTTAATGACTTAAGTTCATTAAACGTTATATGATAAGGCACAACCGTCACTTCACAGCCTGCATGAAGCAAGGCCGTTAAGATTGATTTCTTGCTTCCATAATTGATTAAGACAACATGTGGGCCACTGCCTTTGTAGTGCTCGACTTTTTCAGAAGACACCTTTTTGATTAAATCAAGTCCTTGCAGTTTCGGCGTAAATGAAACGTCATCCGGGTTAAGCGTCAGAACGCCTCTCATTGTTCCGGCGTGACGGATTTTCTTAACCACTGCCCGAGTATCGACATCCGCCAAAACTGGGATGCCTGAATCATTCATGTGTTTTAAAAAGGTTTTGGTTGATAAATAATGACTCGGCTGTGTGGCCAGGTGACTCAGAACAACGCCGGATAAGTGCAAGGCCGGTCCCTCATCATCCTGCTTATTTACGCCGTAATTTCCAATGAGCGGGTAGCAGAAAGTGAGAATTTGTCCGGCATAGGAAGGATCCGTAAGCATTTCCTGATAGCCTGTCATCCCTGTATTAAATACTACTTCACCCGTTGTATGAGTGTGCTGGCCTACATGAGTGCCTTCAAAGAGGTCTCCTGATTCCAAGACTAAATAACCCTTTTTCACTTCTGCCTGCCTCCATTTTTGTTTGACTTTGGGAGGACGTCCTCCCATTACCGTGAGCGGGCATTGTAACGGACACTCAGTCCGTTACAGCCCCTTTTTCCGGTGTTTCTAATTTCTAACGGACATCCAGTCCGTTAACACTTTTTCGTTCATGTTGCCTTCCTTTTCCCCTTGTAACGGAGTCAGTGTCCGTTACACCGAAGAGCCCTAGCATTTTCTCCTTGTAACGGAGTCAATGTCCGTTACAGGGAGTCAAGGGAGGCGCGGAGATGAATACCGTAAGTCCTCTATTTCTAGCCTTCGTTCAAGATCTCTTCCATAATACTTAAAAAGGTTTGGACATCTTCTGCTGTAGCGGTAAGCGGCGGTAAGATTCGTAAGACGTTGGCCCCTGCTACAAGCACAAGCAACTTTTTATCTCTTGCCTTATTGACGATGTCTATTGCTGGACATGCCGTTTGGACACCTACCAATAAGCCCCTTCCTCGGACATCCAGGAATTGATCGGGGTATTTATCTTTAAGTTCGTTTAACCCTGCAAATAAAAGTTCAGAAATTATTTGGCTATGTGCCAGAACATCCGTTTCCGTCATTTCCTTTAAGACAGTCACTCCGGATGTCGTTGCCATCGGGTTACCGCCAAAAGTGCTGCCGTGGCTTCCTGGACCAAAGGCTTGAGCCACTTCTGCTTTGGCCAAAACGGCCCCGATTGGAATCCCATTACCAAGCCCTTTGGCTAAAGTCATCACATCGGGTTCAATTCCGTATTGCTCATAAGCAAAAAGCGTTCCTGTCCGCCCGACTCCTGTTTGAATTTCATCGACCATAAAGAGGAGCCCTTCGTCTTCACAAGTTTGCTTTAGCGCTTGAATCCAATCCGCATCCGCTGGAATAACGCCGCCCTCACCTTGAACGAGCTCTAAAAGAACGGCGCAAGTTTTATCACCTTTAAGATCTTTTAGTGCATCCACATCATTGTATGGCAGGTAGCGGAATCCATTTAGGAGCGGATAAAAGCCATCCTGTATTTTAGGTTGACCTGTAGCAGATAGCGTTCCAAGCGTCCGCCCATGAAAGGATTGCGTGAAAGTGACCACTTCATAAGCGTCTGTCTTCTTCACTTTTTGTGCATAGCGTCGTGCAAGCTTGATGGCCCCTTCATTTGCTTCAGCACCGCTGTTACAAAAAAACACTTGATCAAAGCAGCTTACATCAGTGAGTTTCTTCGCCAAGGCTTCTTGGCTCGGAATATGGTAAAGATTCGAAATATGCCAAAGGTTATTCAACTGTTCCTGCAAGGCATTTTTGACTGTCTCAGGAACGTGACCGAGATTACAGGTCGCAATGCCGGATGTAAAATCGAGGTATTGTTCGCCTTTGTCATCCCAAACATGACTGCCCTTTCCTTTTACAAGAGTGAGTGGGAAGCGATTATAGGTCGCCATTAATGGATTAATCGTTGTCGTTTCACTGCTCATCTTTACAGCCTCCTTTTACTTCCGTACCGTCTTTTTAGTTGAAGCTTTTACGAATCGTGTTCCGACTGGTTTGCCTTCTGTAAACTCTCGCAAGCTTTGTTCCTTTAATCCGTTTAGAATGACCACTTCTTGAGCTCCGGCAAAGAGACTGTCGAGAGCTGATTGTACTTTTGGGATCATGCCGCCGTAAATGATGCCTTGAACAATAAGATCGCTTGCCTCCTCTTGAGTCAATTCAGGAATAACACTTCTTTCGCCCTTTTCTTCGGCAAGCACCCCGTCAATATTACTGACGAAGCAGAGGGATCCATTCAGTGCCTTGGCGACAGCCGCCGCCGCGAGATCGCCGTTTATGTTATACCGTTGGCCGTTCTCCCCTAAAGCAAGCGGTGCGACAACAGGTACATAGCCGAGCGAGACGACTTCCTGAATTACACTTGGTTCCACCTTTGTCACCTCGCCTACATAGCCAAGGCTGCCCGTTTTATCCATCGGTTCGGCATAAAGAAGTGAGCCGTCCATTCCACTGATCCCGAGCGCTTTAGCCCCGGCGTTCGCAAGATTTCGAACAATTTGTTTGTTAACCGACCCGCATAAAACCATTTCAACAATATCTAAGACTGCTTCACTGGTAACGCGCAAGCCGCTGTTAAATTCAATGGGAACGTCAAGTTGTGTTAAAAGATGAGATATATGCGGGCCTCCGCCGTGAACTAGAACCGGCTGCCACTCATCTCCTTCACTCAACTCTTTAATCGTTTGATAAAAGGAATCCGGCAACTGGTCAAGAATACTCCCGCCACTCTTGATGACTAGGTATTTTTTCACCGTTTCCCCCTCCTTAAGTCCGATACATCGCGTTGATTTTGACGTAGTCATACGTTAAATCACAGCCCCACGCTGTTGCAGTATGCTGCCCTTGATTCAAATTCACAAAGATCTGTACATGTTCATTTTCTAAGTAGGCTTTTGCTATATCTTCATCAAACGGAAGCGGAACCCCGTCTTTTACAACCTCCACTGGACCTATTGCCACATGAATGTTAGTTGGATCAATCGGTTTGCCGCTGTAGCCGACCGCACAAATGATACGTCCCCAGTTAGCATCCGTCCCATAAATGGCTGTTTTGACTAAGCTTGAGCCAACGATTGTTTTGGCAATCACTTTAGCGGCCTCAACTTCTAGAGCTCCAGTAACCTGGACTTCAATCAGTTTTGTCGCGCCTTCACCATCTCGTGCGATTTTCTTAGCTAAGGCCTCACTCACGAATGCTAAGCCGTTCTTAAACGTCTCCCACTCTGGATGTGCCTTTGATAAAGGTTCATTTCCAGCCAGGCCATTCGCCAAAACCAACACCATATCGTTTGTGCTCATATCCCCGTCAACGGTAATCATATTAAACGTTGAATTGGTCACTTCTTTTAATGCGTCGTAAAGATCTTCTTGAACGACATTGGCGTCAGTTGTCACAAAGCCAAGCATAGTTGCCATGTTCGGATGAATCATCCCAGAACCTTTTGCCGCTCCGCCGATCGTCACCGTTTTACCATCAATCTCTAGTTCCACAGCGAGATGCTTCGTTACGGTATCGGTCGTTAAAATCGCTTTTTCAAAAGAAGCCGCGTCATTTTCGAGTATTCCGATGTTCTTAATTCCTTGTTTCAGCTTTTCCATTGGCAGCTGCTGACCAATGACACCCGTTGAAACGACTGAAATATAATGTTCTGGAATACCGAATTGCTTGGCGAAGTCAGTGCGAGATTCATAGGCATTCGAAAGCCCTTCTTGACCGGTGCACGCATTCGCGTTTCCTGAATTAACTAATATAGCTTGAAGCTTATTTTCTTGACTGAGACTTTCTTTCGTCACAAGCAGCGGCGCCGCTTGAAAGACGTTAGTTGTATAAACACCGCATGCTGCAGCTGGCACATCCGAATACAGCCAGCCAAGATCTAAGCGGGTTTTGCGGAGTCCGCAATGAAGACCGCTTGCTCGAAAGCCTTTTGGCGAAGTCACTCCGCCTTCATCTAAAACGGTCAAACTAGTTTGTTTATCTTTATCAAGCGTTAAACTCTTTGCCTCTGTCATAAGTTAAACCCTCCCCGGGGTGGTAAAATAGTTTGTTAGTTTCTATGTTGTCAATCGTCGTTATGGGTACACAGGAACAAAGTTAAGACCCGTCGTTTCCTCAAAGCCAAGCATGAGGTTCATGTTCTGAATAGCCTGGCCTGCAGCGCCTTTGACCATATTGTCAATCACCGAAACAATTGTCACACGGCCCGTTCGCTCATCCACATGAAGGCCTATGTCACAGAAATTCGAACCGTAGACCTCTTTGGTCGCTGGAAAAACACCGGGTTCCCTAACTCTGACGAATGAATCGTTTTGGTAAAATTCCTTGTAGCTTGCGACCATCTCTTCCGTTTTAAGGGGCGCTTTTAAGTTTGCATACATCGTACACATAATGCCGCGCGTCATCGGAATGAGGTGAGTTGAAAACGTAACAGGAATCGCTTCTCCCGTTATCGTTTCAATCATTTGTTCAATTTCTGGAATGTGTTGGTGCCTGCCCACTTTATAGATTTTGAGATTTTCGTTCGTTTCTCCAAAGTGCGAGGCAAGCGATGCTTTTCTCCCTGCCCCAGAAACACCGGACTTCCCATCAATCACAAGGCCTTTTGGCTCAATTTGATTCATCTTAATTGCCGGAAGAATACCTAACAAGGTTGCTGTCGGATAACAGCCAGGGTTAGCGAGCCAACGAGCTTGTTGGACTTGCTCCCGGTTAAATTCAGTGAGTCCATAAACCGATTTTGAAAGCAGTTTAGAATCTGTTCGCTCCTGGTTGTACCACTCGGCATAGCTTTCGGCATTATGCAATCGGAAATCCCCAGAGAGATCGATGCACAGAACGTCTTTTTCGACAAACACTGGCAAAAGATCCTTACTCACTCCAGATGGTGTAGCAAAAAAGAGGAAATCCACTTGCTCTGCTACTTTTTCTACCGCCATTGATTCCAACGTATGTTCCACAATGTTTGTGAGATGCGGATACACCTCTTTTATAGCAAAACCGCTCGTCGAATGTGAAATCAATACCTCAACGCTAACGTGAGGATGGGCGGATAATAACCGAATTAACTCTGCTCCGCTGTACCCATTTGCTCCAACAATCCCAACTCTAATCGTGTTCATTTCCCTCTCCCTCCAAAACCGCACATTTTATTCTCTTAATTAACCGCCTTTTTCCAGTATTCCGTATATTTCTTCTATGACAGCACCATTATCGGTTATTTTTTAACTAAAGAAGTCGTTTCTTGACCCAATAAAAAAACACACTCGTCTCTTTAAAAAGAGACGAATGTGTTGGGTTCATCCGCGGTACCACTCTTATTACCCCATATTATGGGATCCACTCTTACCTTATAACGGGGGCGAACCGTTCCACTCTAAAGCCTTTGACAAGCCTCCGAGTGAACATCTCCAAAGTGCGTTTCGTTGTAAGATCTGTACCGGGCTCACACCGTCCCCGGATCGCTTGCCAAATCGATTACAACTACTCTCTTTGTCATTGATTTTTTATTCATGAGTTTTTTATATGTGAAAGAGACATGTAATAGACCATCCAAAAAATTAAAAAAGCACCCGTCTCTTTTTATTAAAAAAGAGACGAATGCTGTTCATCCGCGGTACCACTCTCATTATTCCGTATGAAACGGAATCCACTCATAAGCCTTTAACGGAGCGACCCGGCCGAGCCCTACTGTTCATTCAGACTGGCATCTCAGAAGTGCGGTTCATTGCGTGATTGACATCAGGCTTCCACCATCCCTGATTCGCTATAGCCTCTTTCGCAACTACTCTCTTCGTCACTGATTGTGTCACGTTTTATTATACTACTTGATTATACATAGCTTTTTTAGAAAGTCAACAGAATGACTAAAAAAGTTTTTTTACATGGAGAGCCAGATATGGATACTGGCTCTAATGGTCACGGCTGCTCCAAGCCCTATTATTAACAGTGCGGAGCCAATTGACAAAAGCTTTATAAACCCTTCATTGATTGCCCTGATTTTGCCGCTCGTCCGGCTCATTATATATCCGAGACTAGCCATAGTGAGGGCACCGCCTAGGGAAAAGGCCGCAACCAACTGAATGCCAACCATCACCTGATGCGAGCTGACAGCAGCGAGGATGATCGCTAAAGCGCTTGGACACGGAATGATCCCTGTCAAAAACCCGACTAAGAAAAATTGGCTTAAGCGAGTCGGCGCCTTCTTTGGATGATAGTGAAAATGATGATGGTGCTCGTGATCATGATCATGATGGTCATGACTTTCTCCTTCAGTGGAATGAGCAGCGCTTATAATCGAACCAGTCTTACCCGACCACGATCCTACGGTTACAATATGCGGCTTTACACTCTGAATCAACCGTAAAACCCCAATGATCAGAATAAAGAAACCTGATAAAGCCTCTATACCATGGACCCATTCAGTGGGAGTGACGTGATGAACCGTTAGAGAGGCGATTCCGGCCAATAGGAAAATAGAAAGAGCATGAGATAAAGCCGTTATTAAACCTAAGAAACAGGCTTGCAGTGCTTTAGCACGTGTCGATAACAAATAAGCGGACATCACACCCTTTCCATGACCTGGCTCCATGGAATGAAGAATGCCCAATCCAACCGCCGCTAAAAGGGTTAAATCATTTGGCATGGCAACACCTTCATTTTAAAAAGTTTGTCCTTTTGACTATATGCAGATAAAACCAAGATATGGACAACTTTCTTTCAAGTTGTCCCAAAATCGCATTCGGACATGCTCTCCTAAGAGCCCTTTGTCAGTCTAATCTTATACGGGGGTGATTGTCAGATGCTTTTTAAAAAAGCTTATAGGAACACAAAGTGGCTGGGACAAAACTAAACGAATAGACTTAAATTCCGAACACTAAATGTTTATAAGGACAGAAACAAATAGGAAGCTCAGTCAAAATACGGAGACTCCTGCTCGAACCGCACATGTCTGAAGATCCCCGCAAGCAAGCGTTTTCCTTGCTGAGGTGGCTTAGGCCGTGCCCGCGAAAAGCAACGTATTTTGACTAGTGTTTCATAAATGGCTTAACTTACAAATGAAAAACCGAACCCATCACGTTAAAAGGTGTGAATAAGTTCGGCTTTTTCTATTCGTCAACTGCTTCTGTCCCGCATTTTGCTTCGTTATTAGTTTGATAACTTTTATGAATAAGTAGTTTTAGAGACTAAGCGTTTTTTGAGATCTCTAATAAAGGCAAATGCCTGATCTATTTCATCCTCGGTATAATTTTGTTTGGCTTTGACCGTTTTGATTTTCTCTCGCTTCTCAGACTCGTCTAGTTGTTCAAAGTATAAGGCCGTTGAGACTAACTCAAGAAACCTGGAAGGCTGTTGATTCAGATGTGTAACCAGCTCGTCCAATCCAGAAAAGGAAAACTTGAAATTTTGCAAAAAGGTCTCACCAGAGGGAGTTAATTCATACCGATATTGGTGATACCCGCCCTGCTTCTCTTTTGTTTCTTTAAGAAAACCGAGATTATCCAACTCCTCTGTTTGCAGGGTCAGCTCTTCTGAATAGGGGCCGAAGAAATGAAAGCCATATTTTTCACGAAATGGATACCCGAGCTTTTTTAAGATAAAGACTATTTTTTGAAGCTTCTTCCTTCCAATGATTTCACCAGCATATTGCAGCACCGTCAGTACTTTGGCGTGCTCATCAAGCATGATTGGTCCCTCCTATTTATTCAGCAACTTTAAAATATCTTGTTTGAGTTGCGGTGGCAGTTCAGCCTTTTCAAGAAAATCAGCTGGGTAATAGAGCTTATGATCGGTTCGTTTCTTGCCGGAGATCGCTTCGACAATATCGGATTCCCGAGAAAGTTCGCGAAGCCTACCGTCCGGCATAAGAAGATGAATCGGCAGCCGTTCTCCTTCCTCCCCAGGACGATAGAAATCGTAAGGGAGATCTGAGGACGAATCCACAATTAAATAGTAATCAGGATCAATCCCCACTTCCTTAAACTTGTCCTTCAACTCAACATACACATTGAAATTTGATGGTGAAAACTCAGCATATTTAAAAAGACGCCTGGTTAAAAAACGATCGCATAGATCAGCCAAAATGGGATCCTTTTCGAATTGCCAGCGCTGAAAGTAATACATAATGACAGACTCATCCAGTTGGAGATAATCCGCTAAAGTCATCTCTCCTCTAAAAAGTGGGATGAGAAGCTGCGGTGTTTCCTGAAATACAAAGCCTTCATGGTCTAACGCTTTAGCCCTGTGAAGGATTCTAGAAAGGATGACTTCTGCACTTCTCGTTACAGGATGGAAATACACCTGCCAATACATTTGATATCGGCTCATAATATAATCCTCAACCGCGTGCATCCCAGATTGCTTAATAACAACCTGGTCTTCTTTCGGACGCATGACCCGCAAGATACGTTCCAGATCAAAATGACCGTAGCTGACACCTGTAAAATAAGCATCCCTTAAAAGATAATCCATACGGTCGGCGTCAATTTGGCTAGAAATGAGGCTGACAACGAGTTTATTCTGATAGGTCTTCCCAATCACATCGGCTACCTTCGCTGGGAAATCAAGACTTACCCTTTTTAGGATCTGGTTGACTTCTGTATCTCCTAAGATGACGGCCCGTGTAAACGCTTCGTGGTCCGTATCAAAAACTTTTTCAAAGGAATGCGAAAATGGCCCATGCCCCACATCGTGAAGCAGCGCAGCTGACAGAGCAAGAAGACGCTCGCTATTATCCCAATGAGGCCGCCCTTGAAAGACATCAGCAATGCGTCTAGTAATCTCGTATACCCCCAAAGAATGACTAAATCTGCTATGTTCGGCACCATGAAAGGTTAAGAAGGTTGTCCCAAGCTGTCTCACCCTTCTCAAGCGTTGGAATTCCTTTGTGCCAATTAAGTCCCATATCAAAGTATCTCTGACGTGTATATAACGATGAACAGGGTCTTTAAACACTTTTTCTTCTTTAAGCTGTTGAAAAGGATCCTTCATCCTTTGTCACATCCTATCTGGCTTAAACGATCTAAGCCTTAATCTAAGCAACGTTTTCAGGGTCCCTGTTTGGCTCCGCTTATGATTAGAACGGTGAGTCAATTTGTCCTAATTATACCTTTTTTGTCGATCCTTGAAAACGACTTATTCTATCCCAAGTTTTATTTAAGAGTGGTATAATAATTAGGATTTTCAAACAATGGAAAATGTAATAGTATAGGAGTTTTTCAAATGTCCATGCTGCATCAGCCAAGATGGCGCATAATTGATCAAACAACACTAGGCCCTTCTTTTGATGCCAAACAATCCTTTGCGATTGATGATTGTTTGTGCCAATCCGTCGGAAAAGGGGATTCCCCATGTGCGGCACGAACGTGGGTGCATCATAATACCGTTGTGCTTGGCATTCAAGATACGCGTTTACCCCATCTCAAAAAAGGCATTGAACACCTTCATTCACAAGGTTATAAAACGGTGGTGCGAAATTCAGGCGGGCTCGCCGTTGTGCTCGATGAAGGCGTACTAAATATATCTTTGATTTTGCCTGAAGGAGAAGGCCATATTTCGATCGATGATGGGTATGAGACAATGACCCGCTTTGTCCAAAATATGCTAAAGTCATATAGCCAAAATATTGAAGCTCGGGAAATTGTTGGCTCCTATTGCCCTGGACGTTATGATTTAAGCGTGAATGGAAAAAAATTCGCTGGCATTTCCCAGCGGCGCCTCCGCCATGGGGTAGCTGTCCAAATTTATCTATGTGCGGAAGGCAGCGGGACCGAACGTGCTGCTCTAATTCGCGACTTTTATAAAGCCAGCCTTGATGGCGATCACACACCTTTTGCTTATCCGATTGTCCGTCCTGAAGTTATGGCCTCTCTGTCAGAGCTTACCGGCTGTCCGATCTCTGTACAAGATCTCATGCTTCACTTTTATAACACGCTTAGCCAATTTGGGGAGCTCGTCCCTTCTCAGTTAACACTTGAAGAAGCGAGTGATTTCCAAGGATTTTATGAGCGAATGGTGGAACGGAATGAAAAAGCATTAGGTAATCTTTAAATGTTTGAATCCCTCATGTGTCACGTTTTTCTTGTTTTTAAATGGGTGTGCTACAATAAAGCTAGACAACTTACTTATTTATTCTAGAACCACTAGAAAAAGGAGTGACGAACATGGCAGAAGCAGCAGAAACATTAGATGGTTGGTATTGCCTCCATGATTTCCGTACGATTGATTGGACCCTTTGGAAAGCTTTATCCAACGAAGAACGTGCAGCAGCCTTAGAAGAATTTTATACCTTTTTAGATAAATGGGACCAGGTCCAGCAGAACAAGGAAGGCAGTTATGCTTTCTATTCCATCATTGGGCAGAAGGCGGACATCATGCTTATGTGGCTTAGACCAACCATGGTCGAGTTGAATGAGCTTGAAACAGCCTTTAATAAAACAAAACTGGCTGAAGTCACCATTCCGGCTTATTCATATGTGTCGGTTGTTGAATTGAGCAATTATCTAGCCAATGGCATTGAAGGCGATCCTTATGAGTCACCGAAATTAAAGCCGCGACTTTTTCCTATCTTGCCAAAAACCGATTATGTCTGCTTTTATCCGATGGACAAGCGTCGTGAAGGAAACGATAACTGGTACATGCTCTCAATGGAAGAACGCCGTGAACTGATGAAATCACATGGATTAATAGGTCGCACTTATGCTGGAAAAGTTAAACAGATTATCACCGGATCGGTTGGCTTTGATGACTGGGAATGGGGCGTTACCCTTTTTGCCAATGATGCCCTTCAATTCAAAAAGCTTGTCTATGAAATGCGATTTGATGAAGTGAGTGCGCGATTTGGTGAATTTGGCGCCTTTTATGTAGGGTCCCTTTTAAACAAAGAACGACTGAAGGATAGGCTTACGGTCTAACCTCTTTAAAACTCGGATGACCCGTTTGTCCATTTCCCATTCGATGAAACTTAATTTAAAATTCATTCAAAGATAGTGCCTCTGGCGCTATCTTTTTTTGTGTAACAGGTTCATATTTATCCTGCTTTTACATACACATGAATTTAGGCAGCATGAGTGACATCAGGAGGTGACACCGTGGCGGTCATTCAGTACAACGAAAGCGATGTCGATTTACTCGCTCGATTAATGCGTGCGGAAGCCGAGGACCAAGGCGATCTTGGTGAACTCTTAGTAGGGAATGTAGGGGTTAATCGCGTTCGGGCAGATTGTCTAGACTTTGAAGATGTCAGGACGATCTCCCAAATGGTCTACCAATCACCTGGCGGCTTCGAAGCAACGCAGCATAGTTACTTTTATCAAAGAGCACGAGAGAACGAAAAGAAATTAGCAAGAAATGTGCTAAAGGGCTTGCGCTACCACCCAGCCGAATATTCCCTTTATTATTACCGTCCTGCCTCAGGGGCCGAGTGCCGCACTCAGTGGTTTGGTCAATATAATGCCGGTCGTTTTAAAGACCACTGTTTCTATGTGACAACCGCCTCCACTTGTCCATCTATTTATTAACCTTTCAAGAGGCTCATTAGTCAATAACCCTTAATTTTAGGGGTGATGATATAAAGGAGTGAACAAACATATGCCTGAAGAATACACTGGTTACCCATCTGGTTATCCATCCGGTTATCCATCCGGCTACTCTAATCAGAATTTGCATCCAAAGTATGGAAACCAAGGCACTGGAACCCCACCTCCAAGTGCGATGCCCTACTACCCTTATCCACAGACGCCAAGTACTGGAGCAGCAGTTCCTCCAAGTACGACTGCTCCAGTGACTCCTGGAGGGACACCTGGTGCCACATCGCCTGCTGCCCCCCAAGGAGGGACGCTTCCGCTGCCTGCACAGGAACAATCGTACATTGAGAACATTCTCCGCCTGAACAAAGACAAAGAAGTGACTGTCTATATGACCTTTGAACATGCTGGCGGCAATGAATCCAAGTCCTTTAAAGGAACCATTGAAGCCGCTGGACGTGACCATCTTATTTTAAAAGAGGTTGCAACAGGTACAAGATATCTGCTTCCTTTAATCTACCTTGATTACGTTGTCTTCCAAGGTGTAGTCAATTACGCTTATCCTTATCGACGTTAGATGACCTGCTACTTATTTATAAAAAAAACGCCTTAGTAAGCTATTCCCTTACTGTGGCGTTTTTTTATGTACAAAAATAATTAAGCTTTAATAATGGCAATGGTTAGAAGCAGCCAACTCGCTAAGAAGCAAAGTCCTCCAAGAGGTGTGATCGCTCCAAGGACAGATACCTTCGTTAAACTAAGGACATAAAGACTTCCAGAGAACAAAACAATCCCTGCAAACATCAGCCACCCTGTCCAGGTCATCAGAACCGGTTGATTTTTGTTTAGCGTCATATATAGGATGCCTACTATAACAAGCCCAAGCGCATGAATCATATGATAGTGGACCCCTGTTTGGTATATATCAAGATACTTTGCAGAGAGCTTATCTTTCAGTCCATGCGCTCCAAATGCTCCTAAAGCGATAGACAGAAACGCATTTAATGTTCCAAGTACCATAAAAACCTTCATTTTTCTCATCCTCCTTAATCAGTCTCTATTTAGTCGTATCATACCATACCCCGTTGTTCTCCTGCATATCTAACCCACTGACCCATTAGAGCTTTCGTTATAGTGGTGTGGCCAGACCCCTGCCGAGAAGTTATTCTTTCAGCAGTGGCCTGTCCCCACAAAAAAGAAAAAGACCATTTTTCCAGAGAAACGAGATCTTCCCCCCCCCTGAAAAAATGGACATCTGCTTTTTTATCGAGTTTGTAAATAAACCTGTAAGGCATCTTTGATTGGTTCTTCCATCTTGTCCGTATGAATCTCATAATGGTCACCATTCGTCTTAGCTTGAAAGGCTTTAATCCCTTGCTCTCTCAAGAAATCATTTAAATCGGTTACCTCTTCATTTTGCGTCAAAAGGGTTTTAATTCCAACAAAATCTCCATTTACATAAACCTCATACCGGTCATGCTCAAGCTTCATATCCAATGGCTCAGCGTTTAGAAAAACCCCTCCAATTGGATTAAAAGGATTTTGAAAGTCCATTATTGACACCCCTTTCAATATAGAAGATGTGTCAATTTGAACGCCTTTAAACTCGAAATTATTTCCAATCCTTTTTTCTTTCGTTTTTACAAGCCAACTAGGCCCGCATGTTCGGAGATAATCCGTAAAGGAAGCCTCCTATTAAAAGAGATCCTTCGCGAGCCTGCCAAGCGAGGTGTTTATTCAAGTAGCAGGCTTGTCTGTTTCTGCCTGCTTCTCAAGATGTTCATCTCGTTTGCGCAAAAAGCGGGCCACAACGGATTGCATGCGCCGTTTATTGCTTCCAAAATCCGTATAGCCCACGCGAGAGGCGGACCGAAAATGAAGCTGCTTGTCGTCCTCATCAAACAGAAATTCGGCATCTTGTATGTATTCAAAGACCATCGTCTTCGCCTCAGCGTGAATATAGCCATCCTCTTCTTTCACCACTTCTACTTTAGGGATGGTCTTTAACACTTCAAATAAAATGCCCTTGGCTTCATCCAAGGTTAAACCACTGTAGTCAATTGGGAGCATATGACGGTTTAAATCACTATGATTGGTCGACACACAATTTGGTGTTCTAGGACAAGACCTAAGACTGCCATCGATCAACCCTATGGTCGGTTGCTTTTTCATTCAATCATCCTCACATAAGTTAAGCGAACACATTAAATTTATCGTCCTGCTCAAGTATTTTCTAGCCGGTCAAAAGATACTCTATTCACCATCAAAAACAGGAGGCAATCGGTGAGGATAAGCCTGTTCAAACGCATAAGTCATGGCCATTAATTTTGGCTCTTCAAAGGCACGTGCTGTAAAGCTTAAGCCAATTGGCTCGCCTTCCTTTGAGAACCCAACTGGAACGGCTATGGATGGATACCCGCCTTTAGCAGCAATACTTGATCCCCAGCTGGAGAAAAAGACGAGTGCATCTAATTGATGCTCTTCCATGACCTGATCAATCCCTTTAGAGTACTCTAAGTCAGCTAAACGGCTTTTTAAATAAGCGGATTCCGCTAAAGTCCCTTCCGTGCGTTCTGCCTCTTCAAAGAGAGCCTGTCCATATTTGAGCGCCTTATCGGCATGTCGCCCATTATAGGCCACAAGATCTTGTAAAGAATGAACCGGGACATGCGGCTCAACCCCTTTTAAATACGCATTAAGTGCGGGTTTGAATTCATAGATAAGCACATCATGGCCCTTTTCTGCTTCTGTTTCTGGAATGGTCACAGGATCTATAATTTCTGCCCCTAACGCCTTCATCTCTTCAAGTGCTTGGTTGATGACCGCTAGAACCCCTTCTTCAACCTCATCATAAAAGCGCGGTCTTGGAACCCCGATTCGTTTTCCCTTCAAACCTTCTTTATCCAGGAAATCCGTATAGTCGATTGGACCACGTGTTGTCCCAAGCTTCGTGACGGGGTCATGATCATCCTCACCCACAATGGCATTCAGCAAAATAGCCGCATCTTTGACAGACTTAGCAATAGGCCCTGCTGTATCCTGACTGTGAGAAATCGGAATGATGCCTTTACGGCTGACCAAACCAATGGTTGGTTTAATCCCAACCAAGCTGTTTTGACAGGCTGGATTCAAAATAGAACCCGATGTTTCTGTCCCAATCGCAATAGGTGCCATGTTGCTTGCGACAGAAGCGGCTGACCCCGCACTCGAACCGCCAACAGCAAATTTTCCTGGTCCGTATGGATTAAGGACTTGTCCGCCGCGCGAACTATAGCCGGTTGGCATATGGTCACTTATGAAATTGGCCCATTCAGTCAAATTCACTTTTCCTAATATAATAGCACCCGCTTCTCGCAGTTTGCTCGCAACCGTTGCATCCTCTTTGGCATAATGATCTTTTAACGCAATAGACCCGGCTGTTGTATGCATGTGATCGCCTGTGTCAATATTATCTTTGAGTAAAACCGGAATACCATGAAGCGGCCCTCTCGACCCCTTTACTCTTCGTTCTTCGTCCAGCACTTGAGCGATCGCCTCCGCATCTGGATTCACTTCGGCCACTGCATTCACAACGGGGTTATAGGTCGCTATTTGCTCCATATAAAAGTGAACCAATTTAAGCGATGTCGTTTCCCCTTTTTCTAAAGCTTGCTGAAGCTCATCGATCGAGGCCTCGATTGGAAATGGTGTGCTCATCATGTGACAGCTTCTCCTCTCTTGCAATGGATTTATGATAATTTTTCTTCATATCACATATTAGATCGTGAATATCAAACAAATCATATAAAAGTTTAATTCTTGGATGAAGCTGGGGGTGATCTTCATTTTGATGGGCATCCACTTCTTTTTCTCTTTCATATAATGAACACAATGTCTCAAATGACGCTAAATAAGACGCGCTGAAAGGCTTCTCAATCTGCTCAATAGCAGCGACTAACTCTTTCCCATAATTTAAAAGGATTTCGTGATCCGTCCCTTTAAAAAGTCTTGGTGAGCAAGAGGCATAAATGAGATCAGCCAACTGATGCTGAAGCGACTGGATCATTTCTAAAAGGCGCTGGGATTGATTCAGCAATTGGAGCTTCTTCTTCCCTCGCCAATGATACCGCCACTCACTTCTTTGAAAATGAACTAATTTAAATGCTGTATCCAATTCTTTGACTTGGCTCTGATAGGCAAGCCGAAGTCTGGGCTTAGCGGGGAGTTCCCCATAGAAAAACAGTTCAAGCCATTTGGCAGAGTCCTTTACTAATTTCTCGGATCTTTCCAAAATCCTAGTGTAGTAGTTGGGCGGAAGGACGAAATAATTAATGAGTGTGGCAACGGTGATCCCTGTAAACGTCGTGCCTAACCGCACAACAAACGAATCCAAATAATTTCCGTATGTAACCGGCAACATAGCAACAGCTGTCAGAACGGCCACGACTAATCCGTCATGCAGCTTTAATCGAATGCAAACAATCAATGTTAACGTCGCCGCAAGCGTATAGGATAGTGCGGATTCTCCAAAATAAGCCTCCAGCCCCATCGCAATGGCTGCTCCTATAGCTGATGCCGGAAAGCGCACAAGCCCTTTCTTAAAGCTGTCCGATGAGGTATTTTCTATGGAGACGACGGACGTCATGACTGCAAAAAGCGGCGGCCAATCAAAAGTCTGGCAAATGTATGCCGTTATTAATGATGCGAGAAAGCTCTTCGCAATACGCCCTCCTAAAAAAGTTCTTCCAATCCTTGCCATTTAAGAAGGCACTCCCTTTTTTCTACCAACTCTAATAATTCTAATATACCTTAAAACAATGAAGCCCACCAATATGTTAGAAGAAAGTATGAGCGGTTTTATCATAATTTTACATGTTCAATCATCTAATTGACTATAAGCCTGTCTTCGGGACAGGTTCTCCACCATCCTGTTTAACGGAGGTTCTTTTCATGACGTATAGGCGACTCCTGTTTGGTTTATTTCCCATTCTCTTTATTCTTTTATTATTCTTCTTACAAATAGATACGCAATTAATGAGTATCCGCAAGCTTCCAGCTGAAGGATGGAGCCGACCTTTGGAGGCCTCAGAACCGCTGGACTCTGCCATTACTCCCTTGACTAATAATGCGGGCTCGTCTTTTAATATTTATACAGCAAAGGGGAAAACCGTTTTCTATACCCAGCTTAACCCTTCCCTTAAAATCATTCAGCAAACGCCCTTTACCGTTAAAGGAACCGTTCAAGCTTTAATATGGGGGGACCAAGACGAATTTGTCTATCAACAGGCCGATAAGCTCTATTTCTACAGTCATAAGAAGTCCGTACTCATCACCTCAAAATGGGATCATGCCCAGGCGGCAGGTTCGACTCTTTTATATGCCAAGTCCAATCTTCTATACTCATTCCTGCCGTCCACTCGTCAAACCAATGAAATGGCGGGCTTTGCTTCACCCATAGTCGATATTCATTCGACCGATAATGGGCAAACTCTGTTAATCACGACCCAGCAGCCTAAAACAAAACGGTATACCTTTTTTCTAGTTAAAGCGCAAGGCGACCAAGGCTATAAAGTCATGAAATTGGGTTATATAGAGGAGTCTGCCGAACAAACCCTTCTCACAAGCCAAGTAACCGAAACCAAAACAGATACGCTTGTGATCATGGCCTTTAAGGGGCTGAATGGCAAAGTGAAGCTAGAGAGCTCGACGATTCCAAACAATCAAATAAACTCTGGGATCATCAACCATCCAAAAGCACAGGTTTTCACAATAAAAGAGAAATCGGGAACGGCGATTGACTATATAAACGATTTACAGCTTAGTCAAAAGAATAATCAGCCATCGTTGTTATTTGTTGGAGGGTCTCTAGAATCCTTTGAACACACGTTATATGAAGCGCACCCTTCCCAACAAGGAACATGGATCGCTGACAAAAGAAGTGATTCGCTCAGTCTAAAATCACATCCCGTCTGGCTCGATTCCAACCATGATTATATTCTATGGAGCAGCCCAAAGACAGCTGTTTTGAACCGCCTTCAGTTTACCAGTCATGATCCAAAACTCGCTAAGAAAAGCTTAAGTCTTAAACCTGCTGATCTTATCCACGGTTTTCGAAAGGCCAATCAAACGATGGACAACATGGGCCGTTTACTGATCCTGTTGCTTCTCTCAGGACTGCCGCCGCTTATGTTTTACTTAATCTTAACCAAATGGTTGGGGGCTGAAGGCCATGGTGATCGAATAAGGGCCGCATCGCTTATCGTCTTTCTAGCAGCGCAGATCGATGTGATTCAGTACGTTTTAAGCCACGCTGCAGAGCTGCCTCCGTTTTTAGAACCGGCCTTCCGCTCGATCATTTATGGGCTCGGCTTTTGGGTGATCCTATATCTCTTCTCCCATTTCTTGCGGCCAGATAATTGGTCACCCCGAGCCGCCCTGATCTATTGTCTGACACTCTATGTACTTGGACTAACTTTCTTAATTGGTCCGTATTTTTAGCTAAAAGCAAAGAACAAGGACCTGCTCCCCCTGCTTCTAAACTAGAAGTCTGGAGGGGCTTGTCCCTGTTAATTGGCAAAGGTATTATAAATAAAGCTTGTAAAGGGCTTGCGTACCAAAATTCTCGCCGCCTTGTTCGGCTAATTCTTCATATCTTTTTTTAGCTAGAGCGAGTCCTGGTGTCAATAAGCCCAATTCTTCAGCCGACTCTAAGGCGATCCTCATATCTTTAATAAAATGCTTTACATAGAAGCCAGGAGCAAAATCCCCTTTTAACATGCGCGGTGCCAAATTGGAAAGAGAGAAACTCCCTGCTGCACCTGCCGCAATGCTTTTTAGGACTTGATCAGGATCCAAACCAGCCTTAGCAGCATAAGCGATTGCTTCACAGACACCAAGCATCGTTCCGGCAATGGCAATTTGGTTACTTAATTTGGTATGCTGACCGGACCCAGCTTGCCCCTGGTAAACGATGTTTTGACCCATAGCTTCAAAAATTGGGCGGACGGTTTCAAACACGTTTTTATCGCCGCCTACCATGATCGAAAGTTTACCATTTTGAGCGCCAACATCGCCTCCGGAAACCGGTGCATCCAGACTCGAAAGCCCATTCGCTTTAGCTTCTTCATAGATACGCTCAGCAAGCTTTGGTGAAGAGGTGGTCATATCAATTAAGGTACTTCCCTGTTTCGCATGGGCCACGATCCCGTCTTCCAAGTATACCTGCTCAACATCCTTAGGGTAGCCTACAATCGTAATAATAACATCTGAATTTTTAGAAATATCCTGGATCGTAGGCATCCAAACCGCCCCATCTTCAATAAGCGCATCTGCTTTTGACTTTGTTCGGTTATAGACATTAACGCGATAACCCGCCTTCATTAAGTTCCGAACCATCCCTTGCCCCATAACGCCTGTCCCAATAAATCCAATAACCTTTGCGTTTTGCTCCACCTGTTCCGCCTCCTAAAACTGAATATCCTATATATTACCACAAAATTATTAAGGAGACAGACTTAGAGGGGACAGACCTTGGCTTAGTTAGATAGATAAGCCAAGGTCTGTCCCCACAAAAAAGTCTCTCCCCTTTCCTTATAGTGATTCCAATGGTTGGGCATTCCCATATACTGGTTTGTCTCGTTTAACTGGTGCTACATAGCGGGCGGCATTAGTGATGACCTTTTGAACTGGTTCCTGGTAATAGGTTGGGAATGTTTCATGCCCTGGTCTAAAGTAAAAAATTTTGCCTTGGCCTCTGTTGAACACACATCCGCTTCTGAACACTTCTCCACCTTTGAACCAACTAACAAGAACTAACTCATCAGGTGCTGGGATATCAAAGTGCTCACCATACATTTCTTCATGCTCAAGCTCAATCGTTTCCCCAATTCCTTGGACGATTGGATGATTGGGATTAACCACCCATAACCGTTCATTTTCTCCGGCCTCACGCCACTTAAGATCGCAGGACGTCCCCATTAGCTTTTTGAAAATCTTAGAAAAATGTCCGGAGTGTAAGACGATTAAACCCATTCCATCAAGGACGCGTTGATGAATCCTGTCGACAATGCGATCTGACACTTCATGATGGGCCATATGTCCCCACCAAACAAGGACATCTGTTTGGCTTAACACGTCTTCAGTTAATCCATGCTCAGGTTCGTCAAGAGTAGCCGTCCCAACTTCAAAGCCCGCCGTTTGTAAAAATTCGGCAATAACCTCATGAATCCCATTTGGATACACACTTCTAACTTCCTCATGCTCTCGCTCATGGCGAAACTCATTCCAAACTGTAACTTTCATATAAAACGCTCCTTTTAATTTCATTTTTCTCTAATGCAGCACTTCAGGAACCCGTCTATTCTTTAACTGAACCTGAAGTGAGTCCTGAAACAATTCGGCGTTGGAAAATCAGAACAAGGACGACTAACGGAACCGTTACAACTACTGTTGCTGCACAAATCTCTCCCCAAGGAACCGTGTATTGACCAGAGAACATTGAAATTCCAACCGGTACAGTCATATGGGATTGGTCCGAGTTAATCGTAAGGGCGAATAAATACTCATTCCAAGCGGCAATAAAAGCAAGAATTGCCGTTGTAAATATTCCAGGTACAGCAAGCGGAAAAATAATCTTTCTATACGTTTGCATTAAAGTTGCCCCGTCAATTTTCGCCGATTCCTCGAGCTCAAGAGGAATCTTTCTAAAGAAAGTCACCAAAATCCAAATTGACAAAGGTAACGTGATAGTTATATACGGAATGACCAGGCCGATATAACTATTCGTAAGACCGAGATGCATTAAAATAATATAAATGGGGGATAAAGTAGCAATTTGCGGAAACATGGTTACCGACAAAGTTAACCCCAATATTACCGTCTTCCCAGGAAAATGAAGCCTGGCAAGTGCATAGGCTGCAAACGACGCAAAGAGTACCGCAATGATGGTTGTAAGAGCCGCTACAATTAAACTATTTTTCATGTAATTTAAAAACGGATAATTTAAAAAGACATCTGTGTAATTTTTCAATGTTGGATGCTCTGCAAACCAATTGAAGGCCTGATTGCCGAATAGCTCCGATGGGGGCTTCAGAGAACTAAGAAGCACCCAAAGGAACGGAAAAATAACGGCGAAGACAAACAACACTAAGAATATATAAAAAAATGGGCCAGCTTTCTTTTGCATGTTCTCCCCTCCTCTAATTCTTTGAGCCTTCTGGCAATAATTCTGAGCCTAGCAATTTGACAAATATGATAGAAATGATTGCAACACAGAAGAACACAATGACAGATAACGCCGAACCGCCTCCGAAGTCGGTTTGTGAAAACATCACTTTGTAGGCATAAATAGAGATCGTTTCGGTTGAATTCGCTGGCCCTCCTCCAGTCAGTACGTAGATTAAATCGAACACTCGGAAAGCATCTAACGTTCTGAACAACAGAGCGACCAAAATGCTTGTTTTCAATAGCGGAAGGGTGATACGGACAAACTGTTTCCATTTATTCGCGCCATCAATCGCTGCGGCCTCATAAAGAGATTCTGGAATCACTTGTAGCCCTGCGAGTAAGAGTAATGCCATATAGGGGGTCGTCTTCCACACATCGGCCAAAATGACCGAGGACATAGCGCCATTTGTGGTGGTTAAAAGAGTCCCCATATCATGAATAATCCCGATCTTTTGAAAAAACTTGGCAATGATTCCACTTTGCCCATCATAGAGATACCGCCACATCATGGCTGAAATAGCTGTTGGAACAGCCCATGGAACCAATACCGTAGCCCGTATAAGCCCCCTGCCAAAAAAGGCCTTATTAATTAGCAAGGCGATCGCTAAGCCTAAAACGAATTCAATGAACACTGAAATAATGGTAAACGTAACGGTATGAAGGAGTGCGGCCCACATTCTAGGGTCTTGGAGATACGTCTTATAGTGCTGAAGGCCAATAAAATTCGGTTTAATGAGGGCATCTCCTAAGCCTGTTGCGAGTCCATAATCTTTTTTGGCATTGGTCAAGACTTTCGAATCTTGATAAGGTGCTAATTCCTTTTCGACCTGATTGGCTGTTTGCTGAAGGGCAACGGCCGTTGATTTGCTTATTCTTACTTGTGAGAGTTCATCTGATGGTGTTTTAAAGTTGTTAAGAATCGTGTTGACCTTCGTATAACGGCTTCCGGTTTCCTTCTTAATCTTGTTATCTATTGCCGTTAATTGATTGGACACCTTATTAAATACATCGTGGTCCTTACCCGTAACTTTAGGTAAATCATTCTGAATGTCTCCCATTAGGAAGGGCATGTCGTTTAAATAGCGCTGGAGATCAATACTATAATGAGTGGTTGTCTTTGATTGAGTCGGGTCATTTAATTTGTAATCAAACAAACTAAAATACATCGATTGCAAGACTGGATAAACTGCAATGACCAAAATTAAGATCAGGGCTGGTGCCATTAATAGATAGGCTGCCTTCCAATCTGATTTTCTCCGATTACCTTTCTGTCTCTTCATGCTCCTCACCTCTTTAAGAAGAGTTGGCCTTCAACTTGTGAAGGCCAACCATTTATTAGCTTTGTTTCATTGCCGCTTCCATTTCTTTTTGCATATTAGCAGCCGCTTGTGCTGGTGTTTCTTGACCGGCGAGCATTTTAGATACATGGATTTGAATAATGCTAGAGATTTGTTGATAGTTCGGTGCAACAGGACGTGAAGTCGCATTGGCTACAGCTTCTTGGAACCCTTTTTGCTTAAAGAATGGATTCGCTTTAAGGACATCAGGATCACTGTAAAGACTTGTAATGGCAGGTGCGCTTCCGCCGCTGATCGATTGAATTTTTTCTCCCTCAAGCCCTGTCATAAATTCAACGAGTTTCCAGGCTTCTTGCGGATGTTTGGAATATTTGTTAATGCCCATCTGCCAGCCGCCTAGAGCCGATGCAGTCCCGGCGTCACCAGAAGGAAGAGCGGCAACTCCAACTTTGCCGACAATTTTTGATTTCGTTTTATCGTTGGCATCTGCCCACATGTATGGCCAGTTACGAGCAAACACGGATTGGCCTTGAATAAAGGAATTATCGGTATCCGTCTCTTGGAAATTGGTAATATTACTTGGCGTAATCCCTGAATCCACAGCGATCTTCTTCAATTCTGTAAGTCCCTTAATAGCTTGAGGCGTGTCAACTGAAACCTTGCCATCTTTATTGATGAATGCACCGCCATAGCTTCCTAGATACTCAACTGCATTACAGACAAGACCTTCATATTGATCAGCCTGTAAAAGCATCCCGTATTTAGTCCCATTTTTGCCTTGTAATTGTTTGGCGTCAGCTATAAGGTCATCCCAAGTCTTTGGCGGGGTTTTAACAAGATCCGTTCTATAGAACAAGACCCCTGCGTCCACAAAGAGCGGTAATGCCCACTGCTTACCATTAAACTGAGCGGCACTCAAAGCCCCTTGACTATATTGACTTAAATCAACATGATCCTGTTGGATAAAACGATCCAGTGGGAGCGTGTAGCCCGCTTGAGCAAATTCTGCCGGCCATACAACATCCATATTGATGACGTCAATGGCAGATGACTTGGCATTAAAAGCGGTGACATAGGCGTCATGCTGTTTGCCTGTATCATTAGGCTCTTCTAGTACTTTGACATGAATATGAGGATACTTTTTCTCAAAGGCAGCAAGCATATCTTTTGTCGCATTAGTTGTATCTTTCCCGCGCGCCCAAACGATCGTTACATCTTTACTGGATGAATCGGAACTGGATTTCCCATTGCTTGAGTTATCAGAAGCAGAGGTAGATGCATTATCCTTTGAAGACGAACAAGCTGATAGGAATAGACTAAACGCTAAAATAATAACCATTAAAACGCTCAACTTTTTGACTCTCATTTAAATCCTCCTTTAGGAATGAACTTCTCCAATCATGATATGAAATCGTTTTCACATCTAGTACCACTTACTTAGGTTGACCCTCTTACCACCAAATGCAGTGGCAGCTCCAATTTACACGTTTCCGGCTTTTGTTCCCCTTTTAATAGGTCTAACATTAATTCAATGGAAACTTTTCCAATTTGTTCAACCGGTTGATAGATAGTCGAAATACCAGGGTCCATTAGCTCAGCAATGGGCTGGTCATCAAAACCTAATACAGCCAGCTCTTCTGGAATCTTAACAGCATTTTTTTTTGATTCTGCAATAATCCCTAGTGCCACTTCATCGCTGCTAGTAAATATGGCCGTTGGCTTTTGTTTTAGTGCCTTAATTTTATAGAAAATTTCTTGACCGCTCTTAGTATCATAAGCTTCATCAAAGATCCAATTCTCATTGATTGGCAGATTAAATTCTTCATGAGCCTTTTTAAATCCTAAGTAACGTTCTTTAATATTTGTAAATTGAGTGCCTGCATAGCAAAAAGCAATTTTGGTATGACCCCGTTCAATGAGATGCCTCGTTCCAATGTAACCGCCTTCAAATTGATTTAAGTAAATAATGGGCGCCTCTGTTAAGGGGGGATATTCATTGCAAAAAATAATGGGACCAAAATCACAATAGGTCTTGATAACCTCCCAGACATTTTCACTCGAGGCCATAATGACACCGCCAATTTGCCGTGTCTTTAACCAGTTTAAATAGGTGATTTCCCTGCTTTTCTGTGACCGCGTTTGGCAGACAATCAGCTTAAAGCCGTTTTCTGCCGCAATTGTCTCCATTGAATCAACAAGTTTGCTGAAAAAAGGGTTTGAAAGCCTTGGGATCAGGACCGCAATAGCATCATTTGTTTGGGTGCGAAGCTGTCTCGCTATTGAATTCGGAACGTACCCTAGTTCCTTCATAGCCTCATGGACCAATTTCCTTTTCTCTTCTGAAACATAAGGATGGTTATTGATTACCCTTGAAACAGTAGCCGGTGATAACCCTGCAAGCTTTGCAACATCTTGAATTCTCGTCATGCAACTCCTCCTTTTTTTACACCCCCTAATCCCAAGGAACTTTTTGCCATGTTGTGAAATCGTTTTCATAAAAAGATTATAATTGAAAGCGCTTCGATAAACAAGTAGGAATTTAAAGAATTTTTCATTTTAATATCTGAGCATTTTTTAGGTGTTTGCCTATAACCGGATATTTCTCCTTTTCATAAACTATAAAAGGAAAAGTATGAAAGGAGAGAGTCTCTTGGCCGAACGAGAAGAGAATAATCGACCTGTTCCAAGACAACCTCAGCCTGGTCCGCCAATGAATCCTTTCTCTGGCGGTATTTTAGGCCGTATTGATGAATTTTTTATTAATGAAGAATATCGAGGCGTTCTGGACTCCATTGACGCTTTCTTTCAAAACCACCCCTTTAACACGGGCAGGAGCTTTCCTGTTGACCTTTACGAAACCAAAGACGAATGGGTAGTTAAAGCTGAGCTGCCTGGCGTTAAGAAGAGTCAAATCCATATCGAAACACTGGGCGATCGCATTCGTCTTGCGGTTATAAACGATGAACGCTTTATTGATCAATCAGCAAGCAATTACTATCGACGTGAAAGGCGTCTTCAACAGGCAGAGCGAACGATTCCATTACCTTATCGAGTCTACCGTTCAAAAACGAAAGCCCGTTTTCGAGATGGTATCTTAGAAATTCGCGGTCCTAAATATCCGAAGACCCAGAACACGATTGATATCGATGATGAATAACAAGCGGCTGCTAACTATTCTCCCAAAAGTTCTTAAATAAATAGGCTGCCCTTTGGAAAGCCACTCCCAAAGGACAGCCTATTTTGAACCCCCTTTAATCCTCACCGCTTGGATCATTTTCATCAAGGACAAGCCGTGTTACCGTCGTTGTGTCGCCTTCCTCGATTTCTTCTTCTGTAGCTTCATCGTTCAGCTCATCTTCTGTATCAATTCCCGGAGCAAGGGTTGGTTCATCCTCATGTTTTTTCATAGACCATCCTCCTAACAAAAATTGACTCTTTGAATAGGATGAACGCCCTTTAATGTTTTTATGTGTTTTTGAGGACAGACCCTCATCAAGTGGCTGCACCTTTGAATGAGGAATCTTAAGCTAAAACGATCCTAACATTTATTCTTCGTATATCATTTTCCGGGTCATGCCACCGTCAACCACATGATTGATACCCGTTACAAAATTATTTTGCGGATCCGTTAAATAAAGGCAAGCCCGCGCTATATCCTCAGGAGTCCCTACCCGCTTTGACAGGTGCTGCTCATGGTCAATGGGACGCAAGGTGTCATAATGTCTCGTTTCAATCCATCCTGGACTAATGGCATTCACCGTGATTCGCGCTTCGCTCAGAGTCGCAGCTAATGCGTGGGTCAAGGCGACCAGGCCTCCCTTTGTTGCCGCATAAGCTTCTGAATTAGGCTCGGACATGATGGCACGAGTAGAGGCCATGTTTACAATCGATCCATGAATTCCCTTTTTCTTCATGAGCTTGGACGCCGCCTGGGCACAGAGCATGGCCCCTCTTAGATTGGTCTGGATCACATCCTCCCACACTTCAACAGTCAGTTGCTCAAAGGGCGCAAATCTGGATACGCCGGCATTGTTAATGAGGACATCGACTCGACCCCATAGCTCCTCCACTTGCTGAAACAGTCTTCCAATGGATTTTGGATCACGGACATCCGTCTGGATAAAAATCGCTTCTTGCCCTGCCTGCTCGATTTCCTGTTGAAGGATGCTTCCATCCACAACATCAGCAATAACGACTCGATCGTTGTTTTCAGCAAACACCTTGGCAACCCCTTTTCCAATCCCATTGGCTGCCCCGGTTATAACTACCACTCGTTTCTGTGACATGCTGTCCACCTCATTTAATAGAAACTCAGCTCATTTTATCAGGGTCCATCCCTGTGCGTTCATTTTGATTTAAAGCATCAATTAACTTTAACTCGTCCTCGGTTAACCTAAAATCAAAGACATCCGCGTTTTCTTTAATTCTTGAAGGTGTTACTGACTTAGGAATCGTAATAATCCCTCGGTCCAAATCCCATCTAAGAATGATTTGTGCAGGTGTCTTGCCATATTTTTTGGCCAATTGATTAAGCGTCGGTTCTTCAAAAAGGCGTGCTCGCATTAATGGACTCCATGCCTCGACTTGAATTCCCTTTTCCTTGCAATAGGCGCGCACTTCTTCTTGTGTCAAACGAGGATGAAGTTCGATCTGGTTGACCGCTGGAACGATAGAGGTGTGGCTCAACAGATCATCAAGATGATGCTCCTTAAAATTACTGACGCCAATTGCCCGCACCCATCCCTCTTGATAAAGTTTTTCGAGAGCACGATAGGTCTCTATGTATTTACCCTTAATTGGCCAATGAACAAGATAGAGATCGACATAGTCCAGCCCTAATTTCTTTCGGCTCTCTTCAAAGGCCTTTAAAGTTTCCTCATAACCTTGCTGATCATTCCAAACTTTTGTTGTGACAAATAAAGACTCACGAGGTAGTCCCGATGCCTTAATCGACTGCCCAACACCCTCTTCATTTTGGTAAAAAGAGGCGGTATCGATGGAACGATAGCCCACTTCAAGTGCTGTTTCGACGGCTTGTTGAACTTCCTTCCCATCCTGAGCTTTATAGACGCCAAGACCAAACCAAGGCATTTTGACTCCATTATTTAATGTCACCGTATCGTGCAATGAGTGAACCATTTATAAGCCTCCTCTTATCATTTAACTTGCTGCAGTACTATAACTTTATGGTACAACTTTCCTTAAATGAACTCAATTTTTGTGATTAATGGCGAAGACGGCCTCTCAGGCGCGCTTACAGGTGCCACGGAACGAATCAATCCTGCAGCGCAAAAACATTTAGTCGTAACGAGGATTCGCTATCCGCCCTTGAAATGAGGTGGTCTCAACTCCCCACCCAAATCGGCCTTATTTTCATGGTAACAGGACACTCTAGCAAGGGCTAAATCAGATGACAAATCAAGCGTTTTCAGGTCATGTTTTGATTTAATCAGAATTATCGAAGAAAAATGTAAAAGCTCCCATAATTAAAATTTCCCCTGCGAGATCATGTTACTATAATTGTGCAGCCGACATAATACATGTCCAACCAATCTTGATCTGCTTGCCCCCCAAAAAGCTCTCAAGGATTTTCCTTGAGAGCTTTTTATTGTATATTTCAGCAAGATCTGTCTCCAGAGAAAAGAAAAAGGCGCCCACTTTTTAAGTGAGCCCCCTGCTTTTATCTAGGCAGACTTATTCAGCTAACCCTTCTGCTTTTAACACTTCTTCTACCCCTTGCAGAGCATCTGCTTCGTCTGAGCCTTCTGCAGAGATCGTAATTTGAGCTCCCTTACCAATTCCCATTGCCATGACACCCATAATAGATTTCAAATTAGCTGTTTTGTCACCTGATACGATGTTAATTTCAGATGAAAATTGGCTTGCTCGTTGAACAAGCGTTGTTGCTGGTCGTGCATGAATACCAGAATCACTAATTACTGTAAATGTTTTTTCTACTGCCATAGAAATCCTCCTAATGTGTTTTCACCAATTATATAATTGGTTTCTTCCAAACTCCATAAATAACCCCTGTAATAATAGCCCCAATAATAATAAAGAGCAAATAAAGCAAAGAGCTGCCATTAACAAACGGAATAACAAATACTCCGCCATGAGGGGCGCGAAGCCCAATTTTGAATCCCGAGACAAGGGCACCGGTAGTGGCCGAACCAATTATACTAGAAATTATAACACGAATTGGGTCTGCAGCGGCAAAAGGAATCGCCCCTTCTGTAATAAAAGACGCCCCCAAAACATAAGCTGTGCGACCTGCATTGAGCTCTGATTCTGAAAACTTACGTGCAAAAAGAGTTGTCGCAATGGCCATCCCGAGTGGCGGGACCATTCCTCCTGCCATTGTGGCTGCCTGAGGAAAATAGTTGCCCGCGCTTAATGCAGCAAGACCAAATGTATAAGCTGCTTTATTGAAAGGCCCACCCATATCGATCGCCATCATGCCGCCCAATATCATACCAAGCAAGGCAAGATTAGTTGTACCAAGATGGTTTAGCCAATGAGTAATCACAGTCATTAACCCATGGACCGGTACATCGACCAGTTCCATAATTATCCCCGTAATCGCAATACCTAATACTGGAAAAATCAAAACCGGCTTTAGGCCTTCTAAAGCTTGTGGGAGAGAACCGAATACTTTCTTCAAAAGTTGTACGGCATAACCTGCCAAAAAGCCTGCAATTAAGCCTCCTAAGAAGCCTGCACCGCTTGTTGCAGCCATGTAGCCGCCTACTACCCCTGGTGCTAATCCAGGGCGATCGGCAATACTAAAAGAGATGTAGCCTGCAAGAATGGGAACCATAAGCGCAAAAGCATGTGTCGCGCCAATGTCATTTAGAGTCGCTGAAAGCCAGTTGTAATGAGGCGACTTTGGATCGGTTGCATGAATCCCCCAAAAGAATGAGAGGGCAATCAAGATCCCCCCGCCTACAACAAATGGGAGCATGAACGAAACCCCATTCATTAAATGACGGTAAAAGCTATTTTGCCCTGCTTTGCGTTCCGCCTTGGCATCTGAAATGTTGTCTTGGTAGCCCTTACTTGAATTACCGCTATAAATCGGTGCTTCTCCGTTAACCACTTGATTGATTAAACCTTCAGGATTTCGAATCCCTGCAGTAACAGGTGCTTGGACAACTCGTTTCCCAACAAATGGCTCCATGTCTACTTTAGTGTCTGCTGCCACGATGACACCAACGGCCTCACGGATATCGTCTTCTGTTAATTGATTTTTTACACCTGTTGATCCATTTGTTTGCACCTTAATTTCATAGCCAAGCTCTTTGGCCTTCATTTTCAATGAATCCGCTGCCATATAAGTGTGAGCAATCCCGGTTGGGCAGCCCGTCACACCGACTAACTTCTTAGCACCTTTATTAACAGGGAATTCCTCCGCTTCTTCGCTCTCTGATCGCTCTTTTTCTTCAAATAGACGCACGACTTCAGATGGGGTTTTGGCTTGTAAGAGCTGTTCCCGGAAGTCTGCATGAATTAAATAAGTTGAGAGTTTAGACAAGGTTTCTAGATGCTCATCCGTCGCCCCAGCACTTGCTGCAATCATAAAGAAAAGATGAGCCGGTGCCCCATCAAGGGATTCGTAATCAACGCCTAACTTTGAGCGACCAAAGGCAATTGCAGGTGTTTTGACTGCTGCCGTTTTGGCATGTGGAATCGCAATTCCTTCACCGATCCCAGTTGTCGTTTCAGCCTCTCTAGCATCAATTGCTCTTCTAAAATCAAGTCTATTCGTTAACTTGCCTGCCCGGTCAAGCTTTTCAACCAGTTCATCAAGGACACCTGACTTATCACTTGCAGCCAAATCTAATTGAATGGTATCAATAGATAATAAATCGGTAATTTTCATAGGTCATCTCCTCTTCGATCTTACAATGCCTGGATCTCGATTTTTTTATAAAGTGATTCCACTTTCTCCTGCGTGCATAAATCCATAGAAAAGGCCGTAGCACTTCCAGCTGCGACACCATATTGAAAGGCCTCGAGAAGGTCCCCATGCTTTGAATAAGCGCCCAAAAAGCCTGCTACAAGTGAGTCACCGGCGCCAACCGAGTTCTGAACGTCACCAGCGGGCGCATGGGCTAAATAAGCACCGCTTTCATTGACTAGAAGCGCTCCCTCTCCTCCCATTGAAACCAAGACATTCTCAGGCCCCTCATTCAAAAGGCGCTTAGCTAATTCCACTAGTTCCTTCACGCTTTGAGCCGTTTCTTGATAATAATCATTAAGCTCATGATGATTGGGTTTAACCAAAAAAGGGTGATGGGCAAGTGTTTCTTTTAGCGAAGTCCCTGTTGTATCAACCAAAGTCTTCGCCCCATTCTCCCCCGCCTGCTTAATCATTTTTTCATAGATGCCGTTTGGAATCGTTTTTGGAACTGATCCTGAAAGAACAAGGCAATCCCCTTCTTCAAGCAGAGCCAATCGCTTCAGCAAAGCGTCCATATGATTCGGGTTGATTTGTGGCCCCTCACCGTTGATCTCTGTTTCCTGCTGGGCTTTAACCTTTACATTAATTCGAGTTTCTCCTTGGACTTCTATGAAATAAGACGGAATTCCCTCATCCATTAGACGCTTCTTAATGTAATCACCTGTAAAGCCTCCGATAAATCCTAAAACTTGACTGCTTATTTGAAGTCTCCGTAAGACTCGAGACACATTTATCCCTTTTCCGCCAGGCATCTTCTTCTCTTGTACCACTCGATTCACTTCACCGAGCTTAAGGTCCGATAGTTGGACAAAGTAATCAACAGATGGGTTCAATGTTACGGTATAGATCATTGTGTCACCACTTCTACATGTGTTTTTGCCTGAATGGCTCTGAGTCTCTCCATATCAGAGACTGCATTTGTAATCAGAGTGCTTGATTCGAGATCGCTTACAAATGAAAAGGAAACCTTTCCCCATTTCGATGCATCAGCTAAGACATATGACTCTGTTGCGAGCTTCAAAGCCATTTGCTTCACACTCGCTTCTTCTGGGTCTGGAGTTGTAAACCCATGAAGATGGTCAACCCCATTCATTCCTAGAAAACATTTATCGAATCGATAGGCATGGAGACTTAGAACGGCTCCGCTGCCAATGACAGCTCTTGTTTTTTCTTTTATTTCACCGCCGACCAAATACGTTTTTAATCCTCTTATTAGACAGCTTTCCACGACGGACAAGCCGTTTGTCACCACTATAGTATTTAAATTCAAGTGAGGAATCATTTGCGCGGTGGTCGTCCCAGCATCCAAATAGATACAGTCTCCAGGTTGAACCAATTTGGCAGCATATTGACCAATTGCGGCTTTTTCCGATTGATTCTGGTTCACCTTTTCAATGAATGCGGTCTCCTCTGATCGCATGTTGACACTCTCCGCTCCACCATGAAATCGTGTCAGCTTGCCTTCACTTTCAAGTTGCAGCAAATCACGCCGTATGGTGGATTCTGAGCTTGAGGTAGCTTCCGCTAATTCTTGTACCGTTGCAACACGCTGGTTATTTATTAAATCAAGGATGACCCGATGACGTTCAGGGGTTAACATCCGGACACCTCCTCTATTGGCTCACATCCTATTGTAAGCGATTTAACTTTCAAAATCAATCAATTATAATCATTTTCAATCATAAGTAATCAAATCGAGTGAACAGTCTCAGTCAGCACGCCCTAATTTTGCCTGAGCCCGGGCAAAATAGGCACAAAAAAAGCACTCTCTTTTGTTAGAATGCCCTTTAACTGTTCTATAAAAGTCACCAATAATATAAAAAGACTGCCCTAATCATTAGGACAGTCTCTTTCACTATTAATATAAACCGTATTCCATGATCCAGATCGATCCAGCAACAACGGCAATAGCCACGAAGAAGCCGAAGCTGATGGCCGTAATTTGGAACGCACCTTCTTGTTCTCTTAAGTGCATGAACATCAAAAGCTGAACAAAGACTTGGAAGATCGCTAGAATAATAATAAGCACCATTGTTGAGGTCGCTGACAGATTCAGGCTAAGCGCAATCCATAGCGCTGCAACTGTTAAGACAAGCGATAAAATAAAACCAATGACGTGACTCCAAGGAAAACCGTGGTGACTGTTTGAGTGTGCTGTTTGATTTTTTTCCATGTTACAACACCAACCCCGTCAAATAAACTGCTGTAAAAATGAAGACCCAGACAACATCTAAGAAGTGCCAGTAGATCCCGACAATAAAAGCTTTTCTAGCAGTTGTTGAATTAATTCCGTTCTTAGATACTTGAATGATAACTGAAATCATCCACAAAATACCAAGAGAAACGTGACAACCGTGTGTTCCAACTAGGATAAAGAACCCTGATAAAAACGCACTTGTTTGAATCGTTGCCCCTTGATGAACATAATCAACAAACTCATTAATCTCCATACCTACGAATCCTGCACCTAGCAGCAGTGTGATTATGAGCCACACGATCAGCCCGCCGCGATTTCCGCGACGAAGCTCATGTGTTGCAATCCCACAAGTAAAACTACTAGTTAGTAGCAAGAAGGTTTCAATCGTAAACCCTTTAACATCAAATAGATCCTTTGCTGTTGGACCGCCTGCAGTGTGATGTAGATAGATGAGATAAGTTGTAAACAATGTGGCAAATAGGACAATTTCGGCTCCAAGGAATACCCAAAAACCAAAGATTCTTAAGCGCCCATGTTCTGTTGAGTACTCTAAAGGCACATTTGGATCAACCGCTTCTGCATGTGACATTTTTACAACCTCCCCGCTTCACGCTCAGTGCGTTCAATAACATCAACTGGAATATGATGACCTTCGTCTGGATCAAACAAGGAACGAAGCACCATAAAGAGAAGAATTCCTGCAAGACCAACGATGGCGAGCCAAATCCATTCGAAACAGAGACCGAAGCCTGCTATAAAGAAGAGGACACACATAATAAATGGTCGGCCAGAGTTATCAGGCATATGAATTTCTTCAATTTTTTGTTTGCGCCATTTTTCAACGGCACCTTTTTCTTGCTTCATGTACCAGAAACGGTCGATTCCAGACATGTCTGGAAGGGTAGCGAAGTTGTACTCAGGAGCAGGAGAAGAAGTCATCCATTCCATTGTACGACCATCCCATGGATCGCCTGTTACATCGCGTTCACCATGACGAGCGCTGTAGATAATCATCCACACCATAACGATGAAGCCAATACCCATCAAGAAAGCGCCGATGGTTTCAATAAAGTTAAGAGATGTCCAGCCGGCATTAGCTGGATAAGTGTACATACGACGTGTCATCCCTTGTAAACCAACAAAGTACATTGGGAAGAAACAGACGTTAAATCCAACCATCCATAACCAGAAAGCAATTTTACCGAGCTTCTCATCAAGGATGTGACCGAACATCTTTGGCCACCAGTAATGAAGTCCTGCAAACATACCGAATACAGTACCTGCAATTAAGACATAGTGGAAGTGAGCAATCAAGAAATAACTATTGTGATATTGATAGTCAGCAGGTGCAACAGCAAGCATAACACCTGTCAAACCACCAATAACAAAGTTTGGAATAAACGCTAGTGCCCACATATGAGCCACTGTAAAGCGTATTTTCGAATGACGTAAGGTAAAGAGCCAGTTGAACAATTTAACCCCTGTTGGAATCGCAATTAACATGGTTGATACACCAAAGAAGGAATTAACAGCTGGTCCTGCACCCATCGTGAAGAAGTGGTGCACCCAAACAATAAAGCTTAGAGCTGAAATAAGCACCATTGACCAAACCATCATACTGTAACCAAAGAGACGTTTTCCTGAGAAGGTACTCATAACCTCTGAGAAAATACCAAAGGCTGGAAGAATAACAATGTATACCTCAGGATGTCCCCATACCCAGAAGAGGTTTGCCCACATCATAGGGTCCCCGCCTGCGGTAGACGTAAAGAAGTGTGCTCCAAAAATACGGTCAATCGTTAACATAGCAAGTGCAACAGTTAAGACTGGGAACGCGAACACAATAATAACTGATGTGATCAGTGTCGACCAAGTAAACATTGGCATATGCATTAACTTCATACCTGGCGCACGCATTTTTAAAATAGTAACGGCAAAGTTGACACCCGAAGCAAGAGTACCAATACCTGTAATTTGCAAGCTTAATAGATAGAAGTTTTCACCAAGCCCTGGATCCAGACCGTTTTCAGCAAGCGGTGTATAGCTGGTCCAACCGGCATCTGGGGAACCCCCGATTACAAATGAAAGGTTCAATAGCATAGCAGCCCAGAAGAAGAGCCAGAAACTAATAGCATTTAAATAAGGAAAAGCGACATCACGTGCCCCGATTTGAAGCGGCATTGCAACGTTAATCATACCGATGATAAACGGCATCGCCATAAACAAAATCATAATGGTTCCGTGAGTTGTAAAAATTTCATTATAGTGTTGAGCATCCAACAGCTTCAACCCTGGGAAAGATAATTGGGAACGCATGAGCAATCCGTCAATCCCCCCGCGGAAAAGCATGAGAATCGCTGCAATAATGTACATGATCCCAATTTTCTTATGGTCAACCGTTGTCAACCATTCACGCCATAACCATTTCCACTTTTTAAAGTAGGTTAGGACAAAAAGGATCCCGATGGTTGCAACGGCAATGGCAACGTCAGCGCCATAAATCATCGGTTCTCCTGTTACAAAGAACTTATGCGTAAGGAAGTGCATGAGTTGGTCCATGTTGTTAATTGCCTCCCTTCATAGACATACCTGACATGTCGTCAGCTTTAGATCCAGACTTCGCTGAATCATCGCTTGACTTTGATTCAGAGGAATCGGACATTCCAGGCATTCCTTCCATTCCGCCAAACTTCGCATTCATTGCATCATTGGAAATCTGCTTAGGATAAGCCGAGAAAGCCATTTTTCCAACAACACTTGGTTTTTCAAGCTTTTTGTATTCGTTCATGGTGAGTGCTGGTTTAGTCGATTTCACGGTTTGCACCCAATTGTTAAAATCAGAACTTGATTGTGAAACGACATCAAATGTTTGATCAGCAAATTTCTTCCCATTAAAGTTTGCTGCTCTTCCTTGGAAAGTACCTATCTCATCAGCTTGCAGGTACATATGTGTGTTCATACCTGTCATGGTATAAATCTGTCCGCCTAAAGAAGGCACCCAGAAAGAAGCCATCGCATCCTGTGAATTAAGTACTAGCTTAATAGGGCGATCTTTTGGAATGTACAATTCATTAACGGTTGATATCCCTTGTTCAGGATATTTGAACACCCATTTCCATTGAATAGACGTTGCTTCAACAGTTAACGGTTTTACACTTGGTGTCGGACTTTTTTGCAAGTTGTATTCCGACGTTACAGTTGGAACTGCCATTAAAATAACGATTATAATCGGGATAATCGTCCATAATACCTCAAGCTTGGCACTCCCATGATTCTCAGGATCGTAGTTCGTCGTATCTTTACGATTCGCACGATACTTGATAATCATTACGGCAAAAAGAATAAAAACGATCAGTACAACGACCGACATAAGTCCAAAAGACCAAAGAATGAGATGGTATTCTTGACGTCCAACCGGCCCCTTTGGCTGTAAGACTGGGATGTCGCATCCTGTTAAGAAAAATAAGGATAATAGGAATAGAGCTGAAGCTTTAGAAACAGACTTGACAACTTTCATATTGAGGCTCTCCCCCCTCTGTAAAAATACATTAGAAAATCTTCATGGCGTGTGCCCACCCCGAAGAAACTGCATTTGTATAATACCACCAGATTTTCTATCACGAACCCCATTTTCGTGAGTGTCATGATTTCATCATAACTTTTACACAAATTTGTCACTATTTCGACGCTATTCGTTCAAATTCTCTCCTTAGATTGTGATATCCCTCACAACACCCAGCCTGAAAACCCAATCCGCTCACTCTTGTTAGCGATTGCATA
This sequence comes from Pullulanibacillus sp. KACC 23026, assembly GCF_029094525.1. Classification (NCBI taxonomy): domain Bacteria; kingdom Bacillati; phylum Bacillota; class Bacilli; order Caryophanales; family Sporolactobacillaceae; genus Pullulanibacillus; species Pullulanibacillus sp. KACC 23026. The sequence goes on along the minus strand of NZ_CP119107.1, from coordinate 287,841 downwards.
ACCCCTTGAAATTAAAGGAAAATTTCGTTTTAACGTCGCCTTTTAAGTTCATTTAAACAGCCTCCCGAATCAAATGGAATTGTGATAGAACTGTTTCAAAAAAATAAAAGCTGTAACAAAAAAACAAGCCCTCCGCAAGTAAAATGTTCCTTAAAGAGCAGATTTTGTATAAAAAATCCCTTCTCTAAGTTACTTTTTACAAAAGGAGAGCTTTCTGTTTTCACTTAAATAAAACGCTGTATTCCCCATAGCCTTCTTCTTCCAGTTTGTCTTTTGGAATAAAACGCAGGGCGGCAGAGTTAATGCAATAGCGCAGCCCATTCGGTCCTGGGCCGTCGGGAAACACATGTCCAAGGTGACTGTCCCCGTATTTGCTTCTGACCTCAGTACGAATCATACCATGACTTTGATCGATCTTCTCATTGATTAACGCCTTTTGTATAGGGCGAGTGAAACTAGGCCAGCCGCATCCAGCGTCATATTGGTCAGTTGAACTGAATAACGGTTCACCCGAAACGATATCAACATAGATCCCTTCTTGCGTATTAGCATAATACTCGTTCATAAACGGGCGCTCAGTTCCGTTATTTTGGGTCACCTCATATTGAATCGGTGTTAACCGCTCACGAAGCTCGTTCTCATCTTTCTTCACGCGCCAGACGCTTTCGGTAAATCCTTTCCTCCCTGAGCCTTCATAATAACGGTTGTAATGGAACGGATTTTTCTGGTAATAATCTTGGTGATACTCTTCTGCTGGGTAAAACGGCATAGCTGGTCGAATAGCCGTTACAATTGGCTTATTGAAGGGCCCATTCGCTTCGAGATCTGCCTTAGAAGCCTCTGCCAATTCCCTTTGGCGCTCATTGTGGTAAAAAATAGCCGTCTTATATGATTCGCCTCTGTCCCCAAATTGTCCGCCTTCATCAGTTGGATCGATCTGTTTCCAGAATAGATCAAGCAATTTTTCATAAGGAAAGAGCTCTGGATCAAAAGTGATCTGGACAGCTTCTACATGTCCCGTTGTATCGGAACAAACCTCTTTATAGGTGGGATTTTCTTTATGGCCGCCCGTATAGCCTGACACCACTTTTTCAATCCCTGGAAGCTCATCAAACGGCTTAACCATACACCAGAAACAGCCTCCTGCAAATGTTGCTTTCTCACTCATTCTTATCCCTCTTTTCTTCAATCAAGACCCGCTTTATTAAACGGATGTCACTGTCGCTTGCGCGTATTGTGCCGCATGTTCACCGGCAGCATGCCCTGTCGAAAAAGCAGCTGTGATGTTGTAGCCGCCTGTATAGCCGTGAATATCTAATATCTCTCCACAGAAATATAGACCTGGCATCTTTTTCGAAGCCATTGATTTTGGGTCGATCTCTTTCAGCGAGACACCGCCGCCTGTAATAAAAGCCTTTTCGATTGGCAGTGTCCCATTTACCCGTATCTTAAAGCCCTTCAACCATTCCGCCAACTGACGAACCACTGTTTTCGGGAGTTCATGGTACGTTAAGTCTAGTGAAACTCCCATTTGATCGAATAAAAACAGAAGATAGCGTTCTGGAATAATACCTTTCCAGACGTTCTTCAGAGCCTTCTTCGGTTCTTCTTTAGCTAACTGATTTAATAATTGAAAGAGCTCTTCTTGATTTTGATCCGGCTTCACATCAATGGCCAAATCAATGGTTTCTGTCTTATATTTCTTCAAGGCTTTAACAACAAACTGACTGCATCGAAGCACAGCAGGACCTGACAATCCAAAATGTGTAAAAATCATATCCCATTGATGCGTGATAATTGGTTTTCCTTTAGGGTCGAGCACGGAAACCGCCACATCATAAAGAGATAATCCTTGTAGTAATTTCTTTTGAATAAACGGTTCAGAGGATGTCAAAGGAACCTCAGTCGGGTAAAGGTCTGTAATGGTGTGGCCCGCCATTTTGGCCCATTTATACCCATCACCGGTTGAACCCGTTTGCGGGACTGACTTTCCTCCCACTGCTACAATAACGGCCCGTGTTTTTATTTTTTCACCATTTTTTAATAAGACACCGACTGCCCCCTCTTCTTCATAAAGAACGGTTTCAACCGGGGCATTTGTTCTAATCGAAACCTTTAGAGATTCAATTTTGTCCAAAAGAGCTTGCACCACGTCTTGTGCCCGATTACTCACAGGGAACATGCGACCAAGATCCTCTTCCTTCAACTGAATGCCTAATCCTTCAAAAAAGGTGATAATATCTTCATTATTAAATGTGGCAAACGCACTATGCAAAAATTTCCCATTACCAGGGATATGCTTAATCAGTTCAGGAATTGGCATACGGTTGGTCACGTTACAGCGCCCGCCACCTGAAATCGCAAGCTTACGTCCAAGCTTATTCCCTTTATCAATTAAAAGCACTTTGGCTCCAGAGCTCGCCGCTGCAACAGTGGCCATTAATCCAGATGGCCCGCCTCCAATGACAATGACATCATAGGTCACATTGGCCTCTCCTTTCATCAGGGCATCCTTATTTAACACTTATAAGTTGCCCAGCACATCTTTGAACTCATCGATGATATAACGGTAATATCCCGTTCCCTCACCATACCGTTTCATCATTTCAGCGTATACGTCCTTCACTTTTTCCTTATACTCATCCGATTCCCTATCTAAATTCAGAGCTTTGAAGTCCGCCATTGGCTGCTGGACGTAAGCAGGGCGGGGTCCCCACCGATAAATGACCTCTCCTTTCTCATTAGTGAGGAGTACAACCGGTATAGACTTCCCTCCATATAATAGAAAAGGTTGAATGAGCTCATCATTTTCTTCTAAAATAAAAACTTCAGTCGGAATCCCGGCTTGTTCCATAAACTGAAAGACAACAGGCACATTTCTCACCACATCTCCGCACCAATCAGACGCAATGATGGCGCAGCGAACCCCATCTCTATTAAAGGTGTTAAAAAAAGCCTCATCCGCTTCATTAAAGGTTACTTTTCCATAATTGTCTTTGAACGTCTCCTGATTTTTAGACATCCAATCGATAAAGCCTTGTGGGGTAAGACCTTTTCCAAGCCATGCTTGTATACTTGTCATCTGGATTCCTCTTTCCGCTTTTTCTACAATTGTAGACTGCTCGAAACCGTTTTTTCAACTTTGACACACCAAAAGCAACCAGACATTTTTGGGCTTAGTAAAACGTTTTTAGAATTCAGTCTTAGAAAAAAAGGATTAATGCTGACAGTTTGGACAAAATGAGGTCTTCTTAGAGGCGATTTTCTCTTCAACTATTATATAACCGCAGCGAATACAAGCCTCCCCAGCGCGACGATGGACCTTCATCTGCTCCTCTGCCCCTCCTGTTATTTGGTCCCCTAAATAAATGGGGAGATCGATATAGCCCCCTTGATCGATTGCCCTTAAGAGAACACCTCTCATAGCTGAAAAGAGACTTTCTATTTCTTGATCGGACAATGATTGAGCCGTTCGACCAGGATGAAGGGCTGCCTCGAAACAAATTTCGTCTGAATAACGATTGCCGATTCCCGCTACAAAGCTTTGATCGACAAGCAGGGCTTTAAGCTTCCCTCGCTTTGCCTTAAGCCGTTTCATAAAAACAGCCACTGTAAAAGTGTCAGACAAGGGCTCAGGTCCAAGGTTCGACCACTCTGCAGCAAGTTCTTCTTCTGTGAGCAGATGGAGATAGCCTAATCGAAGTCCGATAAAAAACAAGGCTTCTTCTCCGGCATAAAGCATTATCTGTTTTGTATGATTAGGGCTGTCCGCCTCTTTGCCAAAATACAGCTTACCGCCGAGCATCAAATGCAGGAGGAGGATTTTTCCGTTTGAAAGAGAGAAGGCAAGGTATTTCGCTCTGCGCCTAATCTGTTGAATTGACTGACCAACTGTTTTGCTTATAAAATTTTCTATAGGAAGATTGACCGATTTTTCACGTTCAACCCTGACATGAGTCAGTGTTTTACCCGCGAACCTTGGGACGAGTACCCTTTTGTAATGTTCCATTTCAGGTAATTCCGGCATTTGATACAACCTTTACTTTTTTCCTTATTTTTATCGTAAACGTGTTAACACATACCATAATCGATCCAAAATGAACTTTTATGAAAAAGTTTCCTTCTAGATTCGTCTAAAAACTGACCAAACTAAACTAAGTTAAAGTTTAAGCGGGATCAAATTAATGTTAAAAGATAGGCTTAAAAGCTGGACTCACAAGGATGATATCTTCTTATATACAAATTCCCAAGAGAAATAGTCAAAATTATGACCCAAATGCTAACAAAAGTGTTGCAAATATCCCGATATTCGCATATTGTTTACTATATACATTAGTTTTGCCTTAGGGCAAAAAAATAACCATTGTCTAAAAAAGGGGGCTCAAATATGAGTGACCAACTGTATACTGCAGAGCGGAGAAAAGGATTTGATCAATCTAAGAAAAAATCCGAAACTCTAGACTCTGTCCTTGCTAAAGGAAAAGGACTGAAACGCCTTCTCCCTTTCATTGGTCCCGCATTCATCGCTTCCGTTGCCTATATAGATCCTGGAAACTTTGCTACCAATATCCAAGCCGGCTCACAATACGGCTATATGCTTTTATGGGTCATTCTATTATCAAATATCATGGCCATCGTCATTCAGTCCTTATCCGCTAAGCTCGGAATTGCCACTGGACAAAATTTACCTGAGGTTTCACGAGATCATTTTCCGTTTTGGGCGTCTGTCCTGCTTTGGATTCAAGGCGAACTGATGATCATGGCCACCGATCTTGCCGAATTTATTGGGGCGGCCCTTGGCCTGACTCTTTTATTTGGAATTCCAATGCTGCCTTCCGCTCTTATAACCGCTGTCGCTTCCTTTATCATTCTTGAACTGCAGCGAAAAGGGGTTCGTTTGTTAGAAGCGGTCATTGCCTGTATGGTCTTTGTCGTCGTCATTGCTTTCAGTGTGCAAGTGATCTTTGCACAGCCGGCTCTTCAGCCGCTTGTAGCCGGTTTGACCATCCCTCATTTTCAGGGTGTGAACAGCATTCTTCTCGCTGCGGGTATTCTCGGCGCAACCGTCATGCCCCATGCGATCTATTTGCACTCGGCACTTACACAAAAGCGGATTGTCGGAAACAATGAAGAACAGCGCATCAAAATCTTTAAGTTTGAGTTCATTGATATTTTAATCGCCATGTTGATAGCTGGAGTGATTAACGGAGCCATGCTCATCGTCGCCAGTGCTTTATTTCACTCACACGGCCTGGTCATTGAAGATCTAGACGTCGCCTTCAAGCAGTTCGGACACTTGATGGGACCTATAGCTGCCATTTTGTTTGCGGTCGGCCTTCTATCAGCAGGACTTTCAAGCTCATCAGTCGGCACCTTATCGGGTGATGTGATCATGCAAGGCTATATACGCAAAAGAATTCCTGTCTACTTGCGACGTTTTATTACCATGATCCCCCCGCTCTTAATTATTATTTTGGGGGTTAATCCAACGCATGCTCTTGTTTTAAGTCAAGTTGTTCTTTCCTTTGGGATTGCCTTTGCCTTAATCCCACTGATTGTCTTTACTAGCCGGAAATCACTGATGGGTCAGCTGGTCAACCGAAAAGCGACCACCCTTGCCGCATGGCTGATTGCTTTTATCATAATTGCTTTAAATCTTTTTCTCCTTTATCAAACCATTTTCGGTTCATAAAAAAACGTGTCAGTCCCTAATGGGGGTGACACGTTTTTCTTTGACCTTTTCTTAAACTTGATAGGAGCCTAGGGTGAACAAGGGGATTTGTGGTTCTGGATGATGAGCATATTCTTGTCGGGTTTTCCCAAATCCGTCCAACCAAGATTAAGGAAAATCTAAAATGGCTTCGCTATGCAGAAAAGGCAAGCCTATTCCACCAGACCATTGCGATGGGCATAGATCGCTGCCTGCGTTCGGTCCTCGACTTCTAGCTTGCTAAAAATATTGGTCAAGTGGCTCTTAACCGTTTTGACCGTTATAAAAAGGGTGTCTGCTAGTTCTTGATTGGACTGGCCGGTCGCAATAAGTTTTAAAATTTCTAGCTCCCGTTCAGTCAAAGAATCGTGAAGCTTTGGTCCAGCGTTCCGAAACCGATTGAGCATTTTCCCTGTTACTTTTGTTGCGAGTACAGGCTCCCCTTTTGCAGCTTGACGAATCGCATCGGCAATTTCCTGGGCCTTTGATGTTTTCAGTAAGTAGCTCAGCGCCCCTGCCTCAAGTACTGGATAGACTTTGTCATCATCAATAAAGCTCGTCAGGACAATAATCTTCGCATCCTTCATCTTCTCCGTAATTAGACGGGTTGCTTCAATTCCGTTCATTCCGTCCATGACAAGGTCCATCGTAATAACGTCCGGTTTATGTTGCAATGCCAACCGAACCCCTTCATCCCCGCTTGAGGCTTCCCCAACAACCTCAATATCCGGCTGCGAGGCTAGATAAGCAGAAAGCCCAAGGCGCACCATCTCATGATCATCCACTAGTAAGACACGAATCACGTTCCATCCTCCTCGCCAATTCCTTCAATAATGGGTACCTTCACTTCTATTTGTGTCCCTTTACCAGGGAGCGAAACGATTTCGAAGACCCCGCCAATTTCCGTTACCCGCTCTTCAATCGAACTAAGTCCATAGGAAGAGGCCTTTCGATTCTCCGGCCGAAATCCCACACCATCATCAATTATTTTTAAATAAAGCTGCTGATTGACACGGTTAAGTCGAAGTTGAACAGAGGAAGCCTTCGCATGACGCAATATATTTGATAAGCCTTCCTGAACAATTCGGAACAGGTGATCTTCTACCCCTTTGGGCAAGCCCCTTACATCCTCCACTTCCCACTTAATCGAAATCATCTGCTTAGCCGCAAATTCCTTAAGCAATTCCTCAATGCCTTGCTTTAAAGGCTTTCCTTCCAAATGAGCAGGTCTTAAATGAAGCAATAAAGCCCGCATCTCATTTTGTGCCATTCCCGCCAATTTTTCGATGGTCTCAATTTGCTTCTCACTTGCATCCACATCTCTCCTAAGCGTCTCACGGACGGCCGAGGACAGCATCGAGATCGCAAACAGATGCTGACTGACCGCATCATGAAGTTCCCTTGCTAATCGTTGACGCTCCTCATTCACCGCATGTCGCTTCATTTCGGTATTCCAGGAGGCCTTCTCCGAGGAGAGTTTCTGCAAGGCTGCTACTTGCGCTTCAATTTTACCCGCCATTTGGTTCAAATGTCCCCCAACTTGGCCGACCTCATCTTCTCCTAAGTCAGGGACTCGATAGGAAAATGTGCCTCTTTCAAAATAAAGAATCGCGGAAACGAGCTGTTCCAATCGCTTCTTTAAGAGATTCCCATAAGTGTAGCCAAAGATGAACCCAAGACATAGAAACTCAAAGAGAAGCCAAATAACCATTGGCAGACCATACAGTTTCTCCTCCCAAAAATCCTTGAAGGAGAGATGTCCAAGGCTCATAAGGATTCCGATTGTTAATAGGGTACAAACGGCACACATCCAAATCGAATAACGTATAAATCGCCATTGTATATTAACTAATCGTTTTCCCTTCATTAGAGAACCCTCACATCAATATCCCCAATAAGTAAGGACAAGATTAAACGAACACGACGAGAGGATGACTCGTAGTCTTTCGTTTTTATTGTGACCTGTCTGCCAAAGCCGCCTTGCTTCTCAGATAAAATGTTAAGGTCACCAATCGTAACCGAAGCGCTGACAGATAAATCGAGATCATATGGCACGAAAATATCCACATCACCAATCCAAGCCTGAACAACGATCACCGTTTCCCCTTCTGGTATGATCGCTTTGGTCAGATCTATTTTCACATCACCGATACCGTTACGAATCGTTAGGTCCTCAAGTTCGAACTGACGGCCCATGAGATGATAATCACCAATAAACGAGCTTCGGACAGTGGACCCGATTGCGTCATACTGGGCGTCCTTTTCTGACTTCCTGCTCTTTTTATTCTTTTCCTTCTTAGTCTTGTCTAGTTCCTCATCGCTCTGGTCCGACTCCTCTTCATCAAAATGAAGGTCGAGGTTCTCTTTTTGAGTTTTAGACGATGGCTTTCTTCGGCGTTCCTTTCCTTGCCCTATCAAAAGCTTAATCCCTGCGTAAACAAAAACGAGAGAAATGGCAAGGCTTATTATATTAAAATGGAGCACATGCTTAATAAAAACCGACGCCCCAATAACAGCTACTATAATCCCGATGATAGGGTGTTTTCTTTTGATAAAAAATAAAGCAATAGCTAATAAAATAAGCGGTCCGAGCAAAAGAGAAGCGAGACCGATAATATTTAACAGAATGGCAACGCCAATGAAAATAACTAGGATGCCCATAATCTGGTGCTGACCCATTGGAAGGCCTCCTCTCTTTTAATTGGAATCTATCTAATCTTCGCAGTTCAAACATCCGCCTCTTTTTTACACAACTGGTCCTTGTTTATTTTTATTCTTATCCTAACTCGGACTAAAGTTATCATAATCCTTCAACTGACGGGTCTTTCACACATTTTTTGGTGCTAACCACTTGATCCCAAGTAAGATAATGATAAAAGCTAGCAACAATTGAAAAACTAAATGCGCGGCTCCAAGTACAGCCAAGAGCCCAAAGAGGAGAATTCCCCAACCCCACATTTTCCTGCCCTTCACTAGCTGATTGATGCCTGCAATGATCAATCCTGCAGCTAAGACGAGACTGATGAGAAAGGCTAGGTGGACGAAGACCATTCTGAGTAGAATAGCTGCGCCCATTAATAAAAACACGATACCCATTACTGATTTACCGGTTAATTGCATCTGCCTTAGGTCCTCCTTATAGTGTGTGGATTGATTAGAAAAAGTAGATGATCACGATCGTCATTAAGTCGGACTGTAAAGCTAATCTTACTATCCCTTTCTATTGTCACCTTATCGTGACCTTCCCCTTGATTCAAGTATAGAAGAAGCCTTTGTCGTCTTCCACGCACCTCGGACGAGTTTTTATCTCCGACCTAAGTCGGATTCCCTTTAAGCAAAGCTTATAGAAACAACCCATAAAAAAACACCTTAAAGCCATTTCAGTCAACTTTGTTTCAGGTGCATGTTGTTGTAGTATGAAAAGAGGCTGGGACAAAACCCAGCCTCTTGTTAAAAATATTTCTTTTTCCAAAAAACAAGTGCAACGCTTGAAGATAAAACAGCCGATATTAAAATGGTGATCCAAAATGCATGGGCGGAATGTTGGAAGGGAATCGCATCAACATTCATTCCATAGAAACTGGCAACCATTGTCGGCAAGGATAAAATAATGGTGATCGAAGTTAGGAACTTCATCACAATGTTGAGATTGTTGGAAATAACCGATGCAAAGGCATCCATCATGCCGCTTAAAATGGAGCTGTAAGTGTCTGCCATTTCAATTCCTTGTGTGTTCTCAATGATGACATCCTCAAGCAGTTCTTTATCCTCTTCATACATCTTCAAGTAATGGCCCCGCAAGATTTTCTCTAGAACAATCTTGTTTGATTTTAAAGAGGTGGTAAAATAAACCAAGCTCTTTTCCAGTGCCAAGAAGGCATACAACTCTTTATTCTTCATCGATTGATGCAATTCATTTTCAATCTCATTTGTTTTCTTGTTAATTTGCTTTAAATATTTTAAATAATAAGTGCAGATCGCATATAAAATTTGCAAGGCAAACCGTGTTTTCTTATACGTGAAAAAGGAACGAACCTTGCGCTGTTTAAAATCATCTATAATAGGCGTTTCACGCAAAGACACGGTGACAAAATAATCCTCTGTGACGACCATTCCCATCGGAATCGTTTCATAGATCGGGAATCCGGCATCATCATGGGTGATATAAGGGAAGTCAACAATAATTTGAACATGATGATCTTCTCTATCAATTCTCGAGCGCTCTTCATCATCCAGCGCATCCCGAATAAAATCCACTTCTATGTCCAATGTTTCTGAAACACGCACAATTTCCTCTTCAGTCGGCTGAACCATGTTGACCCAGCAACCTTTTGACATTTCCTCACGTTTCTCCAGCAGTCCTGTATCCGTTGTTGAATAAATTTCGAGCATGTTGCAAGCCTCCTCAAGAAAAGCAGCAACCCTATCCATTAGTTTAACCAAATAAGGCATAAGCTTTTATAAAATAAAATTGGAAGAAGGCTTCATCAATAATTTATAGAGTTCCAAAGCAAAGGGTTCAGACAACTAAGAGAATCTCTTTATTGTCCAGTGCCGATCCTTCAGAAAAACTCGGCTTCTATTCCACTTATAATGGCTAAAGCCCTCTTTTTCTTATCCTATCATCTTCTATTTTCCGATTGACAAGTAAGCTCTATAAAATGGAGACTCAGCCTTCTCCAGTCTAAAAACAAAAACGAATTGGGTTCCGGTTCCGGTTCGTTTATCTGATGACTACTCAAGACTGATCAACTCCTTTAAAAGTAACTTACTTGGGTGTCACACTCTCAAATCATACCCCACCCACATAGAAGAAAACAAGCTTTAATTTGAGTAATCTTGTATGGGCATGGAAGTTTGATTAAGCTCTGATTCAATGCTCAAAATGAGCTCTTCCAAATGATCCGTTGTCATTAAAGTTGACGTCAACTCTGCCTTACGCAGATAATAAATCGGACTAAAGCCCTCTTCAACTTTTTCTTTATAGTGAAGAGAGGCCATGATGGACCAATCCCCATCGCTCCAAATCGCAATGGTCTCAAAATCACCCTCCAAGACGACTTCCTTAAAAACCTCTTTTTCCAAGAGTTCCAGATCAATATCCACTCACAAATTCCCCTTTTCTTAATCGTCATTAACTGCAGAATAAGCAGCTAAAAAAACAACGATGCCCTTGAAGACTTAATTGGACATTCTGCGTCAATTAAGGTGTCAAAATGACTATGGATGGTCACCCTTTTAGAGCATTTATGAATGACTGTTAGTTATTATACCATTTTTATTTATTTGAGGAAGTCGAACCTTAATCGTGGTTCCAACGTTCAATTGACTTTTTACTTTTATTGTTCCTCTATGAGCTTCAATAATGCGGTAGCTCACCATCAGCCCAAGGCCTGTCCCCTTCTCCTTTGTAGTATAGAAAGGTTCACCAAGCTTCTCCATGCGCTCTTCTGAAATGCCAACCCCTTGGTCTTGTATCGCTATTTCGTAATAGCCATTTATAAGCCGGAGGTAAACCGTCATGATTCCTCCAGAAGCGCTCATTGCCTCAATGCCATTTTTTATAATGTTAACCAACACTTGTTTTAATTGATCAGGCTGTCCCTCTATCCATGCCTCCTCGTGCTCAATCTGATTATAGAATTCAAATTGAACATTATGGAGATGGGCCTCTGTTTCAAATAATTTAAGCACCTGCTGACACATATTCACAAGTTCAACTTCAGAAAAGTGATGAGCCTGAGGTTTAGCTAACAGCAGGAGTTCACCCGATATAAAATGAATGCGATCAATCTCCGATAACATGATCTCATAAAATTGTTCTTGTTCCTCTGATTCGTTCCGATCGCTCATTAATTGCAAAAACCCTTTTAAAGAGGTTAATGGATTACGAATTTCATGGGCAACGCCTGCTGCCAACTGCCCGACAACAGACAATTTCTCTGTCTTTCGGAGCAATTCTTCCGTCTTCAATCGCTCATCCTTCTCAATGAGTAAATGAAGAAGGTCGGCCATCGTTCTAACAAAATTCTGCTCATCATAATCCCAATTCATACGATTCTCTTTCTTAGAGAACGCAACAAGACCGATTAATCGTTTCCCTGTAAAAAGAGGGGCCACAACAACCGAATGAATTTGATTAGCTTTTAAGTTCTGTGCTACAAATTCTTTTAAGAGGTGATCCCCGCGGTCTAAAACAAATACGCGATCCTGATTTATGGATTTGTAAAAATTGGGGATTGGAAGAACATCCAAGCGTTTCCCACTCGAATGCTTCTGTTTATCCTGTTCAAACAAGTCCTGGCAAACTAACTCCTGTTTGTCCTCGGAATACATCCAGACACTTGCGCCATCAATATCCAATACTTCAACTGATTTTTCATTCATTATCTTTATCGCCTCATGGAGCGGATAATCATGAATGTTCACATTTAACTCTTGAAGGGCTTGCTGCTGTTTCCGGAAGTTCTCCACTTTTCTTTGCCCTTCCGCTTCCTGCTTTAATCGGTCGCAGATATTCCGAAACGTGACAACTGTTCCCGTCACTTCACCGTGTTCCATGATAGGTGAGGCAATGAATTCAACCGGAATAAGGTGACCTTCTTTGTGAACAAAGAGTTCCCGATCGGATTGAAACGTTTCTTTTTCTCTTAGAGAGCGCAAAATTTTGCTCGTTCGGAGAATTTGCGCAAGCGGACCCGTTTGTTGAATATGGAGAATTTGATGCACCGACTTTCCAATCAGGGCATTCGCCTCATAGCCCAAAATAGTGGCGGCAGAATGGTTGCAAAAGATAATCAAGCCTTCCGGGTCAATCCCGTATATTCCATCTCCGGCCGCATGAAGGATGGAATCATTTTGGTAATGGAGGCGTTCAATCTCTTGTTTTGCCCGCTCGCGTTCGGTAATATCTCGGGAGACAATGACACAGTTTTCAATTTCGCCATCAGAATTTAAAATAGGCGAACTGCTTGATTCGATAATCATTTTTCGACCTTCATTGTTCCTTGTTTCCATGACAAAGTTCATTTTAATTTTGGAGCCAATGGCCTTCATGATCTTTTCTTTATTCTCGGTTTCTATATAAATATCAGAATCCCAAATATTCTTTCCGGTTATAAGCGTGTTGGCATAGCCAAAGATTTCTTGAATGGAAGGTGAAGCATATGTGATCGTCCCCTCACGATCGAACAGGACAATGATATCTGATGTATTCTCCGCAATCATGCGGTATATCTCTTCACTTTTTTGGAGTTCTGATTGGCGAATTTGATGATGCCTGACCGCGAGTTCCACTAGATGGGAAAATAAATCGATTGCCTTAAGGTCATACTTGGAAGGTGAACGAGGCTCTCTGTTAAATATGACAAGGGCTCCAATTGCTTGATCGCTATGATCGACGATAGGGTTTGACCAGCAGGCGGTAAAGCCCCACTCAAGAATTTTATCCTTGTGAGGGAGCCAAATGGGATCTAGTCTAATATCTGGAGTCATAATCGCTCTTGGTCGATATAAAAATTGTCCAATCATACTTTCAGCAGGACCAATTTTAAATCCGAGAACACAATTATGAAAATCAGCGGATAGGCTTGGTGCCGCCGAAAAATGAATCGCCTTATCTTCTAGAAGCATAATGGAACAAGTCCCACTAGTAATCATTTCGACCTCTGTCGCTATCAAATCCATGGTCTCATTGATTCCCCAATTTTTCACAATCGCTTCTATAATCTTTTTTTCGCTTTCCAAAAATTGCTCATAAAAGACGATATTCGTGCAGTTCCGACAATAAACATTATAATATATTATATTTTCAGAATCTCGACCGCGCCTCATTTGAAGGTCATACCACTCTATTTTCCCAGTTTGAGAAACGAGTCTGCATCTTAGTCCGCTCTCTTTCATCTCATTTTCTTCAAGGACTTCAAAATAATCTTGGACCAACGCTCGGTCTGTCAATGCAGCTAAATCCATAAAATTAAGTTTATGTAAGTAGTAATCAGCAGGAAGTTCAAAAACCTCGATGCCTTTTTGGGAAAGATGTTGAATGGTCAAGTTACTGTCTAATAAAAAATGAATACTAGGGATCTCATTGACATTTATATTAAGCATCCTATTTTGGGCTATTACTGAAGATCTATCCATATTTTGGGCTATTACTGAAGATCTATCCATAAATCTCTCCCCTTGCTACTACGAATAATTGAACTTCCATCCATTAATTAGAAAAACTCGGCTTTCTCATATCATTCTCTTTAATTGCTTCATGATTTTACTTCTTCTCATCATGCATGCTTTGCGAAAAATCCACTTCTTTTCTCTTAGAATCTTAAGCACAACTTATACGTTTTGATAGTATAAAAAAAGACGTCCTAAAGAACGCACCATGTCTACTATAAGGCAGCCTCAAGGCAATATGGCTAATGGTCCTCCATTTAACCCATTTCACAATCTATCTTTTTTACCAACCAAAAAGACTAAGATAGGTTAGGAAGTAATCTCAATTATGTTAGATCTCTTTACAAAACCAATTATTACCTTTAATATATCATTTTTTGAAAAGGTCTCCAAGTCATTTTTCTGACATCTCTTTCCTTGATCCCTCTTAATTAGAGGGGCACCCTCTAGTTAAAAATGCAAAAAGCCGGCTCTCTACTTAGAGCCGACTTTTTGTTTGAGTTTTTGCAGCATATCTTGTGTCATCTTCTCAAGCGTATAAATAGGTGTAAAGCCCCATTCTTCAGCGGCCGCCGTTGCATCGATTGAATTCGGCCAGCTTTCAGCGATGGCTTGCCTGATCGGATCAACCTTGTAATCCAATTTAAAATCAGGTAAAAGCGTTCTAATTGCCGCACCGATCATTTCCGGGTCGACACTCATAGCGGTCACATTATAGGCATTTCGATGATGAAGTGCATCGGAATCTGCCTCCATCAATTGGACTACAGCCTGCAGCGCATCCGGCATATACATCATATCCATAAATGTTCCCTTATCTATGAAGGATGTATAGCTGCGAGTTTTAACCGCTTGATAATAAATATCAACCGCATAATCCGTAGTCCCGCCGCCTGGTGGTGTCACATAGGAAATTAATCCAGGGAAGCGAAGACCTCTTGCATCTACGCCATATTTACAAAAGTAATAATCACAGAGCAGTTCTCCTGCCACTTTATTGACTCCATACATGGTGGTAGGACGCTGAATCGTCACCTGTGGCGTCTGATCTTTCGGTGTAGACGGCCCGAACGCCCCGATTGAACTCGGGACAAAAAGTTGACTTTGCGTTTCTTTGGCTGCCTCTAACGCATTAAGCAGACCGCCCATATTTAAATTCCAGGCAAAAAGCGGATTCCGTTCAGCCGTTGCTGAGAGAAGAGCGGCCAGGTGAATGATTGTGTCCGCCTTAAAATTCTTGGCAAGTTCATGCATTCTCTTCCCATCAGTAACATCTAGAATTTCAAACGGGCCTGATTGCACGACATCCGATTCAATTTGACGAATATCGGTTGCTAACACGTGATCCGCCCCATAGATCTCCCTTAGCTTCATAGTGAGTTCTGAACCAATCTGACCAAGAGCTCCTGTAACAAGTATTTTATCCACAAGAATGGCCTCCGAAAAAAATATAAATTTATTAGTATTGTATGAATTTAAATGACACCAAGTTCTTTCCCAACTTTTTCATAAACGGATAAGGCTTGATCCAGCATTTCTTTCGTATGGGCTGCTGTCGGCATGTTTCTGACCCGGCCAGTCCCACGAGGTACAGTTGGGAAAACAATGGATTTGGCGTACACGCCCTCTTCATACAGACGCTTACTAAAAGCCTGTGTTTTCACCTCATCACCAATGATACATGGTGTTATCGGGGTTTCACTCACTCCTATATTAAAACCTAGCTTTTTGAGTCCATCCTTTAAATAGCTTCCATTTTCCCAAAGTTTTTCATTAAGCGACGTACTTTCAAGCAAAAGGTCAATCGATTCCATGCAAGCCGCTACATCAGCTGGTGTCAGAGCGGTGGAGAATAAGAATGGACGGCTTCTTACTTTCAACCAATCAATAAGAATTTGTTTTCCGGCCACATAACCGCCAACAACCCCAATGGCCTTAGACAAGGTTCCAATTTGAAAATCGACTTGATCAGAAAGACCAAAATGGCTGACTGTTCCCGAGCCTTTTCCCATGACACCTGAACCATGAGCATCGTCCACATAAGTAATCAAGTCATACCTTTTGGCAATTTCAACGATTTCAGGAAGCTTTGCCACATCCCCATCCATTGAAAAAACGCCATCCGTTATCACCATGACTTTATTGTATTGGCCCGACTCTACTGCTTCCTTTGCTTTTTTATCTAAATCTTCCATGTCAGAGTGATTAAATCGAATCACTTTTGCTTTTGATAAGCGGCAGCCATCAATAATCGAAGCATGGTTAAGCTCATCAGACAAAATCGCATCGTTCTGGTCCATAACCGCTGAAATAGCCGCCATATTACAATTAAAACCGGATTGATAAGCGATCGCTGCCTCCGTATGTTTAAACGTAGCCAACTTCTCTTCAAGCTTAAGATGGATATCAAGCGTCCCATTAATCGTCCGAACGGCTCCGGCCCCTACACCGTATTTTTCAATGGCATCCTTCGCCGCCTTTTTTAAGCGCGAATCGGTTGCAAGACCTAAATAATTATTAGAAGATAAATTCACCAAGGACTGACCTTTAATTTGAATCATTGGCCCATTTGCACTCTCAAGCGGCTCGATTTCATTGTAAAGCCCTTTTGATTTTAAATCCTGCAAATTATCTTCAAGAAATTGATCCAACTTTCGACTTCCCATCTATAATCCCTCCATTAAAAAAAATAGTGTTTTATCAATAGACAGCGTTAGTGACCCGTTTTTATTACTTTATTAAGAGGAAACCATCCACCGAAAAGGCACGAATGTCCTTCTGGTATGTACAACCCTTTAGAAAAAAGGTATTTTCCCCAACATTATAACATGTTTCTATAAATTTGTTTACTCAAGATGGACATCAACAATCTTTATTTTTGATGCTCCTCGCCCCTTATATTGTGTGCTATTCCCCCAGAATAAATAAAACCGGCACAGTTCCTCCTATTAAGGAAACTGACCGGCTTCTTTAAATAGCTTAATTTAATTTTATTGTTTTTTGGCTCGCTTTCCACGGGAACCTCATCTATTCCGAAAAGGCGCTAATTAATAAACCCCTCTAATATGTGCATGGACTTGATCGCGGTAAAATTCAGCAAGTCGGGCTTGTTCTTCTTCTGTAAAGGACGGTACTTCAGTTGCCTTTAAGTTATCCTCTACTTGAGCCACTGTTTTAAAGCCAGGAATGACACTTGTGACCGCTTCTTGGTCCAAAATCCAGCGAAGAGCCGCACGCGTCATGTTCCCTCTTCCCTCTGCAATCCATTGAAGCTGTTGGCTTAATTCAACACCCTTAGCGAACTCAAGCCCGCCAAATGTTTCCCCAACGTTAAAGGCCTCACCATTTTTATTAAACGAACGGTGATCATCCGCTTCAAAAGTAGCTTCTTTCGTAAACTTTCCTGTGAGCAGGCCGCTGGCAAGCGGAACACGTGCCAGAATGCCCACTTTTTTCTCAAGGGCTGCAGGAAACAGCTCACCAAGCGGTTTTTGCCTTAACAAGTTAAAAATGACCTGCAGGCTGCTGACATTTGGCTGTTCAAGGCAAAATAACCCTTCTTCTACCGTTTCAACACTTACACCATAATAGCGGATCTTACCTTCTTGTTTTAGATCATCTAAGACATTGAAAACGTCCCCATTTTTTAGAATCTCAAATGGCGGACAGTGAATTTGAATCAAGTCCAACTGATCACGCTGGAGACGCTTCAGGCTTCCCTCTACATAACGCGTAACTGATTCTTTTGAATAAGTGGCAGGATCATGGATATCACCGGCTCGGCAAAACTTCGTCGCAATATAGATGGAGTCCTCTTTGCCTTTTGTAGCTTTTGCAAGGAGCTCTTCACTGTGGCCGTCACCATAAACATCAGCCGTATCGAAAAAGTTAACTCCGGCCTCCATTGCCTTCTCAAGGCCTCTCAAGGCTTCCGCATCATTTGTATGGCCCCAGCTGCCGCCAATGGCCCAAGTTCCAAAACTGAGTTCACTAATATGTAAATCGGTTGATCCAAGCTGTCTTTTTTTCAAATGGAATCCCTCCCAGGCTTTATTCAGACTACCACAAATATTGTAGCATCTTTAATGACAGATTACCTATTAAAACGCGCCTCCTCGGTAATCTCCCCAAGGATGCGCGCTTAACCGGTTAACTCTTATCTTGAAGATCGCCTTGAATTTCTTGAACGTGATGCCGGCTTTTGAGAAGGGCGCCGATTATCGTTGCGCTCAGGTCGCCCCGAACGTTCCTCGCGATTAACAGGGGTACGTTCTTGACCGGGTCTTCCGCTTCCTCTTCTTCCCTTAGAGGTAGAGGCAGAACGCCCTTCACCCATGCGGCTGGTGCGTTCTCGCGATTCCCTTCCCTGTGTTCCGGAAGCTCGCTTTGGCGTCCGCTCGCGACGATCAGACTTCATCGGGGCGTCATGGCCATTAACAGTCGGAGCCGGTCGCGTCCCTCCATCTATATCCTTCCAAGTGATTTGACCATTGACTGCTTTATATAGTCGCCGAAATTCATCATGCTCACGTGGTCCAACAAACGTAATCGCAAGTCCAGATTCACCTGCGCGCCCTGTTCGGCCGATGCGATGAATGTAGCTGTCTTTGTCCGCCGGAAGATCGTAATTGATAACATGTGTCACCCCTTGGACATCTAGACCCCTAGCGGCCACATCCGTTGCTACAAGAATTTGAATCTCCGCATCGCGGAATCGCTTCATGACACGTTCGCGCTTAGCCTGTGACAGGTCACCGTGAAGCTCATCAGACAAATAGCCTTTTCCTAGTAACGACTCGTTAAGATGGCTCGCCCGTCGCTTAGTTCGACAAAATACAAGCGCCAAATAAGGACGAAATTGATCAATAATTTTACAAAGCTTGTCAAACTTAGTACGATCTGTCGTCTCAATGGCGATTTGCTTGATATCAGGTTTTAATTCATCCGTTGCTTTTATCCGGATGTCCTTTGCATTCCGCATAAATTGTTTAGACAATTGACGCACTTGATCGGGCATTGTCGCTGAAAACAGCATCGTTTGCCGACTGTTTGGCGTCAATCGTATGAGAGACTCGACTTCTTTTAAAAATCCAAAATGAAGCATTTGATCCGCCTCATCGAGAACGAGCATTCGCAGTCCACCTAATTTGATCGTGCCCCTTCTCACATGATCAAGCAAGCGTCCCGGCGTCCCGACCACAATATGTACGCCTTTTTCCAGCTTATGAAGCTGTTTTTCAACATCTTGCCCGCCATATGCCGCAAGCAACTGTATGGCTCCTGGATCAGGATTTAACTTCTTAATTTCTGCTGTAATTTGAATCGCAAGCTCTCGGGTGGGTGTCACTATGAGCGCTTGAATCTGATGCTGTTCAGGCTGAATCCGCTGTAAAATAGGCAGAACAAATGCCATTGTTTTTCCCGAACCTGTTTCGGCACGGCCAATAACATCTCTTCCGCTTAATAAAAGCGGTATAGCTTCCTCCTGAATCGGGGTAGGCTGAGCAATCCCCTGTTCTTTTAACTTTTCAATAAGTGCTTGAGAAACACCTAATTTGTCGAATGTCATTTATCGATCACCACATTTCTAGTCACTACAGTTTAGTATGCTGTACCCACTATCATACCATTCGTCCCAACAAGAAAGCACTAAATCATTTGGCCAATTGAAAATTACAGCCCCACAGATCAGAAAAACTAACATTTTATTGGTGGGATTGGCCTTGGTGGCGGGGGAGCGTTTGAGGTTTCCTCCTATTGTTGGCGGCGCATTTGACCTTCTG
The DNA here is from genome assembly GCF_029094525.1 of Pullulanibacillus sp. KACC 23026. NCBI lineage: Bacteria > Bacillati > Bacillota > Bacilli > Caryophanales > Sporolactobacillaceae > Pullulanibacillus > Pullulanibacillus sp. KACC 23026. The sequence goes on along the minus strand of NZ_CP119107.1, from coordinate 268,173 downwards.
GCATTTTTGGGCAAGCTTCTTGGATTTTTGATTGACCTTCTCGGATTTTTCTTCGACCTTCTTAGATTTTGCGCCCACCTTCTTGGATTTTCCTCCTATCGAGGGGGCGCAAATGTGACCTTCTGGCATTTTTGGACAAGCTTCTTGGATTTTTGATTGACCTTCTCGGATTTTTCTTCGACCTTCTTAGATTTTGCGCCCACCTTCTTGGATTTTCCTCCTATCGAGGGGCGCAAATGTGACCTTCTGGCATTTTTGAGCAAGCTTCTTGGATTTTTGATTGACCTTCTCGGATTTTTCTTCGACCTTCTTGGATTTTGCGCCCACCTTCTTGGATTTTCCTCCTATCGAGGGGGCGCTCGTTTAACCTTCTGGCATTTTGGGGCAAGCTTCTTGGATTTTTGATTGACCTTCTAGGATTTTTCTTCGACCTTCTTAGATTTTGCCCCACCTTCTTGGATTTTTCACCAACCTTCTCGGATTGCGCATCCCAACTTTTTATGCGCCTACCATCAAACAGAAAAAGCGCCGCAGTCTTGCGGCGCTTTTTGTTATTCTTCTATTTCTTCAATTAATAGTGACAGTTCTGTCCAGCGGTCCATTGCTTTTTCTAATGCTTCTTCGGCGGTTTGTTGTTCGCGGAACAATTCTGCTGCTTTGCCGGCGTCGCTGCCTGATTTTTCTATTTCAAGTTGAATTTCGTTCACTCGGTTTTCAAGTTTTGCAATCTTATCTTCAATTTCTGCCCATTCTTTTTGCTCATTATAAGACAATTTTTTGCGCTTCTCTTTTTGAGGTTTTTTTTCACTCAATTTGTGTTTCGGCGCATTAACAACTGCTTCTCTTAGCTCTCTTCCTTGCTCTAAGTAATCTGAATAACTGCCTTCAAACCGTTCTATTTGCCCATTTCCATTAAACACTAGAAGATGTTCGACGACTCGGTCCAGAAAATAGCGGTCATGGGAGACGGTAATGACTACCCCTCTGAATTGTTCAAGGTAGTCTTCAAGAATGCTTAAGGTTTCTGTGTCCAAATCATTGGTCGGCTCATCTAAGAAAAGAACATTGGACTCTCCCATTAACACCCTTAATAAATACAGCCTCCGCTTTTCGCCACCAGAAAGGCGGCTAATCTTATTCCACTGCGCACTTCTAGGAAAGAGAAATCGCTCAAGCATTTGTTCAACCGTAATCGTGATTCCGTCAGCTGTGGTGACAACCTCAGCAACTTCCTTTATATAATCTATAACTCTAAGATTCAAATTGATCTCTTGGTTCTCTTGTGTGTAGTAGCCGATTTTAACCGTTTCTCCGATCTCAATTTGTCCGCTGTCAGGAGTCAGTCTACCCGCCATTAAATTCAGAAGTGTCGTCTTGCCGCTCCCGTTCGGTCCTATAATTCCAAGGCGCTCACCAGGGACGACCAGATAATCAAAATCATGAAAAAGGAGGCTTGTACCGACCTTTTTCGCTACCTCTTCAAGTTGAATGACTTTCTTTCCGAGACGCTGCGAGCCGAGCGCCATATCCATGGCCTCTCCCTTTTGCATCGGTTCATCCTCTTGCAAGGCATGTACGCGATCAATGCGTGCTTTCTGCTTAGTTGAACGTGCTTTAGCTCCCCGCCTGAGCCAAGCAAGCTCGCGCCTTAATGTGTTTTGCCTTTTTTCCTCATTGGAACGTTCTTTCTCCTCACGCACCGCTTTTTTCTCTAGGAACACTTCATAGTTCCCTTCGTAACGGTACAGTTGCCCGGAATCCAGTTCAAAAATTCGGGTGGTCACACGATTTAAGAAATACCGATCATGCGTGACTAAAAGGAGAGCTCCTGGATAGCTCTGCAAATAGCTCTCTAACCATTCGATGGTCGAGTTGTCTAAATGGTTGGTCGGCTCATCAAGGATTAACAGATCAGCCGGCTGAATAAGTGCTTGAGCCATTGCCACACGCTTTCGTTGCCCGCCTGACAATTCTAGGACAGATTGATTGAAAAAGTTAACCCCTAGCTGAGTTAAGATGGTTTTGGCCAGTGTGCTGGCCGTCCAAGCATCCGCTTCATCCATCCTCTGCTGGGCTTTCGAGAATTGCGCTTGAACAGCCGGATCTTCTGGCCGTTGTTCCAAATCATATAAAGCTTTTTCATACGCCTTGAGCGTTTTCATGACTGGGGAGTCTCCACTGAACACATACTCAAGCACGGTTTCTTCTTTATCAAAGGAAGGGTCCTGCGGCAAATAGGCGAGCTTGAATGCCTTTGCATGAAGAATGTCACCCATTTCAGCAGGCTCAATGCCCGCTATTGCCTTTAAAAGCGTTGACTTCCCTGTACCATTGACACCAATTAATCCAATGCGATCCCGATCTTCTATAGTAAAAGAGAGGTGATCAAATAACCGCTTCTCTCCATAGGATTTTGTTAGATTTTCAGCGATTAAGACACTCACTTATCATCCACCTCTTCCAATTGGTCCTCTAATCCAGTTCACGTAATACCCTTATTATTATAAAGATTCTAGGCTTCTTTTCAAATTCAAAACCATTTGAGGGTCCCGCCTACCACGTTAAGCCGCCAAGTCCCATAATAAAAAGCTCTTTGAAGAACATCCTCAAGGAGCTTTTGATTGTCTATTTCAATTTTCTAAACCGTTGTGATTGTATCCGTGAAGCACGGTTGGTTCCATATTTTTCTTTCAATTCTTGGAAAGCCAACTCTTTTTGAAGCTTAACATAGCTTTGATAGCGCTCCTCTGACAGTTCGCCGCTTTCAATGGCCTTCCCTACCGCACATCCCGGTTCCCCTTTATGCTGGCAGTCCCGGAATCGGCAATTTTTTTCAAGTGCTTCAATATCTTGAAAGATCGCCTTGGCCGAATCTCCATCAGCCCAGAGTTGGAGCTCTCTCATCCCAGGAGTGTCAATCACAACACCGCCTCCGGGAAGAATAAAAAGTTCTCGATGGGTAGTGGTATGCCGCCCCTTGCCGTCCTCTTCGCGAATCCCTTGAGTTTTTTGGAAAACCCCACCGAGCAGTTGATTCACTACGGTTGATTTCCCGATACCGGATGAGCCTATTAGAGAAATTGTTTTTCCCCTTTGTATATAAGGTTCTAAGGCTTCCATTCCCTCATTGTGAAGCGCATCCACCGCAATAATAGGAACCCCAAACGCAATCTCTTCTAATGTGCGTATGTTCTCATCTACATTTTCACATAGATCTCTTTTTGTTAGCAAAAAGGCCGGATTCGCTCCGCTATCATAGACTTGTGTGAGATAGCGTTCCAAACGGCGCAAATTAAAGTCTTGGTTGAGTGCGCTCACGAGAAACACCGTGTCGACATTCGCCGCAATGAGTTGCTCTTCAACCCTTTCACCTGCTACCTGGCGCGAAAGAAGGCTTTTCCGTTCAAAGAGCTTATGAATTCTCCCTTTTGATTCACCTGGCAGAGGCTCGAACAGCACCCAGTCCCCCACACAAGGAAAATCGGCGGTTCCTGTGACATGATGATAAAATTTTCCCGTTACGTCTGCAAAGCATTCGCCTTCTTCGTAAAACACTTTATATAACCCGTTAGAAGCGAGACCTACTCGCCCCACTTTTAAACGATCATCCTTCGTTCTTTCTTGTTCCGCAAAGAAAGCGGAATACCCTAAATCGTCCAAATGAAACAATCCGTTTCCTCCTTATAGTTGGAGGACCAAAGGGCACTACCTCTAAAAGTCCTCCCCGCAAAATCCATTACCATTCTGAGTACTTCTTAGTTTTACAATCGACATAAAACATCACGCTCCTCTCATAGTTAGGAAAATTATACTAAAATTTAAAGCGCTTAACAATGCCATTTTATAAGAAAAAGTTTGAAAAGGAACTCATATTTTTTGTAATAGAAAAGATTAACTGTAAAATAATAAGTGACCTATATTTTTATTTTGGAGGTGACGGTCGTTTAACGACCTTGTTATGAAAATTGGCAATCATGTTGAAGCCCTTGAGCTTTCTATGAATTTCTCTGGTACTCCCAGCATTATTTACCCTACTGCCATCTGGAATGATGAAGGTGTCACACTTTTTGATACAGGTGTACCCGGACAATTAGAGGCATTCAAAGATGCCCTCAGCAAAATTGGGAAATCTTTATCTGATGTTAAACAGATTGTTCTGACTCACCAAGATATCGACCATATCGGCAGTCTTACAGAGCTTTTAAAAGCTTCTGAGGGTAAGGTCCAAGTGTATGCACACGCTGAGGACATCCCTTACATAGAAGGAGACAAGCCTCTTATTAAATATGATCCCGTTCGCTTTGAAAGTATGTTTGCCTCACTGCCTGAAGAAGTGGGCGCAAAAATGAAAGCTCAGTTTTCTCAGCTTCAGGTAAATAAAGTCGATCACGCTCTTGCTGATGGCGAGGAACTCAGCTTCCTGCCAGGTGTCAAAGTGGTCTTCACCCCTGGCCATACGCCTGGTCATATCAGCCTTTATGTCGAATCAGAGAAACTTTTGATTGCCGGTGACGCCCTAGTTGTAGATGAGAACGGCCAGTTACAAGGTCCCCGCGAGGCTGTCACACCTGACATGGAATCGGCTATGCAGTCGGTTGAAAAATTAACTCATCTAGATATTGATAAAGTCCTTTGCTACCACGGTGGCCTTTATACGAACAACCCTGTTGCCCGTTTAAAGGAAATTGTTCAATCCAAATAAAAAAAAACATGCTACACTCAAAGCTCGTGAGCATCATGTTCTCTAAGTAGTCAGCCATCCAGGAGGCACGCCTCTTGGATGGCTGTTCATTCATATAAACCTGTGGGTGCGTTGGCGTGAAACGCAAGAACCGTCCCCGCGTTTCATTTCTTTAATTCCTGAATGCGGTTGGTGCAGCTGGCCATGGCTTTTAGGATGGTTCCGCGGAATTGTTCTTCTTCAAGGGTCGAGACAGCTGCGATCGTGCTTCCTCCTGGTGAGCAAACCTTATCTTTCAATTCGCCTGGGTGCATGCCTGACTCGAGAACCATTTTAGCAGCTCCGAGTACTGCTTGTGCGGCTAACCGATAAGCTTGGTCACGACTGAGTCCATCCCGTACGCCGCCATCGGCCATGGCCTCGATCATCATATAGACGTAAGCTGGTGAGGAGCCGCTTATCGCCGGTATGGCATCCATTTGAGTTTCGGGAATAACTTCTACTTTTCCAAGATGCGATAACAAGCTAATAACTGCCTCTTTTTCATCCTCCGTGACTTGTTCATTGACACTTACGGCTGTCATGCCTTCCCCCACAAGAGTAGGCGTATTAGGCATAGTCCGCACCACTTTAACCGCTTTATTGAAATAGGCTTCAACCTGACTCATTGTGATGCCGGCTGCTACTGTTATGACGATGGTTTCGGGTCGAATAACCGTTCGGATCTCTTGGATGACATCTTCATGCCCACCTGGATGAACAGATAGGATGAGACAATCAACGGACTCAGCTACCGTTGTATTCCTAAATGTGGTTTCTATATTGTAGGCCTCTTTAACCTCATCTAACGTTTCTTGTGTCCTGGCACTCCCTATAATTCGGCTCGGATGAATTTGATTGGAATGAACCAACCCTGCAATCATGGCCTGTGCCATTTTCCCACACCCAATAAAACCAACCGATTCTATCACTTCGGTCACTCCCATTCTTAGATTAACCTCTTTGTTTCTTTCGACATTCACCGCATTAACGCTCTAAAACAAATACTTAATTGTCTATTATATACAACATGTCCAAATAATTAAAGGGGGTCAGTCCCTCCCTCATTATATAGAGAGTTTTTTTAAAAATAGCCGAAAAGGCGATTTAGGGGGACAGTCCCCTCTAAAATAAAGCTTGCTTTTTTCGCAAAGCATTTTATAATTATCTCGTTTAGATAACATTTTTCCTAGAGGAGAATCACCATGAGGTTCATCACATTCAACCCGCTTCGGACGGTTGGTATTCCTGATAGTTTATATATAAAACCTGAGCATATGCTTCGTCATAAAGAAGAGATCCTTCAAGCGGATTGGATTCTCTTTCCGGAGTATTGGCAGGTTAATACGCTTGTCTACGGTCTCCACAAAAAAGTGTTTCCTAGTATGGCTGCCTATCATTTGGGTCATAACAAGGTGGAAATGACGCGCGTGTTTCAAGCGATTTGTCCTGAGCATATGCCTTATACCGAGATTCATCCCAGCACACCAAGTGCTATCGAGCAACTATTAGACACCTTTTCCTTTCCTTTTATCGCTAAAGAAATACGGAACTCGATGGGGCGAGGTGTGTTTCTTATTGAAAATGAAAAAGGTCTCCGTGACTACGCTTTACGCAATGACGTGTTATATGTTCAAGAAAAGCTCGATATTGACCGTGACCTGAGAATTACTCTTGTTGGGAAAAAGGTTATTGGTGCTTATTGGCGGATTGGCCGTGATGGCAATCATCTCAATAATGTTTCACAAGGCGGTGAAATTTCATACGATCCGGTCCCTCGTGAAGCCATTGACCTGGTTGAAAGAGTAGCCGATGAGCTTGGGATTGATCATGCAGGTTTTGATGTCGCGATGGTAAACGGCCATCCTTATTTCTTTGAGTTTAATGTCTTATTTGGGAACATCGGATTGAACCAGCTGGATATCTCTATTGAAGAACATATCCTCAGTTACTTGAATAACCTTGATTCTGGCCTGCCTCCCTTCTCACCGCTTACACCTATGCCTCCTTATAGTAAAAAAACCTCGTAAAAGCGGCAGGAAATTATTCAAGAGCTAGTTGCACACGAAAATAGAGGCAGTCGCTGCAAATTTGGTGGGTAAGTGCGGGATTCCCACCAAAATGGGGAACACCGCCTTAAATTTGGTGGGCAACAGCCGTTTGCACACAAAAATAGAGACTTGCCGCCTCCAAAATGGGGGCGAGTGTAGATAAAAACCAGGCCTTAAAGGACATCACATCTAGTCCGCTAAAGGCCTGGTTTTTTATTAAGAATCTCTTTTTAATTGTTGTCTTGTTTATGATTGCCTGTTTTTCTGGACAGTTGATTAAGCACTTCTGAAAAAATGAGTCCGAATGCTATGGAACCGGAAAGCATAAAGGCTCTTGCTGCTAAAGACGTTGCGGTCGCATAATCATTACTGACAAAATGCCGCATTGCGTCATACGCCATTCCCCCTGGAACAAGGGGGATAATCCCAGCGACACTAAAAATAATCATCGGCGTTTTATATAAACGCGCCATGATTTGACTAATAATAGCGACGGTAAAAGCCCCAAAGAGTGTTGCCATAACAGGATTGATCTGATGGATTGACATGGCATAATAGACGACCCATCCAAGCATCCCAACTATTCCGCATTTGAAAAGGGAGGATTTTGGGATATTAAAAATAATGCAAAACATAAGAGACCCAATAAAGCTGGTCAACGCTTGCCAAATCATGACATCCCTCCATAAGTCCAAGCCAAGACGAAGGCAATTCCGGTTCCAATAGCGAAAGCGGTTAGGAAGGCCTCAATCCCCTTGGATAATCCCGCCACCAAATGCCCTGCTATCAGATCGCGAATGGCATTAGTGATCAGAACTCCTGGGACTAGAGGCATCACCGAACCAATAATAATGGTATCCAGAGACTGCCCCCAGCCCGCCTTCACAAAGATCAAAGCGATAATGCCAATCACCAGTGCTGCCAAGCATTCCGCAAAAAATTTAATTTTAACCAGAAAATGAAACCATGAAAAGGCTGAGTAGCCAATGCCGCCCGCAATCAATGCGGGAAGGAAATCATTCCAAACGCCATTATACATGATTAAAAAACAACCGCTGGAAATAGCTGCTGCCGCAATTTTTATAGCCAAAGGATAGCCTTGATTAGACTGCTTAATCTTCTGCAGTTCCTCATAGGCTTGATCAATGGTGTAGGATCCTTTGCTCATTTCTCTAGACAGCTGATTAATAAGAACAACTCTATGAAGATTTGTCGAGCGATCTAAAATACGTACCAGCTTAGTCGAGTCAACCTTATCAATTGAAAAAACAATCCCGGTTGGTGTCACAAAGCTATGAGTCGCAGCATCCGTATAGGCAGCGGCCATTCGCGTCATGGTATCCTCGACACGATGCGTTTCAGCCCCTGACCTTAGCAGCATCTCTCCCGCTAATAAACATACATCCATTAATTTAAGTGATTCTTGCGTGCTTAATCCCATCACAAGCCCTCTCTCTTTTACTAATGATGTGGAGATCATGTGATTGTCTTTCATTTCCTTGAGTCGATTGTCCCTGAAGCCATCCGTAACTCATACTCTTCTTTTAACATGGAATAGACAACTGTATCATGAAACCTTTCTCCATCAAAATCCGTTTGCCTCATAACGCCTTCTTTTTGAAAGCCAAACCGCTCAAGCAATCTCCGGGAACCTTGGTTACCTGCAAAAATGTCACCAACGATTCGGTTCAGGCGTAGTCTCTTGAACCCGTAATCCAGCAGGAAAGGCATGATTTCTGTCATCACACCTTTTTGCTGAAAATGAGGGGAGAGAACCACCCCGATCTCACAGCTTCTGTGCCAGCTTCTTAGCTTATGAAAACGGATCGTCCCTACAATCGAATGCGTGGCTTTATCCTGAATAACCCATGGTATTTCCTTTTTATTTTCAAATGCCGCCAACTGTTCATTAATTTGGTCCTCTAGCTCTGCCAAGGTCTTTACGGGATGCGGCGTGATGAACTGCATCGTTTTTTTGTCGCTTAAAAAAAGGAACAGCGCTTCAGCGTGCTTATGTTCTAATGGCTTTAAAATATAATGCTCTGTTTCAATGGTCGGAATAATTAAGTCAGGTGCTGACATCCTGTCCACCTCTTTATCGTTTTATACGATTTTAAATGGCTGCCCCTTGCTCAGGAGTCGCTTTTGGAAAGGCTAGGGTGAAGACAGAGCCTTTGCCGCGTTCACTTTCAATATTAATGGAGCCCTTCATTGATATTACTATACTATAAACGACCATCATTCCAAGGCCCGTCCCTTTTTCTTTCGTGGAATAATAAGGTTCGCCAATTCGCCTGAGAACCTCTTGTGTCATTCCGACGCCATTATCTTGGATGATAATTTGAACCGCCTCCCCTTGGGCCAATGCCTTCAAGTTAATTTTCCCTTCAGGAGCGCTTGCTTCAACAGCATTCTTAATAATATTGGACAAGCATTGATGAAATTTCTTGGATTCCCCTAGGATATATAAACCACCCTCTATTTGAATCTCTAACCGGATCCCATTTAAATTCACATAAGGGCTTAATAGCCTCCCTAGGTTTTCCAATTCTTCTTTGACAGACAGAGCTTTAGGATTATCAAGGGCAGGCTTTGCAAAGGTGAGATAATCACTTATAATCTCTTCTGCCTGAACCAGTTCCTCTTGAGCCATGGTTAAGTAGTCTTTTACCGTTGGCGCGAGGTCTTCTTTAAGGGCTAACTGCAAAAAACCTTTTGTTACGGTTAGCGGATTACGAACTTCATGTGAGACAGAAGCCGCCAGTTCACTCACAATCTGGGACTTTTCTATTTTTTGTAGATGTTCACGCACTAATTGATCATTTCTAAATTTTTCAAGGGAAAAGATCGTAACACAAAGTCCTAATGATTGAATACACGTCAAATAAACAATTGATCCAATAACGGGTCTAAAGGATTCCTTATCAAATAACCAATCATTAAATATCAATGAATTGGCTAACATAATCAATCCACTAAACACCGTCATCCCAACCACAATAAGTACTTTACGACTGATGCGGCTTCTTACATAGACTTTATCCAAAAGAAACAATAACAGCAGCAGGACTGCATTGGTAATAAGGGCTCCATAAAACCCGTTCCCGCCAATTATGTAACGCGTCACTAAGACTGTAAGAAAGAGAACCACACCATATTTCCTGCCTAAATATAGAAAACCAATGATGATCGGTATTTGCCTTAGATCAAAGATGTGATTGGGCACCACATCAATGGGAAAACCCATCATAAGAAAAAGGACACACATACCAAGGAAGGTGAGATATTTCTTGGCCTTTTCCTTAGCCTTCACTACCTGTTCTGCTTCCGAATCACTAAAAAGAAAACTGAAGTCCGCTTTATTAAAAATAAAAATTAAATAAAATGGCAAGGTGACATAAAGAATATTCAGTAATAAGTTTTCGGCACTTTCAGAAAACATCCTCAACCCTCCATTTCTCATCTGCTTTCATAAGTATAGAATAAAAAAGAAGAGTCGGAAATAAAAGATTAAAAAATAGAATGGGTGCATAATCGCTTATTTCTTAGCCAAACTAACAAATCAGAAAATAAAGGAGGTCTGTAAGATGGGCAAAAAGGATCAGCGCAGAGAAAAAACGAGTCACAACTTGCCTGGAAGTGATAATAATGGGCAAAGCCTGACCAAACAAGAAGGCGGAGAATATCGCAACGGAAGAAAAGCACAGTTTAAAAATCATAACCCGCATGATGAATCCGCTTCTCCAAATGAATATCTAACACCTGAACATCCAACTGAGTATCTAAACTCTAAAGAAGACGAATAAACGATTAGACAATCCTTGGCTTTTGCTTTCCTGCAAAAGCCTTTATTTATACGTTACCCCCCACGATTAAGAGACAAAACAAAGGACGACGTCACGATGCAGATCCCTCGATTCGATTACATACAGATCTCATCAGCAGTCTCTATTTTTAGCGGATTCTCGTTACGCTTAATGACTCAGGTCGCCCATTTCGCGGCAGATAGCGTATTCTCTGTCCTTTACTCCGGCATTCTGGCCCATTTCGCGGCAGATAGCGGATTCTCGTTACGCTCAATCGAATTAGGCGTAACCTCAGTCCCTTATTTCGGCATTCCTGCCCGTTTAGCGGAGGTTAGCGTATCCTTGTTACGCTCAACCGAAATAGGCGTAACCTCAGTCCTTTATTTCGGCATTTCACCCAGTTTAGCGGACGATAGCGTAGCCTCGTTACTCTCAATCGAATTAGGCGTAACCTCAGTCCTTTATTTCGGCATTTTGGCCCATTTCGCGGTGGATAGCGTATCCTCGTTACCCTCAACCCAAATAGGCGTAACCTCAGTCCTTTATTTCGGCATTCTGGCCCATTTCGCGGACGTTAGCGTATTCTCGTTACGCTCATCCAAAATAGGCGTAACCTCAGTCCTTTATTTCGGCATTCTGGCCCATTTCGCGGCGGATAGCGTATTCTCGTTACACTCAACCGAATTAGGCGTAACCTCAGTCCTTTATTTCGGCATTTCGGCCCAGTTTAGCGGAGGATAGCGTATCCTCGTTACGCTCAATCAAAATAGGCGTAACGTCAGTCCCTTATTTCGGCACGTCTGCCCAATCCGAGGAGGATAGCGTATCCTCGTTACCCTCAACCCAAATAGGTGTAACCTCATTCCCTTATTTCGGCACGTCTGCCCGATCCGAGGAGGATAGCGTATTCTCATTACACTCATCCAAAATAGGCGTAACGTCATTCCCTTATTTCGGCATTCCGGCCCGATTCGCGGCGGATAGCGTATTCTCGTTACGCTCAATCGAAATAGGCGTAACCTCATTCTCTTATTTCGGCATTTCACCCAGTTTCGCGGACGTTAGCGTAGCCTCGTTACCCTCAACCGAATTAGGCGTAACGTCAGTCCCTTATTTCGGCATTCCGGCCCATTTCGCGGACGTTAGCGTATTCTCGTTACGCTCATCCAAAATAGGCGTAACCTCAGTCCTTTATTTCGGCATTCTGGCCCATTTCGCGGCAGATAGCGTAGCCTCGTTACGCTCAATCGAATTAGGCGTAACGTCAGTCCCTTATTTCGGCATTCTGGCCCATTTCGCGGCAGATAGCGTATCCTCGTTACGCTCAATCAAAATAGGCGTAACGTCAGTCCCTTATTTCGGCACGTCTGCCCGATCCGAGGAGGATAGCGTATCCTTGTTACCCTCAACCCAAATAGGTGTAACCTCATTCCCTTATTTCGGCACGTCTGCCCGATCCGAGGAGGATAGCGTATTCTCGTTACACTCATCCGAAATAGGCGTAACCTCATTCCCTTATTTCGGCATTCCGGCCCAGTTGCAGGAGGTTAGCGTAGCCACGTTACGTCTAATCGGCCTTTGTGTAACGAGCATTCCTTATTGGCTTAAACGGCTTCCTACATAGAAGCAGGCCATCCGATGAGGCGAATAGAGTTAGTTTTGGTGCCCGCCTAACTCATCTATTAGCCTTCTTCTAATTGGTTGAGTGTCACGACCTGTTCATGGTCAGGCTCATCCAGTGGAAATACTTGTGCAGTTAGACCATCCTCATTCACTTTTTGAATAAACACAGGAATTCCTGCCAAGTTTACTTGAATCATATAATTGGCTTCAAGAATCTCTCTTGCACGGTTGGCATCCAAAAGAGCTCCTCCTTATTTCATTTTTGGTATAGTTTGCCATTATGACCTTCTGACTATTCATTGTTACCTCAGGACCTTACCAACGAAAGCATAAGAGCAGGATTTATGAAATGAATAGAAAGTCATTAAAAAAATGGTAAACTGTAACTAAAGCCATTGTTTAAATACGGCAAGACCTTAGGTACACTTTAAACCATAGCCATCATAATATATAACGAAATGAGGACGCCTATAATGGATTTATCTAACACAGAAGTCATTGTCTTTGACCTGGATGGAACGCTCTATGAAGACACCCACCATTTTGATTATTATGCCGAAAGACTCACTGAGAAGCTCTCACCTGACGTTCTTTCGAATTATAAAAAGGACTACGAACTCGCCAAACAAGATCAGCATACGCTGAAAATGGGCCGGGTTTATGACGCCGTTAACGATTTAATACTGGTCCAACTCGATAACCGAGTTCAAGAGGCCTTTACGTGGGAAGGGGAACCCCTTTCATCTGATGAATTACAGGAGCGTTACCCTGAGCCAATCACGTTGGACCAAGTCCGTTTTGTCAATGTAGGGGACCTATGGTGGGTTCCTGTTTCGGTTGCTCTGCACTATGGCCTTGACCCCCAAAAAGGACAAGCCTCTTTCCTTGAAACACGTGAATATATGATGGGACCAGACTATGAGATGGACCCCATCCCTGGATTTAAAGAGGTATTAGAAGCGCTTCATGGTAAAAAGAAGCTCGTGCTGCTGACAAATAGTCCTGAAGCGGACAGTGAAGTGATCTTACAAAAGCTTGGTTTAGATAAAGTCTTTCATCTTAAACTTTTCAATGGAAGCAAACCAGTCCGCACACTCGAACGCTTTGAAACGGTCAAAGAGACCTTTAACGTTGAGTACAGCAACATCCTAAGCATTGGTGATAATTGGCTCAATGAAATTCGTCCTGTCCAACCGCTTGGCTGCTCGACTATTTATATCGATCATCACAATCTAGGTTCACCTGATTCAGCCGATCTTGTTGTTTCAAGCATGACTGAGGCCCTGCCTTTTCTGAAAAAATTAGTTTAATTTCCCTATAACAACTGCTTTTGGCTTTGTTAATGACGTTGTTGATTAGTCAGGCATTGCTTCTAATAAAAGCAAAATAGATCTGCTTCCTCTGCTTTTACTAGGAATTTTTCGTTATGAAAGGTTCACTAGTAACAGAGCCTATTAGAAAAACCGCCTGCTTTCATTTCTGATCAAATGAGAGCGGTCGGTTTTTTATCTATTTAGGGCACAACGTTACGTCTATTTAGTTTTTGTGTAACGACGATTCCTTATTTGCCAGTTTTGAGGCTGATTTCAAGATTAGTGGTAACGTCATTACGCTATTCCCTCTGATTCTGGTCATTTTAACTCGTTTTTTAGTAATAACGTATTCTCGTTACACCTATTTGCCCGGATGGCCCATTGCGCGGCCGACAGCGTATCCTCGTTACGTCTAACTACTAAAATAGCCCTAGGTTCACGGTACCCGAGCTTTTCCTCCTAAGTCTCACTACTATATTTGGACTCACTTTCAAAAAGCTATTGACTTGTATTTAGACTAAGTCTAAAATATAGTTATAAGGGGGCCCTAATATGTCAATCAACTTAACACCTCAGAGAAAGGCCATTCTGGATGTGATTCGTTCTGCTCACGATCATCCGACTGCTTCAGATATCATTGCCCGATTGAATGAACATGGCCTCCATTTTGCTTATGGAACAGTGTATAACTCCCTCCGTTATTTAACGGAAATGAACCTTATACGGGAGTTAAAGCTGGGGGATTCTGCGAGCCGCTACGATGGAAATACCGAAGAACATCACCATGTTCAATGTACGATATGCGGCAAGGTTGATGAAGTAACCACCCATCCGCCTTTAGATTGGACATCCCAAATTGAGCAGGACACAGATTATGCGATTCAAACCACACAGATTATCTTTAAAGGAGTATGTCCAAGCTGCCGACAAGGCCAAAGTCCTTCTAAGCCTTAATGGGACTTGACCTTTCGCCAGTTTTTGACATAAAAGAAAGAATTTTAAGGAGGAGATTCCGTGACGGAACAAAAGAAACTTACAACCGCTTCTGGTGCCCCTGTTGCTGATAATCAAAATTCTTGGACAGCTGGCTCCCGCGGCCCGACATTGATCCAAGATATTCATTTGATTGAAAAGCTCGCCCACTTTAACCGCGAGCGGATTCCTGAACGTGTCGTTCACGCCAAAGGTGCCGGTGCATATGGATACCTCGAAGTAACCAATGATGTGACTAAGTGGACAAAGGCAAAATTTTTATCTGAACGCGGGCTCCGTACCCCTCTCTTCATTCGTTTTTCGACAGTCGCTGGGGAAAAAGGGGCTGCCGATACAGAGCGCGACCCGCGCGGCTTCGCTGTGAAATTTTACACAGAAGAGGGAAACTATGATCTCGTCGGGAATAACACCCCTGTTTTCTTTATTCGTGATGCTATTAAATTTCCTGATTTTATCCATACACAGAAACGCAATCCTGCGACAAACTGCAAGGATCCTAATGCGGTTTGGGACTTCTGGTCTTTATCTCCTGAGTCCTTGCATCAAGTAACGATTCTTTTCTCAGACCGCGGTATACCCGCTACATACCGTCATATGAACGGTTACGGCAGTCATACCTTCAAATGGACGAATGCTGATGGTGAATCGTTCTGGGTTAAGTATCACTTCAAGACCGAGCAAGGGATTAAAAACCTCACCGCCGAAGATGCTCAGCGCATTGCCGGTGTAGACCCTGATTATGCAACACGCGATCTTTATGCTTCGATTGAAGAGGGAAATTTCCCTTCATGGCGCCTTTACGTGCAAATTATGCCGCTTGAAGATGCTAACACCTATCGCTTTGATCCATTTGATGTTACCAAAGTGTGGTCTCACAAAGATTACCCGCTCATCGAAGTTGGTAAAATGGTTCTTGACCGCAATCCGAAAAATTATTTTGCTGAAGTGGAGCAAGCTGCATTCTCCCCTGGTAACTTTGTACCCGGCATTAGCGCTTCTCCTGACAAAATGCTTCAGGGACGTTTGTTCGCTTATGCCGATGCGCATCGTTACCGTTTAGGCGGCAACTATCAGCTTCTTCCTGTTAACGCAGCGAAACAGGCAGCGGTCAACAATTACCAACGCGATGGTTTTATGCGCTTTGACGACAACGGCGGCGGCTCTGTTAACTACGAGCCAAACAGCTTTAATGGACCAGCGGAATCACCGGAAGATGCTCATCCATCTTTTGAAGTATCTGGTTATGCGGACAGCGTCGCTTATGACAGCAATGACCACTATACACAGGCTGGCGACCTCTATCGCTTAATGAGCGCGGATGAGAAAGAACGCCTTATCAACAACATCGTTGCAGCTATGAAGCCTGTCAACAAAGACATTCAAGAGCGTCAAATCGAACACTTTGCCAAAGCCGACCCAGAATACGGTGAACGTGTCGCTAAAGGCCTTGGCTTATCATTAAATGTGAAATAAATTGAATCAAAAAAGAGCTGACAGACTATCTGAGAGGATAGCGCTGTCAGTTTTTTTCAGAAGTATAAGTCTTCCCGCTTTGAAGTCAAGGTATAGAAATCGTTATAATGGATATTGTAATGAAGTATTTTAAAGGAGGCGTTACATATGGCAAAAGGTATTACTTTTCTTGAATTAGTAGGTAAGGCGCGTGAAAATGTCCCAGCGATCTCTTCAGCAGAGGCAAAAGAAAAAATGGAATCAAACCCCAACACACTCATTATTGATGTTCAAGATGCAAAAGATGCTGGTGCATGCGGATTAATTCCAAGCAGTAAAAATATCTCTCTTGGGATGCTTCCTATTCGAGCTGATTTAGAACTCCCGGAAAACTTGCGTGACCCAGACCTAGCCGATCGCACACGTCCTGTCATTATCACATGCGGTGCTGGCGGCCAAGCTGCCCTAGGTGCTTATATACTTAAATTAATGGGCTTTGAAGATGTATCCTTTATCGAAGGCGGAACAGGTGCCTGGAAAGAAGCCGGCTATAAAGTAGAAACACCTGCTTAATTGAATTAGTAAATAAAAAGCTGCCCCTTAAGGCAGCTTTTTGTTTGGGAACGGTTCTCTTGTTTACTTGAAACAAGAGAACCGTCCCCATGTTTCAATAACTAGACGTTTGTCCGTTTCGATTTTCCTTGGTCGTGCATGTAATATAGTAAACAGTAATGGAGGTGATGATTGATGAACGAACAATGCCGACCAATAGAGTGTCCGCCACAATATGTCGTAAGGGATTGTTATGTCCCACGGGTCGTTCCTTATATTCACCCTGTAGTCATTGTTACTAGACAAAACATTGTTAATGTTCCACAACACATTTATCGTCCTGTTTATCAAAATGTGGTCAATGATCCCGGCTATCCTACCAAATGCTGCTAGTCCTAATATGAATATAAAAAAGGTCGGTTCAGCAGGTCTAAATAATGATCTGCTTGGATCGACTTTTTCTATTTATCGCCACTCATTTGAATCCAACTGGTCTCCTTGAAACATGATATAATTAATCTGTTAATTTGATCATGGGACAAAGGGAGTGACCATAATGAAAACGGAGCTTATTGAACGGCTCACTACATACGCAAAGATCGATACGCAATCTAACGAAGAAAGTGAAACCTGTCCTTCCACACCTGGCCAATGGGATCTTGCCCGTCATCTAGTGGACGAACTTAAGCGAATCGGAATGGAGGATGTGACGGTTGATGAGAATGCTTACGTCATGGCCACATTGCCGTCCAATGTCGATCACGATGTTCCAACAATTGGTTTCATGGCACACCTAGACACGGCAACCGATTTTACTGGTAAAGGTGTAAAGCCAAAAGTCGTCGAAGCCTATGATGGCAACGACATCGTTTTAAATGAAGCCCTTCAAATTGTTCTGTCGCCGCAGGATTTTCCAGAACTTTCCCAATATGTCGGACATACACTCATCACAACAGATGGCCAAACACTGCTTGGGGCTGATAACAAAGCAGGGATTGCTGAGATTATGACGGCCATGAATTATTTGATGAACCATCCAGAAATTAAACATGGCCGAGTGCGTGTCGCCTTTACACCAGATGAAGAGATTGGCCGCGGACCTCACCGTTTTGATGTCAAAGCCTTTGATGCCACTTATGCCTATACCGTTGACGGCGGTCCACTAGGTGAGCTTCAATATGAAAGCTTTAATGCCGCTGCTGCCAAATTAACCTTTAATGGAACCAATGTGCATCCCGGTACAGCTAAAGGAAAAATGATTCATTCAAGCAAAATCGCTATGGCTTTCCATGAACAGCTTCCTAAAGACGAAGCCCCTGAATATACAGACGGGTATGAAGGCTTCTACCATCTCCTTTCATTTAACGGAGATGTTGAACAAACAAAGCTCTATTATATTATCCGTGATTTCGATCGTGACTCCTTCGAAGGAAGGAAGGCTTTCATCCAATCATTAGTTGCCGGGTTCCAAGAAAAATACGGTCAGGATGCGGTCACCCTTGAACTGAATGATCAGTACTACAATATGCGTGAGAAGATTGAACCTGTTATGGAGATCGTTGATATTGCGAGCGACGCCATGAAGTCACTTGGAATTGTGCCGAAAATTGAGCCGATTCGCGGAGGAACAGACGGGTCACAAATCTCCTATATGGGACTGCCAACCCCAAATCTTTTTACTGGCGGAGAGAATTTCCATGGCAAGTTCGAATATGCCTCGGTTGATAACATGGAAAAATCTACTCAAGTCATCATTGAAATTCTTAAGCGATTTGCTCAAGCTTAACCTTTGGAATCACAAACAGGCTCATGCCAACTTCTGGTGCATGAGCCTGTTCTTTTAAAATTCCACCCCCATGTTCTTCCCATAAAAGATCTCGTCCATTTCCTTCTTAAGCTGCTTCGTGATCGTCATTTGTTCTTTCTCCGAGAGCTTTTCTTTTGTATAGCCAAAGAGGTAATTATTGAGATCAAAGTTCTTAAGCTTACATTTAGTATGAAAAATATGTTCTTGGTAGACGTTAACATCAATCATATGATAGTCTTCTTTTACGTTATCCGGTATATAATTTTGAATCGAATTAATTTCATGATCGATAAAAAGCTTCTTCCCCGTCTTATCTCTTGTGAAGCCTCTAACGCGATAATCCATTGTCATAATGTCTGTATCAAAAGAATGAATGAGGTAATTAAGGGCTTTTAAAGGAGAGATTTCTCCGCAAGTCGATACGTCAATATCTGCTCTGAACGTGCAGATTCCTTCCTGTGGATGATATTCCGGATAAGTATGAACCGTAATATGACTCTTATCCAGATGATCGACAATAGACTTTGGCAATGGCCCCGGCGTTTCAGCCAGATGCTCGGTCGGCACCTCTGTTATCGGTCCCTCTGAAACGAGAAGAGTGACGCTCGCTCCTTGAGGGACATAATCTTGTTTGGAAACATTCAGCACATGGGCACCGATTATCTCTGACACATGATTCAAGATTTCGGTTAAACGCGTCGCATTGTATTGTTCATCGATATACTCTATGTAGGCTTCACGCTCTTCTTTTGTCTTTGTGTAACAAATATCATACATATTAAAACTCAAGGTTTTCGTTAAATTATTGAAACCATGAAGTTCAATGACCTGCTCTCCTGAAAGTTTCACGATCCATTCCCCCTTGACAGTTTAAACAAGCCTTCCGGAAAAGGAGTCAAAACATTTATATTCTTAGAGTTTTTTCTAAGAAAGTGCCACAATCCAATAGTCCGTTTTCTATTCCTTAAGTTCCCCCAGTCCGTCTAAACCATACATGCCCTATAGTCTATCTTTTAATCCTATCTATCTCTTACTTGTTCCATAAAAAAGGGCCGCTTGAGAAAAACGATGGGGATCCTGCTGTAGAAGCAAAAGAGGGAAACCGAGGGACTTTTTTTAAGGAAGATGGCCTTTAAGTTTTTATATTCAGCACTAATGGCTTGTTTATTCGGTCTAGTGAATCAGAGCACAATAGGGGCGATTACTTTTTTCGTTTTAGCCTTTATGATTGGTTTATTAATTCCAGAGCGGACGCGTCAACCAACGTCCTTTAAACCAACACGTGTTTCCGTCATTTTCTTAGTTATATTGTTGGTTTTAACCGTCATTTGGACAGCGAGCATTCCTATTAAAATGGGCGCTTGGCTCATTTTATTAATCATTTATTTACTTGAAAAAATTGAAAAGACCTATTGAACCCCCATCAGTTATAAGCAGTTTGCAGCAAGAAGGGGTTCGTTTAAATGGAAATAAATAAAGGATACCATTCATTCTTGAATTAGTATCCCTTTTAATTTATTTGTTGACGTTTTCTACCTCAAAACCAAACCCGTTACCCTTCAGCAAGATTTCCCCATTTATTTAGAGGTTAATTCATTTATTTCCTTCATGAAAGCTTCTTCATTCATAAGTTTATGCAAAGCATCGACCATGAGTTTTTGGTTTTCAAGCTGAGTATCATGGCTTTTATCATTCTCATGTTTAATCAAGTTTAATTTCTCAAGCAGCTTCATAAAACCTGACCTTTGTTCTTTATCTATTTCGGCTTGCTTTCTCGACATTTCTTCAAGAAGAAGGGTTTGCAAAGACTGCATTTCTAACACAGATTCTGTCTCGCTTGTTTTCTCCTCCTTCAATCCATGGATGTGTTCCGCCACTTCCGTTAGGCGTTGACTCAGTTCTTCAAGCTGGATAGACGCCTTCAGACTTTCAATTTGCTCAGAGCTCTGCTGAATCCGAGTGATCGCCTCTTTTAAAAGCGAGTGCATTTCCTCTTGCTTGTCATTGGATTGATTTTGGATCGATTGGAGTTTGTCTAATTGCTCCGTCCTCTCCTGCTTCTCTTCAATCTGCCCGTCGATTAATATATCCTGCTGCTTATTGAGTTGGTCCATTTTTTTGGAATCCATGTACGTGACCTCTAGAAGATTGTTAATAAGCTGATTAAGGTCAGAGAGGGTTCTCAAGGCATCTTGATTCTGTTCTTCTAATCGGGTCACCGATTCATTTAAAGGGCTGTAAATAACGACTTTGGGAGATTGGCTTTCAAGAGAATGATTTCCCTTTTTAATGCCAGGTGATATTTTAGGGTTTATATAGGGCTTTGACACATTCATAACCTCACTATTCCTATTTTTTTATTCAGGGTTAAAAAATGATCTTACTGCCACTCTATGCCGCAACCTAAAATTCAGTGTCCCATTTCCCCATTAGAATTAGAAAAACATGACATAGGAAGGGACAGACCCCATCGACCAGTTAGTCTGTCAATAGAGGACTGCCCCCACCAATTATTTATTTTGTTGTAGAGGCTGCGGCTGCAATGGCTGCCAAGGCTTGGTCGAAGTCCGCAATCAGATCATCTGTGTCTTCTAGTCCAACCGATAATCGGAGAAGACCATCCGATATCCCTCGTGCATGCCGTTCTTCACGCGGCATCGCTGCATGAGACATGCGTGCCGGGTAAGAAAGAATGCTTTCTACAGCCCCTAGACTGACGGCAAACAACGGAAGTCGAAGGTGTTCGACTAAACGGCGAACCGCCTCTTCTGATTCCAATTCAAAGGAAAGAACCGCTCCCGGGCCTTTAGCTTGCGATTGATGCAGGAGAGCACCGGGGTGATGCGCTAATCCAGGATAATACACCTGCTTAACCAGCGGATGCTGATCAAAATAAGCGGCAAGCTTTTGCGCGGTTTCCTGGCTTTGCTTCATCCGTGCTGAAAGGGTTTTAATTCCCCTCATCACAAGCCATGAATCATGAACACCCAATATGCTGCCAAAACCATTTTGAATCTGGTACACTTTTTGCGACAGTTCCTCTGAGTTAACGGTCACGAGTCCTGCTACAACATCAGAATGGCCGCCAATAAACTTGGTTGCAGAGTGAATCACAACATCCCAGCCAAGGGCATGGGGGTTCTGCAAATAAGGTGACATAAAGGTATTATCCACAATGGACAATAGACCTTTTTCTTTGGCAAATTGAGCCACTGCTTTTAAGTCAATAACCCGAAGCTGTGGATTAGAAGGGGTTTCAATATAAATCGCTTTCGTCTCTGGACGGACCGCTTTCTCTAGTTGAGAGAGATCGGTAAGGTCAACAAAGGTAGTTGTAATCCCTAGTCTAGGAAAAATTTGCGAAAGGGCTCTGAATGCCCCCCCATAAATATCCTCGCAGGCCACCACATGACTTCCCGCTTCAAGGGTTAAAAAGACACTCGTGATTGCGGCCATTCCCGATGCAAATGCAAAGCCAGCCTTTCCCCCCTCCAGTTCAGCGATGATTTTTTCTAACGCCTGTCTCGTTGGATTTCCAGATCGGGCATAATCAAATTCAGGAGGTTGATCCCAGTCAAACTGATGAAAGGTTGAGGCTTGGTAAATAGGAACACTTGCCGCTCCCGTTTGCCCATCAACCTCAACTCCCGTATGTAGGTTTAACGTTTCAAACTTCATCGTTTCACGCTCCCCTTCGCTTTATTAAAGGCTTGATCCAGGTCAGATAAAATGTCCTCAATATGTTCGATCCCTACTGAGAATCGGAGAAGTGTATCGGTCACGCCAATCGCATCACGGATCTCTTTTGGAATATCCGCATGTGTTTGCACAGCAGGATACGTCATGAGCGATTCAACACCACCCAAACTCTCGGCAAAGGTGATGACTTTTAACTCTTTCAAAATGTGAGGGACAAGCTCCGCATTCTCCACATCAAAGGAAATCATCCCGCCATACCCCGTTGATTGCTTCTCTTGAATGGCACGTCCTGGATGATCCTTTAGCCCCGGATAATAGACCTTCTTAATAATGGGGTGATCCTGTAGCCATTCAGCAACACGTCTTGTATTCGTCTCATGTGCTTCCATTCTTAGCGCTAACGTCTTAAGACCGCGAAGCATTAACCAGCTGTCTTGCGGACCAAGAACAGCCCCTTGTGAATTTTGATAGAATTGAAGACTTTTTCCTAATTCCTCATCCTTTGCGACCAAGATCCCGCTTAGAACATCATTATGGCCGCCAAGATATTTGGTACCCGAATGAATAACCAGGTCGGCACCTAGCTCTAATGGGCGCTGAAAATAAGGTGTCAAAAAGGTATTATCAACTATAACTAATATTCCGTGTTTTTTAGCTAGAGCCACACATGCCTGAATATCACAAATCTTCATTGTAGGATTACTCGGAGTCTCAATAAAAATCGCTTTCGTCTCTGGGCGAATGGCTTCGGCAATTGCTGACTGTTCCCTTGTATCTACAAACGTAAAGTCGACTCCATAGGGTTTAACAACCTGTTCAAACAAACGATAAGTACCGCCATAAAGATCATCACTTGAGATAATGTGGTCACCAGGCTTGAACAACTGACATATACAAGCAATCGCTGCCATGCCTGACGCAAAGGCGAGCCCTGTCGCACCCCCTTCTAAAGAAGCGACGGTTTCTTCTAAAGCTCGGCGGGTTGGATTATCCAATCTCGAGTAGTCAAAACCCGTGCTTGTCCCGAGAGCCGGATGCGAGTACGTTGTCGAATGATAGATTGGAAGAACAACAGCTCCAGTCTGCGGATCCCTCCGATTCCCTGATTGAACCAATTTTGTCTCTAATTTCATCCCTATCCATCCTCCAAATGTTGCATAATGATTGAAAAAACCTTTTTATTTTTAAAAATATTTAGATTAAACAAAAGCAAAGATTCAGCCCTCTAAAAATAATAAAAAGGTCCTTCTCCAACCGAGAAAGACCTAATCTTAAAAACTAGAAGTTAAGTTCCTCATCTGTCAGAAAAATTTTCTGCTGGAGTTAGCACCGTGAAAAAGGAAAATCCTTTTTTCGGTTGCCGGGCGTCATCGGGCCAGTCCCTCAGCCTACTCTTGATAAGAGAAGGTATTAAATTTTTTAAAGAGGACAAACTCCCCTTTTTCAGACGGGAATTATAATTATTACTTTACTCCGATAACATCTGTGCTGTCAACCATTCTTTATCACTAAAAAAAGATTAACCGAACAGGTCATCCTCTTGTTTAAACCACACTAATCATACCGTCTGACCTCTTTGAACAAGCGATTAATAGAACAGCCAAAACCACCATTAATAAGCCGTTAATCTTAAAAATAATCGTTGCTTTGTACTCGTCTGCTAAAATAACAGGAAAGCGCGATAGTACCAACGGGCATTACTCTTTGAACGTAAAAAAGGCCGACTCCTCTAATTAATCGAAAAGTCTGCGCCCTTATAGATAGTTAGCTTTAAAACCTTCATAATCATCAAGAACTTTTTTTTGCTCTCCCTCGGAGTGATAGATGGGCTCAAGCAAGGCGCTGAGCAAAAGGTGTTTTTCCTGCTCCTTAAGTTGGTCGTTCTTTATTAGAGCTCGGCACTGACCGAGGAAATCCACATACTTGTCAAATTCCGGTTCAAAGCGTTCTTCCAGCTCTTGCTTGATTCTTTTGGTAAGCAATGGACTTGCCCCTTCTGTAGCAATGGCAATCGTCAGTTTACCTCTCGTAACAAGAGCAGGTGAGGAAAAATTCCCGAGGCTCGGCTGACTGACCACATTTAGAAGCTGATGATCTGAGACACGCTTCGCAATGATTGCATTTAACGCCTTGTCATCAGTTGCCGCAATGACAATAAAAGCGGTCTCTTCATCCCCCTCCTCATAGTCCCTCTTAATCCAGGTCATCTCTCCTCTTTCCAGATACCCCTTAAATGAAGGGTGAAGATTTGGACTGATGACCGTCACTCTTGCTTCCCCTCTGACTAAGTTTTCCATCTTTCGAAAAGCCACTTGGCCGCCGCCTATGATGAGGGCTGTTCTCCCTTTAATATCTAAAACAATTGGATACCCGCTCATCCTACTTCTTCAACCTCTTCTAAATTTAAACCTTCCATAACCCGGTCCACCAAGACTGTTCTCAGATTCTTATGAGAACCAAGAGGCCGGCAAAGATAAAAGGTTTGGTCAGGAGATTGAAGCGCCTCAATGGCCTCCTCCATCTCCCTCATTAAAAGACCCGTAAACATGAGATAGGGAATCACAAAGATTTGCTTAAAGGGAGAGGTTTTGGCATTCTTCAGACCTGTGCCAAGGAGAGGCTCACAAGCTGCTAGAAAACAAGTACTGACAGGCATCGCTTCTTTCTCCCATAGGCGCTGACTAATGTCCTTAAACGCCTCCTGAATATCTGGATCTGAGCTTCCTCTTCCAACAAGCAAAACGGCAGAATTCCCCAAGACTGGAGTCCCTTTTTCATAGATTCGGTCAGATAGAATATCAATAATCTTAGAATCACAACCAAATGGATCACCAAAGTGAAAGCGAATTTCAGGGTAATCTTTGCTGATCGCGGCTATTTCTCTTGGAATATCTTGCTTGACATGTCCCGCCGCTAAAAGAAGCACGGGCTGAATCAATATATCGGTAGCCCCGCGCTTAATACATCTCTCAATTCCCTTTTTAATAGAAGGATTGACTAATTCGAGGAAGCAAATCTCTTGGATCTGGACAGGAACGTGCTCGATACAAGACTGGATAAAAGTGACAGCCTGATCGACCCCTCTCTTTACCCGGGTTCCATGACTGATATAGAGAACGGCTTGCATATTACAGGACCTCCTGAACCCGTTTGTTAAGAAGAGAATCGAACCACTGAATTTGTTCTCGTAAAGATACAACCTCACCTATAACAATCATCGTTGGGTTTTGTATCTTGGCTTCTGCCGCCTGCCTCACAATGGTTTCAAGCGTGCCGGTGACCGTTCGCTGTTTGGATGTCGTTCCCCATTCAATTAGAGCGATCGGAGTTGCAGCGGCTTTTCCATGCTTCACCAAGTTCGCTACAATTTTGGGCAGCTCCCGTACCCCCATATAGATGGCCAAAGTATCGATCCCATTAGCCAAGGTTTTCCACTTGCTTTCATCCACTTCCCCGGCTTTTTCATGACCGGTTATAAAGGCAACAGAACCGCTGTATTCTCGGTGAGTCAGCGGTATCCCTGCATAAGCGGCAGCAGCTGAGCCCGACGTCACACCTGGCACAATTTCAAACGGAATACCATACTGAGCAAGCTTAACCGCTTCTTCCCCGCCTCTTCCAAAGATAAAGGGGTCGCCTCCCTTTAAACGGGTCACGATTTTACCTTTTTCAGCATGGGAAACCAAAAGACGGTTGATCGCCTCTTGTTGAAGGGTATGATGGTTGGGCAACTTACCGCAGTAAATTAACTCCGCCTGCTCTTTTGCCTCGTTTAACAGCTCCTGATTGACTAGTCGGTCGTAAACAATCACATCTGCTTGCTGAATACATTTCAACCCTTTTACCGTGATTAAATCCGGATCACCAGGTCCTGCCCCGACAAGGTAAACTTTGCCTAGCATCGGTCGGCCTCCTTCCCTTGGTTTCTTTCTTGTTGAAAATGAACAATTAACTATTCAATAATTCCTTGCTCTTTTAAAAACGCCACAATTTTCGCGGTTGATTCTTCGATTGTTTCCTTTTCCGTATCCACAACAAGATCTGGATGCTCGGGTGCTTCATAAGGAGAATCAATTCCTGTAAAATCCTTGATTTGACCCGCACGCGCCTTTTTATAAAGGCCCTTTGGATCACGGCCCTCACAAGCCTCTAGAGAAGCCTTCACATAGATCTCGATAAATTCTCCTTCTTCAACGAGCTGTCGGACTGTTTCCCTATCTTCTATAAAAGGAGAAATAAAGGCCGTCAATACAATGGTATTGCTATCCACAAATAACTTTGCGACCTCTCCAATCCGACGAATGTTTTCTTTTCGATCGGCTTCAGAAAAGCCCAAATTCTTGTTAAGACCGCTGCGAATATTGTCACCATCTAGCAGGTATGTCTTTACATTTCGCTTAAATAATTCGACCTCAACAGCATTAGCCAGTGTGGATTTCCCAGAACCGGACAGTCCGGTGAACCAGATAATGGCACTTCGCTCACCACTTGCTTTCTGACGGTCCTTCTTTGTAACAGATGTGGAATGCCAAACAATATTTTCTGAAGTTGCCACGAGTCTTCCTCCTTAGTTATTTAAAAATCCTGTCTCATCTCGTATGAAGACCACACTCTGTCTTATTAAACGAAGACCAGCGACCTGAACGTGAATCCCCGCCAGCGGCCACCGGCAATGTGCAATATTCACAGCCGATACTTGGATAACCTTGGTCGTGAAGCGGGTTATAAGGCAGTCCGAATGCTTTCACATACGCCCAAATCTCATCCTCAGTCCAATGGATTAAAGGGCAAACCTTAATCATTTTAAATTTATGATCCAAATTAAGAAATTCAACATTAGCACGAGTGACAGACTGTTCTCTTCTCAAACCTGAAAGCCATGCCTTTGGACCCGTTAATACTTTTTTCAACGGTTCCACTTTTCGAATACTGCAGCAAAGATCAGGCTGCGACTTCCATAATGCCTCCCCATATTGAACGGCCTGTTCTCCTGGAGTTAATTCAGGCTTTTGCATCACAATATTAAGCGCTGGATAAATCGCCTTTACTTTATCAATCAACTCATAGGTTTCTTTAAAGTGAAAGTCCGTATCAAGAAAAACAACTTTTGCTGTCGGATTAACTTTACTGATCAAATCAATTAAGACAATCCCCTCAATGCCAAAACTGCAGGCATAGACGATTTCTTCACCATATTCTTCATAGGCCCATTCCAAAACCTTCTTACTTCCTTTTAGTGCATCATCGTATGAAAAGTTTGGATGAGCCGCTTCACCCCAACTATTATAAGTAATCATGGTTAGCTTCCCCCGTTTTTAGTGTTCTATCAGTAACCGAGACGAAACAAAAAGCGAGCTTTCCGAAAAATCAGACCATCAATTCCGCTAATTCAAATCAGATTACTTGGTTTTATATTAAAGAAAAGAGCACCCAACAAGTTTTACGATATGGGTACCTGTATCCATTACCATCTTCTTGTTTCCTTCTTTCAAGAATAACCCCGAACCCTTAACTTTTCAAGCCATTTGGCTTACTTTTCACGATCTATTTTTCTCTATAGCAAACCTGGGTGTTTCCTTTAACTTAACTTTAGGCTCGGGCCCGTTTTGCCCGAGAGGTTTTGGGAAGGCGAAGTATCTCCTCCTCAGGCGGACTCGTTTTCTTTATGAAAAAAGATAAACATAAAGCGGCTGCTGTTAGGAGCAATACAATAAAGAAGGCACGATTTACACCGAGAATGGCCGGTGTCATACCATGAGGCGCCTTCGCGTTCGCTTCTGCTGCTGTCGTCATAACCGTTACTAGAATGGCAGTCCCTACAGATGCTGCCACTTGGCGGAGCGTATTCCCCATCGCTGACCCATGGGGAATTAATCGTCTAGGGAGCTCATTTAACCCTGCTGTAGAGGCCGGCATCATGACCATCACTTGACCGAGCATTCGAATGCTGTAAAGAATGGTAATAAAAAACATCGTTGTGGATACCGTGAGTGTTGAAAATAACCAGGTAGCTACAGTCATAATAATAAGACCACTAATTGTCAGCCACTTGGCGCCATAACGGTCAAACAACCTTCCCGTTAATGGCGATAGAAAGCCTGTAATCAATGCCCCCGGTAAAATAGCAATTCCCGATTGCATCGCACTGTAACCTCTCATATTTTGCATAAAAAGAGGAATTAACGTTTCGGACCCAATCAACCCCAAAAAGCCAATCATTCCGATAATAGTTGTAATCGTAAAAATAGGATATCGAAATACTCTAAACTCCAAGACCGGCTGCTCCATCCTCAGTTGTTTTGTAACAAAAAGGAGTAGCGATAAGACGCCAATGCTTAAAGAGAACACGGTCGAACTGCTGCCCCATCCATTATTCCCAGCTGCTGTAAAGCCGTAAAGCAAGCCGCCAAATCCTAAGGTCGACAATATCATGGAGACGACATCTATTTTTGGATTCGTCTGCTCTGTTACATTTTTCATTGCGATCGCCCCTACAACCGTAACGATTAGCGCGATCGGCAAAATAATGATAAATAAAACGCGCCAAGAGAAGGCGGCGATCACCCAGCCTGACAAAGCTGGTCCAATGGCAGGGGCAAAGGAAATGACCAGCCCGACTAATCCCATCGCCTGCCCCCTCTGATTGGCCGGATATATAAGAAGAAAGATGGTTTGCATAAGTGGAAAGATGATGCCCGCCCCTGCTGATTGAACGACGCGCCCTACTAATAAAACCCCAAAATTAGGTGCGACCGCTGCAATCAACGTCCCTATAATAAAGATAATCATCGCCGTTAAATATAATTGTCTAGTTGTATACTTTTCTACTAAAAAAGCGCTGATCGGAATCATGACCCCATTAACAAGCATAAAGACCGTTGTCAGCCATTGAGCCGTATTAGCCGTCACATGCATTTCTTGCATAATCGGAGGTATGGCCGTAATCATCAGCGTTTGGTTGAGTATGGCAATAAAAGAGCCTGCTAATAATACCGCTACAATTAGCCCTCTGTTGTAAGAAACCTGCACTTTTTCTCCCCCATTCTCTATTTTATAACGTCTCTTAATTTTTATAGATAAAATAAGACGCGTTCATTTAGTGGTATCGTTTTTTAAGTCATTCCTCTAAACTAACACGGTTACTCTGACTATTCAATACACAGGCTTCGTTGTTTCCCTTCCTTTTTTTACTGCGGATAAATGATTAAAAAGAGGAAAAAAAAGACGTGGATACTTAAGAAAATTCACAATACCTACTTTAAATCCAGACAAGCTTGGAACACAAATAATCTGTTCCAAATTTCGTCACTTCTTCAAAACTTTTTTCTCCTGAATTTGTATAGTCTTGGAATCTTTAGACATTCTAAATAAAAGAATGCACCTTAATTTTCTCAGGTGTTGACCAAATGGAATGGGGCGCCCTTATTAAACCCTACTCTTTTTAAAAGCATGACCCACTACTTTAACAATTTGTTAAAAGAGAGGAGAACCTCGATGAAGTTAAGACCATTAAAATGGATCATGTTTGCCCTCATCCCTACAATTCTTTCGGGATGCAGCAAAAATTATGTTGTATTCAACCCTCAAGGGCCTGTTGCTAAGGAAGAATATAACTTAATTATCCTTTCCATGATTCTATGTGCGATTGTCGTTATCCCTGTAATGATTTTGCTTTTCTTCATTGTTTCCCGCTTTCGGGACCGACCCGGAAATAACGCTCCATATGAGCCTGATTGGTCAGAAAGCACCATCCTTGAAGTTATTTGGTGGGGGATTCCAATTGTAATTGTCGCGTTTTTAGCTATTTACACTGGAAAGTCCATTTTCACCCTGGTCAAACCACCACCAGTTACGGGCAAGACACCCATAACGATTCAAGTGACCTCACTTGATTGGAAATGGCTCTTTCAATACCCAGATCAAAAGGTGGCAACGGTCAACTATGTTGAAATCCCTGCTGGTGTTCCCGTTCAATTTGAGTTGACTTCAGGTTCTGCTATGAACTCATTTTGGGTTCCTGAACTTGGCGGTCAAGAATACTCTATGGCTGGAATGAATATGCGGCTTTGGCTTCAAGCTGACAAACCTGGTACCTAT
The DNA here is from genome assembly GCF_029094525.1 of Pullulanibacillus sp. KACC 23026. Lineage (NCBI taxonomy): Bacteria > Bacillati > Bacillota > Bacilli > Caryophanales > Sporolactobacillaceae > Pullulanibacillus > Pullulanibacillus sp. KACC 23026. The sequence continues at coordinate 238,060 of NZ_CP119107.1, read as the reverse complement.
TTTGGCACTGGGGCCAACTTCACAGGTGAACAGTTTGCCCATATGCGTTTTAACGTCATTGCCAAATCTCAAGCCGATTTTAATAATTGGGTGAAACATGTCAAAGCCACCGCTCCGCCGATGACCCAATCCAAATATGATGCTATTACAGCACCGGGTACTTCCAAACAGTTGTCGTTCTCATCGTTCCCTGCAAATAGCTTTGAAAAGATGGTTCAAAAATACGGACGCCACACTGATATGCACAAGAATAAAGACATTACAAGTCTAGATGGCGAAGGTGTGTCCGGTACCGACTAGCCGAGAGAAAGGAGGAGTTACTTATGAATAATTCACACTTTTTTGTAACAGGTGACCCGATGATTCTAGGGGCAGATATTTCAATTATCGTCGCAAGTTTAGGGATTCTATTTGTTCTCACCTATTTCAAATTGTGGGGATGGTTGTGGCGTGAATGGTTAACAACGGTTGACCATAAGAAAATTGGGATCATGTACGTCATTGCGGCGCTGCTGATGCTTTTCCGCGGCGGCGTCGATGCCATACTCATGAGGATTCAGTTGGCTTATCCAAATATGCATTTCTTGGAAGCCGAGCACTATAATGAAATCTTCACCACGCACGGAACGATCATGATTTTATTCATGGCCATGCCTCTCATCTTTGCCATGATGAACATTGCGATTCCGCTTCAAATAGGCGCGCGTGATGTGGCCTATCCATTTTTGAATGCCATTAGCTTTTGGCTATTCTTTATGGGGGCTATGTTACTGAACCTCTCCTTTGTTATAGGGGGTTCCCCAAACGCAGGATGGGTTGGTTACCCACCGCTTTCGGAGCTTGCCTTAAATCCTGGTCCTGGAGAAAACTTCTACATACTGTCCATTCAGATCTCTGGAATAGGAAGTTTGGCTACAGGAATTAATTTCTTAATCACCATTTTGAAAATGCGGGCACCTGGTATGAAGCTTATGGATATGCCGCTTTTTACTTGGTCCATTTTGGCTACTTCGATCATTATTATCGCGGCTTTCCCTGTCCTAACAATTGTTATGGCTCTCTTATTCCTTGACCGATTTGGAGGTGGGCATTTCTTCACTATGACCGGTGGCGGAGACCCGATGATGTATGTCAACCTCTTCTGGATCTGGGGGCATCCTGAAGTTTACATTGTTGTCTTGCCAGCCTTTGGAATTTTTTCAGAAGTGGTCAGTGTCTTTTCGAAAAAACGGACATTTGGTTACACTTCAATGGTCGTATCTCTAATGCTCATCGCTTTCTATTCTTATTTCACTTGGGTTCACCACTTCTTCACAATGGGCGCAGGTGCTGATGTCAATACCTTCTTTGCCGTCTCCACCATGCTTATCGCGATTCCAACAGGGGTTAAGATATTCAACTGGCTGCTCACCATGTACAAAGGGCGAGTTAAAATGACCGAGCCCATGTTATGGACGTTAGGTTTCATTCCATGTTTCTTAGTAGGCGGTGCAACAGGTGTCATGCTTGCTGTTGCCCCTGCGGACTATCAATATCACAACAACTATTTCCTTATTGCTCACTTCCACCAAGTTCTAATTGGCGGAACCGTGTTCGGAATGTTTGCCGGCCTCACCTATTGGTGGCCGAAGATGTTTGGTTTCAAGCTGAATTTAACGCTTGGAAAATGGGCCTTCTGGTGCTGGAATATTGGCTGGTATGTCTGCTTCATGCCTCAATACGCCCTTGGATTTATGGGGATGACGCGACGGATTTATACCTATGGATGGGACCGCGGTTGGGCGCCTTATAACTTGGTGTCAACCATTGGCGCTTTCATCATGGCAATTGGCTTCCTATTTCAGGTTTGGCAAATCGTTTATAGCATAAAGTACGGTGAGCGGGATACAACTGGGGATCCTTGGGATGCTCATACTCTCGAGTGGTCCATTCCGTCTCCGGCCCCTTACTATAACTTTGCCAGAGTACCTGACGTAACAGGAGTAGGGAAAGACGCTTGGTGGGAAGCGAAAAAGGAAAATGAAAAGGATGCTTACAGAGAATTGGTTAAAGAAGAACCACTTGAACCGATTCATTATCCAAAAAATTCGGGTATTCCTTTTTTCATGGGGGTTTTCTTCTTCATTGCCGGTTTCGGATTCACCTTCCATTGGATTTGGATGGGTGTTATCGGACTTGCCGGGGTTGGATTATGTCTGATCACACGCTCCTTCCAATATGACACGGATTATTATATTCCTGTTGAAGAAATCCGCGCGACCGAAGCACGTTTAGGGAGGGAACTCTAATGGACCACGTTATGACAGACGGTCACGGCCATGCTCATGACCATCACGGGGACCATGAGCAGATAAAAATCGATGGTTTTTGGATCTTCCTTGTTTCTGACGTTCTTCTATTTGGATCCATTTTTGCTACCTTTGTGGTTCTCCGGACTAATTATGCCGGAGGACCCACAGCAAAAGATATTATTGACGTGCGCGGCTTTATCATTGAGACCTTCTTGCTTTTAACCAGCAGTTTCACAAGCGGGTTGGCTACACTAGAGATGCACAAAAGTCGCGTTAAGCCCATGATTGCCTGGCTTATTGTCACTCTCCTTTTGGGACTTGGCTTTATTTACTTTGAAGTCAATGAGTTTACGAATTTGGCCCTTGAAGGAGCGAGCTTTACACGGAGTGCCTTTCTATCTGCCTTCTTCACACTGGTAGGCACACACGGTTGCCACGTTTCCCTTGGGATTATTTGGATGACTGGGATCCTGATTCAGGTGGGGATTCATGGATTAACGGCTGTTACAAGACGTAAGCTTTTCATAGTTGGATTATACTGGCACTTTCTCGATGCCGTATGGATCTTTATTTTCACAGTGGTTTATTTAATAGGGGTGATGTAAATGGCACACGAGCACACACAGCATGCAGAAGAGCACAGCGGTTCAGCAGGTTCCTACATATTGGGGTTTATCTGTTCCATTGTCTTAACTCTAATTCCATTGTGGCTCGTCCTCGGTGATATAGGCAGCCACCGTGTGCAGATTAACCTCATTATGCTCATGGCTGTGCTTCAATTTCTTGTCCAACTCTTCTTCTTCATGCACGTTCGTGACAGCGAGAAGCCTCGTTACAACGTCGTTGCTCTAATTTTTGGAGCTGTCTTTGTTATTACCATCGTACTAGGCTCCGCATGGATCATGTCGTTTAATTCTCAAGTTCAGTAACGCTGAACCGCTTAGAAAAACTTGGCTTATCGCCAAGTCCTGGCGAATGCTTTAGTTTTTCTTATACTATCGTCCATAATCGCAAACGCGAAAGTTTATACTTTTTGATAGGACAAAAAAAGAGGACGGGTGGTACGCCCTCCTCTTTTCATTAGGCTCTTTTCTAAAAGATTGTTGCTATTTAATATAAAGTAGGTGGAAATAGGCGAGACTCCTGCGGGAATAGCAATCCAGGTGAGACCCCGCAGGCGTATTTTGCCGAGGAGGCTCACGGATTGCCCGCGGAAAGCGAGCTTATTGGAGCCTAAAAAAAACAACAAAGTTTACGAAAACAGCCTTTCATTATAATTTGAGTTAAACGTAAAGCCTTCAAAAAAGGAAGGAGGAATGCCTCATGTGGATATTTGTCATGGTTTTAATTGCCTTCTTAGTCTGGTTCTTTTTAAAATTGTCGATCGTTTCACTGTATGCCCTGCTTTTTATGGGCGTGGTTGTTGGAGCCGTCATTATGATGATGCGCAAACGACGAGACCCTCGAGAACAAAGATGATTAAGGCCGCCATACGCTATAAAATGAAGGGGTAACACCATTTCGTGATACCCCTCCTTCTTCTGCCAATCACCCGTTTACGGAAACCCGCCTGTCCCCACTCCCTCAATCGACCCGCTTTGCCAATTTATTTAGGCAATTATCCCATTTCGAGGCGGATAGCGTAGTCTCGCTAAGCCTAACTTTTTTAGTGCAACGACGATACGTTATTCCCTGCTTTAACGGTTGATTTCGGGATTAGGTGTAAACCACGGTTCTTGATTCGTCCCCCTCGGCCTCCTTAAACTATTTCGGCCTTATAAGTTCAAAGACACTTCCTAGCTTGGAGTAGTCATTACCGGCTAACCGGGCAACGGGTTTTAGACCAAATGGATCAATCCGCCCATTGTCATAAAGTGATTCTTCAATATGATAATAAACGACACGCCCTATAAGTAAATCACAGGTTGGACCCTGTTCAGCGGTTCCGCCAAGTTCGAGTGCCTTTTCAATCACGCATTCCATTCGAATCGGCGCTTCTTTAATTCCGGGAACCTCTACTCTGACACTCTCTGTTGTATGGAGGGAGGTCAGGTCTAGCTCACTCTCCTCCCGTTCTCTGCGGCTTGCCGTTTTATTTATTTCCTCGATATGGGTTTCTGTTGAGATATGGACGACAAATTGGCCGCGTTCTAGAGCATAAGCAGCCGTATCCTTTTGCAGCTCTCCATCCCTTTGTACAGAGATGGAAATGAGAGGCGGCTCAGATGCCACTATATTAAAAAAGCTAAAGGGTGCAGCATTCACAACCCCTTTTGGTGATAACGTCGTCACAAAGGCAACCGGCCGAGGGATAATACTTCCCGATAAAAATTTATAATTGTCCCGACCCGATAATTGGTTTGGATCAATCCCTAACACTTGTGAGCTCTCCTCCTTAGAAATGTTCATGAAACCACTTAGTAGCGGCCTCTGCTTCCGTGTGTGTTAATTGATGACCGCGATTCTCCCAATGAAGTTTAACATCAGCACCCGCTTCTTTAAGTAATTCAGCCAGCTCCAAGGACTCCTCTTCAGAACACAATGGATCATTATGTCCTGCTCCAATAAACACGGGGACGCCCGTTAAATCAGGAAGGGCAATCCCGCGTCTTGGAACCATCGGATGATGGAGAATCGCGCCTTTTAGAGCATCACTATAGTGGAACAAAAGGCTGCCGGCAATGTTCGCTCCATTTGAAAAGCCAACTCCAATGACATTGCAACGATCAAAGCTGTACTCCGCTGCCGCTTCGTCTAAGAAATCATTCAGTTCTTTGGTCCGGGCAATCAAGTCTTCTTCGTCAAAGATCCCTTCTTGTAATCGCCTAAAGAAACGAGGCATCCCGTTCTCAAGAACATTCCCTCTAACACTTAAAACGGAAGCCTCATTATCTATAATTGAAGCTAACGTGAGGAGCGATTCTTCCGTCCCGCCCGTCCCATGCAATAATAATAAAACAGGTCTTTCTTCTGACTTTCTAATAAATAAGTGTTTCACACAGATCCCCCTTTATGATAAATGACTAATGGATGTTTTTCTAAAAGTTGAGCCGCATCGGTATTTCATTAGATCCCCGATACGTGCCGTGAAGCAAGCTTCGAAGTAACGTTTCCGAGTAACTTTTGAGATACGAGGCGATGGTCGAATGAGCAGAATCCTTAAATAGATTGTTTCGATTCTTCAAACCTATCCATTACCTTTTGTAAGTAACTAATCCTTTTTTCATTCTCACTAAACACACTTGTTCTGTCAAAGAACTCGTCTTATCGGATTGCCTGCTCTTTAAATAAGAAAGGGGCAGGTCAACGGCTTTGCCTGAACCTGTCCCTCTTTATGTTAACTCGTTTTAGACTCGTGGTAAGCCATAGCCTCTTCTACCCGTCTTTCTATACTTTTTCTAATATCAACAAGAGTTTGGATTTCACCAACATCGTTTTTATAACAAACATGATCCGGGCGAAACCGGACAGGTGAATCAATTCCCGCAGCGGCGGCTAAGCGGAACAACCCTTTTCTCAAAGTTAAAACATAGTTGACCACTCGATACTTCTTCTCATCAATGACAAGACCACGCTGCAGCTTTGGGTCTGTTGTGGCAACACCTACTGGGCAGGCGTTCGAATGGCACTTAAGTGCTTGAATACAGCCAACCGTTATCATAAAGCCACGCGCTATATTGACTAAGTCCGCCCCCATCGCTAAAGCAACAGCAACTCGGTCAGGCGTGAAGAGCTTTCCAGATGAAATGATCTTAACCCGGTCTCGAACACCATACTTCCTTAAGGTTATATCCAATATAGGAAGTGCCGACTTAATCGGCAGTCCGACACTATCCATCAACTCCTGATAAGAGGCCCCTGTTCCGCCTTCTCCACCGTCTACTGTAATAAAATCCGGCCCTTTACCGCTCTCCTTCATATAACGGGCAAGCTCAATGGCAGAATCATTGCTACCCATCACCATTTTCATGCCAACAGGCTTGCCGGTTACTTCACGAATTTTATCCATAAAATCAAACATAGATGGCACATCATGGAACTCATTGAATCGGTTTGGGCTGTCAATTGACTGATAGGGCTTCACTTTTCGAATCTCTGCTATTTCAGGAGTGACTTTCTCACCGTCAATGTGACCACCGCGAACCTTTGCCCCTTGTGCGAGCTTTAATTCAAAAGCTTTAATTTGCGGAAATTCATTTTTCTTCTTTAATTCGTCCCAGTCAAACTCCCCCTGCCCATTCCGAACGCCAAAAAGTCCTGGCCCAATTTGCATGATAATGTCGACATTTCCTTTTAGATGATAAGGAGAGAGCCCCCCTTCACCAGTATTCATCCATGTTCCCTTTACTAGGCCAAGCCCCTTCGACAGTGCGGTAATCGCATGGTTCCCGAGTGAACCAAAGCTCATCGCTGACATGCCAATCAGCCCTCTTATTTTAAAAGGATGGGCCACACGACCTTCTCCTATAATCACCGCGTCCTCTTCATGAAGCAAATAAGCATCATCTACTTCATCGCGCCGCTCTTCCTTTCGTTGGGTGAACAAGGTGTCCTTTAGAAGCACATATTTTTTCGTTTGTACCTTCGTCTCTTTATCACGCTTCAATTCATCCATTTGTAAAGGAAACATGTCATTGCGCAAATAAAAACCTTCTCCTTCAAAATCCCTTTTCGAGCCGAATCCCGCCACATCACGTTTGTATTTAGCACTTTTTACAATATGCTCATAATCATCTCGACTAAAAGGCTTACCCTCGGTGTCGTTGTTAAATAAATATTGTCTCAGTTCAGGTCCAATTTTTTCTAAAAAGTAGCGCATTCTTCCTAATACAGGGTAATTACGGAGAGTCGGATGTTCCTCTTGAGCACGATCCTTTTTGTATAAAGATAGGAACGCAGATAAAGCGGAAACGATTAAAATAACAAACAGAACAAACAGGATGATCGTCATGTAGTTAGCTATATTTAGATGCATCAATATGTACCCTCCCAGCTTTGTTCTTTATTAGTTTTTCCAGCTGGGAGATTTTTTATCTAAAAAGAGATGGATGTTAAGGTTAGAGCTTCTTACTTATCAATAGGTTTTATAAAGGTATCTGGCATGACAACCGCTACCACTTCACCGACCACACATTTTTCTTCTTGTGCAAAAACATCTAATTGTACTTTCCATTTCTTCGGGTGAATCTCCTCGACCCTACCAATAACGGTTAGAGGGACAGTTTGCGGCGTGGGTTTTAAGTAGGTCACATTTAATGAAGCCGTGACAAAGCGTGGTGGAACACTGCCGTCTCCGAGTTGATGTCCCTCCTTACGGTGAAGAGCATGGGCAGCTGACCCTGTCCCCGCACAATCAATTAAAGAAGCCAAGATCCCTCCATAAACAAAACCGGGTATGGCAGTATGAGCCGGGTCGGGCTGATAAATCGTTTTAGTGTGGTCCTCTTCCCAATACGTTTTGAAATGATGCCCCTCTGGATTCAAACGGCCGCATCCATAACACCAGGCATAATCATCTGGATAACAATCCTGAATCGCTAACTTTTCACTCATAGCTTTCACTCCTTCTCTAGGTTTGACTTACCAGTAATCCTACTATAAACGTTCGCCACAGTTTATTTGATTCCCTTCATAAAAGCGTTTTCAATAGATTTTCTAACAAACATACCTTGAATATCAAAAACCATGTGAGATTTCATTACAAAATGACTGATATTTATTACCCGCTCCCTTAAACTTGAATTACAACGAAAAGGAAGAAGGTGGCTTGATGAAGCGACAACTGGTGATCCAGCCACTCATTATCTTAATTTTTTATCTTATCGGATGGGGGATTAAAACTCTCTTTCACCTTCCTCTCCCAGGAAGCGTGATGGGAATGCTTCTCCTCTTTCTTAGTTTAGTAACAGGGGTAATAAAGTTAGAGTGGGTCGAAAAATTGGCTTCTTTCCAAATCAAACATCTCACCCTTCTCTTTATCCCGCCTATTGTCAGTTTATTCCTTTCTAACGGTTGGATTCACTTTTTGCAATGGAATATTTTATTCGTTTTGGTTATCAGCAGCCTCTGTTGTCTATTAGGAACTGCCTTTTCCGTCGAGCTTTATGAAAAACTAAAAGGAGACACAAAACGTGATTAGTCTATCGTATCTAAGCATTCTATGCCTCACCTTAACCCTAATTCTTTACTTGCTTTTTCTTCGGATTTATCGGAAATGGTCAAAGCCTTGGTTGAACCCTTTATATACAGTGACGCTTACCCTGCTAATCTTTGCTAGCCTATGCCATATTCATTCTAATGCCTTTCAGCAAGGAAATGCTGTCGTCAACGCTTTTCTTCAGCTCACCATCGTTGCATTAGCTGTACCTATTTATAAGCATTTGTCCTTGCTTAAGAAAGACTTCAAAAAAATTATTGGTGGCGTTGCTGCTGGTACGGCATTTGGCATTGGGTCTGTCATAACGCTTGCCCACCTGTTTAACATTCAGACCAACCTCCTTGCGTCACTTATCCCTAAAACGGTGACACTCCCGATCGCCCTTACTGTATCAGGAGACTTAGGGGGATTAGCCTCTACGACGATTCTATTTGTCGTTATTTCAGGACTCGTTTCTTTGATCATTGGACCAAGACTTCTTAATCGATTTGGTATTAAAAGTAAAGCCGCAAAAGGCCTAGCCATGGGAACCTCTGCTCAAATGCTTGGAGCCCATCACTCCTTGAATTGGGGTGAGGAAGAGGGCGCAATGGGAAGTGTTGCCATGACCACAACAGCCCTTCTCTTTTCACTCCTTGTCCCCATCCTGCCGTTCTTACTCAAAATTTATTAAAAGGTGGCGTTTATAGTGGAACAATTAAAAGAAAGACACTCTCATAAGGAACGCGAACTCGCGGAAGAAATTATCCAGCTTGATTTAAAGAGAGATGCCTTATTCGAGGAATTAATCCTTAGGCTCGGAAACAAGGCCCATGAACTATTGCGAAAGATACAAAACGGGTATTAGGAGGCTCCCCTATGATCAACCAGCTAAGAGCAGCCATTGAAAGACAAAAGGAAGATATTATCAAACAGCTTATCAAAGGAGAAATGGTAGCCCCAGACGATCCTTCTATTTGTAAACTCACATTAAGTGAGCTCGAACAATTGCTCACCCATTTACACGTTTCTAAACAAATTCGGGGATGATTAGCCAATCCTCCCTTTTCCTTCACGAATCGCGCCTATTTCCTAACAAAAAGTTCCTAACCCTTCCATAAGCAGCAGAAACCTTGTTAGATTTTCTTACATTAAGTTTGCTAAATCTCCTAAAAAATAAGATAATATAAAAAATGACAGCCAGAGAGAAGGTCTTGATGGGAGGGAACTATGTCTTCATATAAGGAAAAAAAAGTCATTACCATCGGAGTCGCTAGTGAACTCACAGGCTTATCTGAGCGAAAAATTCGCTATTATGAAGAACGGGGACTTATCTTTCCCGAAAGAAGCGAGCGAGGAACACGGAAATATTCCTTTGCTGATATTGAGCTCCTTCTAAAAATTGCTGATAAACGCGAAGAAGGCGTACAGACCCAAGAAATCAAAAAAGATTTTCTAACTGAAAAAGAAAAGTTAAAAATCCGCGAAGAGCTTTTGCGCGGTCAAATCAACGCCCATTTCCACTTAAGAAAGTAAAAATCCCTGCCATATTCGGCAGGGATTATTTTTTATGCGATCAGCTTAATCATAAATTTGAATAGCACTCATCTCTGATTCTCCTGAGCCTCTTAACCCCAAGGAATACGATTCATGCAAGCTTTCTTAGCTTACGCGTGTCCGTGTTTTTGAACGCTGACTTTTCCGTATCTGCTTGCTCCGAAGCTGACCGCAAGCCGCATCAATGTCCGTACCATGTTCATGACGGATCCCGCACTGAATCCCATGTTTCTTTAACGTATCATAAAACGCAAGAACACTGTCTTTTCCACTGCGCTGATACTGATTATGCTCATCAACCGGATTATAAGGAATAAGATTCACATAAGACAGGTGGCGTTTGTTTTCAAGCAATTTGGCGAGCTCAACCGCTTCTTTTTCATGATCATTAACATCCTGTAAAAGAATGTATTCAAAGGTAATCCGTCTATTTGTCTTTTCCAAGTAATAATCAATAGCCGGCATCAGCTTTTCAAGCGGGAAGGCTTTGTTAATCTTCATGATTTGCGTGCGAAGCTCATTATTCGGTGCATGAAGCGAAACGGCTAAATTCACCTGCAGGTTGAGATCCGCAAACTCATAGATCTTCTTAGCCAAACCGCTTGTTGAAACCGTAATATGGCGAGCGCCTATCGCAAGACCGCGTTGATCGTTAACCACCGTTAAGAAATCAACGAGATTAGTGAAATTATCAAAAGGTTCCCCAATCCCCATAACGACGATGTGACTAACACGTTCTTCCTGTCCTTCTTGGTCCAGGTGGAGTTGAACATTCATAATTTGCTCAACGATTTCACCCGCTGTTAAATCACGACTTTTTGTCAAAAGACCACTTGCGCAAAAGGAACAGCCAATGTTACAGCCGACCTGTGTGGTCACACAAACCGACAGGCCATACTTATGGCGCATGAGTACTGTCTCAATTAAGTTACCATCCTCTAGCTTAAATAGAAACTTAATGGTGCCGTCTTTCGATGCTTGTTTAATCTCTTCTTGCAACGTGTGAAGAACAAAATGCTCTTCTAATAATTGAACGAGATCCTTATTGATGTTATTCATATCTGAAAAACGCGTCACACGCTTTTTATATAACCAATCCCAAACTTGTTGAGAACGAAATTTCTTTTGTCCATGGTCTAAGAGCCAATCTGTCAACTGATCATAGGTCAATCCATAGATTGATTTTTTTGACATAACAACCCTCTTTTCAAAATGCAAACTAACTCTATAGTAACCTACATCTCCTATCAAAAGCAAGACATCCAACAGGATTCCACCATTTTACTGACAATCCATCAAGATATACTGTCGAATTTCCCAGGAAATCTGTCGAATCAAGATTAAATTTCAAGTAACAGGTCTACCTATATCCTTCAACTCGGGCTAGTAAAACAAAGGAATCAGCTCGCTTACCGTGGGTGAATCACAAGTCACTAGCGATACCCACAGGAGTTTTGCTGATCCCATTTTTTTAATACAAATTTTATTTTTAAAACTCTATTATTGTTGCGGTGCCATCTTTTCTTTCAGCTTTTGGTAATTGGCTTGGATTTCTTCTAAACGGCGTCTTCCGTCTTCGCGTTGACGTTTATTTTCATCTTCAATCGCTTTGGTTTCTTCCAAACCGCGAACAATAATACCCCACGTTTCCTCAATGGTTTCGATTTTAATGCCGGAAGCTCCTGCAAGCCGAGAAATCTGCGCACTTTGGGTGGAGATATTTTGGGCATTCTTAATCAACATTTCATTGGTGCGACGATCCAATTCACTCATCGAGTCAGCAACCAATTTCTGACGCTTAGCGGCAATCGCATTAATGAGACTCGTTTTAAAAATCGGAATGGTCGTTACAAAAGCTGAATTGATTTTCGCAATTAATTTCGTATTACCGCGCTGCAACATACGAATCTGTGGTGCCGATTGAAAAGCAACCTGTTTAGCCATCTCTAAATCATAGGAACGCTGCTCAATAAGCTCTAAAGCATTGCGCGTTGAATCAAGCTCCATAGCTGCCAGCTGATCGCCTGCATTAGCTCTCTCCTCTAATTGCGGAAGCTTTTGCTGTCTAATTTCCTCCGCCTTCAAGTCAGCAGCGACGATGTATTTTTCGAGCTCAAGATAGTATTTGAAATTCTCGTCATACAATTGTTCAAGCGTGTTAGTCGATTTTTTCATCTCATCTTCATACTTTTTAATTTCGACATAGACCTTGTCAATTTCACCGCCCATTGTTTGATACTTTGACATGATCCGATCAATCATCTTCTTTCCTTTACCAAAGATCTTGGACATGAAGCCCTTCTCTTCCGCAAAGTCCTTGGCATCGAATTTATCCATGATCTTACCAAGATTCTTCAAAAGGGCAGACGACTCTTCCATACTGCTTGATTTTACTGTGTTCAAAACGCGGCTGGCAAAATTAGATACTTCATTGGCGGGTTCCTTACCAAATTCAAGCAGAGCAATTTGATCTTTCACATCTAAAGTACGAGCTAGCTCTTTGACCTCAGGTTGTTGGCGAAGCTGGTTTCGAAGCTCATTAGCTTTTTGCAGCGCTTCTTCTTTCTTATCCTGATCCAGAACTTGGAGGTTCGTTTCATTCATTGACATTGCCTCTTCTCCTTTATAATAATTTGTTGAAAAGTTTTTTAAATAGTGAGCCTGATGTCGAAATACGAGAATCATAAGAGGCGTCAAAACTGACTTCCTCTAACCAATGGGAATCAAATAATTTCGGTTCAAGATAAAACTCTAAGTCATTTTCACCGGTCGGGTTATAACAAATCACGTCAAGTCCCATTTCATTCATAAGTAATAAAAGGGCTGCATCCTCGCGGGACAACTTCCCGCTCTTTCCATCATTAAAAACAATCATTTGGGGTACCGTTTGTGAGTAATCAAACTGTTGAAGGAGCCTCACGAAGCGTTCGGGAATAGCGAGCGCAACTGAAAACAAATACACTTTTAGGTCCTCTAATGTTTCATCCTCACGTCTATTGATCGCTGCGAGCTCTACATACCTTGAGATCACAGAAGCCATTCCAAACTGCAAGCCATTAGGAAGATGCTTATAGCGCCACCACGCCGCATGGACCATATGATCTGGATCGAGCACACCATTCTTAAGCGCCTCTCGGTAGTGGAAGAGTTGACTCCCCCTTGGCTCTGGTGTAAAAGGAAAGCGAGTAATAACTTCTGTCATTTCCTGGTCTTTCAAGTCCTGTAAACGACTCCAGAATTCTTTTTGATTAGCAGATATGCCACAAACCTTGGCGAATAAGCTTGGAATATAGATCCGACCATTTGCAGCCTTGAAATTCGGTCGAATAAAAGCCTTCTCTTTAGCGATTAAAAAGATTTCATCATAAGTTGTTTTAAGCGTAATAACTTCTGGGAGATAGTTTCGAAATTGCCAAGGCTTATATAGCAGTGACTGATCCGAATGAAGGACTTCATCGAGCTCTTGAGACGCCTTTTTGGCTACCGTCGATTTGCGAGCCGGACGGGTATGAGGGAAAGGGACAAGCTTCATCGTCGATGGGTAGGTATGAACAGAGAGCCCTTGGACACCGATCGCAGATAAACTATTTTTGCCTTCAGGATGAAAGATGAGGACATCAAAGCCTAATAAGATTAAAAAATATAAAAAATAAGCTTGGCTCTCTGTAGCATCCCCATACCAAATGATTGCAGGAACGCGCTCTGCCAGATCATCTTGTTTCAACCACTTTTCAATATGGTTTTTTGTCCACTTTACCGTATCCACGACCACACGCCTTAAGTTCGAATCCATTAACCCATTGGGATGATGTTTTTCAAAATGAGCCAGCATCTTTATAAAGCATACCCGCAAATGTCTATAGATAACGGGTCTTTCTTTTAAGGGAAAAAGGGTCTCTCCTTCCATAAAAGCAACAAATCGATTCACCGACAGTCCTTTCTGTTCCTGATGAATCATCATGATTTTCTGAACAGCACGGAAGGTTTCGTTCGCAATGGTTTTGTCCAAAGTCTCACTGAGCAAAACAACTGGAAAATCAGATTCATAAGCAAGCTCATACAGCTCTTCCAGATAGTTCTCTTCATCTATAGGACACCCCAAAAAGAGCCCTGCTACTTGCTCAAAGATTAGGTCATCTTGTTCAAACTGATAACGGCTTCTTTGGGGCAATGGTTTCTTTAGAATCTCTTTCCAATCCTCTTTTTGAAGATCAACAGGAATAGGTTGAATGGTCATTAGAAGATCATTTCCTTTCCAATCCAATGATTCGAGTTCAAGGGAAAACATCTTTCAGCGTTGAATGAATTTATCTTCATACGGAAGAACGAACCCTGAACATATTGGACACCTAAAGGGCATTCCACCCCAAACTTAAACGTACAGCGGGTTATTAGCCCCCCTCTAAGACCGGATCATGACGGCTGCCGGCTTGAATCACGACTCAATTACCCTTGTCTACTAAACCGCCATCGTCACACCTTTTTCTCTATCTGCATATTTCTAAGGTAAAGAATAGAGGGGGGTTCTTTGATGTTCAAAGAAAAGGTGAGTCGGCACCTCTCCGAAGAAACAAAATCACTCGTCAACAGAATGTTCTTATTCAAATTCATTTCGATCCTAGAAGTCCTAGGGTTTTCACTGATTCTATCCATCATTATTATACCATTCCTGCATGCAAAACCGAACTTCTTCCTAGTCTTTTTGCCCAGCTGTCTCTTTGTTTCCTTGCTCTATGTTTGTCTAGGACGCTCCGCTTAAATAGACAAAGCATCCGGAAACCAGAGACTAAAAGAGGGATCCGCTTAAATTCCCGCAGAAAACGGCCAAGCTCTCTTACCTTTTCCCGAATCGGGACAGCCGTTTCTTTTCCGCAGGAGTCTCGCGAATCCCCCTTACCTTATATTGGTTTTAATACTAAAATGATTACTTGCTGATGGTATGGTTTGATGATCCCTTTTTAATAGCATGGACAACAAACGTAGCAAGAAAGGCTAGAACTAAAATGCCAAAGAAGAGAAATTCACTGATATCAAGTCCAAAGGCACCTAGCAGCATCTTAATCCCAATGATCGCAATTAGAATAAACGCGGTCATTTCAAACTCTGGGAATTTCTGAATAAGCAATAAGAAAAGCTGAGCGACACCGCGCATCATCAAAATCCCAAGAATCCCTCCAAGGAACAGCACCCAAACTTTGTTGGAAACACCGAAAGCTGCAATAACACTATCTAAGCTAAAAGTAATATCCATTAATTCTACAACAAGCACTGTTTTCCAAAAACCAAAACCCTTGTTCTCAACCTCCCCATCTTCATCATCCTTCTTGAAGATGTTCTTACCAGCAAGCCATAAAAGATAGAGTCCTCCAAGCACTTTGATAAGCGTAAATTTAACGAGAAAGACCCCGATACCGATCGCAATAAACCGGAACAAGTAAGCCCCAATAATTCCATAAAACAACGCTTTTTTCTGACTTTTCTTAGGCAAATGCTGAACTAAGACAGCAAGAACAAGCGCATTATCTGCAGATAGCAGACCTTCTAAAACCACAAGACTTAAGACAACGCCCCAGCTGCCTGGATCGGCTACCATATCCTTTATTGCATTTGCTGAAAAAAACTGACCATAGGTTGCAAATAGATGATGAAAGAAATCAGTCATCGAATTTAATTCTCCTTAACTCATTCTATTATTTTGATGTTCCTTTAGTGAGCCTAATAGAGAAGCCAATCAAACTTCTCTTACACATCTAGCCCATAATTTCGGCAAAGAGCAGCCAATCCCCCGGAAAAGCCACTTCCGATGGCGTTGAACTTCCATTCTCCTTGATGTTTATACAGCTCACAGACAATAACGGCTGTTTCGATAGAAAAATCCTCACCCAAATCATAACGAAGAATTTCTTCATCTGTTTCTGGATTAACAACGCGAACAAAAGCATTGGAAACTTGGCCAAAATTTTGATTGCGTACATCAGCCTCATGGATCGTTACAGCGATCCCTATTCGTTCAATGTGACTGGATAATTTCGGAAAGTCAATGATGATTTGTTCATCATCCCCTTCCCCTTCACCCGTACGATTATCACCTGTATGTTCCACACCGCCGTCAGGACTCTTCATGTTATTGTAGAAAACAAACTCCAGTTCATTCACGACCTTACCGCTCGCATCCGCTAGAAAAGCCGATGCATCAAGGTCAAAGTCATGACCGCCTGAATACTTATTCGTATCCCACCCGAGACCTATAATGGCTTTTGTCAAGCCGGGATTGGTTTTAGTTAAGTCAATACGCTGCCCTTTAGAAAGTGTAATCGTCATCGTTCATTCCTCCATTTAATCGTTTTTAAACAAATGAAATCCTGATCGCTGTTTTACTCGATCTATTAAGTGTAACGCTGAGCTATTTCCGATAAAGAGCGATCATTCGTCGCTTGACCAAGAGCATTAAACTTCCACTCACCGTTATGGCGATAGATCTCTCCTGGAATAAGTGCGGTTCTTCCTGCATAGTCTTCTGACAAGTTAAAATGAGCCAATTCCTGTCTTTTTGATTGATCAACCATCCGAATGAAGGCGTTCTGAATCATACCAAAGTCTTGTTTTCTCTCCACACATTGATAGATATTAACAACAAAAAGCAAACGGTGAATTCGGTCTGGAACCTGATTAAGGGTGACAATGATTTGTTCATCATCTCCATCGCCTTCCCCCGTAATGTTATCCCCTGTGTGGCGAACACTCCCGCAACTGCTTGCTAAATGTCCAAAATAAACAACATCCTCTTGACGCTCAAGACGCCCTTGTTGATTCAGCATTAGCACCGAAGCATCACAATCAATATTAGGGGTACGCTGGAAGAAACCGCGTTTAACTGGATCCCATCCTAGTCCTACTAATAAAGAAGTAAGCCCCGCATTGCCTTTGGTTAAATCAATTTTTTGACCTTTCACTAGTGAAATAGCCATTTCATCACTCCTAATAAAGGATTTATGGAACGAGTCATTTAAAGAAACTCTCGATTTTCTATTAATTGCGTGTAGGCCAATAACCTGCTTTGGTTAATAATACGAGATTCCGGAAAAAAGGTTTCAAAAAAAAATCTCCTATTCAAGTTATACTCCTATAAAATAACACAAATAGACTCAGCAAAAAAGTAAATACCGATAACTCTCACATCATCACCCGAAAAAAAGAGACTGGGACAGAAGTCGTTGACGAATAGAAAAAACCGAACTTATTCACACCTGTTAACGTGATGGGTTCGGTTTTTCATTTATAAATTAAGTCAGTTGTGAAACGCTAGTCAAAACACGCCGCTTTCCGCGGGCACGGCCCAAGCCTCCTCAGCAAGGAAACCGCTTGCTTGCGGGGTCTTCGGACACGTGCTGTTTCCACTGGCGTCTCCGTATTTAGACTACGCTTCCTATTTGTTTCTGTCCTTATAAACATTTAGTGTTCGGTATTAAGTCAGTTAGTTTAGTTTTGTCCCAAGCCTCCCCTTTTTTAGTCCATCCACTGGGTGTGGAAGATGCCTTCTTTGTCAATTCGCTGGTAAGTATGTGCACCAAAATAGTCGCGCTGTGCTTGGAGTAGATTAGCCGGCAGGACTTCAGAACGGTAGCTGTCGTAGTAAGCAATGGCGTTTGAAAAACCTGGAACGGGCACGCCGTTTTCAACCGCTACCGCTACCACTTTTCTTAGCGCTCCTTGATACCCTTCAATAATCTCTTTGAAATAAGGGTCTAGGAGAAGGTTCTTAAGCTCTGGATCACGATCATAGGCTTCTTTAATATTCTGAAGGAAGGCCGCACGAATGATACACCCGCCTCTAAAGATCATCGCAATGTTGCCATATTGCAGGTTCCAGTCATTCGCTTCTGAAGCGGCACGCATTTGTGAGAAGCCTTGAGCATAAGAACAGATTTTGCTTGCATAAAGTGCTTTTCGGATCGCCTCAATTAACTCTTCCTTTGAGCCGCTGTAAGATGGAGATGGACCAGAAAGGATTTTACTTGCAGCCACCCGTTCCTCTTTCATAGCGGAGATAAAGCGGGCAAACACCGATTCAGTAATGATGGAGACAGGTACCCCAAGGTCAAGGGCGCTTTGACTCGTCCATTTCCCTGTGCCTTTTTGACCTGCTGTATCTAAAATCATGTCGACTAAAGGCTTGCCTGTTTCGTCATCTTTTTTCGTAAAAATGTCTGCCGTGATTTCAATCAGATAACTGTCAAGCTCACCTTGATTCCATTCCTTAAAAATAGCATGAAGCTCATCTGCATTAAGACCAAGCACATTTTTCAATAGATTATAAGCTTCACAGATCAGCTGCATATCGCCATATTCGATCCCGTTATGTACCATTTTCACATAGTGACCTGCACCATCTGGACCAATATAAGTACAGCATGGGTCGCCGTTCACCTTTGCTGAAATTGCCGTTAGAATCGGTGCGACGAGTTCATAGGCCTCTTTCTTGCCTCCAGGCATGACGGCAGGCCCTTTCAATGCCCCTTCTTCTCCACCTGAAACACCCGTCCCGATAAAATGGAAGCCCTTTGCTTCAAGCGCTTGGCTGCGGCGGCGTGTATCTTCAAAATAGGCATTCCCCCCATCAATCAGGATATCTCCTTTATCGAGATGTGGTATCAATTGCTCGATAGTCGCATCTGTTGGGGCGCCCGCCTTTACCATGATCAAAATTTTACGCGGCGTTTCAAGAGAAGCGACAAACTCTTCAATCGAATAAGTCGCAACTACATTCTTACCCGCTGCTTCTTCAACTAATTGATTTGTCTTTTCTTCCGACCGATTATAAACGGAAACCGAATAGCCTCGGCTTTCAATATTAAAAGCAAGGTTTTTCCCCATTACAGCTAAACCTACAACACCAATTTGTTGTTTGGACATGGTCATCATCCCTCGTTTCAGAATTATAATTCGTCTGATAATTAAGCCTTTTTAAAGTTTAACAAAAATATTCTTAGGTTTGTAGTGATTCTACTAAACTTATTTTTTTATCTTACTTAACACTCTTGTTCTACTTTCGTCTCGTAACGGAGTAGTCCTCAATCGTGAATCCGCGAACGGCCTCACGATCTATCTCATAACCGATTCCCGGTTTTATAGGGACCTGTATTTGCCCATTAACAACCGTCACCTCTGGCTGAATAATATCGTGTTCCCAGTAATTCGAGGAGGCCGCGGTATCACCAGGGAGCGTAAAGCCTGGGAGGGTTGTTAGAGCAATATTATGCGCTCGGCCAACACCTGCTTCAAGCATCCCTCCGCACCAGACAGGCACCCCCCGTTCAAAGCAATAATCATGAATCCGCTTCGCTTCTGAAAGTCCGCCGACCTTTCCAATTTTGATATTAATGACCTTTGCAGCGCCATAATCTATGGCATGCCGGGCATCATCAAAGGAATTAATACTCTCGTCCAAACATATCGGTGTTTGGATTTCCTTTTGCAGTTGGACATGATCCAGGATATCATCGTGGGAGAGCGGCTGCTCAATCATGAGCAAATCATACGGGTCCAATTGTTTCAGTACAGGAAGGTCTTCAAGGGAATAAGCAGAATTAGCATCCACCATAAGAGGCAGCGATGGAAATGTCTCACGAACGGCTTTAACAAGGGAGAGATCCATTCCGGGCTTAATTTTTATTTTAATTCGGCGGTAGCCCTTTTTGACATTGTCCTCGATGACTTCAAATAACTTATCCAGATTTTCTTGTATCCCAATACTAATGCCAACATCAATAGCTGACTTAACGCCCCCTAATGCTTCTGTAAGGCTAATGCCTTGCTTCTTCGCGTAAAGATCCCATACCGCCCCCTCGAGAGCAGCCTTTGCCATATTGTTTCGTCTAATGATTCTGAAGCGCTCAAACACCTCATCTGGATGCTCAATTGGTGCCTCTAACAGTAAAGGGATCAAAAAATCCTTCATCATATGCAGAGAGGTGTCAACAGTCTCCTCTGTATACCAAGGTGCCGTAAACGCAACGGATTCCCCAAAGCCTGATAATCCGCTTGCCTCCGTTATCTCAATTAGAAAAAAGACTTTATCCTGCATGGTGCCATAACTCGTTGTAAACGGCGATTTAAGCCTCATTTTTAACTTTGTTAGTGTGATGGTCTCTAGCTGCAGCATAAATAAATGGCCCCCTGCGATTTCTGTTTTACTCAATTATAAGGTTAAGAGAGTTGCACGTGTTAGAATCTCTATGCCATGAAAAAGGGCTTCCTGATTAAAAGTCATGTTTGGATGATGTAATCCAGGGGCTAAGTCGCATCCCAATCCGAGCATCGTCGCTTTAAGTTGCGGTCGTTTAATCGTATAAAAATGAAAGTCATCACCGCCTGTTGTCACTAAAGGCGGCACAGCATTCTGAAAACCGAGTGTTTGACCAATGGCCTCTTTCATGATGGCTTCCGCTTCTTTATTTTCCTTTGCAGCAGCGACCCACCCCCGTTTTTTCGCTGTAATTTCTACTCCGTTCAACTCAGCTAATTGCTGGAGAATACGGCCGACCTGCTCTTCAATTTCTTGCATGACCTCATTGGTTTGGGCTCTTAAGTCTATGCCAAACGAAGCCGACCCAGGAATAATGTTCAAGCTATCTCCACCGGCATGAAGCTTGGTCATCTTGATTGAATGAGGCACTCTTGGGTCCACATGAATGACACTTAGGTGCTGGACAATGGAAGCAGCTACTTCGATCGCATTCGTCCCTAAATGCGGCCGCGCCCCATGCATCTCCTCCCCGCGGATCGTCCCTTGAATAAATTGAGCCGACCCATGAAGGATAGCAGAAGACGCTTTTCCAAGCGGAAGCTCTTGCACGGGGCGAAGATGGACACCAAAGAGGACATCCACATCGTCCACCACACCTTTTTCAACCATTTTTAGAGCACCCATTCCTACTTCTTCAGCTGGCTGGAAAATAAATTTTACTCGACCACTAAAATCATGCCCTAATTTCTTTAAGAGTAAAAAAACACCTAAAACCATGGCCATATGAGCATCATGTCCACAAGAGTGATTTGCTTTAAACACGCCATCCACTTCCTGCCATAACGCGTCCATATCTGCGCGAATCGCCACACAGCGTTTTCCTTCTCCTATTTCGCCAACTAACCCAGTAGTATCAGAGAATCGAGTCACCCTCCCACCGTGCTTTTCTAAAAATTTATAAATAAATTCGGTTGTTTGAACTTCTTTCCAGCTGGTCTCAGGATGAAGATGAAGATGGTTAAAGATCTCCGTTACCTCATGTTGAATCTCCATTAACTGCCTTTTCATACAAGTTGCTCCTTATCATCATAAAGACTAAAAAAGAAGGGATCATCTTTTTTGTTAATTTTTATATTATACCGAATTTTACATTAAAACAGAAAGAAATCAAAGAAAACGCCCTTTCCAATCCCTTTTATTCAAAAGAAAAATCTCTTATGCCACATAGCATTAAGAGATTCTATTTGTCGAAAAATTAATGGATAGAACCGCCGATTGCTTCTATATCCGCCTCATAAGTTAATGTCGTTCTAACCGCTATCTCTATAGCCTTAATGATATCTCTTAAACCAAGGGAGGGCTGGCCTGAGTGACGAACAGCCTGTTCAGGGATAAAAGGAATATGGATAAAACCACCGCGAATGTCCCGTCTAGAAGCCAAGCTATCCATTAAGCCATAAAAGAGGTGGTTACAGACATAAGTACCCGCTGTCTGCGAGATTTCTGCCGGTATCCCTTCCTCTCGAATGGCCTTGACCACTGCTTTTATTGGCAGTGTCGACCAGTAGGCAACAGGCCCATTAGGATTAATTGGCTCATCCACCGGTTGTCTGCCTTCATTATCAGGAATCCTTCCATCACTCACATTGATCGCCACGCGTTCAACGCTAATAGCAGACCTCCCGCCCGCTTGCCCGACTGCAATAACGATAGCTGGATTTAACTCCTCAATAGACTTCTTTAATAAGTCAATGGATGTTCCGAACGCAACCGGAATCAGCCGACTCACGACGTTATGGCCTTCAATACTTGCTCTATCTAACTGCTTAACCGCCTCCCAAGACGGATTAATCGATTCTCCTCCAAAAGGCTCAAATCCTGTTAACAGAATGTTGGGCATACCGCTCACCCCTTTTTTTTAGAATATTGTAAACCATTAACCGATAAACGTCTAAGTATATGTAAATGATCCTATGCTCACTTCCATTATAAAAACGGGACCATTACGAACTTCTTAACCCTAGTTAATTTTAAAAAACTTGGATTATTTTCAATCTTTGATAGTATTAAATAAAATGTGCTCATTTATCGGGAGGTGTCTTTTATGAGCGATTCCCAAGACGGAGTTGTCCTCTTTCCTTCTGGTGACCGCGCCCTTACCATACGATTTGGAAACACAGTCAGCAGAAAGACGCACCAGCAAGTTCAACACTTTATAGAGCGGTTAAAGAGTTCCCCCATCACGGGTATTATAGAAATCGTTCCCGCTTATACATCACTCACAATAACTTATGATCCTTATAAAATAAACAGCGCCGATCCCGCGTCTTTTGTTTTACCCTACTTTAAACTAAAAAAGGAAATAGAGACCCTTATCAATCAAACGGTCAAAACCGAAAGAGAATCCACCTACAATAGGCTAATTCAGATCCCCGTTTGTTATGGCGAACCTTATGGACCTGATTTAGCCGATGTCGCAGCCTTCCATCAGTGCACCATTGAAGAGGTAATCAACCGCCATTCGAGCGGCAACTATCTCGTCTATATGATTGGCTTTGCGCCAGGTTTTCCTTACCTAGGCGGTCTTGACAAATCTCTGCATACACCAAGGCGGCAAACACCCCGCTTAAAGGTTCCGAAAGGCTCCATTGGGATTGCTGACAGTCAAACAGGGCTTTATCCACTTGAAACCCCTGGCGGTTGGCAAATCATCGGACGGACACCTATGACCTTCTTTGATCCGTCCGCCTCTGAACCTAGCCGGCTTCAGGCAGGCGATCGCGTTCAATTTGTCCCCATAAGTGAAGAAGAATTTCTTTCGTATGAAGAGGAGGGGTAAACATGGCCATTATTGTTCAGCGTCCCGGCCCTTTGGCTACTGTACAGGATTCAGGACGAATCGGTTATCAAAACATAGGGGTCAGTGTCAGTGGAGCGGTTGACACGATTGCGTTACGAATCGGAAATCTCTTAGTTGGCAATGCCGAGACTGAAGCAGGGGTGGAATTCACCTTAACAGGCGCCATCATCCAGTTTGATGAGGATGCTTTAATCGCCATCACAGGAGGACCCTTTCAGCCACTTATTCAGGGCCACCCTGTACAAATGTGGAAGCCGATCGCTGTTAAAAAGGGAACGGAACTCAGATTTCCAGAAGGAACAGGAGCCCGCGCCTATCTCTGCATAGCGGGTGGCATTGATGTTCCTTCCGTACTAAGTAGTAAAAGCACTTATCTGAGAGCACGTCTAGGAGGCATGGAGGGACGGCCATTAAAAAAAGGCGATCGATTATTGACCGGGCCAATCCATCCTTACATAAGGGCTTACATACTGAATCGCTTTAAGAACTCAGACAGTCCTTTTTTTATAGAGTGTAGTTGGGGGATTAGTCACGCGAGCCGGCCCTCTTATAAAGACGAGCCGGCTATACGTCTTCTCCCAAGCTATGAATTTTCGTTATTTACACCCGCTTCCCAAAGCGCCCTTTTCAATGGCTCTTATCGCGTCACCCCGCAATCTGATCGGATGGGCTACCGTCTAGAGGGAGAACCGCTTCTCTTAAAGGCTCCTATTTCAAGGCTTTCAGAACCCATACAAGCCGGCACCATACAAGTGCCTCCTGATGGAATGCCAATTATTCTGCTGGCTGACCGGGGAACGATCGGGGGCTATCCATGTATCGGCCATGTCATAACCGTTGATTTGCCGCTGATTGCTCAAACAAAGCCAGGCGATTCGCTTCGTTTTATTGAAACAAGCCTTGAAGACGCTCAGACTGCAGACATCCAGCAGGAAAAAGAGATTACTTTATTAAAAACAGCTATTCACCAACGACTTCGGCATTTAACTGCTCCCATGTTATCATGACGCGCTCACCGCAAGGAGCAAAAACAATCTTTATAAAAAATAGATACAAGAATCTGTAAAAGGAGTGAGGCTATTATGTCACGCATTGATTTAAATTGTGACCTTGGCGAAAGCTTTGGCGCTTATACGTTAGGCCAAGACCGGGACATGCTTGATTACGTCACCTCTGTAAATATTGCTTGCGGTTACCACGCCGGCGATCCTAAAACGATGAGGGAAACGGTTGAAATGGCAGTCGAGAAAGGGATTGGTATCGGCGCACATCCAGGCTTTCCAGACCTAAACGGCTTTGGGAGACGACCGATGCAGCTAACCGAACAAGAGATTTATGACCTTATCCTCTATCAACTGGGGGCTTTAGAGGGCTTTATCCGTGTGGCAGGCGGACACATGCAGCATGTCAAACCTCATGGCGCCCTATACAACATGGCCTCGGTTGACACCAATATGGCCCTAGCGATTGCTAAGGCGATTCATGACTATAACCCCTCCCTTATCCTATTTGGCTTATCCGGAAGTAAGCTTATTGAAGCAGGAAGAGATGCTGGACTCGAAACGGCAAGCGAAGTATTTGCCGACAGAACCTACCAAGAGGATGGGACGCTCACCTCTAGACGTTCACCCGATGCTTTAATTCAGGATGATCAAGAGGCCGTTTCACAGGTTATCCGTATGGTCTTAGAAGGAAAGGTTAAAACACAGCAAAATACCGATGTATTGATCCAAGCAGATACCGTATGCCTTCACGGTGACGGTCCTCATGCTTTAAGCTTTGCCAAACTCATTCGCACTGAGCTTTCTCAAGCAGGGGTTGTGGTGAAAAAGTTGATTGATTAGCTAAAAAAATTTTTCATCAGAATTTGCTTTTACAGTCCGAGGGCAGACTCTTATAAGCGTTCGTTTTTTAGGGCTATCCCCTTTATAAAAATTCAACTTTTATAACCTTGGCAGAAGATTTTTTAAAATGTTAGAATATATTTATTATTTTTTATATCAAAATGAATCATTCCCCTATTTTCCGAGTGGAGTGGTCTGTTGCAACTGGATTTTACAAAAAGGAGTCGTATCATGACAAATACAAAAGTGAAGCATATTCAAGTAAAGGATATTTTTATTGCAAATCATATCTTAAAAGATATTGTGATCCATACACCGGTACAAAGAAACGATATCCTATCTAAACGCTATGAATGTGAGGTTTATTTAAAGCGGGAGGATTTTCAATTAGTCCGATCCTTTAAGCTGCGAGGTGCCTACTATTTAATTCAGAGCCTCTCTGAGGAAGAGCGCCAAAAAGGCGTTGTCTGTGCAAGTGCCGGCAATCATGCTCAGGGAGTGGCCTATGCCTGCAAAGCGCTCGGAATTAAAGGGAAAATCTTTATGCCTACTACAACACCAAGGCTTAAGGTATCACAAGTAAAATTATTTGGCGGTGAAGCCGTTGAAGTGGTGTTAACAGGGGATTCATTTGACGATTCTTATAATCAGGCTGTAGCCTTGTGCGAGCAGCAAGGCATGACCTTCATCCATCCGTTTGATGACTATCGAACCATTGTCGGTCAGGGCACAGTTGGTCTTGAGCTAATGACAGATATGAACAACCAAGTGGATTTTGTTTTCTTAGGAATTGGCGGGGGCGGCCTCGCTTCAGGTGTCGGTTCCTACGTTAAAAGTGCTAATCCCCAAACACAGGTAATTGGCGTAGAACCATCTGGGGCGGCCGGGATGAAGTTATCACTTGAACATAACCAAGTCATCCCCTTAGACTCTCTGGAGACTTTTGTAGATGGGGCCGCGGTTAGACAGGTTGGACAACTGACACGCGAGATTTGTCAGGAGCTCCTTGATGATATTGTACTTGTCCCAGAAGGAAAGGTCTGTACCACCATTTTAGAGCTCTATAATGAAAGTGCCATCGTCGCTGAACCTGCCGGCGCCTTATCTGTCGCTGCTCTCGACTTTTATAAGGATAAAATAAAAGGAAAAACCGTCGTCTGTGTCATCAGCGGTGGGAACAATGATATTAACCGGATGCAGGAAATCCAAGAACGCTCGCTTATCTACGAAGGCCTTAAACATTATTTCATCGTTAACTTCCCGCAGCGCCCCGGTGCCCTTCGAGAATTCATGGAGAACGTGTTAAGTCAAACAGATGATATTACCCGTTTTGAATACACTAAGAAAACGAATAAGGATCAAGGGCCGGTCCTTGTCGGGATCGAACTTAGTCAACCTGAGGATTATCAGCCTCTTATTGAACGCATGGTTAAACAGGGTTACTCCTACATCGAAATTAATAAGGATCCAAAACTCTTTAATCTTTTGATTTAAAAAGGAATTTATTAGGGATGATAGACCGCTTTTCTATTTCGAAGAACACCGATATCTCTGTACCCTTTTTAATTCTAACTAGCAAACGTATAAACTATATGAAGAAAAGAAATAGTTAGTTGTAGAAAGGGTGTGAGAAGCTATGTGGCAAGACTTTAAAAAATTTGCTTTTAAAGGAAACATTGTGGATTTGGCCGTTGCCGTGATTATCGGCGGAGCTTTTAACAAAATTGTGACATCACTCGTTAATGATATGCTCATGCCAATCATCGGTGTTTTATTGGGCGGGCTAGGCTTTGATAAACTCAACATCCATTTTGGAACAGCCGTTATCAAATATGGAACCTTTATTCAAACGGTTGTGGATTTCTTCATCGTTGCCTTAACTCTTTTCCTAATCGTTAGGATCTACCTGCGATTTAAACGCAAAGAGAATGCCGAACAAGATTCAACCCCAGCTCCGTCTAACCAAGAGGTGCTGTTAACCGAAATTCGAGATCTCTTAAGCCAGGCGGTCCAGCCAGCAGCTAGTGACGAATCGGGAGCTATTGGCCTTAATAAAAGACAGGAATGAGTTTCGCTACTCGCTCCTGTCTTTTTTAGATTAAAATTCTAATCCGCTTTGGCCCTCTTTCGTGTTATTCTTGAAGTCTCCATCAAGAGCTAACTTAGAGACTAGCGATTTCCTGAAACTTGGCCGCTTATCCTAAAGAACACCTTTTGCGGCCTACGCATTTTTGGGTCCAATAGGTTGCTGCCAAGTGCTCAATGGCGGACTTCTCTCTTAATAAGTCGATCATTTCCAACTGAAAAAAATGTATGCGCCTTCCTTTAGGCCAGACATTTTCAATCCGTCTTTCGAACCAAAACATAAGCTATAAATCCTATTGGGAATAAAAGAAAGACGGCAAGTGTCCATAAGCAGCCGATTTTAGTTCCACGTTTTTCCGAGGCATCCATCAACACCCAAATCGTGCAAACCAGGTTTCCGATTAACCATAGTCCAACCCATGCTCCCAAATACCGGCCTCCCCTCTAGTCAACTCGCTTTAAGACCGCTGATTCATGCTGTGTATCACTTGTTAAACGGACAAGCCGTATATAGATTTTAGGAGATTCCCAAGCTCTTATAAATCACCTAAGCCCTCTACTAAATACATATTCCAACCTATAAATGTCTATGTCTGTCCCACTTAAAGGAACTCTTATCCCTGTCTTCTCAAAAATAGTAAAGAGACGGCTGTTCGCCGTCTCAATCTATCAAGCATGCAATTTTTCTTCCATTTCCTTAAACTGATCTTGTATCTCTTTAGCGGGCTCCTGATTAAGGAGACTAACAACCCAAGATGCCACCCAGCTTAGAATAAACCCAGGCACCATTTCGTATAACGTGTTGGATAATCCCGTTGATACCCAAATAATAACCGTTAGACCACCCACAACCATTCCAGCAAGCGCTCCCCATTTACTCATGCGTTTCCAAAATAAACTTAGCAGAATAATTGGACCGAATGCGGAGCCGAACCCTGCCCAAGCATGGCTGACAAGATTAAGAATCGTATTGTTTGGATTTAAAGACATGAGAAACGCAATGACTGCAACTAAGAGAACCGCAAGCCGCCCCACCAAAACTAACACTTTATCAGAATCCTTTCGATGGATAAACGTCTTATAAAAATCCTCGGTTAATGCAGAAGCGGTCACCAGTAATTGGGACGAGATCGTACTCATGATCGCGGCTAACATCGCGGCTAAAATAAACCCTGTGATAATTGGATTAAAGAGCAAATTCGCAAACTGAACAAAAACAGTTTCTGGATTTTTAAGGGTTCCGCCATGATGAGCAAAGTAAGAAATACCGACTAACCCAACTGCTGAAGCGCCAAGCAAAGTTAAAATCATCCAGCCGATTCCAATTCTCCGCGCTGCTTTTAACTCCTTAACTGATTTAATGGCCATAAAACGTACAATGATATGGGGCTGACCAAAATACCCTAGTCCCCAAGCGAGTAAGCCAATAATACCAAGAACTGATGTCCCCTTGAATAGATTTAAAAGGGAAGGATCAATTGTCCTTAGATCATGAACGACCGGATGTACACCACCGACTTTAGTAAAGGCTATAACAGGGACTAGTATAAGAGCAATAAACATTATCGTTCCTTGAACAAAATCGGTCATACTCACCGCGAGGAACCCGCCAAAAAGCGTGTATAGCAAGACGACGACCGCTGTAACCAGAAGGCCGACTTTGTAATTTAACCCAAAGGCACTTTGAAAAAGGGTTCCACCTGACACCATACCAGAAGACGTGTAAAAGATAAAAAAGACGAATATAACCAGTCCTGATACAAGGCGCAAAATATTTGTTTTATCGTTAAAGCGATTCTCTAAAAAGTCCGGGATAGTAATCGAATCATTCGCCACTTCTGTATAAGTCCTTAATCTTGGTGCCAACAACCGATAGTTAAAATAAGCACCAATGGTAAGTCCAATGGGTAGCCACAGGTTCGAAATTCCCGTGGCATACATCGCACCCGGCAAACCCATCACTAACCAACCACTCATATCTGAAGCCCCTGCAGACAAAGCAGTCACCGCGGGACCCAAACCACGATCTCCAAGCATGTAGCCCGATAATGTGGACGTTTTTCGATAAGCCCAAAATCCGATTAAAAGCATGGCGACCATGTAAATCCCTAACGCAATAATGACTTCCGTTTTCATCTCATACCCTCTTTCGTTATTGGTTTAATTATCCTGTATAATCTCATTTATCTAAACGGTTGTCACCTCCTACTAACCTAACAGATTCATGCAAGCTCTATTTTATTACTAAAAGGCTATCGGAAAGCGCTTTCTTTTAATCTCAAAAAAAATAGAGGAAATAAGTTAGGAGGGTATGGAGTGCCATCTCCTCCTATTTTCTGCCTTATTTTGATAACAATCCTTTTAAGGCAAAGCTGACATTTTGCGGACGTTCGGCCAAACGGCGCATAAAATAACCAAACCAATCCGTTCCAAAAGGAATATAAACACGCATGTTATACCCTTCCTTAACCAGTTGTTCCTGTAATTCAGTTCGGAAGCCATACAACATTTGGAACTCAAATTGATCATTAGGTATATGATGCTCTTTGGCGAAGGCTTTAACTTTATTAATTATGTTATGGTCATGGGAACCAATGGCCGTAAACGTACCCTCTAGAAGCCGTTTTTGAATAAGCTTCCAATAGTTGTCATCCACCTGGCTCTTTTCTTGAAAAGCGACTTCTGCCGGTTCTTTATAAGCCCCTTTTACTAATCGAAGCACAACCCCGTTTAACTGATCAAGATCTTCCTCAGATCGATAAAGATAGCCTTGAATAACCGTTCCAACATTATCATACGTTTGGCGAAGACGCTTAACCATATCCAATGTAATTTGGCATCTTTTAAAGTCTTCCATATCGATTTGAACAAATAGATCATGAGTTTTGGCCGTTTCAAGAATACGGCACATATTCTCAAAACAAAATTCTTGATCAATGTCTAAGCCAAGTTGCGTCATTTTGACTGAAAGCGTACTTTTCACACCTGATTCAGCAATCGCTTCCAATACTTTTATACAATAATCGGTTGATTCGGTGGCCTCTTCACGGCTTGAAACAAACTCTCCTAGATGATCGAGTGTAGCTGTAATCCCTAGATCATTTAATTCCTTGACCTTTCGAATGGCACTTTCAATGTCTACTCCTGCCACTACCTGTCCTGCACCAAATCTAAATCCCCATTTTTTTGCCGCTTTATTTAATGATTTATTTTCTGATAAGGCATAGAAGAAACTTTTAGAAACGGCTGCCAACATGAACATAACCTCCTTATTTTAAGGGAAATAGAACACTTGAGCGGTACAGACAATTTAACGGCACCGCTCAGGGATCAATTTACTTTACCTAAAGTTTTTTAGTCTCTTAATTTAATAGTATTCAAATCCTTTGGAGCTTGTTTGCCCAAAGGTAAACGGCTAATTCGGGTAATCCCCTAGTATTAAAGCTGCTCACCAATGGATTTAGCCTGCATGTGCTGAATTAAGTAATCCGGACCTCCTGCTTTGGAGTCGGTTCCTGACATGTTGAAACCGCCAAAAGGCTGATACCCTACAATCGCTGCTGTACAGCCACGGTTAAGGTAAAGATTCCCGACATGGAATTCACGGCGGGCACGCTCTAAATGAGCTTGGTTTTTCGAAAGGAAGGCGCCTGTTAAGCCGTACTCTGTGTTATTCGCAATCTCCATCAGATGATCCATATCTTTAGCTTTACAGAAAGCAAGGACTGGCCCAAAGATTTCCTCTTGCATAATCCGTGCTTTTTCATCGACATCCGCAATAATCGTTGGCTGGATGAAGTAACCGATTGAGTCATCACCCTCGCCGCCTGTTACTAAACGACCTTCCCCTTTACCGATCTCGATATAATTCATAATCTTATCGAATTGGCCTTTATCGATAACCGGCCCCATATATTGACCTTCCTCAGGGGTGCCAACGGTTAACGTCTTAGTCAGTGCCACACACTTTTCAAGCACTTCATCATAGATCTTCTCATGAACGACCGCTCTAGAGCCTGCAGAGCATTTTTGGCCGGCATAACCAAATGCAGAGTACACAATGGATTCAACAGCCAAATCGATGTCTGCTGATTCATCTACGACAACTGTATCCTTACCGCCCATTTCAGCGATAACCCGCTTTAGCCATTTTTGACCGGGCTGAACCTTGGCTGCGTGCTCATAGATATGGCAGCCAACCGCACGGGAACCTGTGAAGGAAACAAAACGAGTTTTGGGATGTCCAACCAAATAATCCCCGATTTCTGGCTCAGCACCAGGAATATAATTAAGAACACCTGCCGGTAATCCGGCTTCCTCCATTACCTCGACAAACTTAGCTGCAACAACAGGAGTACGATCAGATGGTTTTAGCAACACGGTGTTACCTGTTACGATTGCAGCAACAGTTGTTCCACCCATAATCGCTAATGAAAAGTTAAACGGTGAAATGACAATCCCGACACCGAGAGGAATATAAGTAAAAGTGTTAAATTCATTGGCCCGGCTGTTCACTTTTGAACCATTTTTTAACCGAAGCATTTGGCGGCCGTAGTATTCTAAGAAATCAATGCACTCCGCGGTTTCACCATCCGCTTCTTTCCAAGGCTTGCCGCCTTCTTTGACCAAGTAAGCATTGAATTCCTGTTTGCGGCGACGAATAATGGCCGCTGCCTTAAATAGAATGCGCGCACGTGATTCAGGATCCCAATTTTTCCATGTTTCAAAGGTTTCGAGAGCGACTTGCATGGCTTTTTCGGCCAACTCTTTATTCACCTTTGAGACCGTTCCAATAACCTCTGTCTTATTAGCCGGATTATAGGAGATGACCTGTTCTTCCGTTTGAATGCGTTCTCCTCCAATGACCAATGGAAAATGCTCACCAAGCTGGCTGTTAAGATTTCTTAAGGCTTCTTGAATCGCTTGCTTATTTTCTTCTATAGTAAAGTCTGTGAAAGGTTCGTGACGGTAAGCTGTAACCATTTTTAAATCCCTCCAAATAATTAGTCGTTTCTTACTACCCATTACTATGCAATTTTCATGCCAACATTAAAAACCCGCTATTGAAAGGATTCCCCAATAAAGTGTAAACTGTAATTAAACATAATTGTAAAGATTATGTTAATATAGCATTTACACGTGTAAATGGTTGTTTCACAAATAGAACGCTATGACGCTCACATTCATGAAGCAACCCATCTCTGATTTCTCAATTTTACTTTTAATAGATTAATAGAAAAAGGCACCACTCACCACTCACTTATTATGGAGGCGATAAATTTGATTCCATTTGATCTGACCCTGAACGCGATTGCCTTACCATGGGATGAGACCCCATCCCGCAAGCATTTGGTGACCCTCTCCCAAGAGACGCTTTTGTCAGCCCTGGACCCTTCCATGTTGTGTCAGGATATTGCCCTCATAAATTCTAAAGGAGATTATGTGGGGTGGATTCCGCACTCTCTCCTGACTCACACGTTATATAATTTGTGGCAAACCACTTCACACTTTTATGAAGCCCTTCTTCAAGCGGTTGAAGATGCGGTAACCGTTGTCGACCAAAATGGAATCGTTTTATCTTGGAACAAAAGCGCCGAAAAGCTCTACCAATGCGACCAAGAAGAGATCATCGGTAAGCCCATCACGGATTTCTTCAAAGAGGAATCCCTCATGCTTATGAATACTTTAAAGAACGGCACCATTATAGAGCATCAATATAACCAGTCCCGTTCAGATGTCCATGTCTTAGTGAGCACAAGGCCAATCGAAATCAATAAGCAGCAAGTCGGAGGACTTTCTGTTGAACGCAATATTAATGATTTAGTCCGATTAAATGAAGGACTTGCAAGCCAAACCGCTTATATTCAAGCTCTTGAGCAAAAAATTGATACCATTAACGCCAATGACCCCTTCCACAAAATTAAAGGGAGAAGTCCTGAACTCTTGTCAGCGATAACGCTAGCCAAAAAAGTGGCCAGAACAGATGCCTCTGTCTTAATTAATGGTGAAAGCGGTGTCGGCAAAGAACTTTTCGCTCAAGCTATTCATAAAGCCAGTTCTAGAGCTAAGAAACCCTTTGTCGATTTGAACTGCGGCGCTATTCCAGCCTCTTTGTTTGAAAGTGAACTATTTGGATATGAAAAGGGAGCCTTCACAGGAGCTGCTCGAGAAGGCAAACAAGGAAAATTTGATCTAGCAAAAGGAGGCACCCTTTTTTTAGATGAGATTGGGGAATTGCCACTCGATCTTCAAGTCAAATTGCTTCGTGTTCTTCAAGAGAGGGACTATTACCGTGTCGGCGGAACGAAGGCTATTCCGTTTGATGTTCGGATCATCGCCGCTACGAATCGGAATTTGGAGGAGATGATTTCTGAGGGGACCTTCCGGCAGGACCTCTATTATCGATTGAATGTCGTCTCCATTCAAATTCCGCCTCTTCGCAGTCGTATAGAGGATATTCCAGAGCTTGTCCAATTGTTCGTTCAGGAGTTTTCCAACAAATATCATCGTCCTATCCCTACTATTGCACCTGAAGTCATGTATACGTTTCTTCACCATCCATGGGGGGGAAATATCCGGCAGCTGCGAAATACAATTGAACACATGATCATACTGGCTGACGAGGATGGCATTCATCCCCATCACTTACCTAATAATCTATTGATGAATGGGAGAAAGTCTCCCACTCAACCTGAAGCACTCCCCATTGAACTTGCTCCACAAAGAGGGGATCTTGAAGAACTTAAGACGATTCAACAAGCCCTTGAAAAGACATACGGAAACAAGTCAGCCGCCGCTAAGATGCTAGGGATTTCACGTGTGACACTCTATAATAAAATAAGGAAATATAAATTAAATTAATCTGAATAAATAACAGGGCGTCCGCCTCGGTGGACACCCTGTTTACTAATAGCTAGGAATCGTTGTTTATACATTCGTTTTATTTCAAGAATCGTTTTATTTTTTTCAAGCCATTCTTCACGTTTGGATAGCGATAGGGAAGATCAAAGCGGGTCGTTTGCTTCAACACGCTCTTTTCGTGACTAAACGTGTCAAAGCTGCCTTTACCATGGTAAGCGCCTATCCCGCTGCTCCCGACACCGCCAAACGGCAAATAAGGAGAGGCAAAATGATAGACCGTGTCATTCACACAGCCACCACCAAAGGAAAGCGTTTGAAGAACGGTCTCCTGTACGGATTGATTCTCAGAAAAAAGATAGAGGGATAATGGTTTGGGATGATCAAGCACCCCATTTAAGACTTCTGTTAGGGAGGTAAACTCCAGCACAGGAAGGATAGGACCGAAAATCTCATCCTGCATCACAGGGGCTTGCCAGTCTAGGTTGGTCAGAATGGTAGGTGCAATAGCAAGCTGGTCCCGGTCGGTCTCTCCTCCATAATACAAATCCCCATTTGACAGGAAGGTGGTTAAACGGTCAAAGTGACGTTCACTGACAATATGAGTAAAATTGGGATTTTGAATGGGCTGAGCTCCATACAGCTCTTTTATTGCTTTAGTTAGCTCTTCCAAAAAAAGGGCTTTAATAGGTTGATGGACATACAGATAGTCCGGCGCAATACAGGTCTGGCCCGCATTCATAAACTTCCCCCATGCAATGCGCTTAGCTGCAAGCTTGAGATTAGCCTCCTCATGGACAATACAGGGGCTTTTCCCACCGAGTTCAAGCGTAACAGGCGTTAAGTTCTTTGAAGCTTGCTCCATCACTATTTTTCCGACCGGGACACTCCCTGTAAAAAAGATATAATCAACATCTTCCTTTAAAAGGGCTTGGCTGACCTCCACTTCCCCTTCGATCACTCTAATGTAGTCTTCAGGAAAAGCCTCATTAATAAGCTTGGCCAAGACCGCAGATGTGCAAGGGGTGAGCTCAGATGGTTTAAGAATGGCACAGTTTCCTGCTGCTATCGCCCCAATTAAAGGAGCCACAGCTAATTGAAATGGATAGTTCCAAGGGGCAATAATCAAGGCCACCCCATAAGGCTCTTGATAGATGTAGCCGGTTGACCCCAAATGAGTGATAGGCGTCTTAACTTTCCTTGGCTTCATCCACTTTCTAAGATGTTTTAAGGTAAACCCTATTTCCGCTAGGACCACACCGATTTCTGTTGAATACGATTCAAATTCTGATTTATTTAAATCCTGTTTGAGCGCCGCTGTCAAATCGCGTTCATGCCGACGTATGCTCTCACGAAGCTTTCGCAATGCCTGGGTACGAAAAGCCAATGATCGCGTTTGGCCGCTCCTAAATAAGGCTCGCTGCTTTTGGACAAGCTCTGAGTAGGTAATCAAACAATCCCACCCTTCTCTTAGATTGGTGTCTAGATTCTTAAGTATATTTTAGTTTTCTTTTTTTGCAGATTTTGAAACGCAAGAACCGTCCCCCTGTTTCATTAAAAAGGTACAACAGCCATAGGAAGGGCTGTTGTACCTTTTGTTTGTTAAACCATCACTTTGCAAATGTCGTTTGTGAAGGCAACTGGATCTTGGATCGGCAGGCCTTCAATCAGCAAGGCTTGATTATAAAGAAGCTTAGTATAAAGGGCGAGCTTCTCTTGATCCTTTTCAAAGGCCTCTTTAAGTGATTGGAAGACCTCGTGGTTTGGATTGATCTCGAGAATTTTATCGGCTTTTACATGTTGGTTGTCCGGCATCATGCTCAAAACCTTTTCCATCTCAATAGTCACTTCGCCATCTGCTGTTAAGCAAACCGGATGGGACTTCAAACGTTTTGACAGTTTGACTGCTTTAACTTGTCCTGCCAAAATATCACCCATCTTATCAAACAATCCTTGATTATCTTTTTCCTCTGTTTCCGTTTCTTTTTCTGACTCGTCATTTAGTCCGAGGTCACCGCTAGAAACCGATTTAAATTCTTTTTCTTCATAAGTCATGAGCATCTTAATGGCAAATTCATCGATGTCTTCGGTGAAGTAAAGAATCTCATAGCCCTTGTCTGCCACAAGCTCAGTTTGCGGAAGCTTCTCAATCCGATCATAGCTTTCACCAGTGGCATAGTAAATGTATTTTTGGTCTTCCTTCATCCGTGATACATAAT
Source organism: Pullulanibacillus sp. KACC 23026 (assembly GCF_029094525.1). Classification (NCBI taxonomy): domain Bacteria; kingdom Bacillati; phylum Bacillota; class Bacilli; order Caryophanales; family Sporolactobacillaceae; genus Pullulanibacillus; species Pullulanibacillus sp. KACC 23026. The sequence goes on along the minus strand of NZ_CP119107.1, from coordinate 201,964 downwards.
CATCCAGCGTGACCAGTTTCTTTTCGGTAGACGAATAAAACATGAGCAGATCCTTTAAGTCATCCTTATTTGCTCCGAAATCGTTATAGACACCAAACTTCAACTGACGGCCGAATGCCTTATAAAACGTTTCATATTTTTCGCGCTCATCTTTAATCAGTGTTTGAAGCTCTTTCTTAATCTTATTCTTAATATTCTTTGCAATCAGCTTAAGCTGGCGGTCCTGCTGCAGAATCTCACGGGAAATGTTCAATGACAAGTCCTCTGAGTCCACCATCCCTTTAACAAAGCTGAAATAATCCGGTAAAAGCTCAGCACATTTCTCCATGATTAAGACGCCATTGGAATAGAGCTCAAGACCTTTTTCAAATTCCTTGGAATAGTAATCAAATGGAATTTGTTCTGGGATATATAGAATGGCATTATAACGGACAGCTCCGTCCACCTTAATGTGCAAGTGTTTTAGCGGCTTATCAAAACCGTAATGCTTATCTGCATAAAAGGCTTCATAATCCTCATCAGTTAATTCACTCTTGTTTTTACGCCAGATCGGCACCATGCTGTTAATCGTTTGCTCCTCGAGAACGTCCTCATACTCCTCTTCATTATCCGCTTTTGGCTTACTGACTGTCACATCCATTTTAATAGGATAGCGAATAAAGTCAGAATACTTCTTAATGATTTGCTTTAATCGATACTCATCTAGAAATTCATCATAGTTTTCATCATCTGTGTTGTCTTTTAGTTTAAGAACAATCTTTGTTCCAACATCCGCTTTATTAAAAGGCTCAATCGTATAGCCATCTGCGCCTTCTGACTCCCACTTGTAGCCTTGATCACTCTCAAGGGATTTTGTATAAACGGTAACGACATCTGCTACCATAAAGGCTGAATAGAACCCGACACCGAACTGACCAATAATAGATTGACCCTCCTCCATTTGGACTTCCTTTTTAAAGGCAAGAGAGCCGCTTTTTGCAATGGTCCCCAAATTGCTTTCGAGTTCCTCAGCAGTCATACCAATTCCAGTATCTTTAATAGTCAGTGTTCGCGCGGCTTTGTCAGCCTCAATCTTAATGTAGTAATCATCTTGGTTAAAGGTTAAGCGGTCATCGGTGAGCGCCTTGTAGTAGATCTTATCAATAGCGTCACTTGCATTTGAGATTAACTCTCTTAAAAAAATGTCCTTGTGAGAGTAGATCGAATGGATCATCATGTCTAAAAGGCGCTTCGATTCAGCTTGAAATTCTCTTTTTTCCGTTGTCATGAAGTGAGATCCCTCCTCAATTTATCTTTCTTTATTTTACTCTATTCTCCTAGCACTCTCAACACCCGAGTGCTAACCACACCTCTTTATTACCAAAATCCTCCACTTTCTATCAATCCTATCCAAAAGCATCTAGATGACTGGTTCTGGACTTCTTTTGCCCCCAAACCCCTATGTAAAAATACAGTGAACAAAGAGATAAATAGGTAAAAACAGAACCAAAACTAATAGGCTAGCGCAGTTGCACTATCGACAATGGCTGTTTCCGGGAAACCCTTTCTTCGAGAAAAGCCGAGTTGCCTCTTTAAGTATTTTTGCCCGCTTTTCTTTCTGATTTCCCATTAGAAAACTCACAGTTCACACCGCCATAAAATGGTTTCAATCCTAATTAATCTAATTATTATGATTATATGTATAATTTAATTTATTTTACAAACAATAACTATCTGAACAATCCACCTATTAATCAGACGATCAAATAATATAAGTTTTCAGATAAACGATTCGCGAATTTCCAATGAATAATTGCAAAAAAGGTCCTGCATTTTATACAAAATAATTAACTCCAGTAAAAAAGCGAGCTTTAGAGGAATTGGACTAAAAATTCAGCTGTTTTATCGGGACTATTTGCCTAAAAAGGAGGAAGAAAGGCGTCGGAATTCACAGAATTGTGTCGGAATAACTCGCCTAACTAATTATTTTCGAACTTTATCATTAAAATTGGGAACGGCCTTTAAAATGGGCATCCGGACTAGGTCACAAGGCAAGATAGAGACGTAGAACAACATTAAATGAATGACAGTTATTGATAAGGCCTTGCATCAGGAACAGAGGAGGTGGTTGACAACGCCAAATCGGGTATTGTTTTTTAAATCATTTAATTAACGTTAGTTGACCATTACAAAATTCAAAAAGTTCTATTTTTTTATTTTTGCTTCTATTGACAACTCTCATACAATTGGAGACAATAAAATAAACTGATTAGTCTTTTTTAATTATCCAATTAATAACCTCAAAGGAGAAGTGTCTGTGAGCCGTCTTATTAAAAAAATTCCACTAGAGGATATACCGCGTTTAGTCGAATTATTAAATGGAGCTTATCCAGGGATAGCTTCTTATGATGAGAAAAGTATTTCTGTAACAGTTGACCAATTCCAATCCATGCAGGAAAGCGACCCTTCTCTCAACTTCTATGGCTACTATAACGATCAAGAATTAATTGGAGCGATGAGATTGCATCATTTTGTCATGAACTTGTATGGTAAAAGGCACCCTGTTGGAGGTGTCGGGTTTGTTGGCGTTGACCTGCTTCACAAAAAAGAAAAAGTTGCTAAAGAGCTTCTAACCTCTTTTATCAACCATTTTAATCAGAAGCAGTGCCCCCTCACCCTGTTATACCCATTTCGCCCTGACTTCTATAAAAAGATGGGATTTGGTTATGGTACGAAAATGTCTCGCTATCGAATAAAGCCCACCGCTTTTCATGATTATAAAAATAAGAGTCGCCTCTCCTTTTTAAAACAAGTTGACCAGCCATTGGTCAAAGCTTGTTATACAAGATTTTTTAGTGAGCATCATGGTATGATTGAAAAAAGTGAAAGTGAGTATAAACAATTATTATCCCGCCCTGGTCACTATGTGATTGGCTATGAAGAAAATGGAGAATTGCTCGGTTATTTCTCCTTTTCATTTAAAAAAGCTCATGAAACTAATACTATGATCAATGATTTACAAGTTGAGGAACTCATTTATAACCATCCGGATGCCCTTAAGGCCTTTTCAACCTTCTTTCATTCCCAAGCAGACCAAGTCAATCGAGTAGTGATCCATACACAAGATGAGGATTTTCACTTTTTCTTAAATGACCCTAGGAATGATACGGATGAAGTTATTCCACATGTTTATCATGAAGCACATACCTCTGGGGTTGGTCTTATGTATCGGGTTACAAACATCCCTTTATTATTGAACCAGCTGTCCTATCGCCGCTTTGGACATGTGACCTGCCGATTAAAACTGACGATCCAAGACCGTTTCTACCCAGAGAACGAGACCAATACCTATGTTCAAGTTATTGATGGATTCATCAAGAAGGCTGCTTTGGGAGAAGGGCCATTTGATGTCGCCCTTTCACTTAATGTCTCGGACTTCTCTTCCCTTATTATGGGAAGTGTCCCATTCCATCATTTGTTTCGTTATGGTCTTATTAATGTATCCGATTCTTCTTATTTGCCTATCCTTAACGAGATGTTTTTTGTCCAGGATAAGCCAATATGTCGAACTGGCTTTTAAGATTTAAAGCAAGGAGGAAAACAATGTCCCCGAAAGTGTCGGATGAATATAAAGAACAGAAAAAGAAGGCATTATTGGATAGCGCTATGACTTGTTTTGCTGAAAAAGGTTATCATGCCGCTACAGTAGATGACATTGTCACTCATAGCGGGATGAGTAAAGGGGCTGTCTATAATTATTTCAAAAGCAAAGAAGAGATCTATTTAACCTTGCTTGAAAAAGCAACTGAGGCCGATTTAGTGACCCTTAAGAAGAGCATGGCTGAAGCAAAGAGTGCTTCCGAAAAAATGAAGCAACTCTTTCAGCTTAAGAAAGGCATGCCCTATAAAAGCGAACCGACAAGAAAATGGGCAGCCGTACAACTTGAATTCTGGATAAATGCTTCCCGCTACCCTGAATTAAAGGAAAAAATGCTTGAACGCTTACAGATGTACCGTACCCTTCTAATTGATATTATTAGAGAAGGACAAGATAACGGGGAATTTCGCAGGAACATTAATGCAGAGCATTTTTCTGAAATGTTTTTCGCCTTTGAAGATGGCGTTTTTATTAACCTTCTTATCGAAGAAGATGACTATCCTTTTAAAGAAGTCTTAGAACTCTATGAACAATTAGCGTTATCCAAACTTCTAACTAAAGAATAAGAACTCAGGCTGTATTTCAGCCTCGCGCTCAAAAAAACTGACAGGTCAGTTTTAATAGGGGTTTCCAAGCTTTTCACTTCTAGCAAGCGAATTTTCATGTAACTATGTTTACTTCAATGTTCTTTAAAGGTGTCGCTCGTTTTCCAAATATTTCAAAAGGGAGATCATCCATGATTACCATAAAACCACTGAAGGAACTCACATTCACTGAGGCACTGGACACTTGGAACAAAGGCTTCGAAGGTTATCTCTATAATCAAAAAATGGCCCTTGATTATTTCATTCAACGGTTTGGCACCGAAGAGCTTTCACCAGAGTTGTCCCTTGTAGCTTTTCAGGATCATCAGCCTATTGGAATTCTATTAAATGGTCAGCGCACAATAAATGGACTAAAGGTCGCTTGGAATGGGGGAACAGGAGTTGCCTTAGAGCATCGCCATCAGGGGGTGGGCAAAGCCCTAATGGACGCAGCTATTGCTCTTTATAAAGAACACAATATTGAGATTGCCACCTTAGAAGCCGCTTCATCTAATATAAAGGCGATTAATCTATACAAACAATACGGCTATTCAGTCATGGATACTCTCGTTTTCCTTGAAAACAAGGAAGCCTTGTCTAAAGATATACTAGGGCAGCCCACCCGTTCTTACAACGCTCAGAATAGATTGGCTATTGAGGCTAGTAGAATATCCATCATTAATGATGACGTTCCTTGGCAAACTCAATGGCAATCCTTGCGAAAAGATGGAGAGCTGCTTATCATTTCTGATTCTAGTGGAGAGGCCGGCTACTTCCTGTATAAAAAACAATATAACTCTGAAGGCCAACTAAGTGCGATTGCCCTATTCTCTGCTGGGATAGCTCCTAGTCGTTCTGATGCCTACGAAATTGCCCTATTCGGTTTAAAAGAGCTGTTCCAGCCATTGGACTTGGCTATCCGTCGCTTCACCTTCAATTTCCGTTCTAATAATACGGAAATAGTGAGTATACTTAATGAACTGGGATTCAAGTCCTTTACTGAGCAAATTTATATGAAAAAAATCTTAAAATAAGGCCATTCTCTTAAACTTTTGGCTTTGAGCTCTATCCCTTTAGAGAACTATCTAAAATAGATGGGTTCAAGTAACAAAGAGAGGCTATTCCTTCATCCCTCCTCCATCCCTTTCAACGAGTTAAAAGGGTATGGATTTGGTTAGCAGGAATAGCCTTTTCGATTTTACAAGTCAATCTCTAGCAATTTTATTTAAAATGGTATTGATTTCCTATTTTTATTTCGGTAAACTATGGAATAAATCATCCTTTTGACCTAGGAGTGAAGCGCGATGGAACATCTTTCAAACGAATTCCTTATCGAAGTCTATTACAAGTCAATCCTATATGAACTTAACCCGGATTTTATCCAACTGCTCAAAAAGGAAATCATTAAGCGTGACATCCCACTCGAACCCTCAGCCTGACGAATCCACATTTTTCTCCCTATCTTCTTCCATTTTCCGACTTAGCCAACTTATAAACTGCCTCTCTTCGCCTGTTAGATCTCTATTAAGCTTCTGACAGAATTCATCAACTAGTAATCGCTCAAACCCATTGAAATCGTCTTTGATCCCCCGACTCATTCTCAAGTGCCTCCAGTTTAGACCTAAAGCATTTGATGTTAGCATTCTCTCGCAGGGCGGTCTATTCATTTTCACTGTTAATATACCATTCAAGAAAACAATAATCAAAATAATAGAAACACTTACATATTTAAAAAAGGGCTGCCTACTTAAGTCAATCCTATAGGCACCCTTCCCTACTAGTCATGTTAACGATGTCGGACCTCAAACTCTTTCATGAACTCAACTAGCGCTCTTACCCCTTCAATAGGCATGGCATTATAAAGGCTAGCGCGCATTCCGCCGACAGACCGATGACCTTTCAAAGTTTCAAGTCCTGCTGCCTTAGCCTCTTTAACAAAGAGTGCATCCAGCTCTCGACCTGGAATGATAAAAGGAATGTTCATAATAGAACGGCTATCAGGTCGGACCGGTGAAGAAAAGAGCTCAGACTCCTCAAGGAATGTATAAAGAAGATCCGCCTTTTCACGGTTTTGGCGTTCTATTTCCGGGAGACCACCTAATTTTTGAAGCCATTCAAAGACAAGCTTTGCCATGTAAATCGAGAATGTTGGCGGTGTATTATAAAGGGAATTCGTTGTACTGAAAGTTTTATAATCAAGCATCGTTGGGCAGGTCTCTTGAGCTCGGCCGATAAGATCTTCTCGAACGATGACCACAGTCAAACCAGCTGGACCAATATTCTTCTGTGCCCCTGCATAAATCAGCCCAAACTTGGACACATCAACGACCTCAGATAAAATGTTTGATGACATATCGGCTACGAGTGGAATCCCACCTGTATCCGGTATTTCTGAATAGGCAGTTCCTTCAATTGTATTGTTCGTTGTAATATGAACATAATCCGCATCTGAATGAATCAAACTCATGTCAACCTGTGGGATAAAGGTAAATCCCTCTTCTTCAGAAGAAGCAATAACGCGGGCCTCTCCATACTTTTTCGCTTCACTTATCGCCTTTTTTGACCAGGATCCTGTATTCACAAAATCTGCTTTTTTGTTATTTACTAGAAGATTGAGAGGGACCATGGCAAATTGTTGTGAGGCTCCCCCCTGCATAAACAGGACTTTGTAGGAATCCGGTATCTTCATGAGCTCTCTTAGAAGATGTTCTGCCTGAGAGATAATGTCGGTGAAAAGACCCGATCGATGACTCATTTCAAGTACTGACATGCCAGAATCTGCATAGTTCAAAAATTCCTTTTGGGCTTTTTCTAACACAGGCAAAGGAAGCATTGATGGACCAGCTGAAAAATTGTAAACACGTTTCATTTTATAACATCCTTTTCCAATAATTTAATCAGAAAAAGGCATGGGTAACACTTCCCTGCCTTCCTGTGCCCAGACGAACGGCAATTCTCATTATGTGCTCCCCTGTGGTTCCCCACTTTAATCGTCAGTCACACATAACCCTCTGAATTTTTATATTATCAATCTTTTTAGAATCCTTCAACCATTTAAATTCCTAAAGCAAATGCGCTGCGACACCTTGAAAGCTGCCTAAAATAGATTCAGCCGATCTTTAAGGGGCACCTGCTTTTAGATTTTTCCTTCTTCCTTTAATACCAATTCAAAAGCGTCAACTACAGCCGCGTCATAATGAATGCCAGACAATCGTTTCAACTCATTCATGGCATATTGGGCTGAGAAGGCCTTTCGATAGGCACGGTCCTCGGTCATGGCATCAAACGTATCACAGACTGCAATGATGCGAGCCTCAAGACAAATGGCATCACCTTTAAGGCCATCTGGATATCCCGTTCCATTAAGGCGTTCATGATGCTGATCAATAATAGGTACTAGATTATCATAAGTCCCTTTTAACATTTGTGCGCCTTCCCTTGGATGTTTCTTAATCAAATCAAACTCCTCAAGGGTTAGAGAAGAAGGCTTATTCAGTATCTCTTCAGGGACATTCATTTTGCCAATATCATGGAGATAAGAAGCCAAAATGAGATTATCAACCTGTTTTGGGTTGAGTCGCATTTTTCGTGCTACCTTAACCGCATAATTGGCAACACGATCACTGTGCAATTCTGTATATGGATCTTTTTTCTCAACTTGTTTAACAAGCTCCATAAAAGATGAAATATCCTCACTCATATGGATAAATGTAGGTTCTGTAATCACCCATAGAAGGGTCACTTCAGTTAAGGCCTTAAAATAGACGGGAGCTTTTATGCCTTTTGAGGAAAAATAATCCTGTGCATTGAGTTCAATTTTTTCATCATCTAATTCACAGAGCACCTTTCCTGAGACAATAAAATAAAATTCGAACACATGGTCACTTTCAGATGGATAAACATAAAAAAGCTTGTCTTTTTCAATTGTTTGTGTAAGAACCTCGACATTTCCACCTCGTGACAATAATCGAATCTCATTGAAATCATATTTTACTTGATCTAAAAAAGAACCCTTTCTACCATACGTAAAGCCTTCCATTGATGTCACACCCCTACACTAGAAAAATAGAGTTCATAAAGAATTATGAACTCTATTATTAATTATTACAATATTGAATTAAGTTTAAGGTTCAACTTATTAATTTCTTCCAACTACTCGAATAGGATCAACCAAAACCTGTCCATATCCCGTAATATTGACCGTTTCATTGAATGACTCCACCGTGATTCCTTGGCTTTGTGCTGCCGCTTCTGTCTTAGAGGCGATTTTACTTGTTTGATCGAGAAGTTTAGTTACAAGCTGGTCGAGATGATTATGGTAGATTTGAGTCCTTTGAGCATATTTAGCGGATTGCGAATCTGTATTGGCAACAGATTTATTATATTGATCAAGAAGCTTATTGGCTTGCCGCTCAGCTTGAACAATATCCTGTTGAATTTTCGTATTAGCTTGGTCAATTTGGTGATATATATCTCCATGTGTTGGTCCTTTTGCAGAAACACCAATGGCTAATGAGAGAAACAAAGCTAGAGCTATAAAACCTGATACCAGTTTTTTCATAAAATCCCCTCCTCGTTTCTTTTAAACTATAGATTAATCAACCCGTAAATCACCAGAAAACGCTATCATCTCAAAATAAACCTATCACCTAAAATCTATTATAATAAAACGGTAAACAATTCACAATCTTTTTTAAAAAATGGAACGCAGGAATGGAACACAGGGACGGTTCTTCTGTTCCATTTCGCATTTACGAAGATCGTCTACTAGCCGATCATTAGCATGATAGAGATTCACTTTGATACTTAGACAGCGCCCTCTATATCTCCTCCTCATACCCTCTCCTCTGAAACTAAATAACTCTTGGTCAAATCGCTCCTATAATAGCGTAACAGGCCTCTTTACAAACGTAACATTGTTATGTTACATTATTACCTAATGAAGGGAGCAATTTAAGGTGACTCAAGATTTAATCTCAAAAAAGGACTTGCTCGAGGCAACTGGCATTTCTTACGGGCAATTGTATCGCTGGAAGCGGAAGAACTTAATCCCTGAGGATTGGTTTATCCGAAAATCAACTTTTACCGGCCAGGAAACCTTCTTCCCAAAAGATAAAATACTAGAGCGCATTGAAAAAATACAGACACTTAAGGATGATCTGTCACTCGATGATCTTGCCTCCATGTTCTCTCCAAATATAAAAGAACTTAACCTTGGGAGCGATGATCTTTTAAAAAGGGGCATTGCTTCACAAGCGGTCCTCTCCTTTTTCCTTGAAAATGCCAAAGATCTTAACCCGGAAAAGCCCTTTAGTGTGGACCAAACGCTTTACCTCTATATTCTGGAAAGCATGCTTGAATCCGGAAATATCCAGCTAGATGAGGGAAGGTTGGTGCTTGACGTACTGGAGCAGCATTACCCTGCCGTCAAACAAAAGGATGGCGTGCTTCTTTTCTTAAGAAAGCTTGGTGTATCCATCTGTCTCCTTGTATCAAGTGCGGATGACCTCTTTTTTGACAAAGGAACAAAGGTTGTTATGCAGCTTTCACTATTAAAAATGATGGAAGAATTAAAAGCCAAATTGATGTGAGGAGGACCTATGATGGAAATTCTATCGAAGGAAGATTTAACAATTAATGGTGTGGGGTCATCTGCTGGAGGTTCCTTTCGACATGTCGAGCTAAACGGTTCCGGCAAAGTGGTCGGAGATGTAGCCTGTCAAACCTTTGAGAGTAATGGAAAAGGAACGGTAACTGGCAATCTTCACACAGAAAAAATGGCGATGAGCGGTGCCGGAACTATTAATGGCTGTCTCCAATCAACAGACTCCGCGCAAATAGATGGAAAAGGGCTCATTGAAAAAGACGTCATGATGAACCGCATGACCATTAACGGATATGCCACAATGAATGGATCGGTCAAAGGCAATGAGCTAACTATAAATGGAAAAGTCTCGATTCATGGAGATTGTGAGGTAGAGCAGTTTAAAACAGATGGGGCCTTTACCATCGATGGCCTGCTTAATGCTGATCAAATCATCGTTAAAGCCCATGGGAACTGCAAAGCTAAAGAAATCGGCGGACAAGATATTCATATTCGGGCTCAAACAAGGGGACTCTTAAAATTCTTAACCCCCTTTCTTTCCGGTCAACTAGAAACAGATTTAATCGAAGGAAACACTATTAAGCTTGAAGGCACTCATGCCAAAGTTGTCCGCGGAGAACATATCATCATCGGTCCTAATTGTGACATTGGTTTAGTTGAATATACAGGCACTCTTCAGAACTCAAAAGGTTCAAATGTAAAAGAAGCGAGAAAACTTTAGGAGGAAAACCGATGACTGATTTAAATGACATCTCAATAAATGGAAGCGGGAGTTCAGGTGGCGGAACTTTCGATAAAGTAACCATTCGCGGTGAGGGGTCCATAACAAGTGATGTAGTAGCGCAAACCTTCAAAAGTTACGGCACGAGCCGTGTTTCAGGCACTCTAAAGGCGGATACTTGCTCAATATATGGTGAATCACAGGTAACCGGCAGCGTTAATGCAGCAGATATGAAGCTAACGGGGACTCTGACAATCAATGAGGAAGCAGCCGTTCAAAAGGCCAAAGTACGCGGAACTGTAGAAACAGGCAAAGATTTCAAAGGGGAAGATGCGGATGTGAGAGGTGCCATTACCGTAAGAGGCGATGTTGAGTATGAAACCTTTTTACTAAAAGGCAGCTTGGAGGTCGACGGCATGCTGAACGCCGGCCACATCGACATCCAGTTAAAATATAATCAAAGCAAGGTTCAAGAAATCGGCGGAGAAACCATCCTGATCAGACGAAAAACCTCCATCCCCTTTGTCAACAACGAAGGCGAGTTATCCGCTGAAGTTATTGAAGGCGACTTGATCAATCTTGAATACACTCGCGCACCCATCGTCCGCGGAAAACGGGTGACAATTGGTAAGGGCTGTGAAATTGGCGTTGTCGAATACACCGAGTCTCTTAATAAAAGCGGAAACCCAATTATTAAAGAAGAGAAAAAAATCTAGTAACGAATAGCGGGCTTAGGTCTGCCCTTTTAGTTTTGCAAACCATAAAACGCTTTTTATATAAGCCTCCCCCTTTAAAACCTGTTAAAATAGATGAAAAGTCAATTATAGATGACCGGGTGATGTTTATGACCAATCGTGTAATGGTTTCAGTTCGGCAATTAGTGGAATATGTGCATCGAAGCGGCAGTATTGACGCCAAGTTTCGCACGGTGACAACCATGACAGAGGGAACCAAAGCCCATCAAAGGGTGCAAAAGCTTTATAACGCCGGGGATCAAAAAGAGGTCTCTTTGCAAATCAAGCTTTCCTATGAAGGATTGCTGTTTACAATTGATGGCCGATGTGACGGTATTCTTTTTGAAGAAGACACCCTTGTCATAGACGAAATCAAATCGACAAACAGGCAGCTAGAACTTCTGGAGGAAAATGAATACCCTGTTCACTGGGCACAAGCCAAATGCTATGCCTATATTTATGCAAGCCAAAATCAGCAGCAGCAGATGACCGTTCAGCTTCGTTACGTTAATTTAGAGGAAGACGAGCAGCGCTGCTTTCGTCAGGTCTGGTCCATTGAGGATTTGGAGGATTTTATGCTTGAAATGGTCGCAGGCTTTGCCCCATTTGCAGTCCTGATGAAGGATCATTTAACCGATCGGAACGAAAGCATTCAAGCCCTCCCTTTTCCTTTTAAAAGCTATCGTGCTGGACAACGCCAATTAGCCGGCAGTGTTTATAAAACCATTCAAGAAGGGCGAAATCTCTTTGCTAATGCTCCTACGGGAATTGGGAAAACGATGTCGACGGCCTTCCCTGCTGTAAAAGCCATTGGAGAAGGTCATATTGAGCGTTTCTTTTATTTAACAGCCAAAACGATCACTCGAACAGCCGCCGAGGATGCCTTTTCCCTAATGCAGTCTAACGGACTCCAATTAAAAACGGTCACATTAACCGCCAAGGAAAAAATCTGCTTTAAAGAAAAAGCGATCTGCCAAAAGGAATATTGCGAGTTTGCCAATGGGTATTATGACCGTTTAAATGAAGCCATGATCGATTTATTAGTAAATAATCACTTCATTGATCGAAAAACCATTGAAGACTACGCGCGAAAACATACGATCTGTCCATTTGAATTTTCACTGGATGTCGCCTATCAAGCTGATGCTATTATCTGTGACTACAATTATATTTTTGACCCGCGTGTCTCTCTTAAGCGCTATTTCGAGGAGCAGAAAAAGAAAGCCGCGATTTTGATTGATGAAGCGCACAATCTCGTTGACCGAGCGAGAGACATGTATTCTGCGTCACTCAAACAAACAAGTTTTTACTCCTTGGAAAAGCTTTATAAATATAAAGATGAAACACTTTATCAGGTGAGCCGCGGTATTAACGATTATTTTTTAAACATGCGTAAAAAAGTGGACTCAAGTGGGCTAGTTGAGCGGGACATGCCTGAGGATCTGGTGGAGAAGTTAGAAAAATTCGTAGAAACGGCTGAGTCTGAACTGCTAAAAGAAGGGCAAAGTGATACTAAAGAAGAGCTTCTCGATGCCTATTTTGCCGCTCAAACATTTATTCGAATGTCCAAGCTTTATGATGAGCGATATGTCACATTATCCGAGATCGTAAACGGGGATCTCCACATTCGTTTGTTCTGCACGGACCCCTCCTTTCAATTGCAGCAAGTGAGTAAGGGATTTCGTTCAAAGGTATTCTTCTCCGCTACGCTCTTACCCTTTCAATATTATTTAGACATGTTGGGAAAGGAAGATGAAGACTATAGCCTTGCCCTTTCTTCCCCTTTTCCAAAAGAGAATGTTCAGGTCGTGATTCACCCCCTATCCACTCGTTATAAGGATCGCGAGCGGACTAGAAAGAAAATTACCGAACTCTTAAAAGAGACCATCAATAAGCGGCCTGGCAATTACTTGGTCTTTGCTCCGTCCTATCAATACATGGACGATCTGTATGATAATTTCAATCGGATAAAGGGAAAGATTGAGACCCTCTTACAAGATCCTAATATGGCTGAAGAGGAGCGCGAAGCATTTTTAAACCATTTCCAACCTAGAGTAGAAGGCTCTTTTGTAGGTTTCTCAGTTCTTGGGGGAATGTTCTCAGAAGGAATTGACTTGAAGGGAGACCGTTTGAACGGGGTTTTTGTAATAGGCGTTGGTCTCCCGCAAATTGGCCTCGAACGTGATGTGATCAAAACCCACTTTGATAAAATGGGGAAAAACGGATTTGACTATGCCTATGTCTTTCCCGGAATTAACAAAGTGCTTCAAGCAGGCGGACGATTGATTCGCTCAGAAACGGACACTGGGCAAATTACTTTGGTTGATGACCGCTTTCTCACAACCAACTATCAAAGACTCTTACCGCCGGATTGGCGATGAAAAGTAAAAGATTAAGAGATGGCAGCCTATAAAGGGGGCTGCCCCCCCTTAGAAATAAACTGCCTTGCCTGTTTTAGAAGATTCATAGATGGCTTCTAAAATTTGTGTGACAACAAGTGCTTGTTCCGGTTTGACTAATGGCTCTGTGTCATTGACGACTGCCTCAATCCACAAGCGTGCCTCCATATCCGCGTCCGATTCTACATTTCCATCATAGAAAGCAACACCGCCTGCACCTAAAGCGATCTGCTTGGTGTATAATTTTCCAAACGCTTCCCCGTTAATGCGCAAGCCGTCCCGCATATCCGCCCCTGCTTTCGTCCCGCTGAGTGAGCACTTTGCCTCACCTTCATCAAGCGTATTGAGCGCCCAACTGGATTCCAGGACGATCGTTGCCCCGTTTTCCATCGTTACAAAACCAAAAGCAGAATCCTCAACCGTAAATTTTTCAGGATCCCAAGGTCCCCAAGCATTGGCTGCCTCCTTGTTTTGAGAAAGCTTATGGAAGGTCGAGCCCATGACCGCCTTTGGCTTATAATTGTTCATCATCCAAAGCGTTAAATCAAGCGCATGGGTCCCGATATCGATTAGCGGTCCGCCGCCTTGCTGCTCTTCATCTAAGAAAACACCCCAGGTCGGAACAGCACGTCTGCGAATGGCATGGGCCTTAGCATAGTAAACCTCGCCTAAATCCCCTTGCTCGCAAACCTTTTTGAGATACTGACTATCTTGACGGAAGCGGTTTTGGTAACCGATTGTCAACTTCTTTCCCGTTCGCTTTGCAGCTTCAACCATTAGCTTAGCTTCCTCAGAATTAATAGCCATTGGCTTCTCACACATGACATGCTTACCCGCTTCAAGTGCCGCAACCGTAATTTCAGCGTGTGAAGCATTTGGTGTACACACATGAACCACTTCTATCGAGCTATCTTTAAGCAACTCTCCATAGTCCTTGTAAACAGCCGCATCGCTTGTCCCATATTTTTCACTCGCCTTTAGAGCTTTCTCCACTTCTATATCACAGAATGCCACTAATTCCACTTGCTCTAATCGACTCAAACTTGGGAGGTGTTTCCCATTTGCAATCCCCCCGCAGCCAATAATCCCAACCTTAACTTTTCTTGTCATCAGTAAGTAACCCCTTTCATAATCAACAAGATCCATAGATTGTAAAGCTCGTCTAAGAATCCTAATACCATTCTACACTCATTTAAGCGTTAACAAAACTAATTATTCGGATAAAAAGTTCTAAATGCGCCAATAAGGGATTGACGTTACGCCTATTTCGATTGAGCGTAACGAGGATGCGCTATCTCCCGCTAAACTCGGCCAAAATGCCGAAATAAGAGAATGACGTTACGCCTATTTTAATTGAGCGTAACGAGGATACGCTATCCTCCGCTAATCGGGGCTGAAATGCCAAAATAAGAGAATGACGTTACGCCTATTTCGATTGAGCGTAACGAGGATGCGCTATCCTCCGCTAATCGGGGCTGAAATGCCAAAATAAGAGAATGACGTTACGCCTATTTCGATTGAGCGTAACGAGGATGCGCTATCCACCTCTAAACTGGGCCAAAATGCGGAAATAAGAGATTGACGTTACGCCTATTTTTATTAGGCGTAACGAGGATGCGCTATCTCCCGCTAAACTCGGCCGGAATGCGGAAATAAGAGATTGACGTTACGCCTATTTTGATTGAGCGTAACGAGGATGCGCTATCTCCCGCTAAACTCGGCCAAAATGCCGAAATAAGAGAATGACGTTACGCCTATTTTAATTGAGCGTAACGAGGATACGCTATCCTCCGCTAATCGGGGCTGAAATGCCAAAATAAGAGAATGACGTTACGCCTATTTCGATTGAGCGTAACGAGGATGCGCTATCCTCCGCTAATCGGGGCCTAATCGCGCCAATAAGGGATTGACGTTACGCCTATTTTGATTGAGCGTAACGAGGATACGCTATCCTCCGCTAATCGGGGCCTAATCGCGCCAATAAGGGAATGACGTTACGCCTATTTTGATTGAGCGTAACGAGGATACGCTATCTCTGGATTTCGTGCCCGTTTCAGGCTGTATCTCAATTAAAGCTCTTCAATCTGGGCCCTTTTAACTCCCGGAATTTTGATCACTTTATCATAAATGGCAAACACGTAATCTCCTGTTTCGCTTATCATACAGTGAAGGTCGATCCGATGGCCGGTTTCCGTCCCAGATAGTTTGACCTGCTTTGTCCGAATGTTTAACTGACGAATCTCTTCTACGATGGGCTGAATGAGATCGGCTGATTCGACATCATAAAGAATAATTTTGATTCCTTGCTCACGCAGGGCATCCGGTCCGATCTTCTTCATAATAAATGGAATGACCTTAACCCCTAAGAATATCAATAAAACACCCAATACACTTTCGTAGTAAAAGCCGGCCCCTACTGCAATGCCAAGACCTGATGCCGCCCATACAATAGCCGCTGTTGTTAAACCGGAAATCGCATCGTTTTTTTGTAAAATAACCCCGGCACCAATAAAACCGACCCCGCTGACAATTTGAGCAGCAAGCCGCATCGGGTCTACACGAATGAGTGTATTAGTATAATGAGAGACAGAAACCTCAATGGAGACAATCGTCAGCAAACAACTGGCCACCGAAATCACGATGCAGGTTTTTAACCCTAATGGCTTATGCTTAGACTCTCTTTCCAGACCTAGAATGCCGCCCAAAAGAGCTGCCACTACTAATTTTAACGGAACTGCCCAAACCATCATCCTCCCCCCTCCCTACTTTTATATAATCCAAATCATAGTTGAAACAGAAGCTAGCATCAACCACTTTTATAAATAAAGATCTCACCCTTTTTAAATTGAACTTATATTCATAAAACAAAATGTTATAATAAGTCAAAATGGATGCAAGTAACTATTTATGACAGAAGTGGTGACATTTATGACAACACTCAAGGTGGACAAGTTAGCCATTAGGCGATTTCTTCTTGAGAGACAAGGGCTTCTTCCTTCAGTAAAAAAAACGGTTAAGAGACGCCCTTCACTTGATACTATTGAAAAAGTGATCAAGCAGCTAGAATGCGTTCAGCTAGATCCCGTGTCAGTGGTCGAGCGCAATCAGAATCTCGTACTTGCGGCACGCATTCCCGGGTTTCAACCTGACCAACTGGACACCCTTCTTTCCGAGGGAAGGCTCTTTGAATACTGGGCTAATGCTGCCTGCACCCTACCTATTGAGGATTATCCCCTCTTCAAGACGATTCGCGAGCGCCGCTTTAATCGTGTTAAAGCCGAATTAGATGCCATGAAAGAGGTTGTAAAAAGAATCATGGATCAGTTGGAAAAAGAAGGGCCGCTCCCTTCACGCGTTTTTAAGTCGGAAGCAAAAGTCCATGGTTATTGGGACAACCAAGCTCCTAAGACAAAGGAAACTTCTCATGCGCTCAATCTGCTAGTCGATGCGGATCTGATTCGTGTCGTCAAACGTTCAGGCACCGAACGCTTTTTTGGAATCACTGAGCAGACACTTCCAAAGGATTTATTAGAAAAAGCCCATTCTATTGATACTGACAAGGCGCGAGAGGCACTCATTGATAAATACATAAGAGCTTACCGAGTCGTCGATCCTCGAGATTCCCGTTTTGGCTGGGATGTGATGCCTGCTGCCAAGCGCCAAGCGGAGGTCCAACACCGCGTCCAAAAAGGGCTGTTGATACCCTTGGAAATATTTGGTGTCAAACGTCCCTACTTTATCTTATCAGAAGATGCCGAACGGCTTGTGGAGCTTTCAAACACCTCGTCATCTCGCTCGCCCATTGGCCCCATCACCCTTTTACCGCCTCTAGATAACCTGCTCTGGAGCCGTGAACGTGTACAGGATCTTTTCGACTTTGATTACAAATGGGAGATTTACACGCCTCAAGTAAAGCGCCGATTCGGGCCGTACGCCATGCCCATCCTGTATGGTAATCAGCTTATTGGCCGTGTCGACCCGTTGCTCGATCGGAAAGAAGGCAAGCTCATCATCCGTTTCCTGCACCTTGAACCTTCTATCAAGGTCACCTCTGCACTTAAGAATAAACTGTCACAAGCTTTGGTGGCATTCGCTCAGTTTCATGGCGTGCAAGACGTTGAGATTCAAAGGCTAGAGCCCCAGGACTCTTTATAATGGGATTAAGCAGCAAGGCACGACGGCCCCTCACCCTTAGCCTTAGAGTCGTTCACTTTCTTTTTCATCAACCGACACTTTTGTACGCCAACAAACAACTTGTTACACAGGATCAGCTCTCACAATAAAACGAATAAAGGCTAACTAACACTTCTTTAGTGCATTCGCCTTGTCATTCCTCCCTGTTCTGTGCCACAATTATAAAGGATGGAGGCATCCATTGATTTACATACAAAAATGAAACCGCTTTAGGCTGTGAAGTTTAGCTATTTGGCGGACTATCAGTAGGAGGAATGAGCGTTGAGAACGATTAAACTTGGGACTAGTAATCTAGAAGTACCGGTAGTGGCAGTAGGCTGCATGCGCTTAAATTCACTGGAGAAAGCTCAAGCAGAACGTTTTGTTCAGAAGGCACTTGATCTTGGAGCCAATTTCTTTGACCATGCGGATATCTACGGCGGCGGGACATGCGAAGAAATTTTTGCAGATGCTATTCATATGAGTGACGACGTCCGAGAAAAAATCATTCTTCAATCTAAATGCGGCATTAGACCGGATAAAGGAATGTTCGATTTCTCCAAAGAACATATTTTGGCATCGGTTGACGGTATTTTAAAGCGTTTGAAAACAGACTATTTAGACATCCTTCTACTCCACCGTCCCGATACATTGGTTGAGCCAGAAGAAGTAGCTGAGGCTTTTGATCAATTAGAGAGTTCTGGCAAGGTTCGCCACTTCGGCGTTTCCAACCAAAACCCTATGCAAATTAACCTGCTAAAAAAATATGTCAAACAGCCGATTGTAGCGAATCAGCTTCAGTTGAGTATTACCAATTCAACGATGATCTCACAAGGCTTCAATGTAAACATGGAAAACGATTCTGCAGTCAACCGTGATGGCAGCATCCTTGACTATTGTCGGTTGAATGACATCACGATTCAGCCATGGTCCCCTTTCCAATATGGTTTCTTTGAAGGGGTTTTCCTTGATAACGACAAGTTCCCTGAATTAAATCAAAAAATTGATGAAATCGCTAAGAAATATGATGTAAGCAACACAACGATTGCCATTGCCTGGCTCCTTCGTCATCCGGCCAACATGCAGCCTGTCACTGGAACTATGAATGAGGGCCGTTTAGCCGATTGTGTGAAAGCAAGCGAAATCACTTTAACCCGTGAGGAATGGTATGAAATCTTCCGTGCAGCAGGGAATGTCCTTCCTTAATGGTTTGATTTTCAGCAGGTGGAACTAAGTGGGTCAAACAGGAAACGAGCACTTTGATTGAATCAGAGTGCTTGTTTTTTATTTTTTTAATAAACATTTCATTGGGAGGACATATATAGCCAGTTCGATTAGACTATAAACTGAGATAGTTAATTAAGGAGGCCGCTTTAGTGTTCATGGCAATGGGTTTATTTATATTAGCCGGTATAACTGAGATTGGCGGCGGTTATTTGATCTGGCTGTGGATTAAGGACGGATACCCGCTTTACATAGGCCTATTAGGCGGTATTAGTCTCATCCTGTATGGAATTATTGCTGCCTTCCAAGCTTTTCCTTCCTTCGGCCGTGTGTACGCCGCTTATGGCGGTGTTTTTATCTTCCTATCCATCTTATGGGGCTGGTGGATCGATAAAAAAACACCCGATAGTTATGATTGGATCGGTGCAGCAGTGTGCCTAATCGGCGCCTCGATCATCCTCTTTGCACCCCGTCACTAATGTTTTCAACCCACTTGGGGAATTCCTAAGATGATGATTCAATTTGGAGGTGAGGGCTAATGACCGACGGTGCTTACATGGCCGTTTTTGCATGCTTCATGGGGGGGCTTACACTAGTTGGGCTGAACTTTATTAGAGTCCAGAAAAATAAAAGCAAGTAAGTTAGCTCACTAAGAAACAAGGGATGCCCGCGTTTCTTGAATCGATACAAGGACATCCCTACATGTAAAATGCTCCTATTCACCTAACAAAAACCCCCCTCAAATGAAAAAAGAGACTATTCAGCAGCAAAGTAACCGGTCCAACCAGTCCTTCACTAAAACGAGTCCCTTCAAATAATTCATAGGCCACCGTGTTTCTGGGCTCGCTAAAAATTGGAGATGGCTTTCGATTGCCTGAGCAGCTTTAGTCTAGGATATATCACCTATTGAACCGATTACGGATTTATAAAAAGGAGCCTCGAGAAATTGGCTAAGGCCCCTTTATAAGTAAGTTTTGCCAAACCACCCTGTTTAAAATTATGACTGGGTTGCTTTTCTTACGGCAGGAGCAACCTCGGTGGCTAAAAGCTCAATATTCTTGGCAACTGTTTTAAAAGGCATGCCGCCAATGTCGATCTGGGCTAAGAAACGCCGATGCCCAAACGCTTCATATTGGCGCAAAATTTTTTCCGTTACCTGCTGAGGGCTTCCTACAAATAAGGCTTGATCGGGTGAGGCTTGAAAATTGAATTCGTCACGGATCGCTGGTGTTGTCGGCTTACCCAGTTGCTGATTCAGCGTCATCCAATAATTAGCGTGATAGGGATAATACTCATCAAGCGCTTGTTGAGTCGTCTTTCCAATAAACGCATGACCGGTCACGCCCACTTGTAATTCAGTCGGCGAATAACCTGCTTGTTGACCCGCCTGCCGGTAAAGGTCCGCGAGCGCCTTGAAGCGTTGCCAGTCTCCTAACAAAATCCCCATCGCTAAGCCCGCTCCATATCGGCCTGCTCTGGAAGCACTCTCAAGCGTTCCTCCTACGCCAACCCATATAGGAATCTTTTTCTGGGCAGGGCGAGGGGCAATTTCTGCATCATGAAGGGGTGTTCGATAGCGCCCGCTCCACGTTACTTTTTTGGATGTATTTAGCTTCTGAAGTAAATCCAGATGTTCCTCAAATAATTGGTCATAATGCGATCGGTCATAGCCAAACAATGAAAAAGCTTCGCCAAATGCCCCGCGACCGGCAATAATCTCTGCCCTTCCTTTGGATAAAATATCAAGCGTTGCAAATTCTTCAAACAGTCTAACAGGGTCCACTGTATTTAAGACAGTCGTCGCGCTTGTAAGTTTGATCTGTTTCGTCACTTGTGAGATAGCTGAAAGAGCTACTACAGGAGTCGAAATAGCATAATCTAAACGGTGATGCTCACCTAATCCAAAAACATCCAAGCCTGCTTCATCAGCAAGTTTTGCCGCTTGAATGAGTTCTTCAAGCCGCTGGTCGGCACTGATTGCCTTCCCAGTATGAGGATTGGGGGATAAGTCGGCTAAAGAATAAATACCTATTTCCATTCCCCTGTTTTTGCTTGTATTGTCTCCAATCATCGCTCTCCCTCCGACTTTGTACGATCTATATTTATAGAAATAGTCTAAAGAAATTCTATGGTCAGATATACTATATTCTTAAACCAAAGTGAACGAACCCTGTCCTTTAGGAATTAGACGTTTGTCACGAAAAATAAACTATAAGAGGCTGGGACAGAGAAGTAGTTGACGAATAGAAAAAACCGAACCTATTCACACCTTTAACGTGATGGGTTCGGTTTTTCATTTATAAGTTAAGTCAGTTATGAAACGCTAGTTAAACTACATCGCTTTCCTAGGGCACGGCCTCTCTCCCTTTTATTCTCATTATTGCATTTGGTACTGGAAACGATGAAGGTTTGCGAACACACCGCCTTTTTCCACTAATTCATCATGACGGCCTTCCTCTGCAATCCCGTCCTCTGTGACGACAACGATTCGGTCCGCGTGTCGAATCGTTGCCAGTCGATGGGCAATAATCAAGGTTGTTCGATTCTTAGCAAGCTCATTCAAAGCACTTTGAATAATCATTTCGGTCTCGGTATCCAGAGCAGAGGTTGCTTCATCTAAAATCAAAATGGGTGGATTCTTCAAGAACATGCGTGCGATGGCAATACGTTGCTTTTGACCGCCTGAGAGTTTCAGACCTCTTTCCCCGATTTGGGTCTCATAGCCGTCCGGCAAGGAATGAATAAACTCCTCCAGATGGGCTCGTCTTGCCGCATCCTGTATGTCCTCATCTGTCGCGTTCAACTTCCCATAAGCAATATTTTCCCTTAATGTGCCTGTAAAAAGGAACACGTCCTGCTGAACAATCCCAATCTGCGAACGAAGGGATTCCTTCGTCATATCACGAACATCAATTCCATCTATCGTAATCCGTCCTTCATTCACATCATAAAAACGAGGGATGAGTGTGCAAATCGTACTTTTCCCTGCTCCAGACGGGCCGACAAATGCAACCGTTTCTCCCGCTTGAATCCTTAGGTCAATTCCTTTCAACACCGGTTTATTATCATCATATTGGAATCGGACGTGCTCAAACTGAATGTCACCTTTTAATTCGGAAGCCTCGATGGCATTCTCACGATTGACGACCTCTGGTTCTTCTCTTAACAAGTCCATGAATCGCTTAAACCCTGCCATGCCTCTTGGATAAAGCTCCATTAACGCACTGATTTTATCAACTGGCTTGAACAATACGTTTACATATAAAACAAAACTCACCAGTTCCCCATAAGAAAGTCTGTGCTTAAAGCTCAGCCAAGCCCCGAGCACCAGGACAATAAGCATCATAAAGCGAGTCAACATATAAATACCTGCGTCACTATAGGACATGGTAAAATAAGCGCCAAGCTTGGCTTTTCGATACGTCTGATTATTCTTACGGAAAAGGGAAATCTCATGGCGCTCATTCGTAAACGACTGAACAACTCGGGCTCCGGAAACACTGTCCTCTACCCGTGCATTCACATTCCCAATATCCTCATACATCCGATCCCACGATTTATTCATTTTCAAATTACAAATCACAATCAATAGAGTGAGAAAAGGCAATACACAAACCGTCACAAGAGCCAAAGTCATATTAATTCTGAGCATGATTAAAAAGGCACCAAGAATCGTCATAATCGTAATAAAGAGATCCTCTGGTCCATGATGAGCAAGCTCTCCTATATCAAACAGGTCATTGGTAATTCGACTCATAATATGCCCCGTCTTCACGTTATCAAAAAACTTAAAGGATTGCTTCTGAACATGTTCAAACAACTCTTGTCTCATATCTGTTTCAATATTAATTCCAAGCATATGTCCCCAATAGCTCACGATAAATTGTAAGAACGTGCTGACGACATAGAGTGCAAGCAGTCCGGCACTCACTGATACAATGGTAGACCAATTCCCATGCGGCAACAGAGAATCGATAAACCATTGAACCGCAAGCGGAAACCCCAGTTCTAGAATAGCAACAATAATCGCACAAGTGAAGTCCATAATGAACAGTCGCCGATGCGGGACATAATACGAAAAAAAACGCTTAACCATGCTTTTCTCCCCTTTTTTTAAATCTATTTCTACTTCTGCAGCCTTTCAATTTGCCCGTCACCTGAGAAGCTTGACTCGGATTGACAAATTTGATCCTCTCAAGTTGGGCTATCCAAGAATTCTCATTCATTATAACTGATGAAAAAACCTTATAACATGGGGAAGCTCAATTTACTTTGACCTGAACCCCTTTTTTCAAAGACCCCACTTACAAACAATCAGACTCCCATTAGCTCTTGAAAACACCCCAAGAGATAATTAAACTTTCAGAATCATTCGCTTGATGTCCGTCTAATAAATTGGTAAGATAAGATTATGATGCCGGGGCGTGGCTCAGCTTGGTACGAGCGCTACACTGGGGGTGTAGAGGTCGCAGGTTCAAATCCTGTCGCTCCGATTGATTCAAGTTGCGGGAATAGCGTCAAAACGATTCTTCCACTTGGGAGAATCGTTTTTCATACTTAGCCGCTTTTCTTTATTAACGAACGAAAGGGAGAACGCCATGTCTTTAGAAAGTGTGAAAGCCCATTTTCAAAAGTGGAACCGTGAGAATGATATTATGGAATTTGATTCTTCCAGTGCAACCGTTGAAGAAGCCGCCGCTACCATTGGCGTGGAGCCTGAGCGGATCGCTAAAACCTTATCATTTAGAGGCTCTGATGATCTGGCAGTCCTAGTAGTGGCAGCAGGGGATGCTAAAATTGATAATAAAAAGTTTCGTCACTTTTTTGGAATGAAAGCACGCATGCTAAGTCCTGAGGAGGTGCTAGAACAGACCGGACATGCTATCGGCGGTGTCTGTCCTTTTGGGCTCGCGCATGATTTGGATGTTTACCTAGATGTCTCACTCAAGCGATTTCATACCGTCTTTCCCGCTTGCGGAAGCCGACATTCAGCCATTGAACTGAATCTAGATGATTTGAGTACCTTTTCCTCGGCAAAGGACTGGATCGATGTTTGCAAGGGCTGGCAAAACGAGGAGGGAGAAAGTTCATAACCCAATCCTTCTTCTGCGTTAGGCCACCGAACGCCCAAAAAAATTCAAATGGCTATTCCAACCGTTCGGCACATTGAATCAGCGCGGTCAACGTTTCATCCCATTGTGCAAGCAGGCACTCCTTTGGCCATTTTTCTGGGGGATTTTTCAAGTCCTTTTCGATTAAAAGAAGCATCCATAGCGAGAAGATCGCTGAAAATGTGTAATAATCCTTTTTAAAAGCCCCCCGCTCAAGCCTTCTCCCTGTTTGGTCGACAGCTGCTAAATAGCCGTCAAGCGCCTTTTCACGCAAATCCGAGGTGACTGTCTTAGGAAATAAAGGATGGGAAAGATCCAAGAGATGATACAAATCCCAATACCGCATGTTAAGATGAGCATGCTCCCAGTCCAGGACCACCACCCGATTCCCACTTGCAGCGTAATTGCCGAGATGCAGATCACCATGCGAAAACACTAGTTCCTGACTTAACGAGTCATTAAGATGCTTAAATACTTTAGCTATCACCGATTGATAGGGTTTAAATGATGACGAGTTTAGACGATTCCTCTTTTCAGCCAATAGCGTCTCGATCATTTCAGCAATTGGCGGCTTAGGTCCCAGAAGACCAGAAACCTTCAGATGATCAATTGGAAAGGCATGCCAATGAGCAATGGTTTTCGCCATTTGAAGAACACTCTTTTCTTCAAACTGATGGGTCAATGCCCCCATATCCTCAAAAATAATCCAGCTATGTTCGGGTTTATCCGACTGAGAGGCGGCTACGATTTTGGGGGCAGGAACCTTCAAATCGGGCAAAACCTGTTCATAAATCCATCTCTCTTTGCCGAATTGACTTGGATTCGTGAGCGGCTTAAAAATATAGCTTTCTGTGGGCGTCAGAAAAAAGCGTTCTACTTTCCGTCCATTTGTTCCAACGTAGAGCGTTTCACATCGAAAGAGACTATTCTCATTCAAATAGCCTTCTGGCAGTACACATTCCATAATATTGCCCATTCCCCAACACCCTCTCAAATAGAGCCATTTTCCTGATTTTTATCTATTATTCTATAGAACAATTGAAAATTAAGCGAGAAAGAAGACCGAAAAATTAAAAGCCAATTCCTGTCCATCTTATGACATGAATCGGCTTTTTTGATTATTCAATAGAGGATTTCATTCGTTCATACATGGCTTTACACGTTTCATCAATCTCATCTCTTGAAAGTCGCAACGCTCTTGCTGATGTCCCGAAGCCAAACTCTAATTTCCCTTCTTCCAACCCCGCAAAAATTGAATCCGCAAACTCATCGACATTTGCCCCAAAGGTGTGCAGACCAACGCCGCCTAAGTCTGTATTGACAGCTGGCGGAGCAACTTCAATCACCTCAACAGCCGTTTGCGACAATTGGAGCCGCAAACTCATCGTAAAAGAATGAAGGGCTGCCTTTGTCGCCGAATAAATCGGAGCTATGGCCATTGGCGTAAAAGCAAGTCCTGAGGTTACATTAATGATCGCTGCCTCTTTCTTTTCAGCTAAATGCGGAGCAAAGAGCATAGCTAAATGAAAAGGCGCTTCAATATTTGAGCGAATTTCCATATTAAAATAGTCCCATTCGTTCATCGCATCGGCCTTTAAGATATTGAACCGCTGCTGAATGCCAGCATTATTCACCAAAACGTCCAAATCAGGATGGTTCTTCATTACCCATTCAAAAAGAGCCCCTCTTTCAGAAGCCTCGGTCAAATCGCAAGAATAAGTAGCCGCTTCTGGAAACTGCTCTTTGAACTCTTGAAGCCTTGTCTCCCGTCTTCCGCAAACAATAACTTTACTGCCTGCTTTCAAAAAACGTTCCGCAAAAGCGCGCCCAATTCCTGTCGCACCACCTGTTATAAGAACCGTATGACCAGATAACTTCATCCCAATCCCTCTTTTCTACTGTTCTTCAATTAATAAAGTATACCTTGTTTCATTAGGTTTCCCAAATTACCGTTACCGATAATATAAGATGCATTTTATCACTTCCTCCAGCCCTTTTAACGGAACTAGTCCTAAATGAGACAACCCTTAGCATATAAATAAAACAGATATAAAAAGAGAGGAAGTATGAAAGGTGTTTCATGAATTTGATAAAGCAATTGTCGGCATGTCACTGCTTCGTGTATTATCCGGAACAATTGAAATCACGGTTGCCATTTTCATATTTCGGCTCAATGATATCAGTAAGGCCTTAGTTCTTAATAGCTCTTTGGCCTTAGTCGGCCCATGTATCCTTATCCTCACGACTGCCATTGGGGTATTAGGCCTAGCGGAAAAAATTTCTTTTATGAGGATTTTTATTATATTTGCTGGTATTTTATTGATCTTAATCGGCTCCAGAATGAAATAAGGATTCAAGTCTTGTGCTAAGCAACTCGGGCCTCTCTTCTGGAAAAAAAAGCCATACCCCCCTGAATCCTTACACTTTCAAGAGCCAACACTTAATATTTCCTTTCTTCAGGAGATGCTGTTATAATGACCCCGATAACCTGTTAATTCTAACCTAAAACTTTCGCGAAATTTTAGCCTTTATATAGATTATTCGCAAACAGGATTGAAGGAGGCATTATGTTTATAATAATTGGTATTCTGGTTGTAGGTGTTGCACTTAAGCTATACCTCAACTCCCTGCATCTGCGAAAGCTTCCTTACCTCGAGATAAAAAATGGCGTAACTGACCATCTTGACCAGATGGCTATTCTTGATTTGCGAGATTTCAACCAATCCTATAAATCTCCTATTAACAATGCACTCAACATTCCATCAGCTTATCTTAAAAGATATTATTCCGAGATTCCAAATAAGGCGATAGTCATCGTTGCCTCAGAACCTCGTCTTGTGGCGGCTGACATCCAATTCCTAAAACGCAAAGGACACCGAATCGTTGGATTACTCAATCCCGAGCCACATGAAAAATGCGTTTTGAACGCTTGCAAATCCCTTTGATGAAAAAGACAGCGAACTTACCGTTCACTGTCTTTTTTTTGTACGGCTAAAATTAGATCTTTACTCATGACGTCTTCGGCATGAACCACTCTATTTGTGTAAAATACTAGCTCAATAGATCGGTAATTGGGCCTCCATCCGTATGAAAATTTCCCCAAGAACCTATCACGGAGCCAAGAATAACTCGCAATCAACACGTAGAGGAATATTTTTAGATTAAAAGAAGGGAAATCTTTTTGAATCACGAATAAGTTATTTAACCGCCTTTCTCCCAACTCATTTTTTAGCGTTTTCTCAAGCCTCGGCAGTATTCCGCTAACTTGCTCCCCCCAATCCCCACAACTTATTTACCTGTCCACCTTTTCTAAACAATTTTCCTTCGTTCCATGCTGAATCCTGATTCCCCCCCAAACAAAGAAGACCTCATTTATTAAACCCATCGGTTCTTTTGGTTTCTAATTTTTACCATTATAATTAAAAAAGAAAGGCTTGTGATCAAATGTCACGTTTTGATGAAGCATTTCAAAATTGGTTGGAGGCATCTATCCAAGAGGAAAAAAACCTTAGGAGGCGTGAACGATTAAAAAGCGGGCTGGGGCACGGTTCTATGACATTCCTAAAACATATCTGGTATCCTGTTGTGGGTAATTTTGATCATCTTTATGCCGAATGGGAGGTTAAAGATTTCCATAATGGTTACCGTTATTTAGATTTCGCTTATATGCCAGGCAATGTAAGAGGCGGCATTGAGATACAAGGGTATGGTCCACATGCTAAGGATCTTGATAAAAGAAGATTCAAGGACCTATGTATGCGTCATTCATTATTAGCCCTTGATGGTTGGATCTTTATCCCCATAGCCTACCCGTCAATTATTGATGAACCTAAGTTTTGCGAGCAGCTTGTCCTTTCCTTCATCGGTAAATTCCTCTCAACCGATATCCCTATTGAACTATCATGGCTTGAAGCAGAGATTGTCCGATTTGCTCGCCGCCTTCTCCGTCCCATTACCCCAAAAGAAGTAGCCGACCATCTAGGTATAACCCCCCATTATGCCAGACGCTTACTGAACAAACTAACCACACCAGAATACCGACTATTAAAAATCGCAAGTGGCAATCTCAGAATCAGAACATACCGATTAAACCTAGAAAAGCAGAATGACTTGCCTTATAATAGACCTCACACAAAAAGTGTAACCTCCATGGACATAACTTCTTAAGAGACATTCTGAATTTAGCGTACTCTCGTTACGCCTATCTTGCCTAACAAGTCCATTTCCGGGGCAATAGCGTAGCCTCGTTACTCTCAACTGAAATAGGCGTAACGGCATTCCTTTATTGGCGCGATTAGGCCCCGATTCGCGGACGATAGCGGATCCTCGTTACGCTCAATCGAAATAGGCGTAACGGCATTCCCTTATTTCCGCATTTCAGCCCAGTTTAGCGGGGGATAGCGGATCCTCGTTACGCTCAATCGAAATAGGCGTAACGTCGTTCCCTTATTTCCGCATTTCAGCCCAGTTTAGCAGACGATAGCGTATTCTCGTTACACCTAATAAAAATAGGTGTGACGTCGTTCCCTTATTTCCGCATTTCAGCCCAGTTTAGCGGGGGATAGCGGATCCTCGTTACGCTCAATCGAAATAGGCGTAACGTCGTTCCCTTATTTCCGCATTTCAGCCCAGTTTAGCAGAGAATAGTGTAGCCTCGTTACACTCAATCGAAATAGGCGTAACGGCATTCTCTTATTTCCGCATTTCAGCCCAGTTTAGCGGAGGATAGCGTAGCCTCGTTACGCTCATCTAATTTAGGCGTAACGTCGTTCCCTTATTTCCGCAATCTGACCCGATTAGCGGAGGATAGCGGATCCTCGTTACGCTCAATCAAAATAGGCGTAACGGCAATCCTTTATTGGCGCGATTAGGCCCCGATTAGCGGAGGATAGCGGATCCTCGTTACGCTCAATCGAAATAGGCGTAACGGCATTCTCTTATTTCCGCATTTCAGCCCAGTTTAGCAGAGAATAGTGTAGCCTCGTTACACTCAATCGAAATAGGCGTAACGGCATTCTCTTATTTCCGCATTTCAGCCCAGTTTAGCAGAGGATAGCGGATCCTCGTTACACTCAATCAAAATAGGCGTTACGTCATTCCCTTATTTCCGCATTTCAGCCCAGTTTAGCGGAGGATAGCGGATCCTCGTTACGCTCAACCGGAATAGGCGTTACGTCATTCTCTTATTTCCGCTTTCTGGCCCTGTTTTTGAACTTAGGCGTAACGTCGGTCTCTTATTTCCGCTTTCTGGTGTGGTGGTGGATCCGTCAAGGCGCACCATGGGAGGTGATTGCCCCCCCAACCTGCGCAATAAAGGCTTTTCCCTCAATTCACTTGTAAAAAAATAGCGCATTCTCCCACCTTTCTTTCCAGGCTTCGTAATGACGCTATTTGATGCTTATTTTGTTTTGATAAACTTCAAATCCTTAACCCAATGAGTCATTCGATCTTTTGTCTCTTTATAGATCTGTTTAGGATTGGGAGCGTCACTAGATGTGAGTTGGTCCATTGGCACGACTTTAAAATTTTTCCAGTTTTTGTACGTAATATAAGTCGGCAGGAATTCAGGATCTGTAACTTGAATAGAGGACTGGTCTCCGGTTTGCGTTTTTTCAACGGTTAACTTCAATATCCCGCCAATTTGTGTATTAGGAGTTTCCTGACCGGCTAAAAAATTCCCTAATGAATAGATAACAAAGGCTTTATGTCCGTCCTTGCCGGTCAACCATTGGACAGGCTGCAGGACATGGGGATGAGAGCCAAGTATGATATCCGCACCATGATCGACCGCAAATTGAGCGATATCTTTTTGATCATCATTTGGCATCGGTTGATACTCCACCCCAAAATGGAGACTCACTACAACCACATCGGCAACTGCTTTTGCTTTTTCCAGATCCTTTTGCATTTTAGTCTTATCGATATAATTGACTAAATAGTCTTTCCCGTTTGGAACCTGAATGCCATTAGTGCCAAACGTGTAAGCCAGAAAAGCAAACTTAATGCCGTTCTTTTCTATAATCCTAATTCTCTGAGCGTCACTCTCATTTCTATTGGCGCCTACATACTCGACTCCTAAATCCTTCCAGTGGCTAGTTGCATTTAGAATGCCTTGTTCCCCTTTATCTAATGCATGATTATTGGCCATTGAAACCACATCAACACCCACCGATTTTAAAGCGTCCCCCACTTCAAAAGGGCTATTGAAGGCAGGATAAGAGGATAAGCCTAATTGTTCACCGCCAATAATACTTTCTGAGTTAGCAAACGTGATATCTGAATCCTCAAGGTAAGGCTTCACCTTTGTAAACATGGGTTTAAAGTCGTACGTATTCTTTCCAGTCTGAGCGTCCTTATAAACAGGCGTGTGAATTAAGACGTCCCCTACTGCTGACAATGTGGCCTCGGTTTTAACCGTTTTGGGCGGTTCATCCTTTTTAGCCTGGCTGCCCTTTGATGGACTAGGATTAGAGGACTTTGTTTTTTCCGTATTCTTAGAATGAGAGGATAGATTTGATTTTGGTTGATTTTGCCCCGCACAAGCCAACAAGCTTAATGCGACTAAACTCATAATTAAAAAGATGAAAAGGGCCTTCAAATACCTTTTTATTAGAAACAGTCCTTTCTAACATTCTGTCTGAAAAATAACCATTATTTCCAAGGCTTGTAGAGGATCTCAATACGTGTCACAAGATAGGAACTCTCCACCCGATTCGACTTCGATCATCCATTACAAGCAGGTGCTCCGTGTTCTTTAGAGAAAGACAGTCTGAAACAGCCAGGATTCACTAATCGTTTTTACTGCTTAGCCCCGATCTCTAAGCCTGATCCAAGCCTCCAGCAAACGGCTTCAAGAAGCAGCCCATTTATAAAGCTACCGGGCTAGCATCACCGCTTAATAAAATGTTATTCTTCCCTGTTCGTTTAACATTATATAGCAGTCGGTCAGCGCTTGCTAGAACGTCATTCAGACTCTTGTCGCCATCAAGGATAGCGATACCGCCGCTGACTGACAAGCGAATGTCATGAGGATACGGGAAGGAGTGGATTTGATTAAGGAGTTCCAACGCCAAATCCTTTAATTGATGTGTTTCAGCATTTTCAATAATGACAAGGAACTCATCTCCCCCATAGCGTCCCGCCGTTCCTATTCCTTTCACACCATTTGAGAGACATTCCGCAAACTGCTTTAATACCTTATCGCCTGTCTCATGTCCGAAATGGTCATTAATCGATTTGAAGTTATCAATATCCAATAAGAGCAGCGAAACCTGTTGCTCACTCTTATTACAAGACTCAATATACTGAAAAAGAAAACGGCGATTATAGAGCCCCGTTAGGTCATCCACCTTTGAAAGACGCTCAAGCACAAGGTTCTTTTCTTCAAGCTTCTGTCTTTCTTTTCGAAGCGCATTAGAGTACGAACAAAGAAAGATAGTCGCCGCGAACATCACTATTAGAATTTCAAAAAAAGGATCCCGATACTCGGATCTGGATAAAACGCTCGGTAAGATATAACCATTAGAGGGACTCCAAATGGAAAACGTGAGAAACATTAAAAGCTGTAAGACGGACAGTGTCCAGTTCACCACCCCAGAATATAGAAAATTGACCAAAACAATACCTAAAAAAACATAAAAAGCTGAAGAAGGCACATGCTGACCCGACGTCACCCCAATTTTTGACACGATCATATAAACGATCGCGATAAAGACGATGAACTTGATTTTCTCAATGGCCATCTTTTTTAAAACTAACCAGAAAGCTAAAAAACAAAACAAAGAGGCAGCGATCCATTTATAATCGGCTGAAATTGGATAGTGAAGAAACAGATTCATGATAAGGTGAATGGGGCAAATGACTAGGAGAAAAAGGAGAAGATAAATAAATAACGTTTCTTCTATTGCATTATGCTTGTACACGAACTTCTTTTTCATTTGGAGTGCTCCTAAACATCTTTTAATGATCCATAACAATGAGATGTAATAGATTCTGTATAAGATAATAATCTGCAACTCTATAAAAAGCGTTCTAGATGCATTCAATTAATCATTTCTAATTTGTTTGAGGACATTCTGATTTCCTTTTTTAATATAGACTGAAAAGTACTCTTGATTATTTTTCAACAAAGACCATGCCATTTTATCCTTAACAATGATCTTAAAGGTATCCCTCGCATTTTTCGGATCATACACCTGGATCCAATACGAGTTCTGGCTTTTGGTATACCCTTTATTAACCACAATAATGGAAGAACTGACGGCAGCAGAAGAAGTCCCGCAAGAAGCAAGGAACAAGACAGTCATCAAACTAAATAAAAGAGCACGCTTCATCAGTAGCCCTCCCGCCATCCAATAAAAAATAGTTTAATTTGTGCTTTTAATTGAAATATTTTATGGCTTCGCTTACTATAAGTAAATAAAATGCCAAACGAAGGGACAAACAATGGAATTTTTAACAGATGACCGATTGATTGAAGCCTACTCTCTCGCCATAGAACACAACTTAGACTATGATTTCATAAAACTATTAAAAGAAGAAATCGATCGTAGACATATAGCAATAGAACCCTCTCAAAAATGAGGGTTCTTTTCCTTATTGACTTTATAAATGGATTGAACTAATACATCTAATTCTTGTTTAGTAAGCTCACGATTTAGCCGAGAGCTTATGTCTTCTATCACTTTTTTTAAAACGAGCTGTTCATTCATGCTGGTTTCCACTCCATGGATTCTATAAATCATTTCTATATTTATTGTATCCCTTATATTAGGAAATTTGTATTGAGAAAATTAAGCTCGTTTTCCCCACTTATCGGAGGTTTTTAAGTACCATTTTATCAACTTTTACCACATTTTTACAAATTACTCTCCATCACCTTTCTCTCTTTTAACAAAAACCCGCCAAAGATACCTAGCAATGAAAAGCACACAGGAATAAGGAAGCCAACCTTATACCCTGTTAGACTAGTTGAAGGATAGTGGTCGAGAACCGCACCAAAAAGGCTCGGTAATAAGACGGCACTCAAAAAGCCCCCTGTATTGGCAAAACCAGAAACCACGCCAACTTCTCTTATATGAAAAAACCGTCTTACCGCGGCAAAGGTAAGAGAACTGGCTCCATTCCCGTATCCAATTATAAAAAATAATAGAATGAAGAGGGCAAACGGCGGTCGACCTCCAAAAACTAAGAATATACCCCAGGAAATAAACACAATCATATGAATGATCGAGTACGGGCGTTTAATCGAACCGAATCGATTGGCTAACCACGTCGAAGCAGGCGCACCTAGGATCGCACCCACTAAACCGATCATAATTAATTGACTGGCTTGCCCACGTGTTAACCCATACACATGGATGCCATAGGGTACCGCCCATGAACCGATAAACCCGACATAGGTTCCAACTAATCCAAAATGGCACAAGAAGGTTGCCCAAGCATTTCTTTCTTTGATAACTCGCCAAAGAACGATTCTAAGCTTTTCCCGCTTCGCCTCTCCCCCGATAGGTTGAATGAGCCCAATCCCTTGAAGACGACCTTTAGGATATTGGACTAAAAGAACATATAGGGCTACTGACATGAGACAGAGGATGATCCCAACAACCAAAAAGGGAACGTGCCAACTGACTCTAGAAAGCCAAGCTGCAAGCGGGTAGGTGGCTAATAAAAAACCAACACTTCCGCCCATACCAGCAAACCCAATCAAACTCATAAACTCTTGCGCCCTGAACCATTGGCTTAATATGAGAATCAGATTGACCCAGATAGTGGCATCACCTGCCCCCACCAATAGTCGGGCGATTAACAGACAAGGCTCGTTCGGCGCTACACTGTACAAGACGGTCCCAATCCCATTCACTAAAGTTCCTAGTATAAGAAAAATATTAGGGCCAAACCGATCCGAGAATAGACCAATGGGGATTTGCAGACCAGAATAAGCAAGAAATTGAATACTAGATAGCAACCCGATGGCTGAAGCAGCCAGCCCATAATCCTTCATCAGTTGATCCGTAATAAGTCCTGGTGCCGTTCTCTGGCTTACAATAAGACTATAAGTTAAAATGACGACCGCAAAGACAACCCAACGATAACCACTTGAATGTTTTTCCACGTACACTCGACTCCTGATGTTATGACATTAAAAGTTAGAAGAACAGACTCACTTCAGCACAAAAAAAGGACTAAAGTCCTTTGAAGCCTTTATTATAAACTTTTTCCTCTAATTTAGATGTCGAATTTCTTTAATACCTTGGGCAGCAGGCTCGCAAAATCATGAGCAACTAACGCTGTTTCACCATTCTCCTTAATCCATTCATCTGAACATAAGCCATGAATGTAAACGGCATTAGCCACCCCTGCCTTCAAGTTGGAATAAAAGGAAAGAGACGCTAAGAGTAACCCCGTTAATGTATCACCAGAGCCTCCTTTTGCAAGGCTTGGATTCCCGGTTGGATTAACCAGTCCGCTTCCGTCTGGAAAAGCCACTACTGTATACTGACCTTTTAAAACCACAACCACTTGATTGGCCATCGCATAAGCCTTCGCAAGCTCTAGACGGTTCGATTGGATCGACTTTATCGAATAGCCCGTCATTCGAGCGAACTCACCAGGATGAGGCGTCACAATGGTCGGAGCCTTTCGTTTCGGATAATCACGTTTTTGCAAGGCTCCCGCATCTAAAATAACTGGCTTTTCTGTTTGTAAAGCCTTCGCAATAAGCGTTTCTAATCCTTCATCCAGATCGCGTCCTGGCCCTATAGCAATGGCAGAATAGACATCTAGATGATCGCTCTCAAGCGGTTCATATATAAAAGTCGCTTCCGGTGCCAATTGTCCAATGATCAAAGAAGCATGACGAGTCGTGGACACACTTAGCTTGCCTATACCAAAGCGAAGTGCTCCAATCGCCGCAAGGGCGGCACTGCCCGGCATATCGTCCTGCCCCGCTACCAATAAACCTGTTCCATAAGTTCCCTTATGACTGTCCTCTCGGCGATCAGGCCGCGTCGCCCTCACCGCTTCTTTTGTCCAGACTTGCCACCGACTTGTTGGCTTAAGCCCTATATCGACGCATTCACAAGAACCGAATTGCTCGGAAGCGGACTGCAAAAATGCTGACGGTTTATAGCCATGTAAAGAAAACGTATAAGCTGCTTTTACCGAATTGGGATCATACATGCCCGTATCGGAATCGACACCTGTTGGCAGATCAATCGCGATAATTGCTGCTTGCTGCTGATTCATCCAAAGAGTCACCAGCGCTATCTCTTCACGCAGCGGAAGTTTGGCACCTACTCCAAGCAACCCATCTATGAGCCACCCACTTACTTTGATTTCAGGTGTCCATGGGACGACATGATAACCAGAGGCTTCGTAATAATCGAGATGCCGTTTGGCTGTCTCTGTTTTAGGAGGACCTAAAGGGAATGCCAAGTCTGCTTTATACCCCTGATTATTTAAGTAACGCGCTAATACAATGGCATCACCGCCATTGTTCCCTTTACCAGCTAAGACCAAAACAGGCTCACTTTTATGTATCACATTGGCGATTTTAAGAAAAAGCCCATGGCCCGCGACTTCCATTAATGTAAAAGGTGCCATTCCCTTTGCTTCCGCATCCCGGTCAATCTCCTTAATTTCATCGCTCCTATAAATAAACATGTACTCACCCACCATTTTTAGTTTCATTATAAATGGTTTGTCCATCCTATAAAAAGGCAAAAGCAGCACTTCGCTTATTAGTGAAAAAGTGCCCTACTGGTCAGGGCACTTTCTCTTAACAAAAATGATCATTTGATTTTGGATTTTTCATCCCAAATAGAGGACGAATGTATAAAGCAACATAGGATCCAACAAAGCCAAAAACAAGCCAGACCCATGCATGGACGCTAAAAGAGGAGATACCGCTGAAGTAAGCTCCGATATTACATCCAAACGAAATTCGAGCGCCATACCCCATTAATAAGCCTCCAAGAAGGGAAGCGATAATCATTTTGAATGGCAGTTTTCTTAAGAAAAATAAACCGCCAGAAGTCGCTGCAATGAAAGAACCTAGGATAACACCAAAGTTCATCACGGTTGTCGAATCCGCAAAAATGGATTGATGTAAGGCAGCCCCTTTGTCACCCGCCCAATAAGACCAATGATCAACCGGAATACCGACCGCAAGAGCTATTTTGGATCCCCAGAGAGCAAAGGCAGACGTAATTCCCCATGGCTGATTACGTACTAAAAGGGTTAATCCGTTTAGAAGACCAAGTGCAACAGCAGCAACCATGATTGGCCATGATCCTCTGAAGATTCGCTTCCAGCCTGTTGCCGTTGGCGGAATATGCATTTTTGGCGGCTTCCGTTTTTTCTCAACGACTAATGTAATCCAGTAAATCAAGGCAAACAGAACAATTTGTACGATCCAAGCTCCTGTATAACCTAAACCGGTTGATGTAGCCAAAGAAATCGCTTGAAAATGAGGCGTATCATTCACCCAAAAATTAAAATTCCAAGCTCCTAATACGGAACCAACAACGAATCCAATAATGGTAAAGTAGTTCTCTGTTCTTCCGGCTCCAATGTGATAAAGCGTTCCGGATGCACAGCCTTCACCCAACTGCATTCCGAGCCCAAAAAGAAAGGATCCCACTACCACGCTTGTTCCTACCGGAGAAACATAGCCTGCCGGAATTCCACCGAAAAGGCTCGCTTTATTGGCTAAGACGATCGCAAAAAAAGTACTGGAAACGGCTAGCATCACCATATGAGCACGTATTCCTTCTCCATTTCCTACTGCCAAAAAGCGGCGAAACGCAGAAGTAAAACCAAAACGAGCATTGAATAACGCGAGTCCGAGCAATAAACCTAATACCACTTGAACCGCAAAATTTAAGCCACCATAATGATAGGCTAATAGATCCACAACAACCGCAAGAATAATCCCCACACCAATAAGGATACTTTGTGGTGATGGCAATCGCTCAGCCAATGACTTGGATGACGGTTGACTTTCATCTATTCGAGATGTTGCCATCTTTATTCCCCCTATTCCGAGTTAAATAGTATGAATTAAAATAGAACGATTTGAATTATACATCTAAGAATCAATTAACTCAACCCCTTTGCTCTATAAATATTTTATCTTCGTGGGAACAGACGAGTAGAGGGGATCGAACGTGATGCTGCAAAAAGCGAAAACATGCCCTCACCTGGGTGAACACATGTTTTCTAATGAAAGGACCTTTTGAGGACGGTTGCCTCTCAAAGTCTTAATTATATTTAACTATGGAAGTCCATTCCGTTTTCTACCTTTTTAACAATTCCGGCACGTATGACGTAGTCACCAAAGTGCTCATTTTCTTGCCGTTCTTTGGCATAGCTTTCGAAAATAGGACGGAGTGTATCGAGAATTTCCTCTTCGCCAATATTTTCTTTATAAAGCTTATTCAAGCGTTCTCCGGCAAAACCGCCGCCTAAATACAAATTATATTTACCTGGTGCTTTTCCAATAAAGCCAATTTCGGCAAGCGCAGGGCGGGCGCACCCATTCGGACAGCCGGTCATTCGAATCACAATTTCTTCTTCTCTGAGACCCGTCTCTTCCAAGATCACTTCCAGCTTATCTAAAAGAGATGGGAGGTAACGTTCCGATTCTGCCATTGCTAAGCCGCAGGTTGGAAAAGCTACACAGGACATGGAGTTTTGTTTTAAAGCCGTATAATGTTTCCCATCCGTTAACCCATATTTTTTAATCAATTCATTGATTTTGGCCTTTTCTTTCGCTGAGACATTGGCAATAATCACATTTTGGTTCCCCGTTACGCGGAAGTCCCCTTTATGGACCTTCGCAATTTCACGAAGTCCTGTCATTAATTCGTAGCCTTCAACATCCTTTATTCTTCCGCTTTGAATGAACATCGTGAAATGCCACTTGCCGTCATTTTCAAGCCAACCAAGGCGATCACCGTTGTGATCAAAGTGATACTCTCTTGCTTCTTCAAGTTTCCAACCGAGGCGTTCATTCAATTCATTGGTCACCCAATCAAGACCACGTGAATCAATGGTGTACTTAAACCTTGCATGTTTTCGATCAGAACGGTTGCCAAAATCGCGCTGGATTTTAACGATGTTTTCACAAACCTCAATAATTTTATCGAGAGGACTATAGCCGATCACTCGGCCAATTTGCGGATAGGTGGTGTCATCCCCATGAGTCATCCCCATGCCGCCGCCAACTGAAATATTAAAGCCCGCAAGCTTCCCGTCTTCCAAGATCGCGATTAACCCTAGATCTTGTGAGAAAACATCGACATCATTGGTTGGAGGAACAGCCACACCAATTTTGAACTTACGAGGTAAATAAACCTCACCATAAATAGGTTCATCATCGCGTGAATCAACCACTTTTTCATGATCCAACCAGATTTCGTGATAAGCCTTAGTACGAGGAAGGAGATGATCATTAATTTTTTGCGTCCACTCCATCACTTCTGCATGAACAGCCGATTGGTAAGGATTCGGATTACACATCACGTTACGATTCACATCGCCGCATGCCGCAATGGATGTCATAACGGCCTTATTGATATCCTGCATTGTTTTTTTCAAATTTGATTTGATGATGCCATGGAATTGAATCGTTTGACGAGTCGTAAGCCGCATTGTATTGCCGCCGTAGTTCTGCCCGATCGCATCCATTTCAAGCCACTGTTGGGGTGTCAAGACGCCTCCAGGAACACGGACACGAATCATGAAGGAATAGGCAGGCTCAAGCTTCTGCCGGCGCCTTTCATTGCGCAGGTCTCGGTCATCCTGTTGGTAGCTCCCATGAAACTTAAGCAATAGATTATCTTTTTCAGAGATGGCACCAGTAATTCGATCTTCAAGCCCTTCGGCAATGGTCCCTCTTAAATAATTGCTCTCTTTTTTAATCTTTTCCATTTCACTGGGCTTTCCACCTTGGACGAGTTCTTCTTGTTTTGCCATTTGTGAAACTCCCTCCCGCTTTCTAGTAAAAGGAGGGTTCTCCCCTCCATTAGTAATTTAATAGAATTAATACACGTCACGTTGATAACGTTTCTGTTTGCGCATTTCAGTCAGGTAAGCTTCGGCTTCTTCACGTGAGAGGCCGCCTTCTTGCTCAAGAATCGAGAGGATCGTCTCATGGACATCCTTTGCCATGTGCTTCTCATCCCCGCAAATATAGACAACAGCTCCTTCTTGAAGCCATTCATAGAACTCCTTGCTCTTCTCAAGCATCCGATGCTGCACATATACTTTTTCTTCAGTATCTCTAGAGAAAGCGACATCCATGCGGGTGAGAACACCCTCACTCAACCAGCGCTGCCAATCGACTTGATAAAGAAAATCGGTTCTAAAATGCTGATCTCCAAAGAAAAGCCACGTTTTTCCTTCCGCTTCAAGTTCTTCTCTTTCCTCAAGGAAGGAACGAAACGGAGCGACACCTGTCCCGGGTCCGACCATAATAATCGGGGTGTCTGGGTTTTCAGGGAGTTTGAAATTAGGATTTTTATGCACGTACACATTGATATACTCCCCCGGTTCCGTTCGTTCAGCAATTTGTGCCGAACAGACACCGGCACGGTCCCGGCCATGGGCGGTATATCGGACCGTCCCGATTGTTAAGTGAACTTCATCAGGATTTGCTTGATAACTGCTTGCAATAGAGTAAAGACGCGGAGGCATTTTCCTTAAAATTTGAACAAACTCACTTTCCCCAAATGTCCAAGGGGCAAAGTCGCGCAGGAGATCCAGCACGTCACGCCCATCCAAATAAGTACGGAGTGCCTCTTCTTGACCTGCTTTTAATAGATCATGAAGACCGTTAGCCTCAGAGTATTGAGCTGCCTTTTCCAATAGAGGCTTCGTTAAAACGGTTATCTCAAAATGATGGAGTAAAGCTTCGCGCAGAGGAGCGGTATCCCCTTGTTTGCCGACGGTTACGGGTTCCTCTGGATTCCAATCCATCTCACTAATGATTTGATCAACCAATGGTGTGTCATTTTCAGGATAAATTCCAAGACTGTCACCCGGTTCAAAAGAAAGGCCTGAATCTTCAATCGAAAGCTCCAAATGACGCGTTTCTTTATTGGACCCTCTGCCATTTAGATTGAGGTTCTCTAATACCTCTGCTTTAAAAGGATTGGTTCTGGAATAAGCGGATGCAGCCGTGCTCGATTGGCCATTATCTTGAGCCGTTTGAGCAGCCGCTCCTTGGTTCGCTTCTCCCAATGTCTTTAAAACGCCTTCTATCCATTCAGCAGCCGGGTCATCAAAGTCGATGTCACAATCCACTCGAGGATATAAGCGTTCAGCTCCGAGTTCCTCAAGGCGTTGGTCAAAATCCTTTCCTGTTTTACAGAAGAACTCATACGAGAGATCCCCAAGAGCAAGGACGGCGAACCGAACGCCCTCAAGCTTCGGCGCTTTTCTTCCATGCAGAAATTCATGAAAAGAGATCGCATTGTCTGGCGGATCGCCTTCTCCATGTGTTGCTGTAATAATTAATAAATCTTCTACCTTCTTTAATTCTTTTGTTTTAAAATCGTCCATAGATGATAGAGCCACTTGAAATCCTCGTTCATCTAACCGCTGCTTAAGCCCTTCTGCAAGCGACTGGCAATTCCCTGTCTCAGACCCAAAAAGGATGGTAACGACGCGAGTTGCCGGCTTTGCCTGGGCGGATTCGGATTCTTGAGCCTGCAGATTAGTTGTTGTTTCTGACAGAACAGAGACGGTTGATGATTGAGGAGCAGCTGCCAAAAATCCGCTCAACCAAATTCTTTGAGTTTCCGTTAAACTTGGCAGCAGCTTGTTTAACGTATCGGCTTGCTCTTCACTAAAAGGACTATTCATGACCTTTAACTGCAAATCTATTCACCTCGCCAAAAGGATAGCTTTCTCAAATGACCACTAACTTTTAGAAAAAACAATATTATCTTTTATTAAAACCCTTATATTCCGATACGTCAACTCGGAATAATGATTTATTTACTAATTTTATTTTTCTTTATTTAAAACAAAACCGCGAATAGGTGAACATAAGACTGATTTATAGGAGTATAAATGGGAAGTGGCATTCTAAATAAAGGGGGATGTCCAAAATAAGGAAGTTAATGTCCGACCTAGCATAAAGCTAGTAAAATACTGTGGAAATAAGATTTTGCATGGGCTAGTTGGGTAACCTCGACAAAGATCTACCATGATTTGACATAAATGGACAACTCTATAGTTTTCTCAAACAAAAAACCAGCCTTTTTGATAGTCTGAGAGACTTCAAAAGGCTGGTTTTAAGTAAGGTTGTTTTAGTACATTACTACTGGAGGTATACTATTAGCGCCATACATTACTACTGGAGGCACACTACTTGCCACATGATTTCCAGTTGTAGATGCTGATTGAGTCGCAGCAAAGCCTGTTGCTACAACTGCCAAGCCAAAAACAGCAACGAGTGTAATCATTAATTTCTTCATTTTTCTTGTTCCTCCTTATTGATTAATTATTTTTAAAAAGGCATCAACCACTAGTGGATGATACCTTTCGCCACCGCATCTCACAATTTCTTCAATTGCCTCTTCTTTGGACCGAGCCTTTTGATACACCCGATCGGTCGTCATCGCATCATAAGAGTCAACCACAGATATAATGGCTGCTAACAGGTTAATCTCTGATGCCTTTAAACTATGAGGGTAACCCTTTCCATCATACCGTTCATGATGCTGTTCAATAATTTTCCCTACCTGTGCTAAGGTTGGATTACCTGTTTGTTCAAGTATTTCTCGGCCGAATGTAGTATGTGATTTAATTAGTTCCCATTCATACGGCTCCAATTTAGTTGTTTTATTTAAAACTTCTATGGGAACTTTTATTTTGCCTACATCATGGAGAAAGGACGCATTATTAAGTAAATACATTTCATACGGTGATAACTCCATCTCTTTTCCCACTTCCATAGAAAGTTCCATAATCCGCTGGCAGTGATCTGAAGTATATCCGTCCTTTTCTTCTACTTCAATAGCAAAACGAAGCAATTCCTTTATTTCCTTACTATAATGATGAAAAACTGGTTTACTACAAACATAGATAAACTCAGTATCTTCCTCAGCAATAAACATAGCAAATCCCTCTATTGGATTCCCATAAAGATGATCACCTTTCGAGAATATAAACCTATCGTCTGAGTCAACAAGTGATAGTTTTCCTTCTGTTATGTAAAGAAATTCTAGAGCCTGCCAACCTTCTTGAGGGGTCATGCCCCAGCGATGGCCTTTTTCCAAGCGGTGCCGAATAACTTCGGTTCCATCATGCGAGGACGCTAACAAGGAGACCTCTATGCCTTTCATATTTACCGTCTCAATTGCTTTGCCTTCTATGTTTAGACCCTTTAGCAACTAGGTGTCCCTCATTTCCATTTAAAGGATAGTATACCTATTTTATCATATAAGTGTCCCCAACTTATAATTTATATGAAAAAAACTAGTCTGACAACTAGGTTTTATTAAAAAAGACAAATTTTTTAATAAAGTCTATTTTTTAATGGAATTTTGTCGAATCAAGCCGATAAATTTACCTAATATTCAGGTTCGAAAATAACTTTTTCTATTAGATTATTTTTCATCACACCTAGTAGAAGTATAGGCTTCGGCAAGTAAAGTTAAAAAACACCCATGGGATCTTCTCCCATCAGGCGTCTCTTCTTTTATTCAGACTTTAAGTTTGATAGTCTCAGGTCCTTCTTCGTGAAATGCAGGTAACCCACTACTAATATTATGATAATGGTTAGCCTTAAACTAATTTGACCGTCCCCAAATCCCATACCGCCTCCGTTTTTGGGTTTAGATAACCAGTCAGAAAAAGAGGCTCCAACTGGACGGGTCATGATATAAGCAAACCAAAAGGAAAAGACTGGGGAAAAATTGGCGAAACGAACGCCCAAAGCAGGGATCATGAAAAGCACTAGAAAAAGGATGCCTGAACTCAAATAACCCAAATGGAGAGTTGAAGCAGTCATATCACCGCATGCCGTTCCAAGGGCAAAAGTTGTTAAAACCGTCAGCCAGTAAAAAAGTTCGCGCCGTTTTGTATAAATGCTGTGGATGGATAATGAATGCTCGATTCTATACCATAAATAGAAAATGATGAATAGTCCTAACATAAAGCCAATTGTTGAGATATAG
Organism: Pullulanibacillus sp. KACC 23026; assembly: GCF_029094525.1. Lineage (NCBI taxonomy): Bacteria > Bacillati > Bacillota > Bacilli > Caryophanales > Sporolactobacillaceae > Pullulanibacillus > Pullulanibacillus sp. KACC 23026. The sequence continues at coordinate 158,586 of NZ_CP119107.1, read as the reverse complement.
TACGGGATACCAAGAACCACATGGACAGTATCTGCTGCCATGGTCCCGAAGATACTTACCATCACAACGACCAGCCAATAAATCCATGTCATATAACGTTTGACTGTGAATTGAAGCCAAAGAGAAAGGATAAGACCCAATCCCCCAAGCCCCACCGCCATTATGGGATTGATTTGTTTGACAAGGAAATCAGAAAAGACTTCTCCCATTCCCGTCGTTAGTAGTTTGGCGATCCAGAAATTAATAGTTATTTCTGGCACTTTAGTTAAGACTATTTGCCCATTATCGGTCAATGCTTCTCTTCCATCTATTTTAATCGCCATAATTGACATACCCCTTTTATTTCTAGTTTCCTACCTACTCAATTAAAAAAGGACCATTAGGAATCGGGATAAGTTCATTTAAATTTCCAATAAGTAAAGTACAAACCCGCCTTCCTTCAAGATAGAAGGAAAGCGGGCCGCTAATGAATGACTATTTTAAGGACAGCTCCCTCTCAGTTGGGGTCTGTCTCTCCTTTAAGCAGCTTTTGGAGTTTAGCTTCGAGGACTCCTTCACCGCCATATCCAAGCACTTGATCCACTATCTCTCCTTTTGAATTTAAGAAAACGGTAGTGGGGACAGGTCGAATGTGATAAAGTTCTGAAACATTACCGTCAGTGTCTAGTAATACTGGGAAAGCAAATTGGTACCGAGCTTTAAACGCCTTGACAGCTTTTATGGACCATTCCGTATCCGTCAAATTAACCGCATAAAGGTTAAACGCCCCTTTATATTGATCATAGAGCTGCGACAACTCAGGCGCTTCCATATTGCATGGGCCGCACCATGACGCCCAGAAATTAATAACAGTGGGCTTACCCTTTGTCATTTCCAAATTATAAGTCTTTCCACTAAGTGATTTTAACGAAAAGCTAGGGGCCATTGTGTGTATGTAGATATCTCCGCTCACAGGGCTAGATGGAGGAACCTTAGCTTTAAGACCTTTGGAACCTATGATTAGACACATAAGCAGCACGCTTATCACTAAGATGAGCAGTCTTTTTTTGTACATCGGCATTCTCCTAATTGCTTATTCCAATGCTCTCAAGTGACTATACAAAAGTCCTATTCATCTTAATTTGAACGTTACTCCCTTGATTTATTCAAACCTTCAACCAAAAAAACTCGATGCCTTAGAGTGGTCCTATTACAAACAAATCATGTAAACTATTCTAAATATTAAAACACAATATGCTCTTTTTTTAAGATTGAATTTTTTTAAAAGGGAGGATGACAGATTGTGGAAGAATTTTTAAAGGCGTTAACGTCTATTTCAGGTCCGTGTGGCCATGAACATGGTGTAGCAAGATTTATAGTTGATTCCGTAAAGGATTGGGTGGATGATTGGCACGTCGATGGGCTAGGAAATATCCTTGTAACAATCAAAGGAAAAAGAGAGGGATTAAAAGTCGCCATCTCAGCTCACATGGATGAGGTGGGCTTTATTGTTAAAAAGATTGAGAAAAACGGTCTTCTCCGTTTTGAGAAGCTTGGCGGGCATGATGACCGTCTTTTACTCGCTCGTAAAGTTGTCATCCAAACAAAGGAGCACGGACCTCGTTATGGCGTCATGGGAACCCTCTCAGCTCATATGGTGAAATGGGATGACCCTTCAAAGGTAAGGAATCATCGGCAGCTCTATATCGATGTAGGGGTAGATAATGCTGAAGACGTGCAGAAGCTCGGTATTGGGGTGGGTGATTTCATTACATATGAAACGGAAATGCAGGCATTCGGCAATCACCGATTAATTGGGAAAAGCTTTGATGATCGTGCAGGCTGCGCCGTTCTATATGAAACATTAAAACAGTTAAACCGTGAGACTTTAGAAGGCACTGTATATGGTATTTTTTCTGTCCAAGAAGAAGTGGGACTACGAGGTGCCAGAACAGCGGCTTATCAATTAGAACCTGATGTCTCCCTTGCCATTGATACCACCGCAGTAAGCGATACTCCCGAAGAAATGATGGACCATTCATTGGCCCTTGGTGAAGGACCTGGGATAAAGGTCATGGATTTTAGTTTAATTGCTAGCGTCCACGTTAGAAGAAAACTTGAAGAGGTTGCCCAAAAAGCAGGAATTCCCTACCAATTAGAGGTATTCCCTGGTATCGGAACCGACGCAGGTGAAATGCATACCTCAAAGCAAGGGGTTCCTACGGGTGTTTTATCCATTCCTTCACGTTACGCACACTCAGCTGTTGAAGTGATTGACCTTGAGGATCTCCGAAATACACAGGCACTGCTTCAAGCTTTCTTAGAAACGCCTAAAACCAAAAAGGACTTCCAATTTCTCAAATGAATGCAACGAACGGTTCACAAAAACACACAGCCTTTTGCTCTTGGCTGTGTGTTTATTTTTAAGACTATTTCCCTGCATTTGAATTTAATCAGACTTATTTGTTTTGATTTTTTGAATCATTTATCTCATCTATAATACTAAATTGTTTTGTTTGAAGAGCGACGTCGATGAGAACATTTTCAGCCTCTTTGGAGAAGTCTTCTGTTGTATCGGCATCCGTTAATGGTTGAATATCCTGTTCGACGACCCAATAATTTTTCTTTATAGATGGAACCCGAATTAAATACTTATAGGCAATATCAACGCGCCGATTATAAGCAATGATGTAGGCTTCTTTCCCAATAGGCATGTCCAAATTTAAAATGTCTGACACGATTTTAACTCTGGTCATCAATGGAAGCACCTGACCTCACCTCTCACTCTCATTCTTAAACTTTACTAATTGGTCAAGTTGGATGGTTTAACAAATGCAAACCGATTAGCCCTGTCCTGATCACACCAAATTCGATACAAAGCGGCTAACACTATTAATTTAACCCAGTCATAAAAAGGATGCAAGATTCTTGTTTTCAACTCAGGAACCATCCGAACCGTTTGAAAGATTATCTGCCAAAGTTATGGATATTCATTTGATATCCCGTTACAAGTATACTATGAATCTTTTTCTTGAAAGTTTCCTTTCGAGCCAGCAAACGACTCATTGTGTATTTTTTTAACATATTAGGAATAATTTTTTAATAATGTAACGATTTATGAAAAATATTTTTTGAAATTTTAATAAATTAATACTTGCGAAATTTTAGAAAAATGTATAGAATTTTTTTAACCAATCCGAAATAAAGCACACCTTTGCATTTATGCTATTGAAATCAGGACCGAATAATTAACTCGTTAACATTAAACCATCTAATAAATCTCAAGAACTGGTCTTATTCAGTCAGCAATCTTATACATACTTAATCTGCAGGGGGGATCTAACATGTCAACGTTATTGAAAGTTAATAATCTTAAAACCTATTTCAAATCAAAAAAAGAGGTGACACCTGCTGTCGATGGTGTAGACTTTTCCATTAAAAAAGGAGAGACCGTTGCCTTAGTTGGTGAATCAGGATGCGGAAAGAGCATGACTTCTCTATCCATTATGAAGCTCGTCCCAACTCCTGGGGGTGAAATTGTCGATGGTGAGATTTGGTTGGAAGATACCAATCTTGTTAAAACCTCCGAAGGGAAAATGTGCAAAATACGCGGCAAGGACATCTCAATGATTTTTCAAGAACCGATGACATCCCTTAACCCTGTTTTAACTATTGGCGAACAGATTATTGAAGTGTTGAGGTATCATCAAAAAATCCCCCGGGCTCAAGCACGCCAAAAGGCCATTGAACTTCTAGAAATGGTTGGATTTTCAAGGGCTGAATCCTTAGTAGATGAATACCCTCATAAACTATCAGGCGGAATGAGACAACGGGTTATGATTGCCATAGCCATGAGTTGTAACCCTAAGCTCTTAATTGCAGACGAACCGACAACCGCCTTAGATGTAACCATTCAGGCCCAAATTCTTGAACTCATGAAAGATTTGACCAAGAAATTCAATACCTCTATTCTCCTTATTACACACGATCTTGGTGTGGTATCAGAGCTCGCCGAACGGGTTATTGTCATGTATGCTGGCCAAGTCGTTGAAGAAGCGGAAATCGCCAATTTGTTTGCCAAGCCTTTGCATCCATACACAGAAGGCCTTATTAATTCTGTTCCTTCCCTCGATGGGGAAATCAAAAGGCTGGAATCTATTCCTGGCAACGTTCCATCACCGAACGCCTTACCAGCAGGCTGCCGCTTCGCACCTCGCTGCAAGAAGGCCTTTGGGAAATGCTTCGAATCCCAACCTGAACTCAAAACGATGGGACCTAACCGCTCTGTACGCTGTTTCTTATACGACCAAGTGGAGGTGACCGCGAAATGACGACAGAAACACAGACTTCACAAGAAAATGGCCTTGGTAGCAATCAGGATTATCTTCTCGAAGTCAACGATTTAAAGAAACATTTCCCTATCAAATCCGGTGTCATGAGAAAAACGGTTGGACAAGTAAAAGCAGTGGATGGGTTTTCGTTAAAGGTTAAAAAAGGGGAAACGGTTGGAATTGTCGGAGAATCCGGCTGTGGAAAATCAACTGCCGGGCGATCCATTATTCGCCTTTATGAACCAACAGACGGACAAATTATCTTTAAGGGAAAAGATATTTCACATGCCTCTGAAAATGACCTTAGAAAAACCGTTCGCCGTGATATTCAAATGATATTCCAGGATCCCTACGCCTCCTTAAATCCAAGAAAAACCTTAGAAAAAACGTTGATGGAGCCTCTCCACACCCACAATATTCTTAATAATCGGAAAGAAAGGGAGCAACGCGTACAGGAACTGCTTGAAACGGTTGGTCTTAACTCTAGTTTTATGAACCGATACCCTCATGAATTTTCGGGCGGTCAGCGCCAACGGATTGGCATTGCACGTGCGCTTGCCCTTCGTCCGGATCTCATCATTGCCGATGAAGCCGTCTCAGCACTCGACGTCTCCATCCAGGCTCAAATTGTTAATCTGATGCAGGATCTTCAGAAAGACTTTGATCTCACCTACCTATTTATCTCGCATGATCTTAGCATTGTCCGTCATATCAGTGATCGCGTTGCTGTTATGTATCTCGGAAAAATGATGGAGGTTGCACCTAAAGATTCACTTTATAGCAATCCGTTACACCCCTATACGCAAGCCTTACTTTCTGCGGTCCCTGTGCCTATGAAAGAAGGGGTTGCTAAGAAAGAGCGAATTGTCTTGAAAGGGGAATTGCCGAGTCCCGCCAACCCTCCAAGCGGCTGTGTGTTCCATACACGTTGTCCAATGGCGATGGATATTTGCCGAGAAGTGATCCCTGCCTTTAAAGAAAAATCAACTGAGCATTTTGTCGCTTGTCATCTCTACTCTTGATGATAAGTGCTACATAATGAATTGACTTGAGAGGGGGGAAGGATGGACAGAAGTTCGTCTAATAGGCTGTTAGTTTTTGCATCCATTTTATCTCATTTTAATTTAGGGGAGGGTTTCATTTGAAGAAGAGTCGTTCACTTATACTCTTATTATCTATCGTTGTTGTCCTGTCACTCGTCTTAAGCGCTTGTGGCAGCACAAGTAAAACAAGCAGTCAAACGGACACTAAAAACACGGATTCAACTAAAACAAGTTCTGGAAAGCCGCAAGACGGCGGTGACCTCATTGTCGGTTCGATCGGTTCTCCAACTACATTTAACCCTTACTATTCTACTGATATACCAAGCGGTGATATTGAAGGCTTTATCTTTAATGGTCTCACAACGGTGGATAAAAACCTAAAACCCGTCGGTGACTTAGCAAAAAGCTGGGATGTTTCATCAGATGGCTTAACTTACACGTTCCATTTAAAATCAGGCGTCAAATGGCAAGACGGAAAGCCTTTCACAGCTGATGACGTCGTATTCTCTTATAACATTCCTAGAAGCAAAGATTACACGGGGGCGCGGGGTTCTGATTTTGAACAAATCAAAGACATCAAGGCTCTCGATTCTTCAACGGTCCAAATTACTTTAAAGGAACCCTATGCACCATTTCTAACGACAACATGTTCCTATGGGATTTTACCTAAACACATTTTAGGGGATGTGCCTATTAAAGAAATGGATAAGGCTGACTTCAACACGAAAGACCCAATTGGTACCGGTCCATATAAGTTTGTTGAATGGAAAGACGGTCAATATGTAAAGGTTGAAAAGAACCCCGACTACTTTGATGGTCCGGCTCACATCAACACGATCACTTACAAAATCGTCCCAGATGCCAACGCCCTTTTAACCCAATTCCAAGCTGGCGATATTGATTATATGGATCTTCAATCAACAGACCTCGCAACCGGCCAAAATCTTGTCCAGCAAGGTAAAGCTAAAATCCAAACAACCTTAGCTCTTGACTACACATTCATTGGTTATAATGAGCAGAATCCTTTGTTCAAAGATCCTAAAGTACGCCAAGCCTTAACTTATGCATTAGATCGTAATAAAATAATTAAATCCGTTTTAAACGGGGATGGCAAAATCGCCAACACACCTGGATCTCCACTTGAAAAATGGGCATACAATCCAGATGTCCCTTCTTTTGACTATAACCCGGCGAAAGCTAAGAAACTTCTGGCCGAAGCAGGTTGGAAGCCTGGTCCAGATGGCATATTAGAAAAAGACGGTAAGAAATTCTCTTTCACTATTAAAACGAACCAAGGGAATACAGCACGTGAGCAAATTGCTCAAGTTGCTCAGCAAATGTGGAAACAAATTGGTGTGGAAGCCACTCCAAAAATTGAAGAGTGGAGTGCCTTTATTCAAGAAGTTACGACAAAACCATGGAAGTTCGATGCCTGTATCTTAGGCTGGTCTCTTAGTGTTGACCCAGATCCAACAGCAATCTTTGCTTCCTCACAAGCTGAAAATGGTCTCAACTTTGTCCATTACTCAGACCCGGCAATGGATAAATTAATGGCAGAAAACACATCCATTACTGATCAAACGAAGCGCGGAGAAGTCATTAAGCAAATTCAAGCTGGTATTGCTCAAGATCAACCTTATTCCTTCTTGTACTATCCAAATGCGCACATCATGTACAATCCTAAGCTACAAAATGTTCAACAGCTCTCAGCAGCTGACTACTACCACATCAAAGATTGGTGGATTAAACAAAACTAATGCTCAGGCTTGGAACGGGGAGGTTCTTCCTTCCCGTTTCCAACTTCCATTAGCCTGATTCTAGGAGGCGATCGACTTGGCATCATACATCATCCGACGCATTTTGGTGGCGATCCCGTTATTACTTGGCATATCCATTATCTCTTTTGCAATCATTCATTTAGCACCGGGTGACCCTACCTCTTTATTAATGGATCCGCATATTAAACCATCAGATCGTGTAGCTTTTATCCATGCCTATGGACTTGATCAACCCGTCTACATTCAATACTTCAAATGGTTATGGCAGATGTTGCAAGGGAATTTTGGTGACTCACTTATTCACCAAGGCGTAACAGTAAGCAGTTTAATACTCAGTCGACTCCCTAACACACTGCTTTTAATGGTGGTATCTGCTCTTCTTGCCTTTATCATCTCAATTCCATTTGGCATTCTATCTGCAACACGGCCTTATACCATAACAGATTACACCGTTACAACGGTTTCTTTTCTTGGTATTGCAACACCTAACTTTTGGATCGGCCTTGTCCTTCTTATGTTCTTTGCCGTTCAGCACCCGATTTTCCCAGCCGGCGGTGTCCAAACTTTGAATGCACCGTTTAGCATTTGGGATCGAATCCATCACCTCATCCTCCCTGCTTTTGTGCTGGCAACAGCCGATATGGCTGGTCTAACACGCTATTCGCGCTCAAGCATGATTGAAGTATTAAGACAGGACTACATTCGTACAGCCCGAGCAAAAGGCTTTAGAGGAAGTCGAGTTGTGTATAAGCATGGTCTTCGAAATAGTCTCATGCCCGTTATTACGATTATCGGTTTGATTATCCCTTCCTTTATTGGCGGTGCGGTAGTTGTCGAGTCTATCTTTAACTGGCCTGGAATTGGTCTTTTGTTCCTTGATGCCGCCTTCCAACGAGATTATCCTGTCATCATGGCACTTACTATGATTTCTGCAACACTTGTTGTCATAGGTAACCTCATTGCTGATATTCTTTATGCGATTGTCGACCCACGAATTGAGTATTAAAGGAGGACATTTCCATGGCACAGCTTGAACCGAAACTAACTAACAACACACTACCCACTCCGTTAAACACCGTAACAATCAAGAAACCAGAAACGATGTTAAAAATTTCAGTGAGAAAGTTCATGAGAAATAAGTTGGCCGTTCTTGGGTCTATCATTATATTAATTATCGTGTTGGCTGCTATTTTTGCCCCGTTTTTAACTCATCATTCCCCTGACCATCAAGAGCTTTTGGATAAACTGGCTAAGCCAAGCAAAAAATATTGGTTAGGAACGGATTCATTAGGGCGTGACACCTTTGCAAGACTTTTATACGGAGCACGGATATCTTTACTGGTAAGTTTCGGATCGGTTATCGGTATAATCGTAATTGGAACAGTCATTGGAGCGGTTGCAGGCTATTTTGGCGGTTGGATCGATGCTCTATTAATGCGCTTTGTTGATATCATCATTTCCTTCCCCTCTTTATTTCTATTAATTACGCTTGTTACCATTTTTCAAGGCAGTCTATTAACACTCATTATTGTCTTTGCCTTATTTAGCTGGACCGGGACAGCCCGACTCGTTCGCGGTGAATTTCTTACCCTTCGAACACGAGAGTTCGTCCTAGCGGCAAAAACCATGGGTGTAAAAAGCTCTAAAATTATTTTCTCTCACATCTTACCAAATGCAATCGGTCCAATTATTGTTTCGGCTACCCTCCAAATCGGGTATGTCATCTTGGCAGAAGCCACCCTTAGCTTCCTAGGTCTAGGTATTCAGCCCCCAACACCAAGCTGGGGAAATATGCTGCAAGATGCCCAAAATATAACAATTATGCTAACGGCATGGTGGTATCCATTATTTCCTGGAATTATGATCTTCTTAACCGTTCTTTCCTTCAACTTCATAGGAGATGGACTAAGAGATGCCTTTGATCCGAAGATGATTGAATAACTATTGGCTGAATACTCATCTCTCGCTATAATTTAAACGTATATTCTAAGAAATTATAAAAAGAGTTGAGAGGTGACCTATTATTGAAACAAGACATTTTGGATGACTTAGACAAGGGAATTGTACATCTACTTTCAAAGGACGGACGAATGTCCTTCTCTGAGATGGCTGAGCGTCTTGAAGTAACTGAGAAAACGATCCGGACGCGTTTCAAAAATTTAATTGATAACGACATCCTAAAGGTAACGGGGGTAGTCAACCCTATATCACTAGGTATTAAGGTGGTTGCTATCAGTCAAATGAGTGTCGCTAATACCCATTTACAAGAAGTAAGAGAAGCTCTGGTCAAACACCCAGCCATTCGCTTTGTGACGATGACATCTGGGGAATACCAGCTTTTAATCCAGTCCTTTCACTCAACCTACGATGAATTGACTGAATTTATCAAAGAGCTTCACATGATCAACCATATTACCAAAACAAATGTCATCGTTCAGTTTGAAGTCTATAAGAACACATTTGAATATGTTTGAGTTTGATTACCGCCAATCAATCGCCTTCTAAAATAAAAAGACCTACACTAATAGCAGAAACTAGTGCAGGTCTTTCTATTTGTGAAGAAAACAAGGGTCTACTGACTGTATTACCACATTCCTTTTTTATTTTACCCTTAGTCGCTCCCCCACCTTGATTAGATCAGGATCTTGAAGGTGATTCCAGCTCATTAATTGCTGAATGGTTGTATGGTACGTTGCTGCGATTCCAGATAAAGTGTCCCCTTTTTCGACCGTATAATACTTTGGAGAGTCCGTATTAGCCTTTGATCCAGGCAACTTCAGCTTCTGACCGGCTTGGATATAATCAGGGTTCTGTATCGAATTTAAAGCCATTAACTCTTTTATGGTTGTATGAAACTCCGCCGCGATCTTTGATAAGGTGTCTCCCTTTTTCACGGTATAATAGCTCGGCTCAGAGGAACCTGCTTTTGATGAACTAGTTTTAGTGGCTTTCAGCTTAATTTTCTGGCCGACATAGATTAAGTCGGGGTTTTCTATTCCATTGAGCTTTACCAACTTTTGAACGGTTGTTCCGAATTTCGCAGCTATGGCATTTAATGTGTCGCCTTGCTTTACAACATAAGTGGTTGGAGTAGCCTTTGAGGATTTCTTTGAAGGTTCCTTGGTGGATTCCTTTGAGGGTTGGGCAGTTGAACTTGACGAACGGGTTCCGCTTCCAGAACTTGCAGGGGTCTTACGCCATGCTCCCTTTCCGTCTAGAACCTCATTATAGTCCACAGACACACCTGCCAAAGTCCTATCCTGACTGTATTGCAGGATACTTATGAACTTAGCCTGCTGCCCTCGTGACCAAGACGTCGTTTGCCAATAAAAATCACAAGCCTTCTCGCTATACAGATGATTCAACACCGTATAGGAACCGTAAACCCCTATCTTATAAGAACCTTTAAGCCCTACTTTGACTCCAGAGAAGTACTCAGAAATCGCCGTTAATGCATCACCTTGTGCATCAAAATCAACCGCGAAAAAAATCGCACTCCCCGTCGGTTGACCTAATGATTGGGCAAAAGAATAAGCATTCTGAGCATCTGATATACCCTTTGCTTTCGTAAAATAATCCGCATAAGTGGGGTTGGTCTCCCATATACTCACAATGCTGAGTCCTTCGTCAATTATAGTTTTAGCTTCCTCTCGATCTATAGACTTCCAACTGTCTCCAAGGTAACGCCCTATATATTTAATCCCTTCTGATTTTAACTTTGAGATTGATGAGGCATTTAAACGTGTCGAACAATCAATTCCATTTAATTTCGGCACAAAAATCATCCTTTCCAAAATGATTACTGTTATTTTATGGAAAGAATGGACTGAGCGTTTCTCTTTTTGTAAAAATTAGACACCTTAGCCTCCTGCGTTGTCATCCTGGAATGGCCGTAAATTCCCATAGAAGCAGAAAAGCCCGATTTCAATTAAATCAGGCTTTTCGGATTGGTCTTATTTTATTGTAGAAAAGGAAAACGTTGTGGATGTGCGATAGACATCGCCTTTTTCTAATACACAGGATTCAAAGTTAGGGTGATGAATCGCATCAGGAGGACCTTGGGTTTCAAAGCAAATGCCTAAGTATTGTTTCGATTGAACGCCTCGAATCGTTAAATCATCCCCCATGGTGGAGCTTGAATAGACCACTACACACGGCTGGTCCGTTTCGACCGTCAGTTTACGACCGCTTGCCTCATCAACCAAAACAATTTCCTCGTTATGATTCTCAGAAAGCTGAAATGGATGATCATAGCCGTTCCCTACTTTAAGCTGCGGATGGTCTTCTTTAATATCCGCTCCGATTTGCTTCCCATTCTGGAAATCAAACGGTGTTCCTTCAACACTTAAAAGCTTGCCTGTCGGGAGCAATTCTTCATCCAGTTCATAAAACGCATGGCTTTTAAGCGTTAATTCCTGATCTAAAATATCCCGTTTTAAATCCCCGCTTAAATTAAAATAAGAATGGTTGGTGACATTTAAAAGGGTGGTTTGATCCGTTTCTCCCTCATAATCAATTCTAAAACAGTTATCATTGGTTAATGTATAAGTAACGGTCATCTTAACTGTCCCAGGATACCCTTCTTCACCATCTGGACTTGTATAAGTGAATACCAGTCCAACTGACTCTTCTTTCTCAAACGGGCTTGCCTGCCAGACGACATCACTAAAGCCTTTAATTCCTCCATGAAGGTGGTTCGGGGATTCATTTTTAGCTAACTGATAGACTTGATCACCCAGCTTAAAAGAGGCCCCTTTTATTCGACCTGCCACGCGGCCGACAACCGCTCCAAAATAAGGCGAGTCGTGAAGGTATTCTTCAAGATGGTCATAGCCCAAAACAATATTTTCAAATTCCCCTTCCCGGTCCGGTACAAGGATCTTCGTAATAATACAGCCATAGTTAATGCAAGTCATCGCCATCCCATTATTATTCTCGAGTGTATAACTCATCACTGTTTCTTGACCTAACTGACCAAAAACTTCTGATAAAACCTTCATATCCAGTCTCCCTTAATTAAACTTGTCTCATTCTATCATTTTAGTCCTTTTCGGCCTCTACTGCTAGATTCAACTTTCGAAAAACTCTATAAAAATCAATTGGATTGTTTTTCTAATTCAAGCACGCCTGGTCCTGCTTCACACATATAAAAGGTAGGGGTTAAACCCGTCCTGTTAAAATAGGCTTCTTGAACCTGCTGCTCAAAGGCGTCTAATTGATTCGAATTGACGAGACTCACCGTACAACCACCGAAGCCTGCTCCTGTCATTCTTGTCCCGATACAGCCCGGAGCAGCTTTTTGCGACTCAAACAAAGCATCAAGCTCTGCACCCGTCACTTCATAATCATCACGAAGCGAAAGATGAGAAGCAATCATTAATTGACCGAACGCTTCTAATTGGTCTTCTTTTAAATACTGTGCTGCCAGAAGAACTCTGTTGTCCTCTGTCACAACATGTCTGACACGCTTTTTAATAAGAGGTTCTTTAATAGTCCCCTCAAGCTCTTCAAATAATTCTAGCGATAAATCCCCTAAACAAGTCAAACCAGCCTTAACCTGCTGAAGTTCTGCCAATCCCTTTTCACATTCTTGCCTGCGTTCATTATATTTCGAATCCGCCAAACCTCTGCGTTTATTCGTATTCGTTATCACGATTTTATAATCGCCTAAATTCAGTGGAATCATTTCCAGTTCAAAGGACTTACAATTAAGTAAAATGGCTTGATTTGCCTTTCCAAAGCCAACAGCGGTTTGATCCATAATCCCTGTATTGACGCCTATAAAACGGTTTTCCATGCGCTGGCACAAAAAGGCAAGTTCTTTGGTCGAGATAGAAAAATCAACGAGCTGAGAGAGTCCGTAAGCGGTTACCATTCCAATCGAAGCAGAGGACGACAGGCCCGCCCCATTGGGAAGGTTACCGTGATATAAAAGATCCGCTCCTGCAAGCGGCACCCCCAATTCGAGCAATTCCTTAATAATTCCCTTAGGATAATTGCCCCAATCATCATTGGGATCATTAACAATTAGCGACTGATCGATCTCCACTTGATTACCTGGGAAATTGTCACTTTTCATCACATATTTGGAATCATTGCGTTTTCTTACTGCCATATAAGTGCCTAAGGTTATGGCAGCTGGAAAGACATATCCGCCGTTATAATCGGTATGCTCTCCAATCAAATTAACTCTTCCCGGTGCAAAGAACAGACGCACAGGCTGGTCGCTCTCCCCAAAATACTCCTGGAAATTCTGTAAGAGTGATTTTTCAATGGATTGTGTCACAAGAACCTATCCTTTCTTTTTTAAATAAACTTGTATGGCATCTCTTAAAAGGGTAGATGTTTCCTCAACCTTTGTTGGGTTCGCAGCTGCCCAGCCGCCTGTCTCTGACGAAGCATTGTACTTGATCTTATCTTTGTCTCTTAATGGCGGATAAAATTCAATATGGAATCGGTAATAGTCCTTCGGGTCCTCCAGGTTTGACGGCCTTTGATGCATGACCATCATATACGGGAACAAACGATTATAGAGGCAGTCCATACCTCCAACTAAGCTTTGGAGCATGTTCCCCAATTCTTCCTTCTCATCGTTTGTAAACTCTGTAATGGCCGTTTTATTAGTCTTACAAACAAGGTGAACACCAAAAGGATAATCAGTAAAAAAGGGAATGTAGGCAATAAAGGTTTTCCCTTCTAAAATGACCCGCTCTCCAAACGCTTTTTCTTCTTCAATCATGACATCAAACAGATTATGACCTGTTTCTTCATAATAATCCTGACAAGAAGAAAGCTCTGTCTTAACCTTTAAAGGAATAAACGGATATGCATAGACCTGACCATGGGGGTGAGGCATTGTCACACCTACCTCTTCTCCACGATTCTCAAAAATCATGACATATTGATGCTTAGGATCCTTTTCTAACTCGGAGAAGGTGTCACACCACAACTGAATAAGCTTTTGCATATTTTCTTTTGGTAAATCAGGAATAGTTGCATGATGGTCCGGTGAATACAGGACGACTTCACAGCGCCCATAAGCCTCTCTTGTTTGATAAAGCTTTCCACCCACATTATCTGGAACGGGAGGATTCTCAGACAGCACTGGAAAATCGTTGTGATAAAGATGGACATCATAATGATCAGGCACTTTTCCAGACCCTGGGCAAAAAGGACAAAAATCCTTAGGCATATTTGGTCTGTTTTGCCGTTTGGCCGACACCATCGTCCAATCTCTAAGCAGCGGGTTATATCTTAATTCAGCCAAGCTCATAACCTCCTCATTTAATTATCGTTAATCGTCATGTAGGCATTAACCAACTAGTTAATCACTTTATTAATTAATTTTACTTAGTTTCATTATAGGTTGGGATCGCTGCTGAATCAACCCTTTTATAGAACTTTTCATACTATTTATGATGTTCGTCCGCCTTATTTAAGGTATAATACTCCTATTAAGTAAAGTTAATTTATTAACTAAGATTCAATCGGAACCGTACAAGGAGAATCCTAATGAGTAAACTTGTTGGCAGCTTTCAATTAATGAAATCTTTAAATCGATCTCTTATCTTAAATACCATTAGACAGCGCAGTCCCATTTCCAGGGCTGATCTGGCAAAAATAACCCAATTAACCCCTCCAACCGTTAGCAGCCTCGTGAAAGAATTATTGGATATGGAACTCGTTATGGAAAGCGAGCAGGGCGAGTCAAAAGGAGGGCGTAAACCAACCCTACTGGTGATTAATGCTTCCAGTTATCAAGTGGTGGGATTAGATGTCGGCCCAAGCTCCATTAAACTTGTTCTGACCGATTTAAATGGGGAAATCATCGATTCCGCTGAAGATGACGTCCCAAAAGGAGTCACCCGTACAGACCTGCTTGAGCTTATGGCAAGAAACATAGAGAACTTTATACGAAAAAATCCAATCCATATCGATAAATTACTCGGTATAGGGGTTGGCATGCACGGCATTGTGGATGTAGACAAGGGCATCTCCCTACTCGCTCCTAATCTGCATCTGAAGGATATCCCGATTAAAGATTATCTTGAAGATAAATTTAATGTGCTTGTAAAAGTTGAAAATGACGTTAGAGCCATGGCTTTAGGGGAATTTTGGTTCGGAGCAGGGCGCGGTTCACAATCTCTAGTGTGTATCAATGTCGGCCGGGGAATTGGAGCAGGCATTATTCATGACGGGAAGCTTTTTCATGGCCGTCACTCCATAGCTGGGGAAATTGGGCATATGATTATTGATTTGAACGGGCCTCTTTGTCAATGTGGCAATGAAGGATGCCTCCAAGCGATTGCTTCTGGCCCTGCACTAGTTGACCTAGCCATACATGCAATGAATGACGGACAGGAAACTCTTTTGAAAAACGCAAAGCATGGCGGTCCATTATCAGGAGAGTCGATCTATGAAGCCGCGAAACTTGGGGACACACTTGCAAGACGGTTACTAGCTGAGGCTGGAAAAGCACTCGGGGTCGGGATAACGAATTTAATACACGTACTTAACCCCGATCGGATCATTATTGGCGGCGGTGTCGCTAAAGCGGAAGGCTTTGTGTTTGAAAGCCTTAGAGGCACCATTCATAAGCTTGTCTTAACCGAGAAGGCCAAGCATACCGTTGTTCTCCCTTCAGAGCTCGGCCAACATGCCACGGCCATTGGGGCCGCCACCTTGCTGCTTGCTGAACTGTTTGCGACGCCTACAACTGATTGAGCCTGAGAGGGGATGAGGCTAAGATCAGGTTTCCGTCCTAACTAAAACTTTACTGCTGCTTTTCACTTTTTTATTAATAAGCGATTAAAAAAATCAGATACTAATTAGATAGGGACTCATCTTTAGAGAGCTACTGCTCTGATCGATATCGTCCATGACCGCCACTGTTGATAAAAAACCAATCATAAGCAGTTTGTTTTATTTTTAGGATCCTTTTAGCTTACAATAAGTAAGTAAGCCTCCGAATCATTTATTCCATTATTCAATTTTTTCATCTCTTGTTTAGGAAAGGACGTTAATCCACATGATGGAAACCTATAAAATCGATCCGAGCAAAGGCCTGGAATTTGGCATCTACACGCTCGGTGACCACTTGCCTGACCCCCTTTCAGGTGGACGAATTTCAGCCCATGAACGGGTTCAACATATCATAGAATATGCTAAACTTGCTGATGAAGCAGGTCTTGATTTCTTTAGCGTAGGTGAAAGCCACCAAGATTATTTTGTCACGCAAGCTCATGCCGTCGTTCTTGCTGCGATCGCTCAAGCTACCAAAAATATAAAAATTGCCAGCTCCTCAACCATCATTAGTACATCGGATCCGGTTCGAGTTTACGAAAACTTTGCGACCTTAGATTTGATTTCTAATGGAAGAGCGGAACTTATTGCTGGACGCGCCTCTAGGGTCGGTCTCTTTGACTTGTTAGGCTATAACTTGCGCGACTATGAAGCCTTGTTTGAAGAAAAGTTTGACCTCCTGCTTAAAATCAATGAAAATGAAGTAATCGATTGGGAAGGGGAGTACCGGGCACCATTAAGAAATGCGAAAGTGTTGCCACGACCGCTGAATGGTTTCCTCCCTATTTGGCGTGCTGTCGGCGGTTCTCCCGCGAGCGCCATTAAAGCTGGATATGCCGGTGTTCCGATGTTCATGGCTCATTTAGGCGGTCCTGCTGTTATTTTTAAACGGACCATTGATGCCTATCGTGAGGCCGCTCGAATGGGTGGACATAACCCAGATGAACTTCCAATCGCAACGGCTGGTTTCTTCTATGCGGCAGAAACTTCCCAACAAGCACTTAAAGATACGTATCCTCATATTAATGAGGGAATGAAAAAGACAAACGGTCAAGGCTTTCCAAAACAGCACTATGCCCAAGGGATTGATCCCCATAACATTATGAATATTGGAAGCCCACAGGAGATTATTGAAAAAATTCTTTATCAGCACGAAATGTATGGCCACCAGCGCTACGCAGCCCAAATTGATTTTGGCGGTGTTCCATTTGATCGTCTGAGAAAGAATATAGAGCTTATTGCCACAGAGATTTTACCTGCTATTAAGAAATATACAGCCAAAAAATAGGGGGTGGCTAGTTTGAAAATGGTTGTATTATCCGGTTCAAACGTTGGTTCCAAAACAAGAACGGCTATGAATTTAGCCATTGAAATTCTCAATTCCAAGTATTCTGAAGCCGAAGTCACCTTAATCGATCTTGCCGATTATGATCTTCAATTCAGCGATGGAAGGAATTATCTTGACTATGAAGGTGACACAGCCTTTGTCACCCAAAGCATTATGCAGGCGGATGCCCTTATCATTGGAACACCCATTTTCCAAGCATCAATCCCTGCCACTTTGAAAAACGTGTTTGATCTCCTTCCGCAAAATGCCTTTCGTGATAAAGTAACAAGCCTTGTGGTAACAGCCGGTTCTGCCAAGCATTACTTAATCCCGGAATACCAGCTAAAACCAATCTTAGCCTATATGAAAGCCCACATTGTTCAGACCTATGTCTTTATTGAGGAAAAGGATTTTTACAATAAAGAGATCATTAATGATGATGTCAGATATCGACTCGAACGATTAATAGACGACACTATCCTTTTGACAGAAGCTACAGCTAAAATACGTGAAGCTAAGGAAGCCGAATACGATTTTTAATCCTAACGCCTTATCCATGACCTAGTCTTATGGTAAGGCGTTCTTATTTTACTTCAACAAAAAAAAGAAGAACAGCTAGCCATTAGGCGCTGTTCTTCTTTTTGTATTAACCGTTTACTAACTTGGCTCTTAATTTATTGGAAATAAATTCAATGATTAAGATCAAAATGACTAGTCCATATAAAATGGAGCCCACTTGATTCCATTTGTAACCACTCATCGCAAACATAAGGGGTGCCCCGATACCACCTGCTCCTACCAGACCAAGGATCGACGCTTCACGCATATTCATGTCAAAACGATAAATAGTGACGGAAAGAAAGATCGAAAACAGTTGAGGAAGAATCCCATAGCGAATTTTCTCAAACGTTGTACATCCGATTGATGTCATAGATTCCAGTACACGTGTATCTAACTCTTCAATGGCATCCACATATAATTTGGCGAGCATACCAATGGACGTGATCCCGACAGTCAAAACCCCTGCAAAAGGTCCTGGGCCTGTTACACGAATAAACATCAGTCCATATACAATGGCAGGAATTGTCCGAACAAGAATTAAAAATAATCGAACAATCCATGAAACTGGCTTAGGCACGATATTAGAGGCGGCTAAGAAAGCGAAAGGGATGGATAAAATCGCACCAACTAATGTCCCTAGAAAGGCAATGGCAACCGTTTGAACAAGCAGATAAAGCACACTTTGAGTAGAAACGTTTAATAAAAGAGATAAATCAGGATGCAAAATACCAGTGATAATACTGCCAGCGACCTTCATCCCCTTTTGATCGATACTATTAACAGAGGTTAAAGACCATCCAAACAGGACGAGGACGATCACTGTCACTGTTAAGATATACAGTCGATTGTTCGGTGCAGACTTAAGCTGTTTTTCTAATGTCGTCATAGGACGTACGACTCCTTTAAATTAACTTTTTCCGGAAATGCTCACTGATGGTTTCAATAATATATACCGTTACAACCAAGACCAAAATGACCATTCCAACGCTTGAATAGTCGCGCCAGCCAATGCGTTCGTTGATAATTAATCCGAGACCACCCGCACCTACATACCCGAGAATAGCGGCATAACGGACATTTCCTTCAAAGCAGAATAAGGACTGAGAAAGATAGCTTGGAAGGACTTGTGGAATGACGGCATAGCGAAAGGCCTGAATTCGAGTCATTCCAATGGACTCCATTGCTTCAAACGAGCCCATATCGACATTTTCAATCGCTTCATACAACAATTTTCCTACATAGGATAAAGTGAAGAGCAAGATCGCTACGGTCCCAGCCATTGGCCCAAGCCCAAAGATAAACGTCGCAATCAAGGCGGAGACCAGTGTTGGCAATGTTCGAAGCAAGCTGAGAATGATTTTAAATACAGCGACCACAATTTTACTCTTAATAATATTTGAAGAAGAGAGAATAGCAAAGGGAAGTGCAAGCACTGCACCAATCAAGGAACCAAGAAGGGACATTTTTAAAGTGTCAAAAAGAGGGTTCCAAATTTTATCAATGTACGACCAATGCGGAGGGATCATTTGCCCAATAATCGTAAAAAATCCTCCAATATGGGTCACTAAAACTTTAAAATTAAAATCTGTAAAGCGAATTGAAAAATAGGTTACAATGATGATAATTAATAAAATAAAAGGGACACGTGAACGCTTTTCTAAAACAACCTTACCGTTTGGAAGAACAACTTTCTTAGGATGAAATAATTTATCATACATAAGCAGAATTCTCCTCTAAAGAAGCTTCTTCTAGATTGCCCCCGTAGATGTCACTGAGAATTTCCTTCGTCACTTTCGATGCTTCCCCATCAAAAACCACTTCACCTTTTCGAATACCTATGATGCGATCACAATACTCTAAAGCGATTTCAACATGGTGGATATTCATGATTACGGAAATATTCATCTCTTTATTAATCCGTTTAAAATCGTCCATGACAATTTTGGCTGTCACTGGGTCCAGCGAGGCAATGGGTTCATCGGCCAAGATAATATCAGGATTTTGAGCAAGTGTTCGAGCAAGCGCAACACGCTGCTGCTGACCTCCAGACAATTGGTCAACGCGAACATAGGCTTTATCGAGAATGCCTACTTTATCTAAAGCTTCCAATGCTTTAATTTTCTGCTCCTTTGTGTAAAATCCAGTTAATTTACGCCAGAAGGAATTATCGGGTACAAAAGATACGAGAACATTTTTGATAACGGTTGAACGAGTAACAAGATTAAAAGATTGGAAAATCATTCCGATACGTCTTCGGAAGCGACGAACTTGCTTCCCTTTAAGCTTAGTCACATTAACCTTATCTACATTCAATGTCCCGCTAGTGATATCATGCATCCGGTTAATACAACGAATCAGAGTTGATTTACCAGCACCAGACAAGCCAATAACAGCTACAAATTCACCCTGATCAATCTTCAAATTAATATTGCTAAGGGCTTTTGTGCCATTCGGGTAGGTTTTCTCAACATCAATAAACTCAATCATGGTAATACCCCATTCTATAAATTTACTTGCAAATTTCTAAAAACTGAGAAAGCACGTACTATTTTATCATAGCATAGATTGAAAAAAGAGAACATCCCATTTTAGATGCTCTCTTTTTGGTTTTTAAATAAGGTGAACTTGTTAATTATCGGACTTATTTGTTTAAGCTTTGAAGAAGTTCTTGAGCTTTTCTTTCACCATCATAGTCAGAGGATTTAGCTACTTTGTAACCTTCGTGGCTATAGACAGCTATAACTTTTTTACCAGCATCTGTTTTGGCAATCGAGATGAACGCATCTTGAAGTGCCTTTTTGAATGCAGGTGTCATTTTAGGATCATTTTTGCTGACGCTGATTGTATCATTGTAGATCGGTTGGGTGACACCAATGACATTCGTTTCATCCCAGATTGATTTAGAGCGCTTGTAGTCGGTTGTCCAGGATTTTTCAAAATCCCTTCTTGCATCTGCATAGACCACGATAACGTCGGCTTGACCAGAAGCAAGGCGAGCAAATGAACTGCCGTAAGAATCAGATTGAGTCACGTGGGCGAGATCTGTAATACCTTTTTTATACTTATCTTGTAACCAAAGGGTTGGATAGATGTAACCAGCAGATGAAGATGAAGACATAACAGCCCAGTTTGCACTGTTAAGGTCATTCCAAGTTAATTGTTGACCGCTGTTTACTTTTTTAGCTAATTCTTGACCCTTTTTAGATGGACCAGCGATGAAAAGAGCGCGGTAGTAACTAGCTTGTTTGTCAGTCCCAGTAGTTGGTTTGTTATCATTCCAATCTTTTGGATTGTCAGAATCATTATTCAAACCAGCGCGAGTAGCCGTTAAGATAACATCGGCACCTTTGTCATAAAGGACATAAGTACCGCCAGGAATAAAACCAATATCTGTTGTGCCAGCGTCTAATGCTTCACCAACAGCTTCGTATGTAGTACCGACATCAATATCTACCTTGTTAACTGTGTAGCCTTCTTTTTTCAATTGATCTTTAAGAAGCTTCTTAAGTGGATCTGTTGCTGTAATGATTTGATCTGGATCTTTAGATGGCACGAAGCTTACTTTAAGATCATCAATCGTCTTGCTGCTTGAAGAACCATTTGACTTTTTGTCTGGGCCGGACTTAGAACTTGAGCCGCAGCCAGAAATTATTCCGATAATCAAAACAAGTGATAAAAGCAACATCAGTTTGTTTTTCATACCATTTCCCCCCCAATGTTTTTGATGGTTTTATTGTGTAATATTGTACACATTGTCGAATCATGACTATTATACTATAAGTTATCCCGATTTGTTTTAAGTATTTTGTAAATAAATTATTAATTTTTATTAAATCGATTTCAGTATTTAATTTAAAATTTTTTAAAGGTACTGTCTCAATTCCTCCTTCATCCATTTTTTCTTAATACTGGGTTGAATACAGTTCCAATTTGGGCTTTCCTGGTCACCACACCAAATAAATGGACCCGGAAGATAAAGCCTCATCAGAAATTAGTATTTCGATTCACGAACAGATTATTCCATTTTGTTAATAAATCTAGTCAGAACGGTTTTCAGACGAGCATTGAGGTTACGCCAAGTGTCCTTCAAGGGACTTCAGCTTTCAAGGCCCTATCCTTTTGGGCAGCCAATTAACCGCATGAATTTCCTTACAATAGCCAACAATTTCCGGCTCCTTACTTAATGTGATTCCAACGCTCTCCCCTAAACTGTTCTCATGGATCGTAACGTTGGCTTTTTGAAGCGGCCATTGCCGATGGCGGATCCGTCCTCCAATGACTTGTCCTTTATTTTCGAGAAAAAAAAGAAAGCGTTGAGTCAGCCAGTATTCCAAGGATCCGGGTTCCGCAAGATAAGTGTCACCCATCCCTTGGTAAGTCGCTTTGAAGACTCCTTTTTTGGCACGAGAGTCGATCCGTTCACTTTTAAACTCGACAACCGAATTTTTTATCCCATAGGACATCTTTGCATAGAGATAAGGCATATTATAGATTTTGGCCATGGCCACTGCCGCCTTGCTTTCAGCATCCATGGTAAAAAAATAGACACCAGGTTCCCCTTCATAAGTTATATAAGTGCGTAAATTCAATTCCGGAAATGAAGGAGTAAACGGTAGTGTTGGCAAATACTTCAGCCGGATTCCTGTCATTAAAAAGGGAACAATGCTGACCCAAGCCTGATTCTTGTAAAGATCCAGAGAAAAACAGTCTGGCACTAACGGCCGAATTTCCTCATAAGTAACGGGGTAATGCGCAAACAATAGATTCTTCCAAGTTTGTGCGGCAATCCACGTGTTATCTTCTTTTTTAGTCACATGTTCCCCCTCCTTACTAGAACGGCATCCAAGCCCGTTATTTAGCGTATATAAAAATAAAAAACTCTCTCTTATGCCCCATTTGATCCGACTTGTTGTTTCTCATTTCCTTAATAGTTAGTTTGTTTAAAACGACACACCCTTATTCGATCGATTTC
Source organism: Pullulanibacillus sp. KACC 23026 (assembly GCF_029094525.1). Classification (NCBI taxonomy): domain Bacteria; kingdom Bacillati; phylum Bacillota; class Bacilli; order Caryophanales; family Sporolactobacillaceae; genus Pullulanibacillus; species Pullulanibacillus sp. KACC 23026. The sequence continues at coordinate 135,793 of NZ_CP119107.1, read as the reverse complement.
GGGTACCGTCTTCTTTTCCTGCTCCCTTTTGTCGACCAAGCGAACAAAAACACGCCCCCTAAACGCTTAGAGGACGTGCAAAAAAAATTCACTTAAGCTAATTTAAATGTCTCTTTTGTGTACTTAACAACATCATCCGCTGTATCCATGTTAAGAAGGGTCTCAACATGCTTGTCAGCCTCTTCCTTAGAAAGGCTAAGAAGCTGGGTTCTTGCAGGTAAAATGGAGGAGGCACTCATGCTTAACTCATCCAAACCTATCGCTAGTAGAACTGGCACGGCAAGAGGATCTCCTGCCATCTCTCCACACATTCCAACCCATTTCCCTTCTTTATGGGCAGCATCCGTTACGAGCTTAATGAGACGCAAGATCGAAGGATTAAACGGCTGGTAAAGATAGGAAACCTGTTCATTCATACGATCAGCAGCCATCGTGTATTGGATTAAATCATTTGTTCCGATACTGAAGAAATCCACTTCCTTAGCAAAAAGGTCAGCACTCACAGCTGTTGATGGAATTTCCACCATCATCCCGATCTCTATCGTGTCAGAGACAGGTGTGTCCGCTTCTTGAAGCTTCCTTTTTTCCTCTAATAAAATTTCCTTAGCTTCTCGGAATTCAGTAAGTGTTGCAATCATCGGGAACATGACTTTAAGATTCCCATATACACTTGCCCGAAGCAATGCTCTGAGCTGCGTCCTGAAAATGTCTTGTTGATCAAGGCAAAGTCTTATAGCCCGGTAGCCTAAGAATGGATTCATCTCTTTCGGCAGGTTTAGATAAGGCAGCTCTTTATCCCCGCCAATATCAAGGGTACGAATGACGACTGGCTTTCCTTCCATTCCCTCAAGTACCTCTTTGTAGGCAGCAAACTGTTCATCCTCAGTAGGAAGTTTATCTCGATCCATGTAAAGGAATTCAGTTCGATAAAGTCCGATAGCTTCAGCACCGTTTTCTCTTACACCTTGCAAATCTTTTGGTGTCCCAATGTTCGCGGCCAGTTCGACATGATGCTGATCACTGGTGACCGTTTTCTGGTCTTTTAACTTGGCCCACTCTTTTTTGTTAGCGTCGAAAGCTTCCTTCTTCTGTTTGTAAGCTTGGATCTGTTCATCGGTCGGATTCCCAATGACCAAACCTTCAATGCCATCAATAATAACAAGCGTTCCGTTTTCTATTTCTGCAGTGACCTTTTTTGTGCCGACCACTGCTGGTATCTCCATCGAACGGGACATAATAGCTGAGTGAGACGTTCTGCCGCCAATATTAGTGGCAAAGCCCTTGACATACTGTCGATTTAATTGAGCCGTATCTGAAGGGGTCAAATCTTCAGCTAGGACGATGACCTCCTCTTGGATCGATGCCGGTGAATGTAAGGTCACACCCATCAAATGGGCAATGACACGCTCTGAAACATCGCGAATATCAGCTGCTCTTTCTTTCATATAGTCGTTATCCATTTGTTCGAATATCGAGATGAACATAGCGGCTACTTCTTTTAATGCAAATTCAGCATTCACTTTTTCAGAATCAATTTTAGTCTTAACATTCGATAACAGCTCCGGGTCTTCTAGCACTAATAGATGTGCTGAAAAAATAGCCGCATTTTCAGCACCCATTTCCCGCTCTGCACGGTCTCTTATGTCTTGAAGCTCAGCCTTTGCCTTTGTGACGGCTTGCTCAAAGCGGTCATATTCTTTTTCAGGGTCACTTATGGTCTTTTTCTCAACTTCTTTGCTCGCATTTTGCAAAAGAAATGCCTTTGCAATCGCGATACCCGATGAAGCGGCAATCCCTTTAATTTTGGTAGACATTACTTACCCAACCCCTCTTTTTGAACCAACTCATAGACCTTCTTTACGGCTTCTTCCTCATCTTCCCCATCTGCTTTTATTGACACAACGGTCCCTTGGGTGATTCCCAAAGACATAACACCCATTATTGACTTCAAATTAACACTTTTTCCGCCACTTTCAAGCTGCATGTCCGATTTATATTTTCCCGCTTCAGCAACTAATAAAGTTGTTGGCCGGGCATGTAAACCAGCGGCACTAGTGACCTCAAATGTTTTTTCAATCATAGTTAACTCCTTCTTGATTGATCTGTTCTTTTAGAAAAGCTCAACCACTAATTTTAAAAGACTGGAGTCCTTTGGCAATTTTGTATAGGTGGCAAGCGCTTCTTCAGGACCCTTTTCCTTTAGCACATTTTGCAGTTCTACTGCTTCAGGGTCATCTGGTGTATCGAAATGAAGAACAGCAGCCATCACCTTAGCTAAGTTTTCAGGTTGCTCACCAAATAATTCAATATATTGTGTAGCCGGACGCACTAACCGATCCTGTGGTCCTAACTTCCGAATAGGAGAGCGCCCCACTCTTGTCACTTCATCCGTAATATATGGATTGACAAAACGGCTCATGATTTTGTCGATATAGGCTTGATGTGTGGCTTCGTCAAACCCATATCTCTTAATTAAAACGCGCCCGGTTTCTTGAAGCGTTTTCTTCACCGCTTCTTTGATCGCATCATTGCTCATGGCTTGATCAATGGTCTTGATTCCAGCTTGGTAGCCAAGATAAGCAGCTGACGCATGGCCTGTATTAACGGTAAACAGTTTTCTTTCAATATATGGCTCTAAGTCACTGACAAAGTGAATGCCTTCAACCTTTGGACGTTCTCCAACCAGCTTTGTCTCTTCGACAACCCACTCATAGAAAGGCTCTACTTTTACTGTCAATGGATCCTCATTTTTTTGATTGGGTACAATTCGGTCAACCGCTGCATTTGGAAATCCATAATGCTTATCAAACTGTCCTTTCTGATTGTCGTCGATCTTCTCGTACACTTTTTCTTTTAAGAGGGAACTTCCGCCAATCATATTTTCACACGCAATAATGTTAAGCGGCTTGCCGCCTTTTGCCAAGCGCTCTTGAAGCCCCTTGGCAACTAAGCCGGATATCGCCGGTAAAATATGAGGACCTACTGCCGCTGTGACAAGGTCAGCTTCAACGATTGCTTGAACAACATCATCAGGATTAGTTTGACTGTTAATGGCTGAGACATCTTCAACTAAGACCGTTTCCTGGGATTCATCAGCGAGAATGACTTGATAGCTCTTCTTCTCATTCAGTAGGTCGACAACTGCTCCGTTAACATCAACAAACGTTGTATGGTAGCCGGACTGATAGAGCAACTTGCCGATAAAACCTCTTCCTATGTTACCTGCACCAAAATGAACGGCTTTCATTTAGTCAGCAACTCCTTCAAAAAGAGAAACAATGTCTTCTTTTGTTTTGGCTTCAATTAATTTCTGAACGTTTTCTTCCTCTGAACAGACAATCGCGATTTTAGATAAAATGTCTAAATGCTCATTATTTTTCCCAGCAATCCCGAATACCAATTTCACGATGTTTCCTCCGCCAAAGTCAACGCCTTCTGGAATTTGAACAATCGAAATCCCTGAATGTTTGACAGCTTGTTTCGCATCTTCTGTACCATGTGGAATGGCAACAAAGTTCCCCATATAAGTTGATGTTAATTCTTCTCGTTCGTACATTTTGTCGACATAACTTGGGTCAACATAACCATGTTCAACCAATAGATCCCCTGCTAATTTAATAGCGCTTTTCTTATCACTCGCGCTCGCGTTTAATTGAATATTGTCTAATGCTAATACGTCAAATGCCATCCTTAATCCCTCAATTCTTTAAGTTTCCAATTAAATAAATCATTCAGCTTACTGCTTAGGTACTGCGCAATTTGGGCCTCATCCTTTAGCTCAAACAGGGTGATGCTCTCTCTGTTTTCTATAAGAAGAGCACTTATATAACTTAATATTTCCAACTCCCGATGAGATATTTGATTAGGAGCCATTAATATTAACACCCTTGAAATAGGCATCCTTTCTTGTGACATAGACATCACGTCAAAAGGTGTCTTTAAATTCACAATCAAAAAGACAGGCCTTAATACATCTTCACTTCTTGTGTGAAACAAGGCAAGCTTAGACTGTGGAATTCCTAAACCGCCAAGTTGTTCTCTTTCAAAAAGAGCCTGAACTACTGCCTCTCCCCTTTGAATGGTCCCTTCTTCCTCAAGACTCGTGCACACCTCTTGAAGCGTCTCATGGAGCGTGCGCTTTGAAGAGTCAAGCACCTTAAATCCTTGAAGAATATCAAAGATGGTAGAGGATATCCTTTTAATTTCATCAAACATTTGAATCGATCGTTTAAAGTTATTAACTTTAAACAAAGGCTCAGCGGACGGTCTTGGCTCTTTTCGAAGCAATACCTCAACCTTCTTTTCACGAATAGCGGTCCTTATTTTTGTAATCTCTTCCTGATTGAGGATTGGACTAACCAAAATATAAGGACGAGAAAAATTAAGAAGCCTTATCGTCGAAATAACCAGATCGTAATCCTCTGTGCCCAACTGGTCGACCTCAAATAAAGAGGCGTTTCTAAGTTGCTGGATTTCAGGGAATTCGCGCTTCAATCGAGAAGCTAGCATCTTAGACGTTCCAATTCCCGTCGAACAAATCACCAAAGCTTTAAGTCCCTCATCAGGACGAGACAAAAGAGCCGACCCAAAATGTAAGACAAGAAAACCAATCTCTTCATCCGGAACGACCATATTTGTAAAAATGGCTTGAACGCCCTGCTTGATGACATCAAACAAATCTTTATAATCTTTTTTAATTTGTTCTAACAAGGGATTGTGTATCCCCATGTTTTGCTCCATTCGGTAAATGGCCGGTTCTAAGTGTGTAACAAGGCCTGAAAAAAGTGAGAAATTACTCGATAAATCGACCTGATATTGTTCTTCGACGAACTTTATTAACAGGGTTGCCTTTTCTGATGCTTCTAGATTTTGGGTATCCATCACATATTCTCTATCGTGCCTTAACTTTGCCCCTTGGAGATGCATGGTGATATAGCCAATCTCCGCTTCCGGAATCTCTAACCCAAAAACCTCTGAAAGCTTCCCAACCATCCTTTTAGCAATGGGAAACTCGAGTGAAAGCTGCAAGGATTGAAGATAATGCGGATCCATCTTAATTTGTTCACCACGTTCAATCCGTTCTAACGCAAGTGCAAGATGAACCACTAACCCTATGTAAGCACTGTCGGCTATAAAATAACCCCGCTCTTTATTTACTTCCTCAACAATTTTCTCCACTATAACAAGCTTCTGCTTCTCAACAAGGCCAAGAAGCTTCTCTGAGATCGTGTCCGTCTGGGAATGGGATTGCTTTTGTATAGACTCTCTTACCAAAGAAAGAAAATCAATCTCGTCCATGTTTTCCGTAATAATGGCGCCCATTGCTCTTCTTTTAGAGTTTTCTGAGCCTATAATTTCAACTCCATAACCCCTTTTTTTCTGTAACGAAAGCCCAAACTTGTTAAGACGATCCTCTATTTTATCAAGATCATGACTGACTGTAACCATCGTCACCTTTAGATCATTAGCCAAGGCTACGAGTTTAACCGGACCGTCAGCTTCTAAAAGCGTGCACAGGATGATGGTTTGTCTTTCTTCAGGTGTATACTCTACCGGTGAGTGGTTAAATAACATGAGCTGGAGCTGCTCTAACTTCTCCGGACTGCCTTCAAGCTGTATGCCGACCCCTGCTTTTTTTAGCAATTTTATTTGAATTCTCTCAAGAAGATCTTCCACACCTTTTAAGTCTCTATGTACAGTCCGTTCACTCACACCCAGTTCATCAGAAAGCTGTTTTACAGTAATTTCCTCATGGTGAGAAAGGAGTGTTTCTATTATGACTCTTTCTCTCGCCGACACGTACATGAAATCACCTCACCAACCGACCTCTGACACAATTTAGATTATTATGGGCATACAGTTCTATATTAATACAATAAAATTATTGTTTCAAAAGGAATGTTAATCTAATTTCGTCGCATTAGTTGTTGACACCATTTTATAAAGGGCTGACCTAAGAAGGTCAACCCTTTATGTTGGACTATTTATTTTTCAATTCATTTACTAACTCATCATATTTAGGACTGTTTAAGAAATTCTCTACAGAAATATGTCTAGCGTTTGGCAATTTAACCTTTGCACGATCCGTCAAATCTTTGTGAGTTAAGACGATATCGGCATCAGCAGGCAAATTGTTAATAGATGTGTTGGTGACCTCTACATCCAAATCGGCTTTTTTCACTTTGTTTCGAAGGATAGAAGCCCCCATTGCACTTGAGCCCATTCCTGCATCACAGGCAAACACGATTTTATTAACCTGATCAAGACCAGCAATATGACCAGTCGCTTCAGCTGCTCCTGCACCAGTTAATGCACCTGCTACACTGCTCTTTTTACCTTTCATTTCTTCCATTTTTGATGTTGCTGCTGTCAAATCTCCTTCAGCCGACTTATCTTTTGTCGTCTTCATGATGAGGGCCGATACTAAGAACGATACAGCCGCTGCAACAAGCACACCTATAGTAACCCCTAAAATAGATGATTTTGGAGACATAGCCCATACAGCAAAAATACTACCAGGTGATGCTGCCGCATTTAATCCAACATGCAAAATGCTAAATGTAAAGGTACCAGCGACACCGCCTGCCATAACAGCAAGGATAAGAAGCGGACGCATTAAGACGTAAGGGAAATAGATCTCATGGATCCCGCCAAGGAATTGGATAATAATCGCGCCTGGGGCAGATTGTCTAGCATTGCCTTTTCCGAAGACCCAATAAGCAAGAAGGAGTCCGAAACCAGGTCCTGGATTTGCTTCAAGCAAGAATAGTATCGATTTACCTGCTGTTTTCGCTTGTTCTGCACCCAGGGGAACTAGAATTCCGTTACCGATGGCGTTGTTTAAGAACAAGACTTTAGCCGGCTCAATAAAGATATTGGCTAATGGAATCAAATTGTGACTGATCAGGAAGTTAACACCCGATGCCAGCCAATGGCTCAGCGAATTGACTGCAGGGCCAATTAAGAAAAATGCAAAGATACCTAATGCAGCACCAACAATTCCCGCTGAAAAGTTATTAATCAGCATTTCAAAACCATTAGGAATTCGTTCCTTAAACAGCTTATCAACCTGCTTGATACAGTAACCGCCAAGAGGGCCCATAATCATAGCCCCTAAGAACATTGGGACAGACGAACCTACAATAACACCTATTGTTGCCGCAGCTCCGACGACTGCCCCTCGGTCACCATATACCAATTTACCTCCTGTATAACCGATGAGAAGAGGCAATAAATAGGTTATCATTGGAGTAACGAGTTTGGCTAAATCTGCGTTCGGCGTCCAACCTGTTGGAATAAAGAAGGCTGTTATAAGCCCCCAAGCAATAAATGCCCCTATATTCGGCATAATCATGCCGCTTAAATGACTTCCCAGTCTCTGGACTCGCACCCTGACACTTGGGCGAGTTTGTGCTACTTCTGACATCTTAGCACCTCCGTGTAATTTAGAAACGCTTTCATTTAATAAAGAAAGCTACTATCCATATGATTGCTGAAAATGATGTAAAGTTATTCACACTTTTATTATAAGTAGACTCTACAGGGCATTCAATCACTTCTAAATACACTTTTGTCACAGGGATTGTTGACAGTTTTTTAATACGCTTTCATTTTTTTCACAAAAATTTTACAATTTAGCCAAATTGCTTTACTAGCAATCATCCCGCCTTGTTCACACGCGGGCTTCCGCAAAATTCTTCTCTTTTAAAAGCGGCTTATCCTAAAAATAAAAGCGAGCTGTGATCATGCTAACATGACAACAGCCCGCCATATTTTTTTATGAATTATCCTGACTATCCAGCATAGTTCCTCGTTCTGCATAATTAATATGCCAAGAGAGTGCCTTTTCTAAGACATGGGGAGTCTGGCCTCCGCGTGTTAGCGCTTCTTGGTAGTAAGCCCGAAGCTGCTCACGGTACATGGGGTGAGCACAATTCTCTATAATTAAAGGGACTCTTTCTCTTGGCGCAAGACCCCTTAAGTCCGCATAACCAAACTCCGTGACAATAATGTCTACATCATGCTCAGTATGATCCACATGTGAGACAAATGGCACAATACTGGATACTTTACCGCCCTTAGCAATTGATTTTGTTACAAAAATAGCAAGTCGGGCATTCCTCGCAAAATCCCCAGAACCGCCAATTCCATTCATCATTCTAGTTCCCGATACATGTGTTGAATTAACATTCCCGTAAATATCTACTTCCAATGCTGTGTTAATGGCAATCAAACCTAGACGGCGGATAATTTCCGGATGGTTGGAAATCTCCTGCGGACGCATAATCAGCTTATCCCGATATTTTTCGAACTCGGAAAACACCTGTTTCATTTTGTCTTCTGATAACGTAATGGAACAACAGGAGGCAAACCTGACCTTACCGGCATCCATTAATTCGAATACGGCATCCTGTAAAACCTCAGAATAAACCTCCAAATTTTCAAACTCTGAATGTAAGAGCCCATGGAGTACGGCATTCGCAACAGATCCTATCCCCGATTGCAATGGAGCCAATCCATTGGTCAACCGGCCCGCCTTGACCTCATTACGTAGACACTCTATCAAATGCCCTGCTATGCGCTCTGTTTCCTCATCAGGCGGAACAATCGATGAAGGTGAATCCAACTGACTTGTGAAAACAATCCCTTTTATCTTTTCAATATCAATTGAAATGCCCGTTGTCCCAATTCGATCGTCCGCCTTAATTAGTGGGATGGGCTGCCTCTCCCCTTGTTTGCCAGGTGCATATAAATCATGAACACCCTCAAGCTGAGTGGATTGAGCCAGATTGATCTCAATAATAACGGTTTTGGCATTTAAGGCAAAAGAAAGGGAGTTTCCAATGGAGGTTGTCGGGATAACCATTCCCTCCTCCGTGATTGCAATCGCTTCCAAAATTGCTATATCGATATCCAACACATTCGAGCGAATCAGCTCCGCAGTATGCGAAAGATGCTGATCTACAAATAGTAGATCACCCTGATTAATACCGCTTCTCATCGTTGCATCCGCTTGAAAGGGCAGCCGTTTTCCAATAATTCCTGCTTCTGTAAAAAGCTTATCAATATCTGAACCTAATGATGCCCCAGTATAGACGTTCACTTTAAAATCCGGATCCTCTTTTACCCGATTCACTAATGCAACGGGCACCGCCTTCACATCCCCTGCACGTGTAAAGCCGCTTAATCCAAGGGTCATCCCATTTTGGATCCAAGAGGCGGCTTCTTCTGGTGTCACAACTCGATCCATAAGTCGATGGTCTCTGATTCTCTCCCATTTATTATCCATAAGTAAAACCTTCTTTTCTTTGTTAAATAGTTATAAATATTCTACCCATTTAATGGGAGAAATTTGAATTTTCACTATAAAACACAAAATAAATGGATGAGACAGAAAAAGTGTATCCTCAAGCAGAAACTTTTTAGAAACCCAATAACTTTCGGAAATAACTGGAATAAGTTTGACTGACCGGCACTGATTGTCCATTGCTCATGGATAAGAGAAAAGTTGAATGGATATCAGGGAAAATTTCCTTTATATGATTAACATTAACGATAAAAGAACGATGGCATCTAATAAAGGAGTCTTTTGGAAGAAAGAATTCAAATTCATTTAATGAATACTTATGAGTTCCTTCCAAATCCTGAGCATAAACATGCGTTTTTTTATCTTTCGCTTCTATATAAATGACTTTTGCAAAAGGAATAGGGACCCAGCCATCCAATGTCTTAAGAGTAACGACTGATTTTCCATTGGTTAACGTCGGATAAATGGCCGTGACGCACCCCTCCGGCACACCGTTATTAAGAAAAGGCATGGCTATTCCATGATAAGGGACCCCAAATACATCACGGTCGATAAACTCCGAGACTTTTTGCCCTGAATGTATCGCCTTATAAGCCATTGTTCCTTCTTTTATGGGTTGCCCTGGCTTAATTCTCAAATCAATTCGCTTACTAGGCTTATAGAATATATATTCCTTCGTATCGGCAACCGCAATGGATAGTTCATCTGAAAACAACTCTCCCATACACTCGAGGATTGTATTTATAGAAAGATCCTTCATTGTTCGCCCTCATTCCTTACCTATTCTATTTCAGGGGACAGCCCCACAAGAGGTCACTCCCCACTCATTATTGCACGAATCCACATTCAGGGCTAACTCTATTAAGAAGACTTCAGTTCCTTTTTTCGAAAATCATCTACTATTTCAAAAATAAAACGAAACTTATTTTGTCTTTTTACGTCTAAACAGTAACCTTAACTTTGAGAATAGGGGGGCGATGAGCATTTTGGAAATCGCAGACCGGCAGCAAGTAAATGAAGCCAACATTAAAGCAAAAGGCTCTTTTCTTAAAGATTGTTGCTAGTTGATAAAAATAGGTTAAATAGGCGAGACTCCGCAGGCGTATTTTGCCGAGGAGGCTCGGATTGCCCGCGGAAAGCGAGCTTATTGGAGCCAAAAAAAACACCAAAGTTTACGAAAACAGCCAAGCAAAAAGAAACCTTTAAGAAAATGATACAAGACACGACTTGGTTACTGGGCACTGTCAACCGTCTCTTCTTCCTAGTCATCTCCGCTAAAACACCCAAACACTCAGGTATTGATGAATGATCATTCCTTACCAAGGAAACATTAAGAGTGATTAAAGTGATGAGGAGGATCTGAATTGGAAGACACACATGAATACGTCGAACAGTTGCATGAGAAACAAGAACAAATGAAAAAAAATAGTAAGCGAAAAGGGAACTCTCATAAAAGCCATAAGTTACCTAGCAGAGAGCATAGCGATAATAGCTAAATCATTACATCCTGCACGCCTCCAAATTAAGCTTTCACGCTTCTTTGGAGGCAACTTTATATAAACGCGCTTGGGTGACGATCGTTTCTTCCTTAAATGAAGTGATGCCATAATAGTTACATTTACTCAAATGCCCATGTTCTTATTGAATTTTAGTTTGTAAGCGCTTATCATTTATAGATAGATTAATATAGGGATGGGAAGTGGAAAATAGAGTGGTACCTCACCCTCAGGTGGCGCTATCATGACTTGCCTCTTTTCTCAGGTACCGTTTTAAGTGGTGTTTCAGGCAAAACGTATGATAGGACTTGCCTTCATAAAAAAATTACGATGAAATACAATAGAAAAGTAAAGGAGTGGTCATATGGCAATTGGAACAGGATCCAGTACAACGATTATTGTTCGACTTCAGTTGGATGTTGAGGTTTCTTCCTTTGGGGAAATAGCAAGTGCGATCAGTAACGCTGGCGGAGATATTATTGGGGTAGACGTTATTTCATCCAGCAAAACGCATACCGTTCGAGATATTACCATCAATGCGCAAGGCCTGAAACATAGTCAACTCTTAGGCAACTTGATCTCCCAGTTAAAAGGCGTTAAAGTTTTACAAATCTCTGACCGAACTTTCCTTATGCATCTTGGAGGTAAAATTGAAACGGCTCTTAAAACTAAAATCAAAAACCGCGAAGATCTCGCTCGAGTGTATACACCAGGCGTCGCAACGGTATGTACAGCTATTGCAGAAGAGCCTGAGAAAGCCTATTCTTTGACCATTAAACGAAATACGGTCGCTGTCATCTCAGATGGTTCCGCCGTCCTTGGTTTAGGGAACATTGGTCCGTTAGCGGCTATGCCCGTTATGGAAGGAAAAGCCATGCTATTTAAGCAGATGGCTAATGTTGACTCGTTTCCGATCTGTTTAGATACACAAGACACCGAAGAAATCATTCGTTCTATTAAAGCAGTTGCTCCAGCTTTTGGAGGAATTAACCTAGAAGATATCTCGGCACCACGATGCTTTGAGATTGAAGAGCGTTTAAAGAAGGAGCTGGACATACCGGTTTTTCATGATGACCAACATGGAACAGCCGTCGTACTGCTTGCCGGCCTCTTAAATGCATTAAGAATCACGAACAAGAAAATTGAAGATATAAAAGTTGTCTTCACAGGAATTGGCGCCGCAGGGATAGCCTGTACAAAAATCCTTCTTTCAGCAGGTGTCCGCAATATTATAGGAGTCGATCGCGAAGGTGCCATTAACCGCGATGTCCAGTATGACAATCCTTATTGGAATACATATGCCGAGAGAACAAACCCTGAAAATTTGAAAGGCACTTTATCCGAGGTGATTGCAGGTGCAGATGTTTTTATTGGGGTTTCAGCGCCTAACATTCTGACTGTTGAAGACCTGAAAAGCATGGCAAAGGACCCGATTGTCTTTACAATGGCCAATCCAAATCCAGAAATTGATCCAGAACTGGCTGAGCCATATGTAAGAGTTCTTGCCACTGGGCGTTCGGATTATCCTAACCAAATCAATAATGTTCTTTGTTTCCCAGGTATCTTCCGGGGAGCGCTAGACTGCCGAGCCCGAGAAATCAATGAAGAAATGAAGGTTGCCGCCGCTAAAGCGATCGCTTCAGTCGTTTCTGATGAAGAGCTGAGTGAAACTTACATCATTCCGAGCGTTTTCAATGATCGTGTCGTTGAACGTGTCCGCGCTGCCGTCGTCAAAGCAGCCTATGAAACCGGTGTTGCACGAAAAGAGCAACGTGTATAATTAAACCATTAGAAATCAGGCAAAAAGTCCAATGCGACGTGCATTGGACTTTTCCTTGATCAGATTATAATGCCGAGCCTTCCCTTTGAGTTAATAGTAAATTAAAAATGATCGTCTCCTGGAATTTCCAACAAATCGTCAAATATTTCATTCATTGAAAACCCAGCGCTTGGGATCGTACTTGAATCCACACGTTCATCACGTGTAAAAAGGACAGGAAACCCATACGATTCCCCTTCTAATACATATTTTTCTAGAGATTGATAATTAGGGTCGACAATCCAATACTCCGGAATCCCATGATAGGCATAAGTATGCAGCTTGTCCACCTTATCCGTTTTAACAGAGGTCGCAGAAAGAACCTCTACCACCAAATCAGGCGGCCCTATAATCCCTCTGTTTCTAACTATGCTTGGAAAACGCTGACGGGAAATAAGAAGGAGATCTGGCTGAACAATGACTTCCTCTGAAAAAATCAAATCAATAGGAGAATAGAATAAAACAAAGTCCTCCTGACAGCGTTTTGAGAGACTGTCCCCTATTTGTTTACAAACAAGCTGATGTCTGACAGGCGGCGAGGATACCCTTTGTCCCGCCTGCTCAAATTGGATTTCATCATCTTTTGGATCATCATATTTTGACTCATAATCATAAGTGCTTTGAATGACTTGTCCACTCGTTCTAGCTCGTCTTCTCAGCATGCCACAACGTCACCACCTGCCCCTTAAGTTAATGCCCTATTATAACTATATATCTATTTTTAATTTTCATGACTAAATCTAATAAACTATTTCTAATTGACCCTCTTTTAGGAAGTTTTATTTGGAAAAGACCACTTGACGAGTTCAGATTGTGAAAGACTTAAGAGAGGCTGTTTCTAGTGTCTCTAAATCCTACCCATTATCTTTTGGTAGACTCATGATTTTTTATTTGATTCATCTTTATTTCCCAGAAAATGTTAAGCTGAATAGCTACACTCCAACAACTGCTAGATCATATTACGGCGCCAACAGATGAATAAAATGGGATAGCCTATACCCTAAACATCCAAATTGAACTTATTTTCACGGGTAGGTAATGCTCGTTACACAACAATTATTTAGGTGTAACGAGAACACGCTATTCGCCTCTAAACTGGGCTGAAATGACGAAATAAGAGAATGACGTTACACCTATTTCATTTGTGCGTAACGTGGATTCGCTATCCCGCCGCGAACAGGGCTGAAGTGACGAAATAAGAGAATGACGTTACGCCTATTTCAGTTGAGCGTAACGAGAATTCGCTATCCGCCGCGAATCCGGCCAGAATGACCAAATAACGAACTGACATTACGCCTATTTCGGCTAAGCGTAACGAGAACACGCTATCCGCCGCTAAACAGGGCTGAAATGACGAAATAAGGGAATGACGTTACGCCTATTTCAGTTGTGCGTAACGTGGATTCGCTATCCGCCTCCAAACTGGGCTGAAATGACGAAATAAGGGAATGACGTTACGCCTATTTCAGTTGCGCGTAACGAGAATTCGCTATCCGCCTCCAAACTGGGCTGAAATGACGAAATAAGGGAATGACGTTACGCCTATTTCAGTTGCGCGTAACGAGAATTCGCTATCCGCCTCCAAACTGGGCTGAAATGACGAAATAAGGGAATGACGTTACGCCTATTTCAGTTGCGCGTAACGAGAATACACTATCCCCCGCGAATCCGGCCAAAATAAAAAAATAACGAACTGACGTTACGCCTATTTCAGTTGTGCGTAACGTGGATTCGCTATCCGCCGCGAATCCGGCCAGAATGCCAAAATAAAGGACTGGCGTTACGCCTATTTCGGTTGAGCGTAACGTGGATTCGCTATCCGCCTCCAAACTAGGCTGAAATGACGAAATAAGAGAATGACGTTACGCCTATTTCAGTTGAGCGTAACGAGAATACTCTATCCGCCGCGAACAGGGCTGAAATGACGAAATAAGAGACTGACGTTACGCCTATTTCGGTTGAGCGTAACGTGGATTCGCTATCCGCCGCGAATCCGGCTGAAATGACAAAATAACGGAATGACGTTACGCCTATTTCAGTTGAGCGTAACGAGAATTCGCTATCCCCCGCGAACAGGGCTGAAGTGACGAAATAAGAGAATGACGTTACGCCTATTTCAGTTGAGCGTAACGTGGATTCGCTATCCGCCGCGAATCCGGCCAGAATGACCAAATAACGAACTGACGTTACGCCTATTTTAGTTGTGCGTAACGAGAATACGCTATCCCCCGCGAATCCGGCCAAAATAAAAAAATAACGAACTGACGTTACGCCTATTTCAGTTGTGCGTAACGAGGATTCGCTATCCGCCGCGAATCCGGCCAGAATGACCAAATAACGAACTGACGTTACGCCTATTTTAGTTGTGCGTAACGAGAATACGCTATCCCCCGCGAATCCGGCCAAAATAAAAAAATAACGAACTGACGTTACGCCTATTTTAGTTGAGTGTAACGTGGATTCGCTATACGCCTCTAAACTGGGCTGAAATGACGAAATAAAGGAATGGCGTTACGCCTATTTCCGTTGAGCGTAACGAGAATACGCTACACGCCGCGAATCCGGCCAGAATGACGAAATAAGAGAATGACGTTACGCCTATTTCAGTTGAGCGTAACGTGGATTCGCTATCCGCCTTCTAATAGGCCGGTTGACGGGTTAGGCGTAACGAGAATACTCTAATTGGTAACGCTATTTTGTATATTGATAATATTGAGTAGTTGTGATACGTTTAAGTTAGTTTATTTATTAAACAAACTTTTGATATTCCTTTTTGTAAGCCCTTTATCCTGATAAATAACGTAATGGAGTGAGTAAAATGAGTAAATCTGTAAAACCTAATACGCCTATAGTTGACCATATCTTTACAGCTGATCCTTCCGCCCATGTGTTTGAAGGGAAGATTTATGTATACCCTTCCCATGACCTTGACCATGATGGCCCCTCTAATGACAATGGAGACCAATACGCCATGGAGGATTATCATGTGCTCTCACTTGATGATTTTAATTCCCCTTGTGTCGATCATGGCGAGGCACTGCATCTAAGAGACATCCCATGGGCTAAGCAACAATTATGGGCTCCTGATGCTGCCTTTAAGAATGATACTTATTATTTGTTTTTCCCAGCACGCGATCATGAAGGGATTTTCAGAATTGGAGTCGCAACCAGCTCTTCCCCTGCCGGTCCCTTCGCTCCTCAAGAAAATTATATTCCTGGCAGCTTTAGCATTGACCCCGCCGTACTGGTCGATGAGGATGACCGGGCTTATATCTACTTCGGCGGTTTATGGGGAGGACAATTAGAAAAATGGCAGACAGGTTCTTTCGTTCCAGATGCGGAAGGTCCTGCGCCAACCGCGCCTGCTATTGGTCCAAGAGTGGCCGAACTAACGGAGGATATGCTTAATTTTAAAGAAGCTCCAAAAGAAATTTCGATTGTTGATGAAGAAGGCAATCCCATCTTAGCTGGTGATGAAGATCGACGCTATTTTGAAGGACCTTGGGTTCATAAGCACAACGGGTATTATTACCTTTCCTATTCAACTGGAACGACTCATAAAATTGTCTATGCCATGAGTCAGAATCCTCAAGGTCCATATATTTTTAAAGGGACGATTCTTAATCCTGTCATGGGGTGGACAACTCATCATTCAATCGTAAAGGTTGAAGACAAATGGTATTTATTTTATCATGATGCATCCTTATCAGGCGGTATTGATCATAAACGAAGCGTCAAATACACTAAATTAACCTATAACGAAGACGGAACCATCCAAACCATCGACCCTTATAAAGATTAAGTTTGGGAAATCATATAAAAAGATCCTAAAAGCTATTGTAAGCTTTTAGGATCCTTTTTTAGGTTGGCGTCAGACTTCGAATGAGTTCCGTCTATTAATGTACCTCATTTAACTCGCCAACCGGGACATCTTGAATATACTCGGGATTGTCTAATGGATAAACCCTTGCAATTTCTGTTTCATCATTCACATTTTGTATATAGACCTTCATCCCATCGTACAAAACATGAATGGTTCTGGGGGAATCTATAATTTCTTTCGCGCGCTGTGCATCCATCTAGGTCACCTTCCAATCAGTTTTCCAAACATTAATAAGGTGACCTAAAAGACGGGTTTCTATTTCCTATTTTCAGTTAAAGGATTAAGTGTCTCTCTCAAGGTTTCCTAATACAGAATGAACTGCTTCGCTAATTTCCTCATACCCCGTACATCTACATATATTGGATTCCAGCCATTTTTTTATTTCTGCTTCCGTTGCATTCGGCTTCGTTTGCACGAGGGCATGACAATTCATTATAAAACCGGATGTACAATATCCGCATTGAAAAGCAAACTGCTCAACAAAAGCTCGTTGAATGGGGGTATCCTGAAGTCCCTCGATCGTTGTAATCTTTTTTTGTTCAGCTTCTATCGCTAACATTAAGCAAGACTTCATGGGAACCCCATCGACTAAAACGGTGCAAGCCCCGCAATCGCCATTCAAACAGCCCGGTTTAGACCCGGTCAGGCCCAGTTTCTCCCGCAGGACATATAACAATGTATCAGCCGGTCTAACCGTCACACGTGTTGTCTCGTCGTTTACAGTCAAGAGAAAAGTGTATATAGGGTCATTCACTCAAGAGCACTCCCTTCTATGGCCTGGATAGCATCGAACATCGTGTTTTTTAAGACAAATAGGCGGTAATCAGAAGAGCCTTCTACGTCATTCAACACAGGCGATGGCAAATAGGTTAAAGCCTGCTCTACCCTCTCCTCTATTGGTAATTGGGTATCGTTTAGCCTGCTTTCCATTTCATCTGATCGAAAAGGGAAAGGGCAAACACCGCTAAAAGCCATTCGAATGCCCTCATCTGTCTTAAGAGCAGCGACCGTGACAAGCGGATAGCCCATGTCCCACTGCATTCTTCTTTTAATACTGATATGCGGGAGAGTTAAATAGCTGCGGTCAATTAATAAAGAACAGATAAAGGAGCCTTCCTGCAACATCATGTGACCATTAAATAGTGGGTGAATGGGCGAATAGGTTATGCCCGTTTCAGACACAACCCCTACATAACACTCTGTAAGTAACAACGGAAGGACCGCTTCTCGATAAAAAAATTGCCCGCATATATTTCCGCCAATCGTAATTTTGTTACGGGCTGTTCGATCGGCAATATCACCAGCTGTTTGGCTTAACAAGGGAAAAGCATCGGATTCTACTATGTCCGTTAAGCTGGCCCCTGCCCCAATCACGAGATAGTCTTCACTAAAGGCGATCGATTGATAGTCAGAAATCCCTTTAAGATCAATAACGACTTCCGCATAATCCTGGTCCAATCTCCCTAAAGTTAGAAGCTCCGTTCCTCCTGAAATATAATATGGTGTCCTGTTTTGTTCCTTAAAGCGGCGGTATAGGTTAACAGCCTCTTGATACGTTTTAGGCTTGAAATAATCAAAATTAAATGGAAGCATGTTGTTTCTCCTTACTGGCACGCCAAAGCTGTTCAGGGATTAGAGGTAAGGAACGCAATTGAACACCTATTGCCGTGGATAAACAATTGCCAAGAGCGGCCGGCATGCCAATCAAGCCCTGCTCGCCAACTGCCCTTGCACCATAAGGCGCTTCTTTACATGGCGTTTTGACAAATTCGACGACATACTCTGGCTGCTCACCATAGCGAAGCGGCCGGTAAGTTCGGAGTTGAGGATTTAAAACTCTCCCATAGCGATCGATAACAAAGGTCTCTCTCCCGCCAAAAGCCAGCCCCATACTCATGGCCCCCATCACTTGGCCGAGAGCGGCCTTTTCATTAAGTACTCCCCCAACATCAATAACGGAATAGGCCTTTATAATGCGGTACGTATAGTCACGCGTATCCAGCTCGACTTCAACACCTTGCGCACCGACTGACCATTCGGGACCAGGGTTCCCTTTCCCTGTTTCCGGGTCCAAATGGGTCGCATTGGTATACGTATAAGTTCCTTTTGCTATGATCTCACCACCGATTGTTTGACCATTAGGAAAGGTATAACCATACGCAATATCTTTTATATCAATACTCACCTCGGGGTGTTCGGCTTGGAAGACTTTGCCGTTTGCCACTTCCAAGTCCTCGACATTTGAGCGAAGCACAAAGGCCGCCCGCTCCTTTAACTGACGCTTCGCATCCTTAGCCGCTTCAATTACCGCTCTCCCAGCCATAAAGGTACCGCGGCTTCCGACCGTCTTCCAGTGCTCGGGGGTTGTTTGTGTATCTACGAGCATTTTGACATGGATTTGTTGGACATCCATTTTCATTTGTTCGGCTAGAATCTGTGCCAGAACGGTCTTTGTCCCTGTTCCAATCTCAACAACACCCGACATCAAATTAATGCTCCCGTCTGGGTTAAAGGTTAAGATGACGCCCGATGTCGCATCGGTATCAAAAGTTGAATTTTTCCAGATACAGCAAACGCCCTTTACTCTCACCTTCCTGCCCTTAACTTCGGACTTCTGGCCGTCTTCCCAATGCATTAATTCTTTTAATCGCTTAATGCATTCGGATAAATTCCCTAATGTACTCGCAGTCAACGGCACTTGTGTCGGCGATGTATCCCCAGGTAAAATGGCATTTATAGAACGAAGCTCAAGTGGGTCCATGTTCAGTTTTTCAGCTAGTACATCCATAGTCCTTTCAAATGCAAATAGGACTTCTGAATGACTATACCCTCTAAAAGCACCTGGATACGGATGATTCGTATAAAGGCAATAAGAATTGCACCAGACATTGTCAATCCGATAAGGGCCTGTGCAATCCACTGCACCTGCAACACTAATATCTACCGCTTTATCCGAGTAGGCTCCGCCATCAAAAAGAAACGTAATTTCGGCCGCCTTGAGCAGGCCCTCCTTCGTTGCGCCAAGCTTAATGGTGGCATCAAGCCCAATATGAACAGGAGAAGTAATCATATCTTCTTCCCTTGTGTTCGTTAATTTTACGGGTCTGCCTCCAACTGCTTTTGATGCCAGATAAGCAATCACTTCTAGCTGAATAGAGGCCTTCCCTCCATAAGCGCCGCCAACAAGCGGTGTATTCACGATGACTTTACCCGATTCAATCCCAAAATACCAATTCATTAATCGTTTAATGGCAAAAGGGGCCTGTGAAGAAGCCGTAATCACGACCGTTCCGTCTGCCTTAATCTCTGCTGTTGAACTTCTCGTTTCCATAGCCGCATGGTCAGATGGGTTAAAAGACACGTTAAATTCGGCCGTCACATCGCTTTCCAAATACCCCTTTTCTAGATCTCCCTTTCTAATTTTGGTGAAATTAGCTATATTAGTCCCTGGAACTGGGTAAACACTTTCATTTTTCTCATATCGTTCTATGTGTTCATGGACTAGATGTGCCTGTTTCTGAAAAGCCTCACGGGGTGAATTAACAACAGGAAGGGGCTCATACGTCACTTTAATAGCAGCCACTGCCCTTTTGGCTGAAATGAGATTATCCGCTACAACCACCGCCACAGGTTCTCCATGATACCTTACTTTTTTATAGGCAATAGGAGGTCTATCCTTAATCGCTTCCCCTACTAACGGAAAAGGTTCATCCCCTAATATAGCCTTCACTCCTGGGACTTTCCAAGCTTCAGAAAAATCAATGGATGTAATCGCAGCATGCGCATAAGGACTGATCAGCATTTTCGCATGAAGTGTGCCTTGGTCACCATAATCATTCGTGTACTTCGCCTTACCCGTTACTTTATCAAAGGCTTCTTTTCGAATGACACTCTTCCCAACGTATTCCAACTCCGGATTCCTCCTCATCACAAAAGTGCTTATATAAATTAGTCAGTCACCTCTAAAAGAACCCTGCCTGTGTGTCTTTCTAGATTGGGAATTCATCTTACACTCATGATTCTCCAAACTCATTTCGAATCACCTTTATATTTATTCTTCATATATCTCATTTATTTATCTTCTTTTGTCTTCTCCAGATATCCAAATAAAAACTTGCTACTAAAACAGACATGATGTCCCAAATTCATCAGTCAAACTGAATTTGGGGATAGACACTTCAAGCGTTCTTCTTTCATTAGAAGGGAGTCCCCCCTAAAAGCTCAAAAAGACCATTCTCGAACGAATGGCCCTTCCGCATTCTATTAAGCTAATTTTCATTTTCTGTTGTCCCACTGTAATAATTCTCTGGCAAGCTTATGTTATAGACCTCTGACAGTCGCCTATTTCCGGTTTCATACCTTTCTTTGATCGCAGTTTGCCTATCCATGGGAAACCGGTAACTTTTATAATGAATCCTGTTACTCCATTTATTTTGAATAAGTCGTCTTGGAGTGAGCGTTCCTAGTCCAGGCACCTCAATGAAAGAGAACTTCCCTTGAGGATTAAACGATGTTTTAAAAAGTTTATTGAGTCTTCTGGTGACCGTTAATTGAAGTTGTCCAAGGCTTTTATTTCGAAGCTGTTCCTCATCCTTGTACACAGGTATTTCTTTCTCACCCATATAATTTAACAGTTGGAGCAATTCATCTCGAAACTGATCGCGAAACCTTTCATAGACCATGACATACATACGATCCCGGCCAAATAATTCTTCAATTTTATGCAGGGTATGAAAAAAATTGAAGTTTTCTAGCACTCCTATTTGCTGACAATGCTCGATGAACGAACTTCCGTCAAGAACCCCGCCCATTTTTATATATTGTAAATAAAGAGACGTGAGGAGAGAGACTTGCTCGCGAATGCCAACTATTATATGAACATCAAACTCTGAGGGAGGGAAAATCTTTCGCAAATCCTCTAACACCTCAAATTGCTTCTTTGTTTTTTTGCTATGTAGAGGATTTCCTGAAAACCCTTCATTCGATATTAAAATGGGCTTTCCATTATCCTTTTTGTTAATAAATTTCCTAAACGACTCGATCTCTTTTTTAGTAAGCTTTTTCGTCCGAATTTGATTCATTCTTTTTAAGGCTTCACCGGTCTTGTTTATGTAATTAAGCTGCTTCAGTTTTGGAAAAATAATGCGCTGTAAAAAGGTTGTAGCTGTTTTATGGTAACCAATATGCAGATAAATGGTCTTCATCGCCATCTCCTTAATAATTGTTGAATCGCCCCTATCAATTATGGTTACTTATTCTTAACTTTTTCTTAAGTAGATAAACTTTGGTTGATGATGAGAATGCTCAGTAAAAAAATCCCCTCCCGACTCTTGTCGGTTGGGGATTAATTCATGTTTTTAAAACAAAACTCATAATCGATTTATCCGCTTTAAGATCCCAGTCAATAAAGATATCTTTAACTTCCTTATGAAAAATATCCTCAAATTTACCATATCTGAAAAAATAGGATTTTTCTATACTATCCTTTGTTATTATCAACTCATCTTTAAAGCCTTTGTTTATTAAAGCTTTTTCAATTGGAATCAAGATACCTCTTCGCTCAACAACATAGATGGAGGAAGAAATCCCGTGTATATTAATTTTATCTGGTACTTTTTGAACGAGCATGCTAATACGGGCAACTTCCTTTTCGAGTTCTGCTAAATTGACTTTGGATTGAATTACTTCCGCTTTTAGCTCTTGGTTAAAAACAAAAAAGATCATTCCAGAATTGCTTGGAAAATTCCAATCATGATAATAGAATTCAATGTCAATGCCTATAGAAGATTCTAGATAACCTTTAACTTCATCGAGAACATGGTTCATGATTGCATTACGAGCCTTTTTAACCTGATCATCCTGTCCCTGATTGATTAAGACTTCTTCCATTGCGGATATAAAACCGTTTATATAAGTGACCATAAATTTCCCATTAATCGTACAACGGCAGGACTCCGGTCCCCTTCCAAATGTACTTCTTAATAACTTACTGATGTAGCTGCTTAACTTATTCAGGAGGTCTTGGTTCATGTTAATCCCTCTTTCATTGACAGCTTAATTATGATCTTTTATACCCTATTTCTTACAATGGTTAGTCTCTAGTACAGACGTTTTAAGTCATTTATTTACATTTCCTATATCTATTTTTACCATAATTGGCTTAATTATATTTATAACCCCCAATGGTTTCATGCTTAGATTTGTCTCTTCTTGTTTTAAATACACGCTTATAATTTTTTCTTAATCAACTTTTTGGAGAACTATTTGGTGAATGCACAAAGCACAGTCACTATGCATGTTTCAGCTACCTATTTCTTATGTCGGTTTAATAAGCCCTGTTAAAATTCACCTTAATGTGTAAGGTTTATTGTAGTGAAAAGAAGATATAATTCTCTTCATTTTTATAATCCCAAATTATAAATAAGCCTTCAATCGTCCTCCCAAACACCTTTTCAAATGAATCCAAATGCTTTTGATAATTCTTTTTTATTTCGATTGAACATTGATGCAAAATATCCAGATGACCTTTTTCATACAATGTTTTTTCTATCTGATACATAACCCCTTCACATTTTACCCCATATAATTTGGGACTTACCTTAAATACACTTATATTTGTGGGTGTCTTATGTACTAAGGCGCTGACCTGATTGATTTGTTTCTTAAGATTGGCTAATAAGGGCATTTCTACGTTTTGGAACGCTTTCTTTGAACTGCACTTTTCCATCATAATAATCCCACTATCCAACTCAAAATCCCAATCACTATATTGTGAATCAAATCTGACACCAAAGAGAGAATCAACTTTATCTTTAATTTCTTCTGCTACATGCTCCATTACAGCCATTCGAAATGAGTGAGCTATAGCGATCTTGTTATTTTGAACCAAAACAGTCTCAGCTGGAGTAGCAAACTTGTTAATATATATAGTTAATCTCGCTTCATAAAAAGTAGCGTAACAATTGCTCGGGCCTTTTCCAAAATACCGCTTAATTATTTTACTTACTGAACTGCTCAGTTTGAGGAGATCTTGTTGCTGGAACTGATGATTTCGAATCACTTTCATTTCCCCTTTAGATAATAAAAAATGGCCTAACCTCTATAAATAGAAGTTAGGCCATGGATTAGACTCTCTATTAGACTTAATAGTTTCTACCATTTACCATACAAAATATATTTTATATTAATTAGTTAAGGCTATGAATACTAACGAACTAATGACAATAAGACATTAGTCACAATTATTGTAACATCTGTTTTAAATTATCGCAATTTCTTTTTGATTGACTTAATTTCCACACAAATTTCCGAAGGCCAGATATCCTCTCTTGCCTACAAGCGGTAATCCGTTATTAGAACATCTTTGATTATGTCCTTTAAGCGCTGTACATCTTCCTTAATAATCTCATAATAAATGTCCTCATTTTTTGTGAGTACTCTCATTAGCTCCATAAAGCCTTCTATTCTTATTAGGGGTGTTTTTAATTCATGGGCCAATCCTGTTGCAATGTATAAAGACAAATCCGTAACGCTTCTCTCTCCATCTAACTCCTTCATGATAAGTTGTATCATGTCCTCATGCTTGTAACAAATAAGAGATGCTTGGAGGTCTATCTCTGTTATGAGTCCATTGGCTTTTACAATTTTTTGTTTCCAAGGTTCTATCTGATCCCCCGATTGAATGGATCTGATTCGGTTGATAAATTCCTCTCTTAATGAACCAGGAATTAAAGAACAACTATCTTTTCCTATGACTTCTCTTTTTTCTTCAATCCCGATCATTTTCTTTCCCATCATATTTATATCCATTATTAATTCATTTTTAATAAGGACAATTCCATACGGTGAATGATCGATCAACTGGTTATAAGGAGTATCTGACCGCTCACTTTCCTGGTCCTTTTTTCTTTCCTTTAAAACCATATATTTTCCTATTAATTCATCATTATGGAATATAGGTATCGTAATAAAGGAAATTTGCAATGGAGCTCTTACACCTCTTATATAAAAATCAGCTGCAAACTGCTCTATATCTTCACTAAAAAAAGGCTTTAGGGACATATCCTCTTGAGGTACCAAATCATAGATCGACTTCTTAAGCAGTTCTTCTTGAGAATAGCCTGCCATTCGAGAACACCAAACATTTCCATGCCTAATATGGCCATGCCGATCGATAATTAAAAACGCTTCCTTATTGTTGGAAAATAAATTGAAATTACTTTCCTTTTGTTGTTTAATGTACTCCTTCAACTTTTTATTTTTACCCACATCAATTAGTTGTATATTTACTTTGGGCATCTTAATATACCTTCCAACTTTTAAAGTCATTTAAGCTCACACATTAAGTCAACAATATGCAATTAAAAAAACCAAAACAAGGACAGGATTTCCCGTCGCTTATTTTGGCTTTGCAGTCTAGCATTAGTTTCTAGATCATCTTTAACCATTATTAATCTTTATCTTAAATATAAAAAAGAGATATGAGCCTATTTTCTCATTATCCAACTTTATTATACCCTATATCTCTAGTGTTTTACAATTCTAAAGGGTTTTAAAAAACTTTAAAGGGCATCCATTTAACAGGATGCCCTAAATGCTTTAAGAACTCAAAAGTCCAAACTTATTATTCCTATGTTCCTAGGCCAAGTGATGAGTTTACTCTGACTTACCCATAGCAAATAAGTCTAGGATAACGACAATCACTCCAAGAATGGCATTCGTCCACATAGCTGCTGCAGAGAGGCTAAAGGAGAACGAAACCACGATGACCAAGACACCCATAATTAACGAGACCCAGCCTAGCCAGGATGACCAATTAACGGCCTTTTCTTGTACTGCTGCCCAAAAAGATACGATTAGGAGGATTGCACCGAAGATTACACTTAACGTAGTTGCCATAGAAATCTGACTGAAACCAAGAGTCCAAGGAGAAATGATGAACCAGATCCCAATTAATGCATTTAACCACTGTGCCCACTTCATTAGAAATCACCTCCAGGTTTAAATTAAGTTAATATATATAAATATATATATAACTTTACTGTAATATATGTTACATTAAACCCTTATGTGAAAACGTTTTTGTTAAATTATATTCCGGGAATTTCATTTTATTCGTCCTAATTATCCTCTGCTGAACTCACCGTCTATGTAGTACATTGTCACTATTACCCAGGAAATGTCACATCTGATCAATCATTGTCGAATCATGCGCTCGATCGCGCCTTCTCTGATTCTGGATCTTTAAAAAAGCAACAACTCCATTTGAAGTCCTTAGACTAACCTCTCCGCTACTCTTTAAGGGAAACCGCTAATTTTGTAGTTGGCGGCTTTTTTTTGTATGATAATTTTAACTTACTTTATGGAGGTCTTGAAATTGAATAAACTGGAATCAATAAACCAATATGAAGACATTATTAATCAGGAACGCGTCATCCTCATGTTCTCGGCAGATTGGTGCCCTGATTGCCGATTTATTGAACCCTTCTTACCTGAACTCGAATCAGAAAACAGCCGCTTTACCTTTTACTATGTTGATCGTGATCAGTTCATTGACTTATGCAGTGATCTAAATGTTTTTGGCATTCCAAGCTTTGTGGCATTTAATCAAGGAAAAGAAATGGGTCGTTTAGTTAATAAGGATAGAAAAACAAAAGATGAAGTCCAAGCGTTTATTAATTCGTTAGGCGCCTAAAAAAGAGTTAAGGAACAAAATTGCTAACGCCGAGATTCCCTTCTCTCCAAGTTCGAAAATTTCCTAAGCAGCAAAAAAGCTGTCCCTCAAATGAAGATTGGTGGGGACAGCTTTATTTTACTTAATTATTCATTTTGGCAAGGAAATCTCCTAATAAACTGTCAAGATCCTCTTCTACTTCTTCCCCTTCATCACTTTCCTCTTCTGCTTCTATGAGAGGGGGATCTGTCTCACTTTCCAACTCAAACTGATCGATATCATCATCCAAATCCTTGGTAGCGGAGGTCTCTTGAAACGAAGACTGCTCATCATTATCCAAATGGGGCCATTCAATCGGCTCTTCTTCCAAACTCGAATTCCCTTGCAAATAAAGCGCCTCATCGATATCTAAGGCATTGCTATTTAAGGAAGTAAACAAGGCTGTTGCTCGGGTAGGATTGGACAATAACTGATAAACGATACTCCCTAGTAAGGCCTCAGAATGCTCATGCTTTAACCAGTTCCTTTGGGCCTTATTTAATTTATGGGGGAGGGGAATCGTGATCGTTTCCCTCTCCTTCGTTATAGACTGACCGACTCCTTGCATGACAAACTCAGCTATTTTACTAGAAAAATTTCGTCTTTCACTTTCTTTTAGCTTACTCAATTGTTTTATTAAATGATCAGGTGTATCAGACGGGATTCGAAACGAGATAGCTTGGCCCCTCTGAATCTCACTGGAAGACGTTTTTTTCATTCAATCACCTTATGAATTCTTTACTGTTTCTTGAGGTACCTTTTGTTTCTGACTCTTTCTAACAAAATCAGTCACAAGTTTATAATATGCATTGGCCATCATCCAAATGCTCTCTTTTTCATCTTCAAAGAATTCAATATTGTAACCATCTAAATTGTTATTTAATGTTTTAATGTATTCCTTTAAAACAATGGCACCTCCACCAACAAAATAGCAGATTTCTGTTTGGGAATTTTTTTGCCACACATTGCGCAATAATCGGTATTGCTTTTTGGCCAATTCTAGAAGGATCCGATCAGTAATTTCATGAACACTTGTCCGGCTTCCTTTAACCATGATGTGATTCCGATTATTTTTTCTCGTGATAATTTCAACGACATCAAGGCGGCTGTCTAATTCAATCCCATACTTTGATCGAATTTCTTCTCTTATTTCGTCTAAAGATTCAGAAACCCCAAGATTGAATCCTTGAGCCCTGTCATCATCAACCGTTCGATTTTTTATCACCGCGATATCCGTCGATAATCCGCCAATATCTTGTATGAGAATTCTTTTATCAATTAAATCTTTATTGATGATCTTCAAGTTATTGTCCATCACCAAATTGATATAAGCCGCAAAACCTTCAGGATAGACTTTTACTTCATCAAATTTAATATTGACTTTCATCCCTTGATATTTAGGCGTTACAAGAAACTCCACTTGATGAACAGAGCCTATTAATTTGGAGCGATATCCAGCATCCTTACCTTCTTTTATCTCACGAAGAGGCAAACCTGTTCCTAATGTGTAATTCGCATCGATGACATTTTTTGTCCTTGGGAATGCCGCAGTATTTTCTTCTTTGACTGCATCCAGAGCGAGAGTAGCAAATAGCATCACCAATGTTTGATCTTCTTCAGATTTATTACTGCCTAAGTCCAACTCAGTAGCATTACCGCTCTTTGTTGCCAAACTCCCTACACGGTAGATTTCATTATTTTCTTTTAAAGCTGGTGAATGTACCTTGATGTGAATTCCATCCAGCGGATTCTTACTGTCTAATTCTTCTATTCCAATTACCGGGCGATCTTCTGTATCTATTGCTACGATGTTAGGAATATTGATTTCGTACTCTAACTCACCAAAAATCGCTTTAATTGAGTCGTTACCTACGTCTACAGCCGCAATTCTAGTCTTAGACACTTAAAACCATCCCTTTTCTTTTAATAGTTTCGTTTTACTTTTATGTAAATCTAGTCTATCCATCTCTTATCCTATATTAAATTAATAGATTCTACAATGCGTCACAAGATCGAAATTAGAACCGTAATCTATTTGTAAACTTTTTCGTTTCGTTGTAAACATTATTGTTTACAAAAACAACAACTACGCAAACACCCTTAACAAAGGGAAGTATACATGTTTGTTTACTTGAAAACGCTTTTGTACACTCATAGTAAACATTTTGTATACACGTACACAAAATGTTTACTCAAACTGATTGACCCCGCCAAACACCTCTCCCCTCCTTCCCTATCATTAAAATTAAGATAAATTCATGCCATTTATAATCTTTGGGTACACTTATGCAAAACCTCATTGTAGTTTTCTTCTTAATATTCACACCCTTTTTCAGTGCTTCTTTTAATAGAATAGAAAGTTAATTGAAAGCGTATTGATTTTTTTGCCCAGACGTGATAAATTAGATTTACGAAACATAGTTGATCAAATAAACTAAGTTTCGCAAAGTTTCGTTGTAACCGTTTAACGTATTATGTATACGTTTTTATTTAAATGAACCTTGATCAAGAGTTTGCCCATCTATCGATTGATTGAATGTTGTTAGCGTTTGCCTAATGCGAACATGTAAACGAATTCAATCTCAAATTAACTAATTTAAATAATCTTTTTAAAACTATACGTTTACTTAGGAGGATTAAATATGAAAGTCAATAATGCCTTAATTTATTTCTTTGGAGCATTGGGTGGATTGCTATTTGGTTATGACACCGGTGTCATCTCTGGTGCTATCCTCTACATTAAGAAGAGTCTAGGTCTTACTTCATTAACTGAAGGAATTGTCGTCAGTTCTATATTAGTAGGTGCAATGATTGGTGCAGCGATTAGCGGCCGCTTGTCGGATAAATACGGCAGACGAAAAAACGTGATGGTTGCCGCCGCAATCTTCTGTATAGGCGCAATTGGAACCGCCTTAGCACCAAGTACTGGTGTATTAATTTTATTTAGAATTGTCTTAGGGATCGCCGTTGGATGCGCTTCAGCCCTTGTACCTTTATACCTCTCAGAGATGGCACCCGCTAATATTCGCGGAGCATTATCCAGCCTTAATCAATTAATGATTGTAACTGGGATATTAATTGCTTATATTATCAACTATATCTTTGCCCCTATTGAAGGTTGGCGTTGGATGCTCGGGCTTGCTTTCGTTCCTGGTATTATTTTACTTATTGGGATGCTCTTTTTACCAGAGAGCCCAAGATGGCTTTTAAAACAAAATCGTGAACAAGAAGCTCGAAACATTTTACAACATCTGCGTAAGGGTATTGGCGTCGAAAAAGAAATTGCTGATATAAAGAAAACCAATGCTGAAGAAAACGGCGGTTGGAAGATGCTGAAACAAAAATGGGTCCGCCCTGCTTTAATAGTCGGAGTTGGACTTGCTGTTTTCCAACAAATCATAGGTTGTAACACTGTTATCTATTATGCGCCAACTACCATTACAAAAGTTGGTTTAGGTGATTCAGCTGCCCTCTTAGGTACCATTGGAATTGGAATTATTAATGTTATTGTAACGATCTTTGCTATTTGGTTAATGGACAAACTTGGCCGTAAGAAACTTCTCTTAATAGGCAGCATCGGAATGGCTGTTTGTCTGTTCGCACTAGGTCTCTTAACTAAATTTGGTGGTCATTCTAGCGCCACAGGTTATATTACATTAGCTTGCTTAGCAGTTTACATCGTTTTCTTTGCTGCAACGTGGGGACCTGTTGTTTGGGTTATGATCGGTGAAATCTTCCCTCTTAACGTACGTGGTCTCGGAATTGGCATTAGTGGTGTAGCAAACTGGGGAGCCAACTTGCTTGTCTCTTTAACCTTCCCGTCTCTACTTGATCGATTTGGTAATATGCTATTTGTTGTTTATGGCGTCATGGGGATCTTGGCCTTCTTCTTTGTCACGCTCTATGTAACTGAAACAAAGGGACGCAGCTTAGAGCAAATTGAAATTGATTTAAGAAATAAAGATCAACAATTGGGAACAGAACAAGCCAACCAAACTGCGATTTAACTAAACTTAGAAGGGATACCCGAACCACAGGGTATCCCTTTTTTTAAGCCATGGCATTCACCGAGGTGAATGCCTGTAATTATTTAGGTAGTTCCTTCAGGTATCAGTTAATACAAAAGAAGCCTAAATAACCATAACTTGTTTCTAATCGGCAAGCTTCACCCATCCTTACATATAGTGAGTAACTTGGTTGAAGTCATTTCTTTTAAACCTCACTCATACCTCATACATCCATTGAACGCCATGTCCCTCGGACTGCCTCCTTCTACCGTAACGTAAAGCCTGTCTTTATCCAAAGCCTATGAACAGTGAGAAACGAAACCTATAAGGGCACCTCATAAACTGTTTAGCTAAGCTATTGATTATTCTAAAAAGAGACTCCCCCAATCCTTCGTACAAAATAATCGGCATAATCTATCATTTCAACTCGTCCTCGTTTAATCGGCGTCTGTTGGTTCGTGGATACCTGCATATTTAGAGGCCGCCCTAACTATACTAAATTAGAAATATAAAAAGACCATCGACTAGCCCGTCTTTAGGGGTTGTCGACAGTCTTAAGCAACAGCCAAGAATACCGTTTCCTTTTGAGGTTTTTATTTGCCAAATCCAGCCATCATGCCTCGTCGGATATAACGACCACCGAAGATGTAGGCTAACAATAATGGCAATGCAGAGACCGTAACCGCCGCCATTGTAATCGGAATATTCATAGTATGATCCCCCTGGAATTGAACAACAGCAAGCGGCATAACTTTAACACTATCACTTTGTGTTAGTACAAGAGGGAACAAGAAGTTATTCCAGGCTAAGATAAATTGATAGATTGCAATGGAAATGATCGAAGGCATAGTTAGTGGCGTAACCAAATGTCTTAACATCTGAAAATCTGATGCCCCTTCTAGTCCCATTGACTCATATAATTCGTTAGGAATCTCTCTCACAAAGTTCACTAAGAACAATAATGTCATTGGAATACCGAATGCTATGGAAGGAAAAATGATTCCTCCAAGCGTATCATACATACCTAATTTTGTAATAAGGATGTATACCGGGATAATAGCAGCTTGAATGGGTAAAGCCAAACCAACTAAGAAAACATTGAAAATAATTTTTACAGCACGATTTTTGGTCCGAACAATGACATAGGCCAAAAGCAATGAAAATAGAACAATAAACACAACTGAAACGACCGAAACAATAAGGCTATTCAAAAAATAGTGCCCAAACCCCGATTGAAAAACAGCTGCATAATTTGAAAAAGTGGGGTGCAAGGTCGGCAGCCAAGTTGGCCCGCCAGATAAGAACCCATCTTGGGTACGCAAACTAGACATTAGAATATAGAGGACAGGATAGAAAGAAACAATCAGCCATATGACACCAAAAGTAGTAAAAGCCACATTATAACCTTTTCCACTTTTAATCTTTGTGTGAGCAGCCATGTTTTATGCCCCCTCCTTCTGACTTTCCATATTATTAAATCCTGTAAATTTCAAAATGAGTAATGATAAGATAAGCCCAAACACAGCTAAAATTATGGCCATGACGCTACCCATTCCAATATTGTTATTCATAAAGGCTTGTTTGTACATGTCCATAGCTAGAACTTGAGTGGATGTTCCTGGTCCCCCGCTCGTAAGCACATAAATCAAGTCAAAATAAGTCAATGTCCCTGTTAAAATTAGAACCGATGATGTAACAATTGTATATTTTAATTGGGGCAATGTAATCGAAAAGAAAGTTCTAAAAGGACCTGCTCCATCTATTTTGGCTGCCTCATATATAGATTCAGGTATTTGCTTGGCTCCACCTTGATACAGCAAAGAGTTAAATGGAATGAATTGCCATGCAATAACAAGACTGACACTAATTAAAGCAAGATGAGGACTTCCCAACCAGTTAACAGGCTGTTTAACCCCCAACGCGGTTAATAAACTATCTACAAGTCCGAAGTTTGGATTTAAGATATAAGACCACGTTACACCAATTGCAGCTGCCGAAAATAACAGAGGGATAAAATAAAATACCCCAAAGACGGCTCTGTGTTTTTGTTTTCCCGCCATAAATACACCTAATACTAAACTTATTGGATTTTGGGTAATCCAACATAACACCATTAATTCAATTGTTAACCTAGTGGATTGCCAAGCCTCCCCATTTTGGAAAACTTGCACCCAGTTACTTAATCCAGCCCAAGTAGGCGGGGTTAATCCATCCCAATTTAATCCGGTGTAATAAACCGCCACACACATCGGGATGATTGCAAATATTGCAAAGAAAACCAATGCTGGAATAACCATTATCCAGCGTTGCCAATTCATTCGTGTTCCCATCTCGTTTCACCTCAGCATTTAAAAATTTGGCAAGGGAGTTCCCCCCCTTGCCAAATAATCTTTAATTTTTAAACTTCTGCATGTCGGCTGCTACTTGTTGTGGAGTCATTTGATTAATTAATAGTTTGCTTAAATCATCATCTAACTCATTACCTGTTTTAGTACTTAATGCCGTATCCCAAGATTGTTGGAAGTAAGGTGCATTTTTAATCAAATCATAAGAGAATGTCATGTAGTCTCCGCCTTTTGCTTGCTTCAACTGAGACTCAATGCCTTGAACGGGCGGAACGTTTCCAATGTTAATCAAATCTTTAACATTTTGCTTATCCAAGTTACCGTTTACAAGAAACTTTGCAGCCGCATCTTTGTTCTTAGAATTTGAAGAGATCGAATAGAATTCACTTGGGTTTCCTGCTACATCAGCTGGATCACCTTTACCTCCAGTGACAGCCGGGAAAGAAAACCAACCTAAATTGCCATCGTCGATAAAGCTCTTATCATCGGACAAGATACTTGTGTAACCCCAGCTGCCCATTAACCACATTGCTGCTTTGTTAGTATAAACAAGAGCTGCGTCTTCTCCGTTACCAGAACCGACAGAACTGAAACCACTTTCGAAGCCGCCTGCGTTGGCAAGCTGCTGCATCATTTTAAGAGCTTGAATAACTTCAGGCTGAGACCAAGCATTTGGTTTGCCTTCTTGAATATTTTGGAACACTGTAGGTCCGCCAATGCGGTCTACTAAGTATTCAAAATACATAAGGTCTGGCCATTTGTCTCCTCCGCCTAATGCAATTGGAGCAATTCCTTTTGACTTAAGGACTTTCACATCACTTAAGAGTTCATCCCAAGTCTTTGGTGGTGTTAAGCCATATTTTTTGAATAAGCTTTTATTATAGAAAAAGTTAACTTGCTGGATGTTACCGTGTGGCACTCCATAAATTTTTCCATCAAACGTAACCGATTTCATAATGGAAGGCAAATATTTAGTTTTGCTATTCTTAAGATAGGATGTCATATCGACAACATCATTTGCCTTAATGAAGTCATTTAAACGGCCGCCGCCCCAGTTACTGAAAATATCCGGACCCTTTTTAGCTCCCATAACAATTTGAAGCTTTTGTTTATAAGCATTGGACTCGAAATATTGTGAATCAATCGTGATATTTGATTGGGACTTGTTGTAGCGAGATACTTCATTATCAATCGCAGTTTTGGCATCCCCGCTTACGTCACTCCACATCGTAACCGTTGCCTTTCCTGAAGATTTTTGTGAACCGTTAGAGCTTGACCCGCATCCTGCAGCAACTGCCAAAACAGTCAAAGCGCTTACAACTGAAAATAAGGTTTTTGTAATGCCTTTCATTTTATGAATCCCTCCTACTTTGTTCGTCTATTGAACGAACTTATTATATCATCAGAACTATTGAAATATCAACACTTAAAATTATTGATGTAATTTTAAAATTATTTAGTCCATTTACCTAACATAACAAGGCGAGGTAATCGCTAATTAGACGAAAGACCTGGAGCAAATTCATAATATTGGAGATCCAAGGAAGAGTTGGGACAAAATAAAACTAACTGACCTAAATTCCGAACAATAAATGTTTATAAGGACAGAAACAAATAGGAAGCGCAGCCAAAATACAGAGACTACTGCGAGAACAGCACGTGTCAGAAGACCCCGCAAGCAAGCGTTTTCCTTGTTGAAGAGGCTTGGGCCGTGCACACGGAAAGCGATGTATTTTGACTAGCGTTTCATCAATGACTTAACTTATAAATGAAAAACCGAACCCAACACGTTAAAAGGTGTGAATAAGTTCGGTTTTTCCTATTCGTCAACTACTTCTGTCCCAGCCTCGTCCTGCCCAAAAAGCTCACCTGCTTATTATCTTTTTCACCTTTTCAATTTTGATTCCGTTTAAGATTCCTTCAGATGCTCATTAAGAACATTTTCTTCTAAAACCTCAAATTTGTCTCCATATACCTTAGTAATGTGTCTTTCTCCCCATTCACATAGCGAGTCCAAAATACTTTTTAAACTCCATCCATAGTCACTTAGCTCATACTCCACTTTGGGAGGGATTTGATTATAGGCTATTCTGTTTATGATGCCATCTTCCTCTAACTCACGTAATTGTTGAGTCAACATTTTTTGCGTGATGTTAGGCATCAAACGTTTCAATTCATTTGTGCGCTTCTTGCCATGAGTAAGATGGCATAAAATCACACATTTCCATTTTCCACCGATCACTTCAAGTGTTGCTTCAACTGATATGTTGTATTTCTTTTTCTTCATCATCTATTTCCTCCATTAGACAGGAACTAAAAAGTACCTATCTTACTAAAAGGTGCCTATATCACTTCAAAGTACGTACTTCCCTTTTATTTCGATCTATCCCATAATAGCATTTGCCGGTTGAAATGATCTATATAGACTACTTTTTACAAGTTCACTTATAAAATACCAAAAACAACAGGAGGAGAACATGTCCAAAGATAGAAAAAGGAGTACATTTGCGCTTGTAGCATTAGCGATGAGCGCCTTTGCAATTGGGACAACAGAATTCATTAGTGTTGGATTACTGCCGCTTATTGCATCAGATTTAAAAATACCCATTTCGATAGCAGGGTTAACGGTCTCTTTGTATGCTTTAGGAGTTACTTTTGGGGCGCCTGTCCTGACTTCAGTTACTTCAAAAATTCCCCGAAAGACCTTATTAATTTTAATCATGATCGTTTTCATTGCTGGTAACAGTATCGCAGCATGTGCAACGGGAATTGGTATATTGATTATTGGCCGTGTTATTTCTGCCCTCTCACATGGTATTTTCATGTCAATTGGCTCAACCATTGCGGCCGATTTAGTTCCTGAAAATCGAAGAGCAAGTGCCATCTCTATTATGTTTTCAGGACTAACGATTGCTACAGTTACGGGTGTGCCTTTAGGAACCTTTATTGGGCAACAATATGGATGGAGAATGGCTTTTGTTCTAATTACTGCCGTTGGGATCATCGCTCTTCTTGCCAACTGTATTCTAGTGCCCTCTGACTTACGGAAAGGAATCCCAACAGCCTTTAGCAGTCAATTTAAACTACTAAAGAACAGCCGACTGTTGCTCATATTTATTATTACTGCCTTAGGTTATGGCGGAACATTTGTCGTTTTTACTTATTTATCACCTATTTTAGTTACTATTACTGGCTTTAAAGAAAATTTAGTTTCCATTATTTTACTCATTTACGGCATTGCCATTGCCATTGGTAATATGCTGGGTGGTAAACTCACCAATAAAAATCCACTTAAAGCATTATTTTATATGTTCATTGTACAGGCTATTATTCTCTTTATTTTCTTGTTCACAGCACCTCATAAATCAATAGCGCTGATGACAGTCTTCTTTATGGGACTTCTCGCTTTTATGAACGTACCTGGATTACAACTCTATGCGGTGATGTTGGCGGAGAGATTCATACCAACAGCCGTTGATGTGGCATCCGCCATTAATATTGCTGCCTTTAACGCTGGAATTGCACTTGGCTCCTATCTTGGAGGGCTGATTACCCATTCATTCGGTCTTATTCACACGACCTGGATTGGCTCACTCATGGTGCTGGCAGCCGTTATGTTGACAGGGTGGAGCAGAAGATTAGAGACACAAGATCCAAAGGCAAACAGCTTGTTGGAGCAAACTTGTTCTTAATTCCAAAAAAAATTTCAATAACTAGGAGGTTATTTTATGTTAATTGACTTGCAATCGACAACAACACTAAGTAACGGGATTAAAATGCCATGGTTTGGATTAGGTGTATTTAAAGTAGAGGAAGGACCAGAACTCATTAATGCTGTAAAAGTTGCTATAAAACATGGCTATCGCAGTATTGATACAGCGTCCATATATGGAAATGAAGAAGGCGTTGGTAAAGCTATTATCGAGGGAATAGAAGAAGCAGGTATTTCTAGAGATGACTTGTTTATCACATCCAAGGTTTGGAATGCTGATCTAGGATATGAGTCCACGCTCAACGCCTTCACGACAAGCCTAAATAAGCTTGGGTTAGACTATTTGAATTTATACCTCATTCACTGGCCTGTTGAAGGAAAATATAAAGAGGCATGGCGTGCTTTAGAAACCCTTTATAAAGAAGGAAAGGTAAAGGCTATTGGAGTGAGTAACTTTCAAATTCACCATTTAGAAGAATTAATGAAAGAAGCCGAAATAAAACCCATGATCAATCAGGTTGAATACCATCCCCGATTAACTCAAAAGGACCTTCATGCCTTTTGCCAAAAACATGGTATACAGCTGGAAGCTTGGTCACCTTTAATGCAAGGGCAATTATTGGATCACCCCGATTTGCTGTCAATTGCCAATAAATACAATAAAACAGTTGCCCAAATCATTTTACGTTGGGATTTGCAAAACGGTGTCATAACTATACCAAAATCTACAAAGGAACATCGGATTATCGAAAACTCTACTGTATTTGATTTTGAACTTTCACAAGAAGATATAAAACGAATTAACCAGCTTAATCAGGACCTCCGAGTAGGACCTGACCCTGATCACTTTGATTTTTAATTAAAAAAAATGGGAGTCTCACTTTTTTAAGAGGGGCTCCCATTTTGTGCGTTGAAGGCTCCATCACACCAATTCTGGGGGCGAGCCGCTCCCATTTTGTGCGTTGAAGGCTCCATAATAATATGGTTTTGGCTAGGGAATCAGGAAATAATGGTAACCTTTATCTCATAATCCCTTAAAAGATTTTTCATGATGAAGCAACCATGCCTTTCTCCATAGACCTCCTGCATAACCCGTTAATTTCCCATTAGAACCGATGACTCTGTGACATGGGACGACAAGACTTAACTTGTTTCTCCCATTTGCACTTCCCACAGCCCTGATCGCTTTTTCATTCCCAATGGCAACGGCGATCTCTTTATAAGACCCCGTTTCCGCATAAGGGATACCTATTAAAGCTTCCCATACTGTTTTTTGAAAGCTTGTCCCTTCCAATTGATAAGGGAAGGTAAAGTCACGACGATTGCCTTTAAAATAGGCATCAAGTTGGTTATAGCATTCTATTAAAACCGGAGGAGTGTCAGTCTGTACACCATTCTCCTTTTTATCCTTTTCGCAAAATAAAATGGAAACGATAGCTTCATGGGTACCTATTACTTCTATAAAGCCTATTGGTGATTCATAATCCATTTTATACATTTTTGTCATGTAGAGACCTCCAAAGATAAAAGGTAGCATATGACTGCCAACCTCGCCAATTTAGTGCATACTCCTTTATTTCCTCAATAGACGGTTTTCTCTCTAAACCTAATAGATTCTTTAAGGCATTATGAAGTCCAACATCGGCTATTGGGAAGGAAGCGGTAATGTGCAGGCATTTCATCATGACGTAATCTGCCGTCCATGCTCCGACTCCTCTTACCATCATTAATGATTTTTGTATTTGCTGATAATCTTTCATCTGAAGCAATAAGTCCTTAGTTAACCCGCCACCTGCCATAGCTTTAGCGATCCCAATGATGTATTCAGCCTTCCTATTCGTAAATTGAAGCTTCCTTAAATCATCAACATTTATCGAAGCTATTTTCTCAAATGAAGGGAATAACCAAAACGTTTCCCCTTCGAACGTTAGACTCTCTCCATATTGTTCAACGAAGCGCTTCTTTAATGTGTAAGCAAAGGTCAAATTAATCTGCTGGCCCATAATCGCCCATACAAGCGCCTCAAATAAATCAGGAATGCACATAATCCGTAGTCCATAATATTTATAGACAAGGGTTTCTAAAATCTTATCTTGTCCGGCCAATCGATAAAATTCCCCTAATTCCTGATCCAAATCAAACCATTCCCAGATATACTCGGCCACCTTTTGACGAGCGTGGCTAGATGGAATACTGATTGGAAACTCAACCTTCATAGAATTAAGAGACGCCCCAATTTTACATAAGATCAAAGTGTCATCCACTTTTATTAATTTATACACTGAGCCCTCTTTAATTTGATGAAGTACTTCCTGATTAGACCTTCCCAAAAAAACTAAACACTCCTCAAAATTAAATTCTTTTGGAGGAAAAATTTCTATTGATGATTCACAATCCATCCAATTCATTTTGAAGTTCCTTTCGATAGTTGCTTGGTGAACAGTTTTTTAAACTTCGAAATACTTTATAAAAATTAGAAGGGCTTTGGAACCCCACTTCATAGCAAATCTCAAGGTTCGTCAAATCTGTGCTTTTAAGTAGATAGACAGCTTTATCAATACGTATCTTCTCTAGATACGTACGCGGTGTCTCAGAGGTTTCTTGTTTAAATAAACGTTCCAGATAATAAGGACTTAACCCGGCTTGATCCGCTATATCCTTTAACATTAAATTTTGCTTATAATGATTGACTAGGAACGCTACTATATTCCTGACGAGCACAATATTGGGTGAATGCTCTACTTCTGGCTGACATCTTTTGCATGGACGATAACCTGCCTTTTCAACCTTATTCATGTCAAAGTAAAATTCAACATTTATTTTTTTGGGTTTTCTTGAGCGGCAGGAAGGGCGACAATATATTCTTGTTGTTTTTACGGCCGTAAAAAATAGCCCATCATATTTACGGTCACAAGCGATAATTTTCTCCCACATCTCTTCAAATGTAAAGTTGATATTAGAAGCCATTTAACCCACTGCCTTTCACATTAGCATCGTTCTCGTACAAAAGAGAGGTCTCTTATTTTCTAGATAGGCAATCACTCCACAGAGAGCATTCCACAACTATAGCGTCCTACTCTTAATTCTTTAAGCTTAGAACACTTTGTTTGTCTAGGTAAAGCTAATCTATTTAGAAAGAAATTAATAGGATTCAAAATGTCTTTATTCTCATCATCTTCTTTTAACCCGGGAGCAAAATTTCCCTTTCCCCCACTCTCACCATAGGCCTATGCTGAATCAACAGTTTTCATGGAGGGATTTCCCCTTTTTAAGATTAGTTCTGGCATTAATATAAAATTCTTTTCTCTAATTGTTTTATTGGACTCATTTTAACAAGAAATCACCCACCATTTCGTCCTCATTCTTGCTCTTTTGGTCAGTCTTAGAACAACAAAAAAGGCATTAGGGATCCCTAATGCCTTCTTTTCATTATTAAAACTCAATATCCGTTCACGCTCTTTCATTACAGAAAAGTAAACGGCCATTTCCTACTACTTTTTAAATAACATAATTACGCAGTTTACCAATCTTCTCGACTTCCACCGTTACGACATCGCCTGCTTTCATTGGGCAACTGCCCGAAGGAGAACCCGTCGCCAACACATCGCCTGGCTCTAATGTCATAATTTGTGAAACCCAGCTGATAAGGTATGGGATGGAAAGGGACATCTGATCTGTATTACCATCTTGGACGGTTTTTCCGTTTAATGTTGTAACAATTCGTAAATGCGTTGGATCTATACCTGTCACGATCCAAGGACCCAATGGACCAAACGTGTCGAAGCCTTTTCCTCGTGTAAACTGGGGATCGGTTTTTGTAAGATCTCTTGCCGTCACATCATTAAAGATCGTGCATCCAAAGACATAATCCAATGCGTCTTCTTCTTTAATATTTTTACCGCGCTTCCCAATTATAAGGGCAACTTCCCCTTCCATTTCTACCTGCTTGGTTAAATCACCGGTCGGCAGTACAATCGTTCCTTCATTGGGAATCAAAGAAGATGCCGGTTTTAAAAATAAAAAGGGCTCTTTGAGGTTTGCCGTTCCCCCGGTCTCCTTTGCGTGCTCAGCATAGGTCCAACCGAAATTAATAACTTTTGAGGGTTCGACTGGCTCCAAAATTTTTATATCACTCAATTTATGTCTTATACCATCAAGTTTGAGTTCGTTATTTACAATTTCAGTAAACGGACTGGATAATTGTAAAACTTCCTCACCCTCAACTATTCCGTAAACTATTTCACCTGTTTGATCCTGATAACGAACAATCGTTTGTGTTTCTTGTAAAACCTTCATACTCCTACCAACTCCATTTATGGATGCATGTCATTATGCCCCTGTAAGACAAGACTTTTAGTTTTGTAAAAAAATTAATGGGGCACTCAAAATACTAGTCTCTTTCCAATAAAGAAGCCCCCGCGATCCCGGGATGAGTCATTTCATAAGGATCGAGGATTAAGTTAAGCTCCTCTTCTGTCAACACATTATATTTCAAACATAACTCGCGAATAGGGGCACCGCTTAAAATCGCCTCTCTTGCAATCCGAGCGGCTACCTCGTAACCAAGATGCGGGTTAACCGCTGTAATCACGCCAACACTTTTTTCGACGTACTCTTTTAATCTCTCTTCATTGGCTTTAATATCTTTTAAACAGTTGTCTGTAAACGTTCGGAACGCATTGTTCATAATACTGATCGATTGCAGAAGATTAAAGACGAGAACAGGCTCCATGACATTTAGTTCAAGCTGCCCCGCTTCCGATGCCAGACAAATCGTATGGTCATTACCAATAACCTGAAAGGCTACTTGATTAATGAGTTCAGCCATAACCGGATTAACTTTACCTGGCATAATAGAAGAACCTGGCTGCCTTGCTGGTAAACTTATTTCACCAAGGCCTGCTCTTGGACCCGATGCCATTAATCGCAAGTCATTGGCGATTTTTGACAAATTCATCATACACACTTTCAATGCCGATGAGACTTCTGTATAAGCATCCGTGTTTTGAGTTGCATCAACAAGATGTTCCGCCCCGACCAAAGGCAGCCCACTGATGTCTGCCAAATAGTTTACGACTAATTCAATATAACGAGGGTCTGCATTTAATCCTGTTCCAACAGCAGTTGCTCCCATGTTTAATTCATATAAATGCTGCCGCGATTGTTTGATCCGCTTAATATCACGTTCAATGACTCGGCTATAAGCTTCAAATTCCTGACCGAGCCGAATTGGAACGGCATCCTGAAGATGAGTTCGTCCCATTTTAATAAAAGGATTGAATTCTTCAGCTTTTTGATGAAAAACAGCATGCATGTCCTCCATCGTTGCAAGCAATTTTTCTAATAGGTTAAGTGCCGCTATATGAATGGCAGTCGGAAAGGAATCATTCGTCGATTGAGACATATTTACATGAGTATTAGGGCTGCATTGAAAATAGTCGCCTTTTTGTTTACCAAGTAATTCAATAGCACGGTTGGCAAGAACCTCATTCACATTCATATTAATCGAGGTACCCGCTCCCCCTTGAATCGGATCAACAATAATTTGGTCATGCCATTTACCTGCAATCATTTCGTCAGCTGCTTTGACAATGGCTTCTCCAATGCCGGAATAAAGCCGTTTTACATCCATATTTGCCAGTGCTGCCGCCTTTTTCACAATGGCCATTGCCTTAATTAATTCTTCATGAATCCGGTACCCCGTAATTGGAAAGTTTTCAACCGCACGAAGAGTTTGTATCCCATAATAAGCTTCGGCAGGGACCTCCTTCGATCCTAAAAAATCTTTTTCAGTACGTGTTGGGCTCATTGTGATTGACATAGTTATCGGGTCTCCTCTATTCAAGCCAACTTTAGATTGGTCGTATGTCTATTTTTCATCCTCATTATCTGATTTAACGGTTAAGTCTCCAGCTAGTGGCGTTTCGATGATTTGCTTAACCTGTTCCAGAGATTGAGTTTGTCCGAGTGCCCACATTAATTTGGGTACGATGGCTTCTGTATTCATATCTCCGGACAAAATCACTTGATACTGGGCGACTTTCCTGCCTACTTCATAGAGAAGCAGATCTTCCCCTTCTTCTAGACATTGAGTCGTAATAACGATGGGCATACCCTCTTCAGTAAGTTCTTTTATTTTAGAAAGCAGGCTCCTTCCTTCAAAAGGCAAGCCGCCGTTTCCAAAGCTTTCAATAATGATTCCTTTATATAAATCTTTTAGAAAATCAAACGTCTCAGGCTTCATGCCCGGATACAATTTCAGCAGAAAGACATCGGTGCATAAATTAGGTTTAAAAGTAAACGTTTTTGAGTTGCGATCAGGTTTCCATTGGTAGTTAACTTCATTTCCATTTACGTAAGCCACGTATGGATGGTTAATACTTTCAAAGGCATCATAACTCTTTGTTCTCATTTTGACCGCCCTTGTTCCAAGAATGACCCGGCCATCAAAAAGAACAAACACCCCGCCAATAGCCTCACTGGCAAACCGAATGGCATCCGAAACATTTTTCTTGGCATCGGTTTTACTAAAGCTGATTGGAACCTGCGACCCAGTCAGGACAACCGGTTTTTCCAGATCCTGAAGCATATATGAAAGGGCTGCGGATGTATACGCCAACGTATCGGTTCCATGGGTTATGACAAAGCCGTCATAATCATGATAATGCCTATTGACGGCATCAGCAATTGTTACCCATTGCTCTGGCTGCAAATTTGTACTATCCATATTCATTAAGATTTTACCGTCAACATGGCTATCACTTGATTTAGGTAAAAAGTTCAATAATTCTTCAACAGATAATCCTGGAACTAGCCCCTCACTTCTCTCAACAGAGGCAATTGTTCCACCGGTAGCTAACAGCAAAATCTTCTTCACACGCAACATCTCCATTGAATAAAGATAGTAAGAAAACGCAGAGCGTCCTTGGTTATCCACAATGGACACTGGAAGGTACCGAGGAAGCCCGAAAAAATGGCTCGGCCATTATTTGCGACAAAAATTACGCGCAACGCGTATTTATATTAGATATTATATAATTAATTGGCAAAAAAACAACACATTGTCCTCGTTTCGCGTATATTTATTATAGTA
Organism: Pullulanibacillus sp. KACC 23026; assembly: GCF_029094525.1. Taxonomy (NCBI): domain Bacteria; kingdom Bacillati; phylum Bacillota; class Bacilli; order Caryophanales; family Sporolactobacillaceae; genus Pullulanibacillus; species Pullulanibacillus sp. KACC 23026. Next base: position 92,419 of record NZ_CP119107.1, on the reverse strand, counting down.
TTGTCCATTTCCCAATGTTATAATAAATCCAATATTAAAAGATGGGGGGCCCGAGAGCATGCTGGAACGTTTGTCAGTATTAAGAAAAGAGCGCCAATGGTCCCAACAAGAAACGGCCGACAAACTAGGAATCGCCAAGAGCACTTACGCCGGTTACGAATCAGGATACCGCGAACCCTCCCTCCACTCATTATTACAAATTGCCAATTTATTTCAAACAACAGTTGATTATTTATTAGGCGCAAAAGAGGCCGAGGCTATTATCGACATTACTTCACTTATTAATAACCACTCCCACAAGCTCTCAATAGATGGAAAACGTTTATCTAATGATGAATTAATCGATTTTGTCTCTTTTGTGCGGGCAAAAAGAAGATTAAAGGAAAAGGAATTAATCGAAGAAGAATCAATTTTAGAGGAAAATTGATGGGGTGTAACGTGCTTTATATATAAGTTTGCCTCTTGGCCAAAAAGGGCTAATATCCCGAGATCTTGATTGTGACGAGTATCATTGGCTCATTAGCAATAAATGCCAATAAGCTCATGAAAAACAAAACAGCACCTCTCCTTTAAATATAGAAGGTACTGACGAATTTTAAAGAGTTTCATCACTAATATTATGATTCACCCTAATCCTAACTTTCTAAGCAGGAAAATCGATAGAGGATTACATTTGGTGGTCGTTGGACTAGTAAGTCAAGTGTCGCCACAAAGCAACAATTAAATAATCACATTAGTTGGCCTCTCCAAAAAGAATTGGATGGCCAATTTTCAATTCTTACAACCCCTTATTTATTATTAATAACTGCATATTTTTTATGAAGAACATCCATCCTGTATAACTAACATTCAGGCATCATCTATATTATCTTTCACAAAGAATAGGTAGGCTGCAAATTCCTCCATCCTATCTTTCAAAGTACTTTTAGTTCCTCATTAACTTTTAAACTATTATCCGCTTCTTTCCCCAAATACCAACCACCCTTCAGCGGATCATTCAATCGATTTTCTGGTTTTCATTTAGATTCGGTAGATAGACCATCTGTCTGAATCCTTTTTTCCTTTTAGTTAATAAGCGAGGTAGTTTTTGCTAAATTTGTATGCACATATAATTTTATTGTTGACAAATGTACGAACATAAAAATATACTTGTATTATCAAGGCTGGGCAAATGAAAGCGCCACACTAAACTGAAACCGTTATCTGTAAGGGGTTTAATGTTAGTGGAGGCATACTAGTAAAAATTATCTCTATATTCCCCTAATTGGAACCGTTATCTGTAAGGGGTTTAACATCGATAGCGGGCAGCTAGTAACTAGCACTCACTAATTTTAGTATGGACATTTTATAAAATGTGTTTTTTACATCATGAGGAGGGAACTTTAATGGTTGGTGAAAAGAAAATCTCAAGTAGCTTTATCTACTTTTTTGGAGCCTTTGGCGGCATTCTCTTTGGCTACGATATTGGTGTTATGACAGGTGCTTTGCCTTTTCTAGAAAATGATTGGCACCTTCAAAACAGCGCAGGATCTATCGGTTGGATTACCTCCGCCGTTATGTTTGGAGCTATTTTCGGAGGCGCTTTGTCCGGACAACTTTCCGATCGTTTAGGACGACGGAAAATGATCTTGATTTCAGCCTTAATTTTTGTGGTTGGATCCATTTTATCAGGGATAGCCCCTCATAATGGGCAATATTACTTGATAGCTGTTCGAATTTTATTAGGACTAGCCGTTGGTGCTGCATCCGCTTTAGTCCCAGCCTATATGTCGGAAATGGCACCTGCACGTTTACGCGGACGTTTGTCAGGTATTAATCAAACAATGATTGTCTCTGGAATGCTCCTTTCGTACATTGTTGATTTTTTACTTAGAGATTTACCTGAAACAATGGCATGGCGATTAATGCTCAGTTTGGCAGCGGTTCCTGCTTTAATTTTATTTTTCGGAGTATTACGTTTACCAGAGTCACCACGCTTTTTAATTAAGAACAATAAACTTGATGAAGCACGTAAGGTGTTAGGGTTTATTCGCTCTCAAAAAGAAATTGAATCTGAAATCAAACAAATTCAGGAAACGGCCAAAGTGGAAATCAAGGCCAATCAAAAAGCATCATGGGGTACTTTACTTAGTAGTAAATATCGTTATTTAGTCATTGCCGGAGTCGGTGTAGCAGCGTTTCAACAATTCCAAGGTGCTAATGCTATCTTCTATTACATTCCTTTGATTGTACAAAAGGCAACTGGACATTCAGCTAGTTCTGCGTTGATGTGGCCCATTATTCAAGGGGTTATTCTTGTAGTTGGTTCTTTAGTATTCCTATTGATTGCGGATAAATTTAATCGCCGTACTTTATTAACAGTGGGCGGAATTATTATGGGTCTATCCTTTATCTTGCCTGCACTATTGAATTCATTAATTCCTAATGCAAGTCCAATGATGATCGTTGCCTTTTTAAGTATCTATGTCGCTATTTATTCATTTACGTGGGCGCCTTTAACTTGGGTCATCGTTGGAGAAGTTTTTCCTCTGGTCATTCGCGGACGGGCATCAGGAACGGCTTCATCCTTTAACTGGATTGGTTCTTTCTTAGTTGGATTGCTATTCCCAATCATGACCGCTTCAATGTCTCAAGAAGCAGTGTTCGCAATCTTTGGCGTCATTTGTTTACTTGGAGTTTTATTTATCCGGACATGCGTTCCCGAAACACGCGGACATAGCTTAGAGGACATCGAAAAATTGGGAGAAAAGAAAAAGAGTGCTTAAATTGATTCTTTAAGGTCACACAACACTTCGGAATTCTAATCCGTTAAGAGGGATGTACCATTAAAATAGCCAAATTCCTTTACGATAAGGAATTTGGCTAAGTTATTTTCTATAATAATTTATAATTTTAGCTGGCATAATTCCCCACCCCTTTAGACAATAAATTCAACAACAACAATAATGATATATATGTTGTTGAATTTAATCTTAATCCTAATCTATTATACAATAATAAAATTAAAAATCTCTATCTTTATATATATATCAAACAAAAAAAATGTCATCATATATATCGATATATATGATGACAAAGTCGAACTGTCGACTGAATATCACTAGCGTTGCATAAAAAAATTGCCACAAAGTCAACGGTAATCATTGGAATAATATGTAATATTATTCCAATGATTAAAAACCGAAAATTCAGTCTTATATTTTTATGACGAAGGAGCCAAAAAGATAAAGGGGGGTGTTTGAAGGTAATCCTTATCCATTTTTTTCCATTTATAAGATTGGATCATAAGTTAAATCATTTAAATGGTCCACCTCTCCTTCTTCATATTGTGCCAGTGTATCTTGGAAAATTTGTTCGTGTTTAAGCTTTCGCCTACCAAATGAAGAGCGTTCTGGCTTTTTGAATAGCGCTTTTAAGAACGTTATAAAGCAGTTTGACCAATAATCAACTATGTAATCAAGCATATCGAGAAGTGTCCCTTGATAATGCACCTTCTTCTTCATTAATAAGGTTAAACAGAAGGTGATCATGGCGATATAAACTTGATTATATACAGCGTTTTGACTTGTCCCGTACATCTTCTTTAATTTGAGGTGTTGTTTCATCCATTTAAAGAATAATTCAATCTGCCATCGTTTTCGATAGAGGTCACTAATTTCGTCTGCGCTCATTTTTGCGTCATTGATAACGATGGTTAGTTTATTGCCTTGACTATCCAAAGTTTCCACAAGTCGAAGAGGATATTTCATTCTTCCAAGCTTAACGATCGCTTCTCGAAGAACGTTAGACGACGGGTCTACTGGCAATTCTTCAATAACATGGACGATTGTATTATCTTTAATACGCGTGCAAAAACGACTATTTTGTTTACAATACTCATCGAATTTCTCGAAATCAAAATAACCTCGATCAAAGACATGTAAGGCACCTTCTTCAATGACCATTAGCGAATCTAATTGAGTCATATCAGCAGGACGAGCAGGTGTCACGATGATTTTATCTGGTGTTGTTTCTTCACCATACAAAACGACGCGAGTATGGATTTTTATGCCGCCTTTGGTTGTTCGGAACACTGCCCATTTATATTGACTCAGACAAAAGGAAACCGTTGACGAATCAATAAGATGGATTTTTCCGAGCAAACGGTCGCCCTGTTCTTTTCCAAACTCTCGATGTATCTGTTGAACAAGATGTTGGAGAATCGCTTGGAAGATTTCTGATGGGATATCTGATAACTTCCTAGATAATTGGGATTTACTAATGCTTTTTAACCCCAATTCCTTTTGGAGCTTCTTTATACGATTCACCTTATTACTTATTATTTTGAGACTCTCCAATTGGTTGATTTGAGCAAATATAAACAACTTCGCAAAGGTAAGACTATCAAGCTTTTTTACATATTTATCAATCTTCATTATCTCCACCATCTTTGAGATAACTTCTCCATTAAGGGGGTGGAGGTATTCCTTAAAAACTGTATTTATGGTATGCTTGTCCATGAGAACTCCTTATAGTTAGGATTTGGACAGGATTACCTACCTTCCTCCTGATTATAAGGTTTTTTTATGTGTTTTTAAACAAAAATTAACATATATTACAAAATATACAATAATTATTTTTAGCTAAAAACTATTGACAAACTAGTATTATCTTCACGCAACGCTAGTGACTGAATATGGATCACCTAACCTGTCAATTCAGTAGCAGCAAGATCAGAATTGTAAACTTTCTTTAATTCGCTTCTATTGTTTTGAACTACCTGGGCTACGTTAAAATTTATCGGAACGGAACGGTAAATCCCACTCTTACTTAAATGGGGGGGCACGCTTTAAATCTATTAGGAACACATTTTTACAAACAAGTTGAGGAGTTAACTGGAATTTCAAAAAACTCTTATCAGGTCTAAGAGGAAGGTAAGGTTGGTTTAAAAATCGATAAAAAAGATTTTTTTTACAAAAAAGGGTTTTTATTTACTTCATATTAGCCTAAAATTAAATAGATTGATAATTTGAATAGCGATTGAAACGCTGGCCAGCATTCATTAAATAAATTAAAAGAAGAGGAGGATTTAACTTCATGAAATTTAAGTTAAAGGCATTTTTATTAACTGGATTAATTTTTGGAATAGCTTTTAGTGCCGTACCAGCTTTTGCCAATACAACACTTAAAGGTTTTACTAAGGATCTACCAATAATGCAAAATTGGAAAAAGTTACAAAGTGATACAAATATCGATAGTTCCTGTGCAATAACTACCATTAATGATGTTAGTGGTGACTACAAAGTGAATGTAGATATTTGGAATTCATCTAAACAGTTATCAGTACAAACGACGTTAGGTGATGGTTCTTATTATGTCTTTCCAATCTCTGGTAAGCACGCAAATGAAACCTTTGATTTAAGAGGATGGACTGCAAACTTTAGTGTAGCAACTCCAACTGTTAAGGGCGCATTTGCAGCAGATTCATCTATAAGCTATCCATAAAGGAACGAGAGCGTTTGAGTCTTATTATCAAACGCTCTCGAAAATTTTCTTGATTCGGAGGACACTATGTTAGTTGAAGTTAGGAAAGTATTTACGAATAAGACAATTTATATTTGTTTATGTTCATTAATTCTCTTAGTCAGCATTGGATTATGGGCCAATCTGAAACAGTTTCGTATTGATTATAATATAGCCCAAGACAGTTTCGCTAAGTTTCCTGATTCAAAGGCGCTTGTTTCTCCTTGGGAATATTGGATTGGTCAATCACCAAATTTTTTTACATCGTTTTATTATTTTATTTATCCACTTATAGTCTCTTTACCAATAGTAGATACCATTTTTAAAGAAAAGGTAACTGGCAATCTTAATTATCAATTGACTAGAAAAAATAGTTTCTCTTATTTCGTTACTAAATTTGTTTTTTCTTTTATCATTCCATTTATGCTATTTATAGTTCCCTTGATTATAGGTATCGTTATATTTAACTTAATAACAGGAACATGGGATTATTCCAACTTCTCAATATCTTACAACAAAATGATTCATGGTAAAGCAGTTTTACTTAATAGCGGGCCATCATTAAAAAAAGAAATATTTTCATCATTATTATGTATTTCACCATATTTATACATGCTCAATTACTTTTTGATCGGTGGTTTATATGCAGGCATTTATTCTTGTTTTGGTTTAGCTTTTTCATTGTTTATCAAGAATCGTTATCTTATTTTAGTCACACCAATGTGTCTCCATTTAGGAATATGGATTATATTTTCATTACTTGGTTTATTATCTTGGGACCCTTTTAATTTCTTAGATCCGAGGCAGCCCGTAGAAAAATTGACTTACTTACCATTTGTCATAGACTTTGTTGCATTATTTATTCTTACTACATCCATATATTCCTTAGGAGCGAGGAAGATTATTGATGTTCAATAACAAAGTACTACGGTATGTAATTAAGGATTTAATGTTAAAAATGAGGTTCATTATCGTAATTCTTGGCACCATACTCATAGTATTTATTTTAGGCACAATTCTAAATTGGTTTAAAACAGAATCCCCTATAAATAGCTTCTTCTTAATTATTAGGTTTGAATATTTTTACAATCCCTTATTCATATTACTTATTGGAATAAAAGGTGACTCAAGCGATTGGGAAAAAATAAGGAGATATACTTATAGGCGTGAAATCGCCTTGTATGAAATAGAATCTATTCTATTAAATGCTTTTCTTTTTACTTTATTTATATTATTGTCAAGCTTAACTATCTATCTTATTTTCTTTCATCATTCTTTGTTATCTGTTCTTCCTCTTTTTTCATTAGCTCTTCGATTTTACTTAGTGATTACATTTATCGGATTGTTATTTCTTATTATTAAACTACGATCGAATAGGATTATGGCATTACTAATTGTTATTTCTCTTGTAATCATTGATCGTTTTACAATTGCAGTAATACCAACCATTTTTAATATAAGACCAAGTGCGATTCCATTCGTTATCTTTTGCTTACTATTTCTAATAGTTGCGCTAACCTATATTGTTCAAAATCTGTTAGTTAGAATAGATTTTTATAGTAGGGATGTAAGCTAATGAAATTATTGAAGTTAGAATTCCGCTTATTAAAAATTGACTTGTTCAAACTAAGTTTAATTATTTTTGTGATATCTATTTTAAATGACATGTTGTTATCTTTAGATAAGATAATCTCTTTTAAGATAACTACAAGTTACGTTCTAATGGCTTTATTTGGTTCGGCAGGAAATTTACCTTTAGGATGGATCAATTGGATCTTAATTTGCATGGGCTATTTAATAATCTTACAAATCATTTGGAAATCCAAACTTCATATGGTTTCAGTCTATCAAATCCTGCGCTATAAGAATTTAAGACTCTATTGGCAAACAAAATTCGTTACAGGTTTACTGATAACCTTATGCTATGTATTAGTATTATTGGCAACTACGTTTATTATCTCAATACTTTTTAATGCTCGTATAATTTGGGATTTTCAATGGCTTGTTGTTTTTCTATGCTTGTCACTTAACATGTATATTCATGCTTTGTTATGGTTGACAATTAAGCTTTATTCAACTGTTGAAGTTGCCATAATAATTTTATGTCTTCTCATTTATACGGGTGCACGAATTATTAAACCCTATATTCTACTTTATTACGGCATGAGAGACCAAATAAAACAATTTTTGCCACTCGTTTTTTTCGTTGAATTGTTTGCCATCTTTGTATTGTTTAATCTAATCGTGATGAAAGCCAAGAAAATGGATTTATCTTAGGGGGTATCTTAAATGACTGCTGCAGTTAAATTAAATAGTGTATCTAAAAAAATCAATGGTAGAGAAATACTAAATAACGTTACATTGGATATAGAGAAAGGAACGATTGTGGGGTTCGTTGGGCATAACGGATCCGGAAAATCGATGCTATTTCGAGTTATTTCGGGTCTCGTAAAACCTTCATCGGGGGAGGTGCAAATAGAGGGAGAGACCCTACATCAAACCATTTCATTTCCAAAAAATGCACGCATTATTTTAGAAAAACCTGGATTTCTAGAAAGCTATTCTGGTTTCGACAATCTAAAGTTTTTAGCAGATATTCAACAAAAAATATCTTCAGAAAAAATTGAATTAGCGATGCAACAGGTCGGACTTGATCCAAAAGATAAGCGGAAAGTTAGAGCCTATTCACTAGGAATGAAACAAAAGCTCGCTATCGCTCAAGCTATTATGGAAGAACCAGATCTAATCTTATTAGATGAACCAATGAACGGATTAGATGAGGAATCAGTTGAAAATGTCTATGAATTAATTAAGGCAGAAAATGCAAGAGGTGCAACCATTTTATTAACGTCTCATCATAAAGCAGATATAGAAACTTTATGTCAAAAAGTATATAAATTAAACTCCGGGAACGTTTCAGAGATAGAACAATAAAAAAGCAATTAAAAGCGAAATGGGGGATAATTTATTCGTTTTTCAATCACAAATAACAACAAGATTCATCAGAAAGTAATAACATCAACATTCCTGGAGGAAAAATGCCCAATTATGTAGTAAGTTACTATCAAGAAAACTCCTTTGTAATTGAAGCAATAATTGTAACTGCAAAAACTGAATCTAGTGCTTTAGAAAATGCTAAAAACAAGTTGATTTCTGATGGAATAAAGAAACACAAGATCATATCAATTAAAGCGAAATCAACAGATTATTCGAGGGATACTTTACAAAATAAAAATGAAATGCATCCAATTCAAAGAATCCTCAATTCTGATAAAAAGCTCAATGGTAAAAGGCTGATTTTTGTTGCCGTTGCAATATTGTTAATTTCAACTTTTGTTTCTGTACATATAAATGAATACAATATGAAGTTGATGAATAAAAAAGATTCCATATTTGATCAATTATTTGACGAACTAGCCAGACAAGATAAAGTGACTCCTAACATTAAGAAAGAAGTAAGAGCAAAGCTAAATGAAAATAAATATATTTCCAAAATAGAGCTTTATAATATGAGTGGTAGACCTAGTACAAGCCCTAACCACTTTACAAATTTTTCTAAATTAAAACCTGATTACATGGTTAAACAGAGGGTTTTTGCTTCTAAATGGTTATTAGTAGAAACGTTTCGAGATGGGGAATGGGAACATAATTGGTTTATATATATGACATATAGGGATTTATATGTTATTCCAGTTATAATTTTAGCATTATCATTTATTATATATTGGATTCTAATTTCAATTTGGATGGTAAAAAGTAAAGGGTTGAAGTTTAAAATAATATATTTGTTTATTTTCTTTTGTTTAAATATAATAGCTTATTTTATTTTCAATCTATTTGGGGAAAATATATCACTTTAATATAGGGGTCTCGCCAACAAAACGCGAATTTTGTACGCTAAGGGAAACCTGGTTTTAACATGAAAGTCACATATGAGTGATATCAAGAATTCTGCTCTAAAAAAGCTCATTTTTATTAGAAGAAATGAGCTTTTTGTTGAAAATTAATTTATTAAAACAAATTCATGTAAATTAGGGATATCCTTATTAAATACAACCCTTTTAGGGGTACCATCGACAAAACGCGTGTTTACAACGTTAAGACAAGTTGAATCAAAAATTGCTTGTTATTACCACGATAAGGGTGTAATAGGGGTAAATCCGAGATAAGTCCAAAAACGGCCATAAGGATGAATTTTATTGGCAAATAGATAAATTGGGGCACTGTTTTATGAAAGTAAAGTTTTGGAATCAGCCTGATAAACAAAAAATTAGCATTCCAGAACTTAAAAACACAGTCGTGGAATGCCAATTTTTATTCAATATTAAATCTAGTTCTTGAAGTTATTCTTTTATTGGTGGCCCCAGTCAAGATAAAAAAACTGACCTCCAACAAAGGAAATCAGTTTTTATTTATTATTTAATTGGGGGGGTAGCTTCATCTGTATCTATTAACCATGGACTTGTTTTGTCTTTCTTAATAAGTATAAACTTCCTGTAATTCATACCTTCTAGGGTTGGTACTAAATTGCGATCTCTAACTTCTACATTGATTTTCCCATAATAAATTTTAATAGCATAGTAATTACTGTAACCGTTGTCTATGAGCCCAGGGTTATCAGAAATATCCTTTAGTTCTAAGAAAGTTGCCTTTTTATAATTCTTCAGGTATTTGATATTATCGGGATTTCCTTCAAATTGTAACTGAGGACCAAGTAATTTTATCGCCTCGTGGTATTTTTGCTCGTTTAGGTATTGGTAAAAATTAACTATGGTTTCTTTAGCTTTTGGATCTGAAGATATTATAATATTACTTTTTTGACTTCTGGAAGTCTCCGTTGCTTTTACAGATGTGCTTTTTTGCTCTTGATTTAAAGTAACTTTTTTTTCAGTATTGGTTTTTGTTGTTGTACTGCATGCCGAAAATACAAGTAATGATGAAAGAATCATTACTCCAATAATTAAATGTTTCAAGCAGTTATTACCCCCCTAAAGAGATTCAGATACTTAATTAATATGCGCTTCCACTACCATAAACGATTGAAGTTCCAGGGTAATAATAACTGAGCATCCAAGTATATGTTTTTCCTTGATCGGCCCAATAATGTTCACCATTTTGATATGCGTTATTCTTAATGTTGTAGCTCGATGAATCCCTTCCAGAACCATATGTACCAGCCTTATAATAACCAGGTACTTCAGTATATACGTTAACTAATGCCTCATCAACTGTTGCTTTAATAGCATTAGTTGTGCTGGTTAATGCTGAACCAGATTTAAATACTTGAGAGTTTACAGTATTGTCCAAGTCTGCACCGACACTTGGATATTTAGGATAATTAGTACAATACCACGCATAACTTCTTACAGATACTGCACCAGCTTTTAGGGAATTAGATGGCCATGATGCTACCCATTCATTCGGAAGTACATCATCAAGGTATGTACCAAAATTGTAAGTTTTTACTGTCCCAGAGGCACTTGGGTTGTTACCAGTTCTTACCAAAACCTTAATGCTTGAAGGTTCGTAATCATACCAATGACCAGGCATAATATTCGGGGTAATTGCATTTGAAGAATTAGAAGTTGAATTTGTCGTAAATGAGTTAGAGGGACGATCGTTTAATGCCCCAACATATCCATCTTGGCCAGGTTGCAGATTTTGTTGAGGGGTATCATCTGCAAAAGCTGAACTCAACCCTCCAATCGTTAGTAACAATAAAAGAGATAAAGTACTGATTAAAAGTTTCATAAATAACCTCCATCTGTATTTTTCAAAATATACCTACTCTTCTATAATATTCTATTTATCCTAAATATGGAATCTATTTTTTTGAACAGTAAAACCGACATTTCTTGGAGATTTAAGAAATGGATATTGTCGGTAAAACGTGGAATATACGATATCTGCTAAATCGGTTCTACCTCGTATAATTATTTATTTTCGCAGAACAGTTACCAAAAACTATATTTTTTGTAATAACATCATTACAGTTTTAACCTTTTGATTTTATAAGGTTTTTATATTGCCAAAAATCATTACAAAAACTATTACCAATTACCTTTACAAAAAGTTACAGTAAGCCTCCTATACAATGGAATCATTACATTGTATAGGAGGCTTCTTATGATTATTGGATATGCTAGAGTTTCCACAATAGATCAAAATCTTGATCGTCAGATTAGCATGCTCAGCGATTATGGTTGTGAAAAATTAGTAGAAGAGAAATTTACAGGCACGATAAAGGAACGCCAAGGCCTACTAACATTGATGGATATAATACGTACTGGGGATACAGTTGTCGTTGAGAGTATTTCAAGGTTAGGTAGAAAAACAATTGATATCTTAAACATCATACAAGATTTCGAAAATATGGGCGTTCAATTGTAAGCCCGAATTCAAATCACGCATATAAAACAGCAGCACCTCCTGGTACGATTGATGTATTAATTTAAGGAGGTGCTTTTAATATGCTAGAGAAAAAACTGACTATCGTCCCCGTTACTTTACATAACGAATGTACTGCAGCAGCAAAATCATTAGCTCTATCCTCAAGTCCCACGTGCATGATCAAAACGGCAACTACAGAAATTACCTTCCATAACGGCATTGAGGAGCACATCATCCGAACGGTCATGAGGGAGCTGAAAAATCGATGAAACACGATTATACAAATGTGGAAAACATTTATATTATTTGCGGTAAGACTGACATGAGAAAAGGGATCGATGGTCTCGCAACTTTGATTCAAGATTCTTTCGAACTTGACCTTTATGGGGATTCCATCTTTCTGTTCTCTGGTCGAAGTAAAGATCGATATAAGTGTTTGTATTTTGATGGCAATGGATTTGCCATGCTTTATAAGCGATTGGATAACGGAAAACTTCAATGGCCGAAAGATGAAAAGGAAGTACGTAACCTAACACAACAAGAGCTTCGCTGGTTGTTAGAAGGTTTATCGCTCCAGCAACCCAAAGCCATTCAAAGATCGCAGGCAAGTGCATTTTAAATTAGATTTTTATCTTTCAACCGCTATTCGAGATGGTATAATAGGAAGAACTGACACGATCGGAAAAGTGGTGATAGTATGGGTAATGCTTCTAACAATAACGAGAAGTTAATACGACTTCTCGAAGAGCAATTGGATCATTCCAATCAACAAAACAAGGATCTATCAAAAAAGCTAGATCAATCAACTAAACAGATTGAAGCATTAACCGAGCAAATTCGCCATTTAACAAAGCGTTTATATGGTTCAAAAACCGAGAAATCTAAATATAACGGTCCAGAGGGACAATTTTCATTATTTGAGGATGACCCATCTTTTAGCGAACCTGAGCATACAGAAGAACAAAGCCAACAGACGATTTCTTACACTGTTGTACGAAAAGCTCAAAATAAAAAACGGAACGATTCACTGGACGACGGTATTGAAATAGAAGCTGTTCATCATCACCCTGAAAATTTGGTCTGTGACTGTTGTCAAGGGCAAATGATTGAAATTGGTAGCACCGTTACGCGTGAAGAAGCAGAGTTTGTTCCAGCAAGAATGAAGAAAATTCAACACATTGAACATGCCTATGAATGTAAGGAATGTAAAACTGATTTACATCAAAAAGCACAGATTAAACGCGGAAAATCCCCGCAACCTCCCATTCAACGGAGTCTCGCAAGTCCTAGTGTCCTTGCCAAAGTGATCTATGATAAATTCATACAATACTTGCCCCTTTATCGTCAGGTAAAGGAATGGGAACGATATGGTCTAAAAACCAATGATAAAAATCTTTCAAATTGGGTTATCCGTGTTTCTCAGGATTGGTTATTGCTTATTTACGAACAAATGAAACAAGCCGTAATGACTAAATCTCTTTTACATGTTGATGAAACTTACGGACAAATTATTAACCGATCTGATGGTAAATCCGGACAGACTAACGCCTACAATTGGGTCTATCGAAGTGTCCCTAGTCAAGGCCCCACGATTATTTTGTTCCAAAGTTCGTTATCGCGCTCTCGCTCTGTTCTTGAAAACTTTCTAGGTGATTTTTCTGGAACCATTATCTGCGATGGCTATTCCGCCTATGACAAAATTAAAGGCGTAACCTTTGCGAATTGTTGGGCCCACGTCCGACGTTATTGGTTGAAAGTAGAAAGTAAGAATGGGAAAACCGGTGTGAAATTTTGTGATGATTTATATCGGTTAGAAAGACAATTCAAGCACTTACCTCCGAGTAAAAGACGCAAGCAACGGCAAAAATATTCAAAGCCAATCGTTGATAAATTACTGGCGTGGATTGAAGGCTTACCATTCTTGGGGAAAAGCGCCATCGCAAAAGCTGTTCAGTACACGTTTAACCGGATGGATGGCTTAAAAGCATTCTTAAATGATGGCCGGATTGAAATTGATAATAATCCGGCTGAAAATGCCATTCGGCCAAGTGTTATTGGTCGGAAAAATTGGCTTCACTCCGTAAGTGAAGCTGGTGCTCAAGCAAATGCCGTTTGTTTGAGCCTCGCAGAAACCGCTCAAGCAAATGGCGTCGATTTCTATCAGTATCTTGTAAAGTTACTAACTGATCTGCCAAATTTAGATATTCATAGAGATCCAGAAATTCTAAAACAATATATGCCTTGGTCACAGAATATCCAATTAGAATGTGGCAAATAGCCGTATTTTTGATAAAAAATCAAGAATATACGGCTATTTGTAATGCGTACCGTAAAGGTGCGCTTTTTTCTATATTTCGGGCTTACGTTCAATTTGTGTCTTTAAAGGAAAATATGGACACTCGAACTTCTACTGGGAAGGCTATGTTCCAAATGATGTGTGTTATTGCCGAGCTTGAACGCAACCTTATTGCAGAGCGAGTAAAAGAAGGTTTAGAGGCTAGTAGAAAAAGAGGTAAAAAATTAGGAAGGCCAAAAGTTGACCAAACAAAAATTGCTATTGCATTAAGAATGTATGAAAGCAAGGAATATTCCATTAAGGAAATTGTAGAGGCTACGGGTATTTCACAAGGGACTTTATATAGGGAAATAAATAAAAAAAAGCTATTATAATACGCTACTTTATGCGTTATCAAAGGTAAAAATGTAAAAGAAAAGGATGAGATAAATTTGAGAGGGAAAGAATTACTCACATTTGATCAGCGTAAAGAACTTTTACGCTTGCCTTTTTCAACTGAAGATGAATTAGCCTTATATTATACGCTCTCAGAATCTGACATTGAAGTTATTAACCGACACCGCCGAAATCACAATCGACTAGGATTTGCAGTTCAATTATGTATTTTAAGATATCCAGGCTGCTCTTTATCTGACATAGAAGAGGTGCCAGAAATTCTCTGTCAATTTATAGCTAACAACTTAACGTTGAACCAGAGGTATTTTCCTTATATGCGAGACGCGATCCCACCCGTCGCGAGCATCTAGAAGAAATAAGACAAGAATTTGCGTAAAAGAAAAGTTATCCTTCCTGCTATTCCAACCATAGAAAGATTAGTATGGGAAACTCGTGAGCGTGCAGAAAGAAAAATTTTTACACAACTCACCTATTCACTAACAGATTGGCAAAAGGAAGGGTTAGATAAATTAATTGACCCTTTTGTAGAGAACAAAAGGACTCTCCTCTCTTGGCTTCGAGAAATTCCAGGGCAATCGTCGCCAGAAGCCTTTTTAAAAGTGATTGAACGATTAGAATTTGTACGTAAACTCAAGCTTTCTTCGACCATTAATGACCTGCATCCTAACCGTTTTCTTCAAATAGCTCGTATTGGAGCTCGATATGAACCTCACTCCTTTCGTCGATTTAAAGACCTGAAAAAATATGCAATTCTTGTTGCCTATCTTTTGACCCTTAGTCAAGACTTAATTGATCAAGCAATTGAAATTCACGATCGCCAGATGATGATTTTACAATCCAAAGGACGTAAAACACAAGAAGAATTACAAAAACAAAACGGTAAATCAGTCAATGAAAAGGTGGTTCATTTCGCAGATATAGGTACGGCTCTTATTAAAGCAAGAGAGGAAGGATTAGATCCATTCACTACTCTTGAATCTGTAATGCCCTGGGATAAAATTGTTGAGTCTGTGGAAGAAGCAAAACGATTAGCAAGACCCATGGACTATGATTACCTTGACTTATTAAGTTCTCGATTCTCTTATCTTAGAAAATATACGCCAACGTTCTTAAACTCATTAGAATTTCGATCTACTAAAGGTTCGGAACCTTTACTACATGCATTGCACTTTTTAAATGATATGAATCAATCAGGTAAAAGAAAGGTTTCAGAAGACGCCCCTCTGGATTTTGTTCCTAAACGTTGGATGAAACACGTCCATGACGAGAATGGGGATATCAATCGTCAATATTATGAAATGGCAGCTTTAACCGAATTAAAAAATCACATTCGATCAGGAGATATATGGGTTGTAGGAAGTCGTTTACATAAAGATTTTGAAGATTATTTAGTCTCTAAGGAGGAATGGGCTAACCAACGCACTGGAACAAGACTGGCTGTTAATGCGACTGCTGAAAATTACACTCAAGAGAGGTTTAATACGCTAGATCAGCGACTTACCTGGATCTCGAAAAATCTGGATTCACTAGAAGGAATAAATATTGAAAAGGAGAAACTTCATGTGGATCGATTAGAAAGAGACACTCCAGAAGAAGCTCGTGCTTTTAGTTTATCACTTTACAATGTTCTTCCTCGTATTAAACTTACTGATCTATTAATGGAAGTAGCCAGTTGGACAGGGTTTGACAAGCAATTTATTCACGCCTCGACCAATCGGCAACCAAAAGGCGAAGAAAAAGAGATCCTCATGGCCACCCTTATGGCGATGGGAACCAACATTGGTCTTGCCAAAATGGCAGATGCCACACCCAAAATTAGTTATCATCAGTTGGCAAATACATGGCGAATGTATGAAGAGGCAATGATAAGAGCCCAATCTACGCTTGTTAATTTCCAACATAAACTTACTCTATCTTCCTATTGGGGGGAAGGTACAACTTCATCATCTGATGGCATGCGAGTCCAGGTCGGGGTCTCTTCCCTACATGCCGATTCAAATCCCCATTATGGTACAGGTAAAGGAGCAACGATTTATCGCTTTACGAGTGATCAATTCTCAACCTTTTATACAAAAGTAATTAACACAAATGCTAGAGACGCTGTCCATGTCATTGATGGATTACTTCATCATGAATCGGACCTTAACATTGAAGAACATTATACAGATACAGCTGGTTATACAGATCAAGTTTTTGGATTAAGTCACTTGCTTGGATTTAGATTCGCCCCACGATTACGTGATTTGTCTGACACTAAACTTTATGTTATGGGTCACCCAAGTGATCATCCAAAGTTAGAAGGTATTCTACGTGGACGCATTAATACGAAGATCATTAAAGAAAACTATGACGACGTTTTACGTTTAATTCACTCAATCCGAGAAGGGAAAGTATCAGGATCTCTAATTATGGGGAAATTAGGCTCCTACTCGCGGCAAAATAAAGTGGCCACTGCTTTAAGAGAAATGGGTAGAATTGAAAAGACTATTTTTATTTTAGACTACATTTCAGATGAATCTTTAAGACGTAGAATCCAGCGTGGTTTAAATAAAGGAGAAGCAATGAATGGCTTAGCAAGGGCGTTGTTCTTTGGAAAAAGAGGGGAGTTACGCGAACGCGGACTACAAGATCAGCTTCAACGTGCCAGCGCATTAAGCATTTTGATTAATGCCATTAGCGTTTGGAATACTGTTTATTTATCAGAAGCCACTAAATTGTTCAAATCAAAAGGAATTTTGCGAGAGGATTTATTACAGCATGTTTCCCCATTGGGATGGGAACATATTAATTTTCTCGGGGAGTATAACTTTGATTCAAAAAAGGTGCCAGAAATAAATTCATTACGGCCACTTGGACAATAAAAATTAAGCCGATCCTTCCTTAGCGTACAGGAAATCGGCCATTTTTATAAAACAAGGTGCTTAGCGTACAAAATTTGCGTTTTGTTGGCGAAACTAGGGAACCGAAGTTACACCCCTATTTTGTATTGCAAGAAAGTATTCCCTAAAACGACCGTTATTGGGTTTTCTTTTATAGGGATGATTGGATATTTATGTTAATATATAAGTAGTATAAGAAAAATTGTGAATGTTTTCACTTAAACTATCGGTTCAGGATAGTTTAATAAAAAAGTAGAAATTATGGAAGGGATGTTATTGTTGGAAGTACGTCAAATGGCTACCGCATTCTTAATTCATCAAGGTAAGATGTTAATGATGAAGAAAGAAAAGAGTAAAATCTTCAATTTTGAATTTTGGGGTGGTATTGGAGGTCATATGGAAACTAATGAACTCAATTCTCCAATGGACGCAAGTTACAGAGAAATTGAAGAAGAAACAGGATTTAAAAGAGAGGAAATTAATAACTTTAGGCTGAAATACATTCTGCTTGAGAAAAATAGTGGTGAATTACGTCAACAGTATGTCTACTTTGGAGAAACAGAGCATAGTGACTTTATTCCTTCTGACGAAGGGGAATTATTTTGGATTTCTAAAAATAAATTATTGGATTTACATACCTCAAAAATTACCAAATTAACTCTTGAACACTATTTGAATGTTAAAAATAACATTGATGATATTCTTGTTGGAGCAATGATGACTGACAATGAATTTGAACCTGTAATCCAATGGTCAACCATCAAAGAAACAGTTGGTTTTTAGTTATTTTAAGTCAAAGATGAACATTCCTTGTTAAACGGTGTGCTTTATTTAAGATGGAGTCGCCGTTCCTTATGGTTCAGGTTAATAAAAAATATACAGAGAGGCTGATATTATTTGAGTGGTCCAAATCATTATGTTTCTGCTGGAGCTGTGGTTTTAAATGATGAAGGTAAAATACTGCTCATAAATGGTCCACGTAGGGGTTGGGAGCAACCAGGTGGTCAAGTTGAATTAGGTGAATCCATTGAAGAAGCAGTAAAGAGAGAGGTTAAAGAAGAATCAGGGATCGATATAGAAGTAATAAAGTTTTGTGGGATTTATCAAAACTTAGAGTCTAATGTATGTGCAACTTGTTGGTTAGCAAAAGCAATAGGTGGAGATTTTCAAACCTCTAATGAGAGTCTTGATGTTGGCTTTTTTACCATAGAACAAGCATTGGAAATGGTAAAATGGTCTAACTTTAGAGAAAGAATAATTAAGAGCTTAAATCAGGAAGAACATCCTTTTTTTGTGGCTTTTTGATTTTATATTATTCCACTAACGAGGGCAATAGTGGAACAAGGAGTTGCCAATGTGGGCAGCTCTTATTGCGTTAAAGGTCAGTAGAGTTCAATAAGCATTGCTTTTATATTGGGTGATTAATCAGGTTAAAAAAGGTGGGAGTTGGAGCTTTTGGGTTATAAAATGGTGGCTTTAGATATAGATGGAACCTTGTTAAATAGCAAAGGAAAAGTACCCGATTTACATAAACAAATTATTCAAAATGCACTGGATGATGGGGTCTACGTTGTCTTAGCAACAGGTAGATATTATATGCAAGCAAAACCAATTATGGATGAGCTCAATTATAAGGGAATATTGGTATCCAATGATGGTGCTTGCACTATTGACGGAAAAACAAATGAGGTAATTTGTGAAAACTCATTTTCAATTAATGATATATCCCATTTCATTAAGGTTTGCCGAGAATTAAATGTTCAATTTTCTGTGGTCACAGCATTTAATTATTATGTCGAAACAATTAATCAAGACCACAAAGAAAATTGTAAGGAGTTTGGTATAGAGTATACGTCTTGTGATGATATATTAAGTTTGTCTGAGAATGTAATGAAGTTTTCAATAATGGACACTTCTAAAATTGGTGGTTGGCAACATCTTGAACCACCTAATAAATTGAGATTAAGAGTTGGCAACGAATTTTGGAAAGAGTATATGTTTAAGAAAGCTAATAAGACAAATGCACTAAAGGAAATTGCTAATAGCTTAAACATTGCTCCATCAGAAATTATTGCAATAGGTGACCAATTTAATGATTTAGATATGATTGAATATGCAGGAATGGGAATTGCGATGGGAAACGCACCAGATGAAGTAAAGAAGCAAGCCAATGACGTAACATTATCTAATGATGAAGATGGTGTATATTATGCGTTAAAAAAACACCTTTTTGAATAATTTCTATTCAGCTAACGGAAGCTTTAGTGGAACAAGGCAATCGCCGTTCCTTATTGAAGTAACGGTCAGCTTTTCCTTTCTTTATAGAGGGAGATTACTTTAAGAAGAAAATTAAGAAGGTGAAAAAATGTCCCATCATCTTGCGAGTGGCATTATTGTTTTAAATGCGAGAAATAATGAAATTCTTTTAGTTCGTGATAAGTATGGATGGTCATTGCCAAAAGGCTCAACAGAAAGCGGAGAGTCCTTTTTAGAGACTGCAAAAAGGGAACTTTTAGAAGAAACAGGCTTAGGAATAAATAATGTTGAGAATGTAGCATTCATAACTGAATACAAAACCAAAGAATACGGTCAGTATTTGCAGGTTTATTATGAAGTTAGCCTTTCGGACTTAGGTGATTTGAAGAATAATGACCCTGATGATGTGGTAGAAGTTAAGTTTGTTCGTTTTAATGAAGTAAAAGAATACATTAAGTTTCGCCCTTGGATTGTCCCTTTGGAAAACTGGTTAAATGAGAAAGTTCTAAGATATTATTCTTTTGACTTGGACGTAGAAGGCTTTGATATTTAACTAACGACTGCGTTACTCGAAGATGACATTATTTGGAAATAAAGAAAACGAAAGAATACGAAGAAAATATTAAACCCTGATTCTTCTGCTTAGCGTAGAAAAATCAGGGTTTTTATTTCCAAATAATGTATTAGCGTATAATATCCGCGTTTTGTCGGCAGTACCCCATTAAGCATATAAAGAACAAACACGCTGCCATTTTTGCTGCTTATCACAGGGATATACCAAACATTATATCTAATCCTGATTATGTCGGTCAAAATCCTAAAGAGCCGAGCAGTATTGAACTTTACAAGTTTTTAACTGATCATTTACTTGTGGCGATAAAATTAGATCCTTCTGGTTACCTTTATTTAAGCAGTTTTTACGATCTCCATAATGGATCTGATAAAATTAAAAAACGGTTAAGAACAGGGAGAATTGTTCCGTTCTCCAGCATTTAGAGTCCGGTTAGGTTTACAAATTGAGCATTTTTGGGTATTATATTTATAGATAATACGAATATTAGTTAATGATAGTAAGGTCTTTGAGGTGGGAAAGGTCCCCCACACGCTCGCTTTTGTGAGTCACCAGAGATGAAGGTTCGCCGTCCTTCCATTGATCTTACTACGAAAAAGAGCCCTCCTTTTACGGAGGGCTTATTTTGTTATAAAAACTAAATACGGGCATAATTTATTTAAAAGGAGGTTTTTGAAGGAGGTTAAAATCATGAAAAACTATAAATTGGTTCTACCGATATTTATCTCAGCATGTATAATGTTAGGCTGTATTTCTTTTATAGGATTTTTAAAACCAGTAAAAGCTAATACTGAGACAAACATAAGTAATGCGGTAATAGAGAAAAACAAGGAAACTGCGCAAATAACCAATGAAATAATGGTAAATTTAAAGAATTTAGGGTATGAAGCAAATATTATAGGCTCCTCGCCGTTTAGTGTTTAGCTGTTAGATCTAGTTACAGAATCCTAGACTACTATCCCTGTTAGCTTTTCATAGTTTCTCAACTGCCCAATCGCTCGTCAAGAAAGGCACTTGGCAACCGATTGGGCAGTTGAGCAGGTGTCTATACGCTAACAAGGGATTAATAGGCTCGATAATACAATAAACCAAAGTCCAACTTATTGACGGTTGCGTAGATCATCGCTATCAGATTTTCGGTTGTCCTGTATCCTCGAGCTTTGCGTTTCGCTGCTTGAATCAAACTGTTGATCCCTTCAAGTAGACCATTGGTCATCCTACTGGTGAACCATCTTAAAATGCCTGGTTTGTGTGCTTTTAAGGTTTTAGCTACGTCAACCATTGGCTGAAGTCTTGAACGCGTGGCCCAATCCAACCACTCGTCAAAGTATAACCCAGCGATGGAGCGATTGGTGATCCATAACTTTTGTAGGAGTAGTTTTAGGCGGTAAGCACGACCTGTTTTTAACTCCATGTCCTTTAGTTTTATCATTTTTTCTTGTTGTTTTTCGGTGAGATTCCCTTGATTTTTTAGCCAAAGGAAACGTGTCTTTTTTAGAATCGGCTGTTCTCTTTGTTCCTGTCGCCGGACCTCATCTAAGGCTTTATTGACCAGTTTCATGATGTGGAATTTATCAAATGTCAAATGAGCCTCAGGAAAGTGCTCTCTGATTCCAGAGATAAAGGAAGGCGACATATCACTACAGGCTTCTTCGATTTGTCCCGGAGGAATCCCTTTGTCCTCAAGGAAATCTTTGAATTTTTTAAGCGTACCAGAATCCTTTCCCTCTGTGGCAAACATCACTCGTTTGGTATCCGTATCAACAAATAACGTCACATACTGATGTCCTCGCTTACTTGAGGTTTCATCTAATGCAACTCGTTGAACATTCGAGAAGTCAAGGGTTTTCATTCCCTTATCCACGTAATGATGAAAGACACGCCATAGTCTGGTGTCGTGTTCACCCACTTGTCGAGCAACAGCCGCAACTGGCATTTCTGTCATCAGCGACATCACATATGACTCGAAAAATAAGGAGAAACCGCCGCCAGGTCTTGCCCAATCAATGTGTACCGTTCTTATTTTACCGCACGCTATACATTTGATACGTGGCATCCTGGCATGCAAGATGGTTTTATATTGCCAAAAGTCCAGATGTCTCCATGTTCGGTCTTGATCTTGGATGTCATGAACATGGCAATGGTCATACCCACAATTTGGGCATGTAAATAGAGCACCTCTACGATACTCCAAGTAAATATGAAGTTCACCAGTATCTCGATCTAATTCGTGATGAAATACGTACCATGGTTCTTCAATTTTAAGGGCATCTTGAAAGACATTGTAGTCCTGATCAAACGCGTTCATTTAGTTTGGCCTCCTGGTATTTTCATAGTTTCTTACCAGTATGGCCATACTAATCTCACAATAAACTAAATATTAAATAGCGAGGAGGCATATTATAGTTACACCACAAACTCAGGTTGTTGAAATAAATATTAAGGGAAACGAAAAATATATCAATTCAATAAAGCAAAACGTCATGCAAGAGGTTAAGAAAACATTGGCTTCTTTAAATGAAAAAAATTATAAAATTAATGTTAAAAAAATGTAGAGGTCTAAATACGGGTTATTATTAATTACTAGAGGTGAAGCCTACATTGGCTTTATTAAATAACTTAAAAAAAGTGAAAATAATTAGTAGGGGTTTTAAAACTTTATTGGTTTTTTTAGTTCTTTTTTTGTTTTTAATATAATTTACTTAAATATTGACCAAATAAATATATGGGAAAACAAAAGCATTAAAGTATTACCACCACCAAATAGATATACAACTAATTATATTAATCGAACAGTATATAGTAACGGAATTACATTAACTATGTTTTTAGTGAATAATTGATCGACGTGGAATGTCAAAGATGTCCCTACAAGGAAACGTGTGCAATGGGAAAAGTGAGGATGAAAAGATATCATAGTGACGTCTGTCATCCTCAATTTCTTTATTAATACAAATATTATTCAGTGATTATAGTTGAATGCCATCTATTGTTAATCTCTTTTATTTTCTCCAACTCAACTTTAGGCTTTCGATCATAGGTTAGTAATCCATTTATTTCCTGTTCAACATCAGTTAATTGGGTATAACAAAATCCATGTAGAATCTTTGAAGCATAAACAGCATTTAAGATTCTTTCATAGTCCTTTAAATATTGCTCACCATCTTTAACTGACGTATATCCCCACCCCTGTTCTTCCCCTACTTTATATCCAATTCCACCAAACTCAGTCAGCAAGATTGGTTCGCCTCTATGAGTGAAACCATTTGCATAAATTCCTCTCCCTGCAGGACGGCTCAAAAGTATTGAATCTTTAGAAGAAAGGGATTCCTCAAATGCCATATATTTTAATTTTTCTTCTTCATTGCCGTGATTATAATTGTGTATAGCACAGATATCTGTTTCCGTCAGTTCCCATCCATCATTCGAAATAACAAGGCGTGTCGTGTCAAGTGAATGGATTAAATGGTAGAGCGCCAAAGAATGGTGCTGTTGTTGAGAGTTTGTTCGAATATACGGAACACCCCAACTCTCGTTAACAGGAACCCAAGTAACGATTGAAGGATGATTATAATCCCTATCTACAATTTCCACCCACTCTTTTGTTAACCTAGAAGCTGCTTTTTCACTAAAAGATGGAGATGCAGCACATTCTCCCCAGACTAAATACCCTAATTTGTCCGCCCAATATAAAAATCGAGGGTCCTCAACTTTTTGGTGCTTTCGGCAGCCATTAAAGCCCATTTCACGAGAAAGAATAATATCTTTCTTAAAATCTTCATCTGACGGAGCAGTCAATAAACCGTCTGGCCAGTAGCCTTGGTCCAAAACTAATTTTTGATAATAAGGTTTGTTATTAAGATACACCATTCCATTCTCTGTATGAATTTTTCTCATTCCAAAATAGGATTGGACCTCATCCAGTATTTCCCTAGAGTTCTTTAATGTTAATTTGATATCAAATAAATTTGGATTCTCTGGTGACCAATTCCAACCTTCATGGTGAAAGCCAGTTCGAAAAATATATTGATTGTATAGGTTTATCGATCTTGCATTATAATTTTCTATAACTAGAATCATATCTTTAACAACAAGTTGATTTTTGAATTTAATTTCAACCTCAACCATCGTATCTTGATGGTCCCCAGATACTTCAAATTCAAGATTAATATTTCCTTGATCAACGTCCGGAGTTAAGCGTAAACTTGATAAGTGATTAGAATTGACAGGCTCAATCCAAACCGTTTGCCAAATCCCTGTTGTACGGGTATACCAGATGGCATCTGATTCCTCCTGCCAAAACTGCTTCCCTCTTGGTATGGTCTCATCAGTTGAGGGATCCTCAACATGGAGTGCAACTGTTTCCTCACCCCATGTTAAATACTCGGTTATGTCAAATGAAAATGCGGTATGTCCACCTTCATGGAATCCAACATATTTTCCATTTACATATACCCATGCTCTATAATCTACTGCACCGAAATGCAATATTATTCTTTGATTGGACCAATCCTTATTAAGTGAGAAGGTCTTTTTATACCATACATGATCATGAAAAGATGGATCATGAATTCCACTTATTTTAGTTTGATAAGCAAAAGGAACATTGATTTCATTATCAAAACAAATTTTGCTGTCAAACCATTTATTTTTGGTCCCTACGTTTTCATCGTCAAACGAAAAACTCCATACTCCGTTTAGGTTTAACCATTGTTCTCTCACAAATTGTGGTCTAGGATATTCTTGACGGTACATATTTCTCCACTCCTTTTTTCTCGGATGTCACTTTTTTCTTGTGTAGAAACCTAATCTGTCTGTAAATCGAAATAATTTTTTGTAGGCTTATTTTTAGAAAATGCAATAATACCTGCTGCCAAGAATAAAAATACGCTTATAAAATCTGATAAAAAATAATAGATAACCGCTAAGATCAACCAAAAGGTAGGCATTTTAAATTGAATGGATTGATCTTTAACAGTACTGCGGGTCAATAAACAATTCACAATAGCTAAGACAATGAAAAATAAACCATAGGTAATTGTAAAAGTATAAAGATTGCTAAAAACCGAATGAACGCTTGCCGATTCAAGAGGAGACAAATTGGTCATGTTATCACCTTCAGCCTTGAGGTGATAGGAATAGAAAAATAACGTTATGCTCCCCGTAACCAACTGCCAAATGCAAGCAATATAGATTGCAGTTCGTTCAAAAGTCCGTTTCATTTTATTCCCTCACTTTACTATTCCTTAACTCCAGCAGTTAGGGTCATGGATTGCATAAAATACTTCTGAGCAAAGATATATAATAATAAAGATGGAATTAAAGCAATCAATGCACCAGCTGTTCCCAATCCTGGGTAAGTTAAATACTGACCCTGTAATAATTGCAACCCAGGGGTAATTGGCATTCTATTAACGTTATTAAGAATAATAGATGGCCACAGGAAGTCATTCCAAGAACCTGTAAAACTAAATAAAGCAACAACTGTTAAGACTGGTTTTAATAGAGGCAAAATAATACGAAAGAAAATCTGAAACTCATTGGCTCCATCCACTTTTGCGGATTCATCAAGTGCTTTAGGGATTCCTAGGGCAAATTGTCGGACTAGGAAAACATTAAACACACTTGCGGCGCCAGGCACAATAACCGCTAAATAATTATTTACCCAGCCAAAAGTCTGCATAACTCTATATAACGGGATGATATTCACAACACTTGGGAACATCATAGAGCCTAATAGAATCGTAAATAGCAAGTCTCTCCCTTTAAAAGTCAATCGCGTATACCCATAAGCAGCTAGCGAACAAACGACTAAGACTAATGCTGTATTACTAATTGAGATAATTAATGAATTTAGAAACCATCTTAAAATAGGATCAGAAGAATTATTAAAAAGGAGTTGCTTGTAATTGCCGATTGTCCAATGGATTGGAAGAAAACTAAAACCAATAGATTGAATTTCCTGATTTGATTTAAATGATGTGAAGAAGGCCCAAATCAAAGGCGTTATCCAAAAGAGTGCAGTAATTAACAAAAGGATAAATGCCACGATTTTAACTGTTGTTTGTTGTTTCATGTTCTTCACCCTCAATCTCGATCTCTTAATATAATAAATTGGAAAGCTGACACGATCATAATGCAGATTCCTAAAAGAACCGCCATCGCAGAGGACATACCTGCAATTGAAACCCCCTGACCAAACGCATTTCCCTGAATGTACATTAATAACACTTTAGTTGATTCGTTAGGTCCACCACCAGTTAACATTAGTGGCTGCCCATAAATATTGAATTGAGCAATTGTTGTCATTACCGTTGTAAATAAAATTTGGTATCGAATACCTGGTAACGTTATTTTAAAGAACTTGGTAAATAAACCTGCCCCATCTAGATCTGCCGCTTCCAACAATTCCCTGGATACTCCGTTTATTGCAGCTAAATAAATAACCATATTACCCCCAATAGACCACCAAATTGTGACTAAAATAATTGCAATCCAAGCATAGGGTTGATTATTTAAAACATCCGTATTGAAGTGGAAATAGTTTTTTAATGGTCCATAAGACAAACTTAGTAAAAACTGCCAAATAATCATAACCGCTGAAATCGCGAAAAGAGAGGGCAAATAAAAAATAGATTGAAACAAGCGATGCAACTTTGGTTTAGCTGATAACCCTGTAGCCATTAATAGAGGAACAATTACACAGAATGGTACAGAGAACACTACAAATATAAAGGTGTTTTTTAATCCATTACGAAACTGTGAAAAAAAACTGGATTGACTATCAAATAAAATTGTATGGAAATTCTGGAATCCGACAAATTGTGGATTGGTGAACAGGTTCCATTTTGTAAAAGCTATATATATTCCATATAATGAAGGGATAAGAAAGAAGATAATAAAAATAATTAAATGTGGTCCCACAAATAGAGCTGGCCAAAAATTTAATTTAAACTTCTTTGACTGCTTAGGTTTATATTGAATTTTTTCTTCTACTTCAGTATGCGAGTGTGGCATTGCTCTCACCTCAATTTTCTTAAACTAAAAGTGAGAAAAGGAGGAAACGAACTTCCTCCTTTTTCACCTTTTTATTGCCCCATCTGAGAATTAACAGTCTGTTGAACTTCTTTTAGTTTAGAATTGATACCTGCTTTCCCGTCGACCATATCCCAAAATGCACCGTCAATTCCGCTAAAGGAATAAGAAGCACCAGGATCTGTAATTATTTTAATAGCATTGCGAGCACTTGAATCTTTAATTAAGAAAGATTGTGGCATCTTCGTATAATCAGGGTTGTTTAACATAGCTAAAGCAGTAGGATTTGCTCCTGATTTAACCCATGTCAGTTGGTTGCCTTGCAACCACTGAATAAATTTAACTTCAGCTTTTGCTTTTACATCTGTTCTTGCGTTACTCTTGAACATAACAAATTGGTCAGCACCGCTTGCTTGAACAATATGGGAAGCATCCCACTGAGGTGTAAAGGTTTCAACTGGCTTAAAGCCTTTAATCTTTTGAAATTCGCTTAACATCCAAGTACCTTCAGGCAAAAATATAATTTTTCCTTGCTCAAATAATTGGTCAGCATTTTCATCTTTTTTAGGCATATACCCTTCATCATATATTTTTTTAAATTCTTGCATCGTTTTAACTGCTGTTGGAGTATCAATAGTTGGCTTGCCATTAGCTGAGAAATGTCCACCCATCTGTAAGTAAAGGTTATTAAAGTTCTGCATTCCCCACGCGTTTCCGTAAGAATAAATACCATCATTTTTAGCTGTTGCTCCACACTTTTCAATAGAACTATAAGTCACAACTCCATTAGTTACAGCGCCTGGGCAGTACTTATTAACTAAATCAGGATTATAATACATAACCCAAGTTCCCATAGTTGAAGGTAATCCATATTGTTGACCGCCAATAGTTCCAACATTCCAAGCTTCTTTTAAATAATTTGATGCAGTCACTTTAGTTCCCTTAATATATTGATCCCAAGGTTCTAGCATTCCTTGACTCTGATAAGCAGAAACGCTTTCAGAAGCAATTAGAGCTAAGTCAGGCACACCTTGCCCAGAACGTGTAACTGATGCAAGCTTGCTATTAAAAGTGGTTCCTTGCATAGTAACAAGTTTAACTTTATATTCTGGGTTAGTAGCATTGTATTGATCAATAGTTTTTTGTATTTTTTGACCATCTGGTCCAGTCGTACTGCTCCACAAAGTAATGACCTTATTTCCATCATCACCACTGTTGCTTTTAGAACTACCATTTGAAGAATTGTTACTTCCACAACCTGCAAGCGCAAGACAAAGAGTAAGTAATAATGCTAAAGAGGAAAACCATTTTTTCATATAATTGACCCTCCATAAAAGATTCACTTTTTTCAATCTAAATTTATTTAATAACTATTTTTTGCGGGGAATAAGTTGGTCCATCAACTTTCAATTTACCATAATCAAAATAAAGCCGATCAATATTTAATTGGCGATCACCACTTGGGTTATTAGGATCGGTATGAGTATGGTAAACAATATAAAGTGTTTTTCCATCCGGTCCAACTGTTACGCTATTATGCCCCGGTCCAGATATCCCGTGTTTAAGGTCCTTTTTAAGGATTGGATTTTCCTCTGCTTTCTTAAACGGCCCCATTGGACTGTCAGACACAGCATAACCGATCGCATAATCTGAACTTGCAAAATAATTTGCCGAATACATCAAATAATATTTATTGTCATGCTTGAGCATATAAGGCCCTTCATTCCACTGATAATCCCCATTTAAGCCTTCCCAATCTTGGTCCGGTTGTAATAACAATTTGGGCTCCCCCAATACTTTTGTCAAATTGTCATTCATTTTCTGAGCATAGATCTGGCTTACATGGTTTCCATCGATTATATTTTCAGAACAATCCTTTACATAATAAAGATAGGGTGTTCCGTCTGAATTAATGAAGATATCTCCATCTATATAGGAACCTTCTCCTTTAATAATCTCAGTACTTAGGTCTTTAAATGGACCAAGAGGATTTTTACTCGTCGCAATAGAAATCTGCAAATGCCCACCCTCGTTTCGTGCACTGTAAACCATATAATATTGATTATTATGTTTAACTACCTCAGGAGCCCAAAAATCACCTTTTGCCCATATTTTTGATTGATCAAGATTATCGTAAGCTAAATTTTCTTGTAAACTCCAATCAACTAAGTTTGAAGATTCCCAAACCCTAAATCCCTCAGAAGGGTCAGAGGTTGCATATAAATAATACTTATTCTGAGCTTTAAGAATAAAAGGGTCTCCAATATTTGTTATACCACCAACTGGGTTAGTATAAGTAATTGTCTTACTTGCAAATCCCTTTTTATGAAGTTCGATAGCCGTCACCCCTGCACCGCATATAACTAGAAATGCTAAAAACCAGATTAGGCCTTTTTTTATTTACATCACCCCCCTCAAATATTAGTTTTGAATATAGTCGAGTCTCATTACAATGTCGGTATCATAGTTTCCAAACCCTTTGCCAAATAAATTAATTCCCCCATTATTAAGGGCATCCTCTTTTAACCCAATTCTCATACTTATATAGGATTGCGATAAAAGATTTAAATCTTTTAATTGGCAGTTTGAAATCTTCCTTCCATCGATGAAAGTACCCTCATTATTTACACGCCATGTTTTTAACAAGCCAAATTGACTGTTTTCTGTTCCCCACCATGATGGTGTTAATACCCCGCGTTCTCCCCCAAAGTCTCCAGGACTGGTCCATGTTCCAATTTCAACCCCATTGATCCACATGGTTATATCTGAAGGCCAATTTAAATTGTGTAAAGGCGCTTCGGAACAAATCTCCATTGTAAATTCCAAATTGGTGATTGTCGTACCATGTGGTGCTTGTTTAGGAAAACGGTACTCAACAAACCCCTTACAAAACCAAATTAATTTAGCGCTTACACGGTTAGGGTCAAAAAAGGAACCTGGGTCATCAAATTCACCAATAATTCCTTCCTCATTTAAAAGACCGCAAGTCGGTGCAACTTTAGAGTCAAAAAAGTGGCCAATTGGCATTGGGGTAAGAACAAAGTTTTCATTATTCTTTGACTCTAAGCCCTCTTCCATTTCAACAATGATTCGACTGTAAACAGCAGCACAAACTTTTTGTGTCCCACGAGTACCAGGTATTAACTCGGTTTTAATTAATTTGGCTTCTTCTAATTTCTTAATATTTACAGCCGCAGTAGAGGGTGGAATTTCAAACATCTCTGATATTTCGTTGACATTCATACTACCTTTAATCAACTGCTTAAAAATATTTACTCTTATATCTGTGGAAAGTGCCTTCGCAATCTCAATAAAATCATCAAGATTGGTTGTTAATACCCGATTTATGATGCCTGAATTCGTTTTATCTACTTTTAGCTCCCCCACCATTGCAACCCCTTCTTTAAAACAATAAATGTTCTTTTATTACAACTTTATTTGGAGTATAGCGCTTTCAAATTAAAATTACAAGTATTTATTATATTTTTTTCGCTTTTGAACCAACTTTTTTTAATCGATTTTTGAGGACCTTACTTGTTTTTATCCCTTTTATTATGGTTCTGTTAAAGAAAGGTGTTGATTATAAGTAAAAGTAATTAACTTTTAATACAGGCGAAAACAGGCCCACTTTCTACTGGCAATCCGCGAGCTTTTTCTCCTAATTAAATAGCAACAGTGAACAGTGGACATTAACAGAGCTTTTTTTAAAAAAAGGGCTTAGCTTTTTGTTATAATTTCCGTTTTTATTATACATGTCTTCTAAAACAACATTTATTGAAACTAATCCATTATTGATGGAACAAACAAGTTAATTTCCTTTACTTCCTTTTATCTTGTTAAAAAAGTCGACAGAGCCTTTTAAATCCCATCAATCACCGTTTTAATAAGAAAAAATACCAATACCAATATCAATCTTTTACGTCAATATATTTGAATAATTAATTCCAATTCTCCTTTTATTACTAGTTTCTTATCCTTTTATTTTTTCCATACTTACCTTAACCTCTTTAAAGCTAAAGGAAAAACATTATTCTTTTATTTCCTAAGACTATGATGTACGGAAAGTGCTTTATACAGATTTCTATTATCAGTCATATGAATGCTGGATCAAAATAAACTATTATATACCAACTTGGAGATTAAAAAAATTTTATTAGGGGGGCCCAACATGCCTTTACTATGGTTAGCGGTTGGAGTTGCTATATTGTTAATTTTAATATGAAATTTAAAGTTAATAGTATGTTGGCATTGCTCATATCCGCAATTGTGCTTGGATTACTAGAAAAAGAACCTCTCGACAAATTAGTTGTCTCCATTCAGAATGGATTTGGTTCAACACTTGGCAGTTTAGGACTCGTTGTAGCTTTTGGGGTGGTTATCGGAAAACTCATGACTGATTCTGGAGCCGCTCAACGGGTTGCTCAAACATTAATTCAAAAGTTTGGAAAGAAAAATGTGAAATGGGCCATTATAATTACCGGATTCATTTTCGGTATCGCCATGTTTTATGAAGTGGCCTTTATTACCTTAGCACCATTAATTATAAGTATCGCTATCGAGGCTGAAATTCCCTTTTTACCTTTAGCCATGTCTATGATCGCTGCCACCACAACTGCACACAGCTTATTTCCACCACAACCTGGCGCAACCGCTTTAGTACAGGCGTATCATGCAAACATAGGCATGACGTATATTCTAGGAATTATCGTTGCGGTTCCTACCATCCTTTGCTCCGGAATTCTTCTTCCAAAATTATTAAAAGGATTGGACAAGATACCAATTCCAACTCTGTTATCAAAACCTAAATCCTTTACTGAAGAGGAGATGCCGAGCTTTGGCATCAGTGTGTTAGTGCCTTTAATTCCAGCCATTATCATTACTGCAGCAACGATTTTAAATATTTGGATAGAGAAAGCAACTGTGGCCTATCAAATTATCAATTTCTTTGGAAATGAAATTATTAGTATGTTAATCGCAGTCCTTGTTGCTATAGTCGCTTTTGGTATCGGTCGTAACAAATCAATGACTGATATTATGGATTCATTTTCATCTGCCATTTCTTCTGTTACACTGATTGTGTTTATCATTGGTGCAGGCGGGGCTTTTAAACAGATCATTGGTGATACCAGTATAGGTACTTACATAGCAGAATTAATGAAGCATTCTTCTATTTCCCCATTTATTCTTGCATGGATCATTACCGTAATCTTAAGATTAGCAACCGGTGCCGGCACTGTTTCCGCCATTACGGCAGCAGGCATCGTCGGACCATTAATTCCAACCTTCCATGTTAGCCCGGAACTCATGGTATTAGCTACGGCATCTGCCAGTAATACGATTACTCATGTTAATGATGCAGCTTTTTGGTTATATAAAGAGACGTTCGGTTTATCCCTTAAAGACACATTCAAGACTTGGGGCTTATCCGAACTGACAAACTCAGTGGTTGGTTTAATTATTGTATTAATTCTAAGTTTATTCATTCACTAGCTTTATAACTTATTGAAGAACTAGCTTAGGCATCCTGTCCTAGAAAGCTATCCCATTATAGTACCTCCTCTATCTATGGGTCATCCCTTTATCAGCTTTCTTTGAACATGGTTTAAAATTCGTAAAATAAGGCATGTCTTTTTTATGAAACATGCCTTATTGAGTATATATTCTTTTACAGATACAGATACACGCTAAAGGGGAAA
Source organism: Pullulanibacillus sp. KACC 23026 (assembly GCF_029094525.1). Classification (NCBI taxonomy): domain Bacteria; kingdom Bacillati; phylum Bacillota; class Bacilli; order Caryophanales; family Sporolactobacillaceae; genus Pullulanibacillus; species Pullulanibacillus sp. KACC 23026. The sequence continues at coordinate 59,398 of NZ_CP119107.1, read as the reverse complement.
AACTAATTTTTTATTTAAAGCTAATAATCCTCCTCTTCAACCATATAAAAGGGCAGCGGGAGCAACCGCTGCCTTACTGAAATAGTTAATTCGTACTGACTTTAGTGCCCCATAATTCTTTTGATAACTCAACAATAAAACGGAGCTTTTCCCATTGCTGATCCTCGGTTAATTCATTTCCATGATGTGTGGAAGCAAATCCACATTGCGGACTTAAACATATTTGCTCGAACGGTATCTTTTCAGAAGCCTCTTTAATTCGCGCCCTTATCACTTCTTTATCTTCTAGTTCACCAAATTTTGAAGTGATTAGTCCAAGCACAACGCGAGGACCGCCTTCAGGAATGTAAGACAGCGGGTTAAAATCACCTGAACGCTCGTCATCATACTCGAGGAAGAAGCCATCTACCTGTTCTTTAGCAAAAAGTGTCGGAGCAATTAGATCGTAACTTCCTGAAAATGCCCAATCGGATCGATAATTACCTCGGCATAGGTGTGTGGTCACGTAAAGATCTTCCGGCTTATCCTTCAGAACTTCATTTACAACTCGTAAAGCCAATTGAATGAGAGTGTCGCGTGTCACATCACCATCATTAAATGGGATATCGGGTGCCGAAAGCCCGGCGATGTACACATCATCAAACTGAAGGTAACGACATCCTGCCTTATAAAAGGCCTGAACGACATCTCGATACGTTTGGATCACATCATCCGCATAAGCCTCAATGTCTGGATAAATTGCTTTATTACGAACCCCTTTATTAAACAATTGGTTAGGGCTTGGAATCGTTTGTTTGGCTACAGCTCGGCCTGCCACTATTTTCTGAAATTCGATAAAGTCTTTAATAAATGGATGGTCTGGATTAAAAGAAACTTTTCCGCTCACACGAATGTCATAACGCTCAGTCTCCCCTTTTCTAAAGGCATAGCCTTTATCAGGAACAAACCCCTCCACACCATTTAGATGCTCCAAAAAATCGGTATGCCAGAAACGACGTCTGAATTCTCCATCCGTAACGGCCTCTAACCCAACTTCTATTTGTTTATCAACAATGCGTTTGATTTCAGTTGTTTCAATTTCACGCAATGCCTCAGCACTAAGTCTGCCTTCTTGGACATCTTTCCTTGCCTGATGAATCACTTGTGGACGCAATAAACTCCCCACATGATCGGCACGGAAAGGTATTTTCTTAGTTCCCATTTAAATCTCCCCTTTTCAAATAATTTTCGGGACTATAAGAGGCGACGAATTTCTCCTGGCCTTTTTAAATTTCATCAACTGGAAAGCAGCCCTTATATGACCCTCCGTCTTAACTTTAAGGTAAGTGTAGCATGGGGAAAGCGACATAGGATAACACATAAAATCTATATCTTGGTATAGCCTTAAACTATATCCGAGCCCTGTTCTTCAGCAATCGTTTCTTTTAAATAGTCAATATAAACATTGGCCAAATGGCTATTTGTGACACTTTTATGAGTGATATAACCCACTATCATTTTTTCATCCACCTGCAAAGGAACAGCAACGATATCACTGTTTAATTCATAGTTAATGACACCTGTCGATATGGTATAGCCGTTTAGACCAATAAGCAGGTTAAATAATGTTGCCCGATCACTAACCCTTATATTTTTGGGGCGGGAGAGGGTGCTCAAGATCTCTTCAGAAAAATAAAAGGAATTAAAATCACCTTGTTCAAAAGAAAGATAGGGGTACGGGTGTAAGTCATCTAATGTCACATACTTCCTTAATGCAAGAGGGTTTCGGGAACTAACGAAAACATGCGGATTAGCCTCAAATAACTCGTGGAAAACTAAATTCCCTTCTCTTAGAAATTTATTAATTACCTTTTTATTAAACTCATTTATATATAAAATCCCAACTTCACTGCGAAGGCTCTTAACATCCTCAATAATTTCATAGGTTTTGGTTTCTCGCAGCGTAAATTCGTATTCCTCACGCTCAAAATTTTTTAACAAACGGACAAAAGCACTGACCGCAAAGGCATAATGTTGGGCAGAAACAGAAAATTGCTGTTGCGTCGTTTGTGTCAAGGTGTACCTATTTTCAAGAAGTTCAACCTGTTCGACCACTTGCCTGGCATAACCTAGAAACTCCGAACCTTCTGTTGTCAGCACAATTCCTTTATTCGTCCGTGAGAAAATCCGAATCCCAACTTCTTTTTCCAACTCTTTCAAAGCGTTTGAAAGGCTGGGCTGACTAATAAATAGGTTTTTTGCCGCTTTACTTATTGAGCGGCTTCTAGCCACTTCAATGACGTACTTCAATTGCTGTAATGTCATATTAAAACCCACCTCGCCACTTAATAACACTAATTATACAAGTTATATTTTTCATCCGCTTGTACTAAATTTAAAAGGTCAGGTCCTAGTTGGATTAAATGTTTAATTGTCTACACTATTAATCTTAATAGTGATGAAGTTAGGAAACCCCTCCTAACTATCCATGATGCGTTGCACTATTTGGAAATTTTTTTAATTATCTTTCCAAAAGAAGGGAAACGGCAATTTTATATTGAATTAATTAGTTATTCATAATATTTATTCTAATTAGGAGGCTTCTTCATGAACAAAAAGTGGATCATGTTGTTATTAATTTGGCTGATGATGTTTGTGGCCTATCTGGATCGTATTAATATATCAGTCGCAGGTCCAACCATCCAAAAAGAGTTGCACATTAGTCCGGCAGGCTTTGGTGTGGTTCTATCTGCCTTTACATTCGGTTATGCTATTCTGCAAATCCCAGGCGGCATTCTTGCAGATAAATTTGGAGCAAAGAGACTGCTTGTCATCGCCTTAATCTGGTGGTCCATTTTCACTGGTATGACCGGTATGGCGATGTCGTTAGGATTTTTAATTGTTTCACGGGTTCTATTTGGTGTTGGCGAGGGACTTGAGAACGGTGCTCAATTTAAATTAGTTGGGGACTTCTTCCCATCTCATGAACGTTCCTCAGCAAATGGTCTGTTTTTAACATCCCTTGCTCTAGGGCCTGCTGTTGTTGCACCGGTTGCCGCATGGTTATTAAAATCAGTCGGCTGGCATTCTATGTTCTATTTATTTATTATTCCAGGCCTAATTATGGCCATTCTAATTGGTTGGTTTATTCCGAATAAACCAACTGAAGGGGTTGTTCACACAGAGATTACCAATAGGAAAGGCCTCCGTGCGTCTTGGTCTGATATTATGGCACATCCAGCGATCTGGTTAGCTTTTGTCGCGTACTTATTCTTTAATATTGCATTCTGGGGATTCCTTGGTTGGATGCCATCTTATCTAAGTGAAGCTCGCCATATTACCTTAAGTCAATTAGGAATGGATGCTTCCTTACCCTATTGGTTTGGATTCCTTGGACTCGTTATTGTAGGATTCTTAGGTAATCGATTCCTTAATCGTTATCGTGCGAGTATGATCGCAATCAGTTATTTGTTGGCAGGATTATGTCTTTATATCTCTTTTTCGGCAAAAACAGTCAGTGGAAGCCTATTTGGACTAAGCGCAGCTGCCTTTTTCCTCTATGGGGGATTTGGCCCATTTTGGAGTGTGGCATTAGATTTACTACCAGATCAATTGCGTGGGACGTTCTCTGGATTTGTTAATTTTGGAGGACAAATTGGAGGATTTATTGCCCCAATAATAATCGGGGGAATCGTTTCAGCCACCGATTCCTTTAATTTTGGATTTGGATTTATGATAGCGGCGGTTATTTTATCCGCAATCGCTTTATTCTGTCTTCAGGCATTTTGGTTAAAGGTTCAGTCATCCAAGCCTGCAAATAACTCTGCTGTCTCCTAAATCCTTAAATTACAGACGAAAATAAACTTTCAGTATTGAACATTAACAGAGCTAACTTTAAAAATGAAAGTTGTCCTTAATTCTTACCCATTTAGGTTGGAATTTTGAGGACAGCTTTTTTGTTTTGCACTTGGTCCTCTCTTATTGCATTGACTCAGAAAAAAATTGAATATATAATTGCATAGAGCGATAATGATAATCATTATCAATTAAACAAGAGGGGGGGAGAGGTGATCCAAATCCTTATTAAAGTAGTGAATTAAATAAAGCCAACTTAGTTACCTATCACAGCTGACAATGATAAATGTCGTGTTTTCTGCTGAAATGATAATTTGTTTTGTTTAACTGTAAAAGTTTGGTTAAAGATAAGAGTAGGGGCTTTCGACTTAAATCTTAGCTGACTCGCATCAATACATAGATGATTTTAACTTCACGCATGGGAAGCACGTTTTTACGTCAAATAAATTTAAAGGGGCTAATAAATGTGGATAGTCTATTTCGGGAATCAATTGAAAAAAGGCGACAACAACTTATTAAACAACTCATTGAGTCAAATATATATAAAGTAAACCATAGACACCTGTTCGAATTAACACTAAAGGAATTAGAAGCGGAATATAGTAGAACACTAAACAGGGCCTTCTCGGGTTAATCGTCTGACCTCCATTCAATGGATTGAACCCTTAAGCGGATATTAAAATTAAGCGGAGATAGTTCTCTTAATTAGGAGATCGCACTGAAAACAGCTAAAATAGAAGAAGAAATTCCGGCTATGGACTCCAGAAAAAGTGGATCGGAGTCATTTCGCCCTGGTTAACTGGAAAAATTCCGCTTATATTCCCGCTCCCAAGCTCGATTCTGCTGTTTAACCGGAAATCCTCCGCCTATTTCTGGTTACTCAATGACCTGCTTTAACTTTTTAGGTTGCGATGTTGCTGACTCATTGAGGATAATAAGAGACCCAATCACAAGTGATTGGGTCTCTTGGTTAAGAATAGGTTTCTCCACCGAAATGGAACTTAGGGATGAGTCCCTAATACTCTTGTTTATCTTATTACTTAGTTAAAGCACTTGTCACGTCATCCATTGTCTTCTCAGAAGCAATGATCCCATTGACTGTCCAGTTGCTTGGATCATTATAGGTATAGACATGCCCTGCTTTGACTGCTGGTAAGTTGTTCCAGACACTGCTGCTATCTAGAGCTGAGAATCCTGCGTCTCCTTTTGGTCCAACAAGGAAAATATGATCAGCATCTAGCTCCGATAATTTTTCCAAAGAAATAGGATTCCATTGAGTTTTAGCCTTTGAAAGACTTGCTACCATTTTAGGAGCCTTAACTCCCAAATCTTCGTAAAGCACTTTCGCACTAAATCGATCTTGTTCAAATAAGTAATACTTTCCGCCACTAACCCAAATGACAGCGGCTGTTTGATCTCCTATAGCCTTCTTAATTTTAGCTTTATCAGAAGCGGCCTTTTTGTCATAATCCGAAATAGCTTTCTTAGCCTTATCTTCTTTTCCAAGGATATTGCCCATCGTTAATAATTGTTGACGCCAATCGGCATATGTAGCATCTTTGAACACATAAACGGGGGCAATTTTTTGATAGTCGCCCAACTGACCGCTTTGAATCGTACCAGGAGAACTGACGATGATTAAGTCAGGGTTATATTTCATTACTTGTTCTAAAGGCAAATTCCAACCAATTTTAGGAACACCCTTTAAATCACTCTGTAAATAGTTTTGAACGGTATCCCCAATTGACCATTGTGCAACAGGCTTAACGCCTAATGCAGTAAGAGAATCTTCTAGGTAAGGGGCAATAATTCTCTTCGGATTTGTAGGAAGTGTCACTTTCCCGTTCGCATCGGTTAATGTCTGTTCTGTTGAAGTACCCTTTTCATTAGACGAAGAAGAACGATCTGATTTCGACCCCGTGCTGCTTCCACAAGCAGCCAAGAAAGACATCACCAAGCAAATCATACTAATAAACAATAAATTTTTCTTTAAAAATGGCATCACTACGACTCCTCACTGTCTATTTTAATCTCTGATAATGACAATGATAATCATTATCATTTAATGTGTCAATAACTAATACTGTTATTAATGAACGAATTTAGGAACTTTTATTAAAAGTAATGGTATTATAAATGCCTTCAAAGGTTGAATCAAGATATTGATAAGTTTATACTTAATAATTGAGAATGATTATTATTACTGATTATCTAAAATGCGTATTCTTAATATAGCCTTATTGAAAGGATGTCATCAGGAACATGATTTTCAAAAAAAATGGCATCGCAGCTGGATCCACTTTAAAAAACAGAAACCATCCTATTAACGGTCTAGTTGTTATTGTCCTAGGTCTCCTTGCCTTGATTCTTGCGTTTGGATTGTCAGTAGCTTATGGCGCGGCGGACATCCACCTTAGAACAGTGTGGCAAGCCATTTTTTCGTTTAATCCATCACTTTCATCTCATGAAGTGATTCGACAGATACGGATCCCTCGGACACTAGCAGCCATCTTAGTTGGAGCGTTTCTGGCCGTTTCCGGAGTGATCATGCAGGGACTGACACAAAATCCGCTTTCCTCCCCATCCCTCATGGGTGTAACAGACGGTGCTGCATTTGCCATCGTCATGATACTCGCATTTGTCAATAGTCCCACTCAAGTTACCTTATCCCTATTTGCTTTTATCGGGGCAGCAGCGGGGGTTGCTTTAGTTTTTGCAATTGGAACCTTTTCTAAAAGCGGTCTCACACCTGTGAAATTGACACTTGCGGGGGTTGCGGTTGGGACATTATTAAGGTCCATCTCTTCAGCTATTGCCTTACAAAAACAAGTGGCGAAGAGTATCAGCTTTTGGTATGCAGGTGGGTTGGATGGAACCACATGGGCCAACGTTTATATCCTTTTCACAGCTGGAATTATCTGTACAATCTTAGTTGCATTTATTGCACATTCTATGACTCTATTAAGTCTTGGGGATGAAGTATCAACAGGTCTCGGGCAAAATAATACCTATGTAAAAATAATTGGAGCGATAGTAGTTCTTATTCTAACAGGATCAGCGGTATCGGTCGCAGGCGCTGTTGGGTTTGTCGGATTGGTTATCCCTCACATCGCTCGAATTCTCATAGGCTATGATTATCGTCTGCTAATCCCTGCCTCAGCTGTCCTTGGTGGTCTTTTGCTTGTGCTATCTGATCTCGTTGCGCGAATCGTCAATAGCCCTTATGAAACACCTGTCGGGGCCGTAACAGCAATCATAGGTATCCCTTTCTTCCTATACCTTGTTATGAGTGGAAAGAGGGGATTATAATGACCAGAAAACTCAATAATAAAAAAGAGCGATTTACTAAAACAGCTATCGTTCTTCTTATTCTTATTTTAGTCATGTTTTTTATCAGTTTGAATTTAGGTGTCATTCATATCTCCCCACTAGAAGTTGCAAAAACACTTATAGGAATGGGCACCTCCAAAGATCAACTTGTTTTATTTGATTTTCGACTTCCTGAGATTGTACTTGCACTGCTCATTGGTTCTGGCCTTGCTGTTTCTGGAGCCATTCTGCAAGGGATGACAGGTAATGAACTCGCTGATCCAGGAATTCTTGGGATCAACTCTGGAGCTGGATTTGCGGTTGTTCTTTTTATGTTCTTTTTTGATAAAACCATGACCAGTACAAATCTGTTAACCATTTTTACATTGCCGCTATTTGCGTTATTTGGGGCATTGATTGCTGCTTTTCTCATCTATGTTTTAGCCTGGAAAAAAGGAATCAATCCGGTTCGGCTTATCCTTGTAGGAATTGGTGTAAATGCAGGCTTTGGAGCAGGTATTACGATCTTTCAATTAAAAATGGCACCCGAAGACTTTACTAAAGCAACCGTATGGCTGACAGGCGATATATGGGCCAACAATTGGTGGTATGTGTTATCTTTATTACCATGGATTATCATTCTCATACCTTATGTTATCTATAAGTCTCATAGTCTCAATGTGCTCACTCTAGGTGATCAACTAGCCGTTGGATTAGGAACAAGTGTTGAGAGAGAACGACGCATTTTGCTCATTTTGGCCGTGGCGCTTGCTGGTTTTTGCGTGGCTTTAGGTGGAGGCATTGCCTTCTTGGGTCTAGTAACACCTCACATTGCTCGTCGACTCATTGGCCCCAAACATGAGCTTCTAGTACCCATTAGTTCATTACTTGGTGCACTCCTTCTTCTAATGGCCGATACAATTGGACAGAACATTCTATCGCCTACTGAAATACCTGTTGGAATCGTCGTTTCTGTTTTGAGCGTCCCATACTTTATCTATTTATTAATGAAAATTGATTAAAGGGAGAGATACATGTGGTCACCTTAAGTACGGAACACCTACAAGTAGGATATGATGACCGAGTCATCATTGAAAATTTGACACTAACTATCCCTGAAGGTGAAATTACTTGTATTATTGGTCCTAATGGCTGCGGCAAATCGACCTTATTAAAAACAATGGCACGAATTCAACGTGCAAAATCTGGCTCTATCTATCTAAGCGGAAAAAGCATTCATACCATTCCTACCAAGGAAATTGCTAAGAAAATGGCGATACTCCCCCAAACACCCGGTGCACCTAATGGACTCACTGTCTATGAATTAGTTTCGTTTGGGCGTTCTCCACATAAAAAAGGTTATGGGAAGCTAACAGACAAAGACCGAGAAGTCATTCTCTGGGCACTTGAAGTCACCGGCATGGATGCCTTCAGTGATCATGCTATTGATACCTTATCCGGTGGACAACGGCAGCGCGCTTGGATTGCGATGGCTATTGCTCAGGAAACCGACTTATTACTGCTCGATGAACCGACTACTTATCTTGATCTCGCTCATCAGCTAGAGGTCCTAAAACTCCTTGAGCGCTTAAATAAGGAAGCGAAACGAACAATCGTGATGGTCATTCACGATTTGAACCACGCCGCCCGCTTTTCGGACTACATGGTTTCTATGAACAGCGGTTCTATCGTTAAAGCCGGAACACCTTTTGACGTCATGACCCCAGAAAATTTGAGGAATGTTTTCAACATTGAAGCTGAAATCATCCAAGATCCAAAATCCGGCAAGCCACTTTGCCTATCATATGACCTTATTGAAAAGAGAGAATTAGTCAAAGAGCAACGCTAGCTTAACCCTATAATTAGGCGGTCTAAGCAAGCCTCGGTGCGCTCCCTTAAGCCGCCTGCCGATCCATAAAGAGTTGCCCCTTTCAGAAGGTTAGACTCCTCAGCATAATGAGGAGGTCACCCCTTCTTAGGATAGTCTCTTTTAATTAAAAGACAAAAGCTTGGGGTTTTTCCCCAAGCTTTTGTCTTTCTTATTAGACCCTACCGCGGATTTGATAAATAAGCGGAGGAATTTCCCTTATTTAGAAAATGACACTGAAAACAGCTTAAATAGACGGAGGAATTCCGACTATTGACTCCAGAAAACGTGGATTGGAGTCCTTTTACCTTATTTAAACGGAAAATCTCCGCTTATTTACCCCGAACCGAACCCTATTCGGCTGTCTAACCGGAAAATCTCCGCTTATTTTTGTTACTCCATTACCTACTTTAGAGAATAGCGAACAATTACGAAGCCTCTTACAATTAACCTTTTCTTATGAAGCGAAATATGGCGCTCTTTTCAAAAATGGCTCCAGCAAGAGGGGAACCGTTCCTTATTTTTTAGTCTTTTTTTTGCTGAGAACGACTGTACTATACAAGATTTTAGGCGCTGAAGGCTCTAGATACAAGGCTGCACTATTAATAGCTGCCATGGCTTCTGCAAATCCCGAAGCTATTAACGGAATTTTATTCGGATAGTTCACAATGTCTCCCGCTGCGAATAATCCCGGTATATTTGTCTTCATTTCTGCATTTACTGGAATCTTATCATTCTCTAGATGAACACCCCATTGATCCACACCACCCAATTGAATAATGGTTTCATGATTAACGACGACCTCATCAACTGGTACCTCCTCTAACCGGCCACTCTCTAAATCTTTTATACAAACCGACTGAATAACGCCCTCACCTTCTATAAAGTCAACAATTGAACATTTTGTCTTTACCTGAACCGTAGACTCCAGCAGTTTCTCTATATCTGGCTTATGAGCAGTAAATTGCTTTTTCTCATTGATTAGCCAAACTTGCTCCGCATACTCTGATAATAGGGTCGCCCAATTGACAGCGCCTCCACCCCAACCGGATACAACCACTTTCTTTCCACGAAATCTTTCCATCTCATCAATAGAATAATGCAAATTGTTCCTTTGAACCTTTTTACCTTCGTCTAAATGATGTTTTCTCATGATAAAATAACCACTACCAATGGCCAAAATGACTGTTTTGGAATAGTGTAAGTTTCCATTCTCAGTTGTTAGCACAAAGTATTGGTCGTCCTGTTTGTCAATTTGTTTAACTAGCTCGCCTAATATAATGGTAGGTTCAACACTTCTAGCTTGTTCTTCTAACTGTAAACTCAAATCCTCCCCTGTAACACTAGGGATCCCACCTATATCAAATATCCATTTCTGGGGATAGAAAAAGGAGACCTTCCCGCCTAATTTAGGGAGATAGTCGATAACCTTTGTTTTAAGTTTCCGCATTCCACTATAAAATGCAGCATATAACCCGACAGGACCTCCGCCAACAATCGTGACATCATATAAATGCTCATCAGTCAAAGTCATCCCAACCTTTATTAAAAATTTAAGTCATTAACTGCAACATAATTACCTGGGCAATTAAACGGTCTATTCTTTTAGATGCAACTTTAAGCGGTACCCATATTTTTCATAGGCGTTTTTCTACACTTCCACTTGTTTTTTAATTAGATTGATATTGATTATCATTATCAATTTTCGGCTAATCTCTGTTCTTTGTCAATAATAGAGGCTATAACAAAAACCGCTAATCGTTTCGACTAGCGGCAACTCCTCTTTTGTCTCTAGGAGGCTTATCGATTCATTGCGTAACCGCAAAAGCCCCTTTTTATGGCAATTTCTTTATAAAAACAACCTTAAGATAACGCCCCTCAGGAAATTCCTTTATTGTTTTAAAGTCCTTCGGCAAGGAAAATTCTTCAACAAGTTGATAATTCCTGTTTGATTCTTTAAAGGCCTGATCAATGAAACTTTTAAATTTAGTCATATTAAAAGAACTGCAATTGGTGGACGCAACGATCATCCCGTCATCTTCTGTTATTGAAATAACTTCCTTCAGAAGATTTTTGTAGTCCTTTTCAGCACTGAATACCATCTTCTTTGATCTTGCGAAGCTTGGCGGATCTAGAATAACCAAATCAAACGTTAACTGCTTTTTCACCGCATACTTAAAGTAATTAAACACATCTTCAACAATGATCGCCTGCGAGTCTTCATTCAGCCCATTCAATCGAAATTGCTCAATGGTCTTATTTAAGCTCCGATTGGCTAAATCGACACTTGTTGTTTTAATAGCGCCTCCTAAGGCTGCGAATACTGAAAAAGCGCCTGTATAGGAAAACGTATTGAGTACATTCTTTCCTTTTGCATACACATCCCGAATTCGTTTTCTTACCTCTCTTTGATCTAAGAAAACGCCAACCATCGCACCTTCATTTAAATAAACCGCAAAGTTAACGCCATTTTCTTTTACAGTAATTGGGAAGGTCCCTCTTTCTCCCGCGACAAAATCATCTTCTTCTATATATTTCCCGCTGACATCGAATCTTTTCTTTTGATAAATCGCTTTAAAGCTCACCAATTCTTTCAAAGCATTTATAATCAATTCCCGAAAGTGGTAAATGCCTTTGCTGTACCAGTTAATTAAATAATAGCCATCAAAGTAATCAATGGTTAAACCGCCTAGGCCATCGCCTTCACCATTGACGACTCTGAAGGCATTCGTATCCGGGCTATTATAAAACGACGATCTAAAATTGATCGCCTCTCTCAATTTATTTAAAAAGAACTTTTGGTCGATCGGTTCATTTTCATTTTTACTAAGAATCCACCCGTAACCTTTATTTTGTTTTCCAAAATAGCCTTTTGCGATGAATTGATTTTTCCCATCAACGAGACGGAGAAGGCTCCCTTCTTCCGTTGCGTCATTTAGATTCATGATGGCATCCTTAAATAAGAGCGGATAACCGCTTTTATATTTATTTACAAACTTTCCTTTTACCGTTAATGTCACTTCTCTTTTCATCTTGTCATCCTATCAACATTTTTTTATCATGATCCCGCATTTCGTAAAAAACCTATCCCTATTAATATCCATAAGTTCTAGATATTATCAGCGTCAACGCCAAACGAAAGGTTTCATCACGTGAAAAATAGACTTAAACGTTTAGTTATATTAAGAATACCATTTGATAAACCGAGTAGAAAGCTTTATCACCCTCCAATATGAGGCGGTTCAGCGGGCTTAATTGCGGTGCGTTTTAAGGCTCTTGCCTTTTTACATTCTAATCTAGTCCAACTCCTTATACGATCTTGCCAATTAACGTTCTTGATGCTACTATTCAATTAGTATCTACAATTAGTATCTGGTAATAAATTATTGTAATTATTGATTATTTATGTTGTGTTTTTTTAATAAAATTTAATCATAACCTTGGAGGGTGTTGAGATGAATGTACGATCAGAATACCAATCAAAGCTAAGAACGGCTGAAGAAGCGGTCAAACTAGTAAAGTCGGGAAACTGGGTCGATTACGGATTTGGGGTGACCATGCCCATTGAACTCGATAAAGCTCTTGCCGCCAGAAAAGAGGAACTAACGACTATCAATATCCGGGGAATGCTGTTAATGAGAGTCCCTGAAGTGGTCAAGGCTGACCCCCTTCGTGAAACCTTTTATTACAATAGCTGGCATTTCAGCGGAGTGGACCGTGACCTCTATAAACAAGGGTTATGTGACTTCATTCCAATGGTCTACCGCAATAAACCCTTTTATTACCGCAATCATCTACATGTAGACGTGGCTATGATTCAAGTAACGCCTATGGATCAACATGGCTATTTTAATTTTTCACTAACTAACTCTGCGACGAAAGCCATTGTTGAGGCGGCAGATAGAGTTATTTTGGAAGTCAATGAAAATCTCCCAAGAGCATTAGGCGGGTTCGAAGAGTGTATTCACATTTCCGAAGTCGATTATGTGGTGGAGGGCAAAAATCCGCCCATTGCCACGCTGCCAAGAGGGACGAGCAATGACGTGAATCAGCAAATCGCCGCACTGGTCGTAGAGACGCTAGTAGATGGCTCCACCATTCAGCTTGGTATCGGTGCCCTGCCTTCTGCTGTCGGTGAATTAATCGCCCAATCCGACTTAAAAGATTTAGGCTGTCATACAGAAATGCTTGTGGACGCCTATCTTGATATGTATAAAGCCGGAAAACTTAACAATCGCAAAAAGACTTTGAACCGTGGAAAGGCTGTGTGGTCCTTTGCGCTCGGGTCCCAAGAACTTTACGATTGGATAAACGATAATCCCTTTCTTGCTTCCTATCCAGTCAACTACGTCAATGACCCTAGTATTATCCGGCAACAGAACAATATGGTCGCAATTAACAATGCCGTAGAGGTCGACTTGTTCGGTCAGATTTCCTCAGAATCATCAGGTATCCATCATATCAGCGGAACAGGAGGCCAACTGGATTATGTGACAGGTGCGCCAGCCGCAGAGGGAGGAAAGGCGTTTATTTGTTTGACCTCTACTTATCAAGATAAAAAGGGTGAGATCCATTCCCGTATTGTCCCAACACTAAACGCAGGTGAAATCGTAACCGTACCAAGATCCCAATCCCACTATATTGTGACAGAATACGGAAAAGTTAATTTGGCCGGCCGTTCCACATGGGAACGTACAGAGCTGTTAATCTCCATTGCCCATCCCGATTTTCGAGAGAGCTTAATTCAAGAAGCCGAAACTATGAAGATCTGGAGAAAATCCAATAAAAAAAGCTAGTTAACTTGAGAATGCAGAGGGACCGTTCTTATGATCAATTAAACATAAGAACAGTCCCTATGTTATCATTTCCTCTAATTAGAATACCTTGTCAATAAACGTTCCTTGTACCTTCTTTTAACCTCTTTTGAAAAGCATACATGCGTTGTTAGAAAAACGATAGAATATTAGTCATGTAAGTCTAGTTTATTTATGTCATAATTAGAGGAATAAAAGTTTACCATTCATACATAGTGGAAGTGGGGATAATAATGGCAACTGGAACACATACAGTAGAAATTCCAATAGATGCACAAGCAGTTTGGGATTATATAAGTGATCTTGAGAAATGGGCAACAACCGTGCCCGCCTATAAAGAACATGAAATCATTAATGACAAGCAATCTATTTGGACATTTGCAGGCAGTGTGAAAGGTATAAAAAAATCAATACGAGTGCAGGTGGATGTTACGACATGGAATGAGCCTTCAAATATTCGGTTTGAACTAAAAGGTTTAACAGATAATATTACAGGAAGCGGTAACTTTACCGCAGAAGAAGCAGATGGTAAAACCACAATGACTTGTACCATCGAAGTTCATGCAGGAGGGATATCTGGTGCGGTGTTAACACCGGTTATCAAATGGGCGGTTCCAAAAGTAACTTCTCGTTTAACAGAATCGATCGCACGTAAAATCGCGGTATTCTCGTAGTTTCCATTATAGAGAGACGCCTCTTTTTAGGTATCCTCCTCTGAAGCAACGATGAGCCATTGTAATGATAAAGTGTTCTATTTGAAATTTCATATTAAAGGAAAGGGGCCTGTCCAAGCGGACTGCCCTTTTTTGTGTCTTCCAACTTTTTATGTTCTATTTTATTTCTTCATATCTTGCAGCATGTATCCGATAGAATATCCTTAAACATACACGTATCATTGAAATTGATAAAGGCGGTCGCCCTCCACCTACACAAGAAAAGGGAGGAAACCATGATAATTATAATTTGAAAAATACTTAAAGCATTTTCAAATCAACGTTTCAAGTATTTGTTTTATAAACTTCATTTACTTATGGTACAATTCACCGCAACGCATCAAAATGGGGTTCTTTTGGATTTCTCAAATCCTATCCTTTAAATAAGAAGTCTTATCCTTAATTGAGTAACCAGCAATAGTAAAAATAAGCGGAAATTTTCCGGTTAGATACAGAATAGAGCTCGTTTCGGGGGGATATAAGGGGAGTTTTTCCGTCTATTCAAAGCAAAATTACCCTTTTCACCGTTCTTTTGAGTCAATAGCCGGAATTCCTCCGTCTATTTTGGCTCTTTTCAATGCTATTTACTAAATAGGGGAAATTTCTCCGTCTATTTTTATAGGATCGGGTGATTAACTTGATCCCCCACCCGATAAGAGCGAACCCTCACAATTCCAGATGCGGGAATTAGAAATAAAGTATCCGTTCAATCCCTTTTAATTTCCATATTTCATAAATCAAATGGATAGGCAAAGAGATAAGGATACTCCCCATATATTGTCTTTGTACCCCTATCAATAATGAGCATCTTATGGGACGGTTCTCTATCCAGGGGATGGAGACGTCTCCATTCCGCTAACTTCGCTTATCTTTTTATGGTCTTAATAAGATTTTTCCCGTGCTTTTGCGACTTTCTAGAAAACGATGCGCTTCGCGGCCATCTCGCAGTGCAAATATCGTAGGCTCAGATACCTTTACTTTCCCCTGCTCTATCCAACGGAATAACTCGGCTGAACGGGTTACCCGTTCCTCGTGTGTTGTAAGGACATTCCAAAGATCCCCGCCAGTCAAAGTCTTTGACGTATCCATCAACATTCTTGGGTCAACTGGAGCAGGATTTCCCCCTGCCATTCCAAAAAATACAACCGTTCCCCCAATGCAAGTTGCTGCAAAACTATCCTCGAGGGTGGAACCTACTGAATCATAGACTACATCCACCCCTTTTCCGTTTGTTCCCCCTAACACTTCTCTTTTCCAATCATCCGAGTACATGAAAACCTGTTCTGCTCCAGCTTTCTTAGCTACGGATGCCTTCTCCATAGAGGAAGTTAGTCCAATGACCCTCCCACCAAGGTGCTTGGCAATTTGGGCGAGCAGTTGTCCAACGCCGCCAGCTGCTGCATGAACCAGAACGATATCATTTTCCTTAACCGCATAGCTATCTTTCGTTAAATAATGGGCAGTCAATCCT
The DNA here is from genome assembly GCF_029094525.1 of Pullulanibacillus sp. KACC 23026. NCBI lineage: Bacteria > Bacillati > Bacillota > Bacilli > Caryophanales > Sporolactobacillaceae > Pullulanibacillus > Pullulanibacillus sp. KACC 23026. The sequence goes on along the minus strand of NZ_CP119107.1, from coordinate 43,390 downwards.
TGCAACAAAACGGAAGCCGCCACTTCAAATGAAATGGTTTCAGGAAGAGGAATTGCCTTTTCAATCGGAACAGCCACTAGCTCTGCGTTAGCATATGGGACATCGGCAAATGCAATGGCGTCCCCAACGCTGATTCCTTGGACATTAGCTCCCGTCTTTTCAACGACTCCCGCCCCTTCATAACCTAAAATAAACGGAGCATTGCCAGCAAGATGATAGTTCCCTTTTCTTCTATAAATATCTGCAAAGTTCAAGCCAATGGCTTTCGTCCTTATCAATAGTTCATCAGGCCCGATAACCGGATCCGCCATTTCAACATATTCAAGTACTTCCGGTCCCCCGAAAGTATTAAACACAAGTGCTTTCATTGAACGACCTCCTCTTTCATAGACTTGTCCATACATTTTAATTTAATATAATTGCGATTGGAAGTGTAAACTGCAGTTTCTCTCTTTTTGAAAAGATAAGAGGATAGACAAAAACCTCATTTACTTATGGTACGGTTCCCCTCTGTTAATCCGAAACGCCCTGTAAATCTGCTCAAGCAAAATGAGGCGCATGAGTTGATGGGGGAAGGTCATTTTGGAGAAGGACAGATGCGCATCGGCCCGTTTCAGAACAGCGTCGCTTAATCCATTGGACCCGCCAATTATAAAGGCTAATTTACTTTGTCCATAGGTTGCCAGCCGGTCGATCTCAGAGGCAAAGGCCTCTGATGTATGTTGCTTGCCCTGGATGGCAAGCGCAAAGCAGTAATGGTCAGGACTTAACTTCGATAAGATCTTCTCTCCTTCTGCTGCTTTCACCTGCTCAATTTCCGCCTCACTCATTGAATCTGGTGCGGGTTCGTCTGGCACTTCCACCATATTGATTTTGGCATAGGCCCCTAATCTTTTTATGTATTCATCCATTCCTTGTTTTAAGTATTTTTCTTTAATCTTTCCGACTGCTAGGATGGTTATATTCACAGGCTATCCCCTTCTATAAACAAGTTTTCCACAGAAGTTATCCACATATCCACAATTTTTATCAACATTCTGTATGGGAATACGTGTTTGTAACCACATATACAGCTCTATTCTTGCAATATTCACAGGCTGTGGATAAACTCTGTGTATGACTGACTTTCTCCAATAGTGGTGGTCTCAGGGTTGACTCTGCCGCGGCTTCTAAGGCTAGATCGACATGATCCTCACAAACAAAATAGCTCTCTTCCATTATTTCAATTCCTTTCGACTCGTTAGTTACCCTTTCTTTTTTTACTTATCCCATTTTATTATCCACATCTTATCCTCATTTTAACTTAAATGGCCCCTTTTTTCCTAATCCTGCCCCAATTAATTGGGACAGTGGCCTCCTCAAATCTAAATTAGGTCTTACCCGAAAAACTTGGGTTGCCCTAAAGAACTCATGATGTGACTTCTGTACATCTTTGGGTCACAAACAGGCGTTGTCGCCAAGTCCTAGCGAAAGCTTTAGTGAACTTGCAGCCTCGAATATGCTCGTGCTGCCTTGTGAAAAGTTCACCTTCTTCACGCAAAAAGACACGAGCCTTTTTAGACTCGTGCCTTTGACTTTTATTTTTATTGAATTAGGAGAAGGTTTTTCCGCCTAATGTAAGTGATGTGGTCTTCTTAACTCCATCGCGGTAATAGTCAACGGATACCTTCTGACCAACTTGAAGATCGGAATAGAGATAAGTTGAGAAATCAACATAGTCTTGGATCTTATGACCATTAACGGCGACGATGACGTCACCTTCCTGCAAGCCGGCTTGGGATGCAGGCGAGTTCGAGCTAATTTGAGAAATAACAAGACCTTCTTTTACGGTATTTGGAATATTTAATTGCTGGTAAGCACTCGATGACAATTGGCTTAAATCGAGTAAACCGATTCCCATGTATGGGCGTTCGACTTTACCTGTTGTTTCAAGCTGATGAATAACAGTGCTTGCTACATTGATTGGAATAGCAAATCCAATTCCCTCAACGTCTGTTTCAGCAATCTTCTCTGAGTTAATCCCAATGACTTGACCTTCGACGTTTACTAGCGCACCGCCGCTGTTACCAGGGTTAATCGCTGCATCCGTTTGAATGACTTCTGCGTTATATTGAACTTGACCGCCATTTGTTGTAACGGTTCGTTCAATCGTGCGGTTATTCGCACTTACAATTCCTTCTGTAACGGATCCTGAGAAACCAAGTGGATTTCCAATTGCCACCACCGGTTCACCGCGTTTAAGAGTATCCGAATTACCAAATTGTGCGACCGTCGTTACCTTATTGCTAGGAATACGCAAGACAGCCAAATCATAAAGAGAATCGACGCCGAGAAGCTTAGCGGTCACTTTTGTATTGTCATCAAATTGGACCTCTAGCTTTTTCGCTCCTGAAACCACGTGATTATTCGTCACGACATAAGCATATTGACCATCTTTCTTATAGATAATACCAGAGCCAACTCCTGCTTCCTGAAGCGAATTATCCATGAAGCTGCTTCCGCTCTGCATATTAATGACGGCGACAACCGCTGGAGAAACTTTGTCAACGGCTTGCACAATCGAATCATTAAGATTTAAGCTCACATTTTCTGTATTCTGAGTACCTTGAGTATTCGTTGATTGAACAGCACTTTGCTGATTAGTTGATGAATAGCTTGGCAAAAGGCCATTTCTTGCTAAGTAGGGTGAAGCAATAAAGAAGACGACAATTCCGACTAAAGCTCCAAGCAGCCCTGAAAGAAACCAGCCACTTCGTCTGTTTCTACCTGATCTATTTTGTCTCTCAGGTCCCTCATAGTCATAATCCTTATTATCGTAATATCCCATGACTCTTCCACCTGCCTTATAATATTCATTTTTAGTATACCCATCTGCTCCAACACATCAAAGATTATGGGACATTTTTCAAACTATAAGCCGCATAAAATGGTGCTCACAGTGTCTTTATAGAAATACCCTGTTTCTAGTCCCAACAAACATTTTGTCTCACAAAAAAGCAACTTTTATTTTATTTATTATAAGCCTTCTGCCTTCACCCTGCCAAAATCACTTACAAATCTGATTTTATAGGAGCTTTATTAAAATTTCTTTAATTTTTGTGTAAAATGAGCTAACTGTTATGTAAAAAATTTCATAATCCTTATAACGCTACCTTCCCCAACCATTTTACCCAATTTCAAGGAACTTAAGACTTATAATTCCACTCTAAACAAAAAACCAACCCGTTTTCAAAAATTGAAGGTGGTTGGTCATGTTGGTTTTCTTCTTCAGACGGCCGTTAAAGCGGTAGGTCGATCTGGATCTGTATCATAGATTCCTAGTGTTTCACCGATTCGAATGCCTTCTTGCTCAAGCCTCTGCTGGACACTCATGCGCGCGAGCTCTTTCATATTATTATCTTTACTTAAATGGGCCAGATAAATGCTTTGCGTGCGATTATCAAGCACCTCACATAGAGCTGATCCAGCATCTTCATTAGATATATGGCCGGAATCCCCTAATATCCGCCGTTTAATACTCCACGGATAGCGGCCTGCCATCAGCATTTCAATATCATGGTTGGCTTCGATAATGTACGTATCAGAGCCCTGTATCGTTCCCTTTATTCGGTCGGAAACATACCCTAAATCCGTTACTAACGTGAGCTGTTTTCCTCCGCCGCGAAAAACAAAGAACATCGGTTCAGCTGCATCATGTGAGACGCCAAAAGACTCGACTTCTAACTGACCAAATGATTGAACCTGACCCGTTTTAAAAATAAATTTTTGTTCAACCGGTACTTCACCAATCGATGAAGACATTGCTTTCCATGTCGCTTCATTCGCATAAATAGGCAGATGATGCCTCCTTGCAAAAATCCCCAAACCTTTGACATGGTCACTGTGCTCATGGGACACCAATATGCCATCCAGCCCTTTAGGTGACCGGTCTATCTCTTTAAAAAGCTCGTCCATTTTCTTCCCGCTTAGGCCGCAGTCAACAAGCAGCCGCTTATCCCCATACTCGACATAGACGGCATTCCCTGTACTGCCGCTAGCAAGCACACTAAAATTCATAGACATGCCGTTACTCCCCTCCATCAATTGTTTGAATCCGTCCAGTTATAGCTGTCACAAAATAACGTTTAACGTCTTGAGTGGCGGTTGTCTTTACCTCAATATACCAAGCCGGTAAATACGCGAAGGGCTGTGGCTGTGACTGGTCGCTGTTTTCACTCATGTTAATATAGCCTAATTCCACTGCTTGAATAACGGGCTTATTAATTGGAGACAGCATATTTTTTTCCCAAAGCTGTTGGATTGCCTCCATGGGTTGTACACCTAATTTTGTACTTTTCTCTTTTTTTATGTTTACAAAAGATTGGGTGTATCCCGTTATATACTTCCCTGACTTATCGAGGGTCATATCAAGGGTATTCAAATGACCGTTCGTTATGGAGAAAACAGGATGTCCATTATAGGTTTGAATAAATTTATAAATCTTTTCATCTTTATCGTAAGACCAAAACCGGTATTGGTCGCCCATGTAAACATACTCATTTAAGAAGGTTTGTTGGTCCGTTTGTGTTTCCGGAACTGAAACTTTGTTCACAAAGGTACTTTTTAAGACAGTCGACTGAGTATCTGTTGTAAACATCTGAACAGGTTTTTTCGCTGGCCCTGCAAGCGCTTTGAGGGCTTTTGATAGAGCTTTATTAGATGAGTTGCCAAAATCCTGATAAGATCCACTTAAAAAAGTGAGCGTTCCAACCGTATCTGGCAATGTCGTGTTAATTTGAATATCCTTATTTTTAATATACTGGCTAAATGAGCTTTGAGTACTGTTCTCTTGATTCTGTGCACCTTTTTGACGGCTAATCAACTGGTAAGTTAGAAAAATATCGAGCAAGAGGAAGCAAATAATGAAAATGGTTTTAGTTTTACTCCAATTCATGTGCCTCCTCCTTTATCTTCTTCAATACTATTACTGTATTTATTAAGAAAATCAGTGACCGAATACCAGGTACCATCCTTCTTAAAGAACCATCCAGGTGTATAAGTAATGGAAGCTTCATCCTGGTCAAGCGTCATTTCATATCCCAATCTAAAATCAGAGATAGACGATAAATTAAAAGCTCCCGTTTTTTTCAAAAGCTCTATACTATCCATAGGCGTTGTAACTTCTTTTGGATAAGAAGGTTTGTAACTCACCCCAACCGTTATAAGGGTCCGATCAAACTTTATGAGTTCCCCCTCATTCCAAACAAGGGATATCTGAGACTCATAATCATACGGATAAGCGTCCATAGAATAGACCGGCAGCCCATTTTCGGTAAGGCGGAAAACAACCTGTGATTGTCCTTTGGCCGGATAGCTTGTATAGTCATCAATGTTAAAGGAATTGGTCCAGCCTTTATGTCCATTGATAAATTTATAACTTTGTAAGATCGGATCACCGTTTGAGCCTGAACCGCTCGAGACCGTATAATATTGCATGACTAGTTTTTGATGGCTCGAAAGCTGACTGACCCCGTCTGAATAAGTGTTTCCACTATAAATAACCTGACGCGGATTGCTAAACAAAATCGTTTTAAACGCATCGAAACCAACTAACGAATATAAATGACTTTCTACTGACACCGTTTTTATCGGTTCGTTAGGGAGATAAACTTCTCGATCTTTCAGTCGCTTCTTAGTATAACTTAGCCAATTACTAGAATCCTTGACGCTCTTGTCATATTTATCAAAAACAGAAAGATCCCCTTTTGCATAGAATTTTGGTGTTCCGTTTTGATCCATGAAAACGACATAAGTTGTATCTTTGCTATTCTTTGCTTGATAAAGCTGAACTCGATCGATTAGCCAATCCTGACTTAATGTCGAGGCATTGGTTGAATTCAACTGAAAAAGGTCTTTTATAATGGTCGTTGAAATAGGTGTAGGAAAAAAAAGATCATACACATTCCCTGTGGGCTTTGGCATCTCAAGGTTGGGCTGAATGCTTAAGTGAGCGTCTGTCAACAGCTTGTAGAGACTATTGACCCCATTGCCAAGCATTCCTACCAGATCTTTGGGTTGATCAGCAGGGTAACGAACAATTTGATAGGGCCGAATTACGTCACTAATCGGTTTAGCTGAGGCAATATTACTAATTTTAGTCGGCTCACTTGGATTAGTTGGCGCATAATCGCCTTGGTAAGACCAAATACACCAAGTTAAGGTGAGGCTGACAACAACGAGTAAAAAAAGAGCAATTGACTTGACAATCTCACGTCTCAAACTCCATCACCTCTTCTCGATAATGGCAGCGTAAAGGAAATGGTTGTCCCTTTCGTCCACTCACTCTCTGCCCAAATATCCCCGCTATGCGCGTTGACTATTTCCTTGGCAATAGCGAGTCCTAAACCAGTCCCTCCCAATTTTCGAGATCGAGCACGGTCCACCCGATAAAAGCGGTCAAAAATTCGAGAAACATTCTCCTCAGGAATTCCAACGCCCTCATCTTTGATACTTACCACCAAATGCTGCCCCTTTGTAACGACTCTAAAAGTAATAGAACCGCCTTCTGGGGAGTATTTAATAGCGTTCGAAATAACATTGTCAATCACTTGAGTCATCTTGTCAGGGTCAATCGAGACATAAACAGCCCGTTTTGGCAGTTTTCGAATGAACTCAATGGACTGGGTTTTTGAAAACTCAAATCGGTCAATGATCGCTTGGAAAAAGGTAATAAAATTGGTTCTTTCCTTCTTTATCGATTCATCACGTGAATCCAGCTTGGACAACTGCAGCAAATCACGTACCAACCGGATCATCCGGTCGGTTTCAGTTTGGGCGACCCCAAGGAATTTCTCTGCCAAAGCACGATCATCCAGTGCCCCATCTAATAAAGCCTCTAAATAGCTTTTCATCGTCGTCAGTGGGGTGCGGAGTTCATGCGAGACATTTGCAACAAAATCTCGCCGCTCTTCTTCTATCTGCTCTTGTTCGGTTACATCGTGAAGCACCGCAATCAGACCATTATTGCCTTCATTCTTAACAACTGAAAAATTCACCCGAACCATAAGCTGTTGAAAGTCGGTGCTAAAATCAAGGATCAGTGATTCCTTCATATTATAAAGGTCTTCCAACGAATACTCGTCTTCGATCTTTAAAATTTTGAGGACAGATTCACCAAGGGCATTCTGCCGGTAGACTCGAATCAGTTGCTCAGCACGGTTATTCATTAGGATGACGTGGCCGTAATAGTCCGTTGCCACCACCCCATCCGTCATAAAGGCAAGAATGGACCGAAGCTTCCTTCGCTCCGCTTCCGTCGTGGCATTGGCTTCTTGAAGGCGTTCCGTCATGTTATTAAAAGACTGAGCTAACTGCCCTATTTCATCATCCTCATAATCCATCACACGCCTGGAAAAATCCCCCTGTGACACAGCAAGGGCCTGGCGCTTCATCAACGCAAGCGGCCGCGTAATCGTTCGAGCTAGATACCACCCTAAAACAGCTGTTACCAGTAGCGCAATACCTGTTGCCGTTGCGAGGATCTGGTTAATCCCGCGTAAATTATCGTAAACAGAATCCAAGGACTTTTCCATAAAAAGCAGACCCTGCTTATCACCTCCAATTTTTATTGGAATCGTGGCATCCATCACGCGGGTTTTTGTATCTTTATTATAAAGAGTCTGACGCTTATAGCCATTAGAGTTCATAAGATCCGCTAGAATTTGATCATTAGTGGTTCTCTTTCCAACAATGGATTGGTCTTGGCTAGTGGTCCCCAAAATGGTTCCATTGTTATCAATGACCTGGACATCTACCATATCCCGAACTTCATTTAACTGATCTTGAATACTGTTGATGAGTGCCTTTTGATCGGTTGTATTTTTTTGATTCACTTCTTTAATCGCTTCACTAATGTTATAAGAAAGCAGATTCGCTTGATTTTCCATTGATTTATCAAAGGTTTCAAGCGAATTATGCTCTAATCGATCTGTAAAATACACGCCAATTAACTGCATAGCAAGTAAAATTAATAGCGTATAAATGAGTACAACTTTAAACTGTATGGATTTAAAAAATCCTACTTTATTCATTCAAACGTCTACTCCTGATCTGGATTTTTCAAATAATAGCCGACGCCTCTTCGCGTGATAATCCAAGAAGGCCGACTCGGATTATCTTCCACCTTTTCGCGCAACCTGCGAACGGTGACGTCAACAGTCCTTACATCTCCAAAATAATCATAGCCCCATACAGTCTGCAAAAGATGCTCACGGGTCATTACCTGTCCAAGATGCTTGGCTAAGTAATGAATCAATTCAAACTCTCTGTGAGTCAGCTCAATTTCTTCCCCGCGTTTAGTGACTTTATAAGCGTCTGGATGGATGACCAAACTGCCAATCACTAGTTCATTACCTGGCTCTTCCTCTTTTGGGGCCTCTTGACTATGACGACGAAGGTTAGCTTTTACACGCGCAATCAGCTCTCGATTGCTAAAAGGCTTTGTCACATAGTCATCCGCACCCATTTCAAGTCCCAATACTTTATCTATTTCTGTATCCTTTGCTGTTAACATAATAATTGGCATGTCATACTTCTTTCGGATTTCACGGCATACTTCCATTCCATCTCGTATTGGCAGCATAACATCGAGCAAAACCATATCAGGACGTTCTTCTTCTACTTTTTGCAAAGCCTCGTCACCGTCATAAGCGCAAACGACCTCATAGCCTTCTTTTTTGAGATTAAACTCCAAAATATCAGCGATTGGCTGCTCATCATCGACAACTAGAATCTTCTTGTCCATCTCGTTCTCCTCCTAGATCATTTAGATCCCATTCAACCTCATTTTATAGAACGACAAATAAGATTAATTAAATTTATATCTATTTAACACGTTTTTTAATACCTTATAATAACACCTTTTTAATTTTAAAACACACGTTAGTTTATTTTATCATATCCGGAGAATGAAAGAAATCCAACGACATTTTTGAAAAACTTATCCTACACTTAAGGACTGCTGATGTGACGTTTCAAGAAAGTCTCAAACAGAGGGGGTCGCCAAGTCCTAGCGAGCCTCTTACTTGAATACTTTCATGATTTCCGCATCTTGCGCGCCTTAATTTTTAGATTTACAAAAAAGAGCAACCTCAAAAAGGGCTGCTCTTTTTTGTAAGGCTATATAAGATTTATCCATGGACGAACTGAGTAGGATTTTTTAAATGACCGTTTTTTTTAAACCTCAAAGTGTAAGTGAACACCGGTTGCGTCACCGGTTTCACCCATTACACCCATTTTTTGTCCTTTTCTGACCACTTGTCCTGGTCGAACATCAATTTGAAAAAGACAATTGTAAGTTGTTTCGAAACCATTGTTGTGATCGATCACAATGCGATTTCCCTATCCACCATTATCCCAACCGGCCCTTTTAACTACATTATTATCAGCGGCTAAGATTGAATGATCCGATACCCCAGCACTATCCATCCCTTTATGAAAGGTCCCCACCTTGATCCATATGGACTCGTAATAACACCACCGACAGCCGGCCATTGGATATCCCCTGTTCCTCGCGAAGATACCACTTTGGTTGAAATTAAGGGGAAGTTGGGCGAAAAAAGCCATCAAAAAAAGACATGGAATCGATCCATGTCTTTTAAGAGATGCCGGCCAGAGGACTTGAACCCCCAACCTACTGATTACAAGTCAGTTGCTCTACCAATTGAGCTAGGCCGGCAAAATATAAAATTAATGGTGGCTCGAGACGGAATCGAACCGCCGACACGAGGATTTTCAGTCCTCTGCTCTACCGACTGAGCTATCGAGCCTAAATAGGTATTAGGCGTCGGTTTGACCTTTCTAACTCTGTAAAATTTACTGATTCAATAGACGGGTAAATTTTACAACTCGCTGCTTTAAGCTTTTGTACTTTTAATCCTGTTTAAAATCACTTAGTAGTTTGGAGTGATTTTAAACAACTCTTAGCTTATGCAAAGAGGTAATGCTCGTTGCTCTACCGACTGAGCTATCGAGCCTAAATAGGTATTAGGCGTCGGTTTGACCTTTCTAACTCTGTAAAATTTACTGATTCAATAGACGGGTAAATTTTACAACTCGCTGCTTACTTAAAATTTGTTATCTCTATCTAAAATTACTTTTAACTTGTAACAAGTTTAGACAACTTTTAGCGTGCGTTTTTCTATGTATGTTAAAGTGCTGTTAAATGCTTGTTCTATGTTAGAAAAATAAATTGGTTGCGGGGGCAGGATTTGAACCTACGACCTTCGGGTTATGAGCCCGACGAGCTACCAGACTGCTCCACCCCGCGATAATATAAAAGGATGTATTTGTATGTGTCGCTTGACTAATTAAATCCTGTTTAAAATCACTTATCAATTTATGGTGATTTTAAACAACTCGCTGCTTACTCAGGAGAAGCAAATGCTCGTTGCTCCACCCCGCGATAATATAAAAGGATGTATTTGTATGTGTCGCTTGACTAATTAAATCCTGTTTAAAATCACTTATCAATTTATGGTGATTTTAAACAACTCGCTGCTTACTCAGGAGAAGCAAATGCTCGTTGCTCCACCCCGCGATAATATAAAAGTTCAATGCGACAACAAAATTAATATTACCATGTTATTTTTATTATTGCAAGCCTTTTTGAAAATATATTTACATTCAAGTTAAAAAATGGCTTTCCATTTGCTTGTATACTTATTATGTCTTAAAAGGTAGTCGCCTATTCAATAAATTTAAATTTGTTACATATAAGGGTGTGTAACGGGACTCCATGTCCGTTACACATCCCATTAAAAATTAAGCAAAAACAGGACGGACGAGGTTGGTTTGCTCACGGCCAGGTCCTACTGAAAAGATAGAGATAGGAACGCCTGTTAATTGAGACACGCGCTCTAAATAATGCCGCGCATTTTCAGGCAGTTGATCAAGGGATCGAACGCCTGTGATGTCTTCTTTCCATCCCGGTAATTCCTCATAAACCGGCTCACACTCAGCCAAAATTTTGAGACTGGCCGGATAATGCTCGATGACCTCACCATTATATTTGTAGGCAACACAAATCTTCACGGTATCAAGCCCTGTCAACACATCCAAACAATTTAGCGAGAGATCTGTCATCCCGCTGACCCGTTTAGCATGTCGGACAACAACACTATCGTACCAGCCAACTCGGCGCGGTCTTCCAGTTGTCGTACCGTACTCATGACCCACTTCACGAATCTGATCACCAATTTCGTCATGAAGCTCTGTAGGGAATGGCCCGTCCCCGACACGTGTCGTATAGGCTTTGGTTACTCCGATGACATGACCAATTTTCGTCGGTCCAACACCTGAACCAATGGTCACACCGCCAGCAACAGGGTTAGAGGAAGTGACAAAAGGATAAGTCCCTTGATCAATGTCTAACATGACGCCTTGTGCGCCTTCAAACAAGACCCGTTTTCCAAGATCTAATGCCTCATTGAGGACAACAGAGGTATCACTTACATATGGAGCGATGATTCTGCCGTATTCCAAGTATTCATCATAGAAGTCTTCCAGATTAAACCCTTCAACCTCATAAACCTTTTCAAACAAGCGGTTCTTCTCAGACAAATTCTGTGTTAATTTCTCCTTAAAGGTATCCGGTTCCAAAAGGTCAGCCATTCGAATGCCTACGCGTGCCGCTTTATCCATGTAGGCAGGACCAATTCCTTTTTTCGTCGTTCCTATTTTATTGGCCCCTTTTCTTTCCTCTTCAATCGCATCTAATTTTAAGTGATAGGGCAAAATAACATGAGCGCGATTACTGATGCGCAAATTATCTGTAGACACACCGTTTTCATGTAAGTAATTAAGTTCTTCAACAAGAGATTTAGGATTAACAACCATTCCATTTCCTATGACACAAATCTTATCCGAATAAAAAATGCCTGAAGGAATTAAATGAAGCTTATATTTTTTTCCGCCAAATACAATCGTATGTCCAGCATTATCCCCGCCTTGATAACGGGCAACAACTTCTGAGTTACCAGACAAATAATCCGTAATCTTACCTTTTCCTTCATCGCCCCACTGAGCACCCACAACAACAACAGATGACATAGTTGGCCTCCCTGTTCTCTTCAATTTGTTAACTTAATCTGAGTCAATAATCCTTTATCAGTGTATCAGCACGTCGAACAAACGTCAATCAAAAAAACGAACAATTAAACAACCACACTATAACATTGTTCGCTTTTTCACTCAGACGATTCTCCCCTCATATTATGCACCATTAACAAGGAAAAACGCACTAAATACTTGTTTTTCAGCGACCCATCCGTCTAGCAGATCTGCCCTTTGAAAGTACGTTGATACTTAAGTCTCACCCTTCAACCTTATTTAAAAATTTTCTGATCATATAAAAAAACAGCCCCCCATTCTTTAACGGGTTTACTTGTGAGATGCAAAACGCTAATTATCACCTTAAATCACCCTACTATTCACAATAAAATCACAGAAAAAAAAGACTAGTAAACGTCAAAACAACCGAATCTTTTGAGATTCGGTTGTTTTATTTTCATAAAAGGCAATCGATTACCTATTTCATTAAATGGCTAGAGCGAACTTTCTAAATAAGCGGAGAAATTCCTCTTATTTAGAAATCGACATTAAAAATAGCTAAAATAGACGGAGAAATTCCGACTATTGGCTCGAAAAATATGAAAATGGATCATTTCTTTTGGTTTAAACGGAAAAACTCCGCTTATTTACGACGAACTGAACGCTACTTTGGTTGATAACGGAAAAATCTCCGCTTATTTCAACGATCACAGGTGACTCTAAAATTTCTTGTTCAGTCCGTTTTTTACTTTAAGAACAATTCGATAATCTAACTTTTATTTTAGCATATAGATCCAAATGACTTAGTAATCAACCTACCTTTCACTTGCTCAATCACCGGTTAATTCACACACCGCCAATAATTATTTCCACCCATGTAAATTAAACTGTGATTTACGGATGAAATGGTCAATAAACATTGATATTACAATAAAAATCGCACGGTGAATGACTACGTGAAAAGCCGTGCGATTTACCTTGATAGTTAATTGTTTGCACCTCTGAAGTGAACCCGTTACCCATTCTTTAGGAAGGCTGTTTTTAATGTAAGTTCACTCAAGCTTAAGCGCCTGGTGGCATATTCCGCTCATCATGGCGTCGGTCCAAGTTCACAAACTTATTATATTCTTTGACAAAGGCGAGTTCGACTGTTCCAACAGGACCATTACGTTGCTTGGCAATAATGATCTCAATGATGTTCTGTTTCTCAGATTCTTTGTCATAATAATCATCACGATAAAGAAAGGCAACAATATCCGCATCTTGCTCAATACTACCGCTCTCTCGAATATCTGACATCATCGGGCGTTTGTCTTGGCGTGACTCAACGCCCCGTGAAAGCTGAGAAAGGGCAATAACTGGGACATTTAATTCACGCGCAAGGGCTTTTAAAGTTCGAGAGATTTCTGAGACCTCTTGCTGACGGTTCTCACTTCCCCTAGAAGAACTCCCTTGGATTAACTGCAAGTAATCGATCAAAATCATTCCGAGGCCGCGTTCTTGTTGAAGACGACGGCATTTTGCACGGATTTCATTAACACGAATCCCTGGTGTATCATCAATGTAAATCCCGGCATTAGAAAGACTTCCCATTGCCATTGTGAGCTTTTGCCAATCCGCTTCTTCCAAACGTCCTGTTCTCAGCCTTTGGGCATCAATATTTCCCTCAGCACAAAGCATACGCATAACAAGCTGCTGAGCACCCATCTCGAGACTGAAAATCGCCACATTTTCATTGGCCTTGATTGCCACATTTTGAGCAATATTTAATGCAAAAGCCGTTTTACCAACAGAAGGACGAGCGGCAACAATAATTAAATCATTTCTTTGAAAGCCTGCTGTCATACGATCGAGTTCAATAAAACCTGTTGGGATCCCGGTTACATCACCTTTGCGATTATTTAAAAGTTCAATATTATCATAGGTTTCAACTAAGACATCTTTGATCGATTGAAAAGCGGTTGACCGTTTCTTTTGTGACACTTCCAAGATTGTTTTTTCCGCATCATCTAAAATAGATTCGACTTCGTCTTCTCTCTGATAACCATCTGAAACAATCTGGGTAGCCGTTCGAATTAAACGTCTTAGTATCGCCTTCTCTTCTACAATGTGACTATAGTATTCAATATTAGCAGCCGTTGGAGCTGAATTGGCCAATTCTGTTAGGTAGCTGAGTCCACCGACCTCATCAAGCTGTTTTCGGTCTCGTAATTCCGCTGTTAAAGTGATGACATCTACGGGCTCTCCCCGTTCAGAAAGATCGAGCATGACACTATAAATTCGTTGGTGTGCGGATCGGTAGAAGTCTTCTGGTGTCAAGACCTCCGATGCCGTTACAATGCTGTTAGGTTCTAGAAATATAGCCCCAAGGACCGCTTGCTCGGCCTCTATATTACTTGGAGGGGTTCGATCCGTAAATAAATCACTCATTGGTTTATTGCTCCTTCACCTGCACTTTTAAGGTTGCCGTGACTTTAGGATGTAGTTTAATTGGCACATTCGTATAACCCAATGTCCGAATAGGCTCATTTAATTCAAGCTTACGTTTGTCCACTTTGATTTTATCTTTTTTAAGTGCCTCTGCGATCTGTTTACTAGTAATGGATCCAAAAAGGCGACCGCCCTCACCCGCTTTTGCCAAGAGGGTGACTTCTGTATTTTCAAGGGTTTCTTTAAGCGCGAGCGCTTCTTCATATTCCTTCTCGGCTTGTTTTTCTTCGCCCTTTTTCTTTAGTTCTAACTGCTTAAGATTCCCCTTATTAGCTTCAACGACTAAATTCCGAGGTATTAAATAGTTACGGGCATAACCTTCCGAAACCTCTTTTACCTCACCCTGTTTTCCTTTTCCCTTAACATCTTGTAGAAAGATAACTTTCATGCGTCTTCTCCTCCTTCAAAATATGAATCGATGACATCTATTAAAGTATTCTTTGCTTCTTCAATTGTACACGCTATTTGGGTTGCAGCATTA
Organism: Pullulanibacillus sp. KACC 23026; assembly: GCF_029094525.1. Lineage (NCBI taxonomy): Bacteria > Bacillati > Bacillota > Bacilli > Caryophanales > Sporolactobacillaceae > Pullulanibacillus > Pullulanibacillus sp. KACC 23026. The sequence continues at coordinate 28,332 of NZ_CP119107.1, read as the reverse complement.
GTTAAATGCCCGCCGCCGCCCATTTCTTCCATCAAGATTTGGACATTAATTTCTCCAAGTGAGCGGGCACTGATACCAACTCGGTTGTCCGGCCTTACTGCAATCACAAATGCGGCTTTTATTCCATTCATGGTAAGGAGTGTGTCCGCCGTCTGGGCTAATAACACTTGATCATACGTTTTGTTTTCCTGCCCCACTGCAATGGCCAAATGCTCGCGATATAGAATCGTACTGCGTATGAGTTCGGCTCGATCATTGAATTGATTAATATCTTCTCGCAGCAGTTTTTGAACCAATATTGTATCGGCGCCATGAGCCCTTAAATACGATGCCGCATCAAACGTTCTGGATCCCGTTCTAAGGGTAAAGTTCTTTGTATCAACTGTAATCCCTGCAAGCATCGCTGTCGCTTCAATAATATCTAAATGAAATTTCTTAGGCTGATATTCAAGGAGTTCTGTAACAAGTTCTACTGTTGACGATGCATAAGGCTCCATATATACAAGCACAGGGTCCTTAATAAAGTCCTCACTGCGGCGATGGTGATCAATGACCACTACCCGGTCCGTTTTGCTAAGAAGACGTTGATCCACAACCAGGCTAGGCTTATGTGTATCCACAACAACGACTAATGTATTAGCTGTGAGTGACTCATAAGCGACATCAGGCGTTACGACCTGTGACCAGATCCGCTCGCTTTCTTGAAGCTTTTCAATAAGGCGAATGACACCAGGACCATAGTCATTTGGATCGATTACAATCGAGCCTTTTGCCTCGTTAGCCTCAACGATTTTGAGAATACCAATACCCGCACCGATTGCATCCATATCAGGCTGTTGATGCCCCATAACAAACACTTGATCACTCTCATGGATCAACTCAGACAAGGCCTGTGAGATAACACGTGCCCGCACTCTAGTTCGTTTTTCAACTGGATTGGACTTTCCACCATAAAATTGAACCTTACCTGATGGAAACTTAATCGCCACTTGATCACCGCCTCGCCCTAAGGCAAGATCCAGAGCCGACTGTGTGAGTTGACCCAATTCGAGCAGATCGGTTGCCCCTGCGCCAACACCTATACTAAGTGTCAGAGGGATCGTCTCTTTTGCGGTGACCTCTCTTGCACGGTCTAAGATATCAAAACGTGTTTTTTCTAATTCCTTCAAAATATCCTCATTCAGAACCGCAAAAAAACGATCTGATGAGAATCGTTTAAAATAGATCCCGTGTTCAAGGCTCCATTGTTTAATAATGTTTGTCACTTCATTGTTAAGCTTACTGCGAATCTGATCGTCTAACCCTTGAGTGACCTCATCATAATTATCTAAATAAATGATACCAAATACAGTTTTTTCGGCCTGATAACGCCCTTTAATTTCTTCAGCTTCAGTAATGTCAAAGAAATACAGCAATCGCTCCTCACGATGCGGCATCACTCGATAACGGCGGCGATTAATCACCAATATTTCTTCTTTCCGATCACTTTTAATGAAAGGAATGAGGGTATCTGAAATAAGATTGAGCGACTGAGAAATTAAGGACTTTTCTCCGGTTATCGAGACAAGATAGTGGTTCATCCATTCTATAACCTGTTGATCACTATATAATAAAATACCTATTGGCATCTCAAGAAGAGCTTCTTCTCCGACTTTTTTCACTCGATGGGACAGAGTGGATACATAGGCTTCAAGGTCTTGCTTCTCTCTATTTTTATATACATTAGCCAAATAAGCAGACACGATGAAGACAACCAATCCAACGATTCCCAAAATCCAATTGAATAGGCACGTCCATAGTATATAAAAAATGCTAATCGCCGTAATAGCCATTATCGGGAAACTTTGCCAACCTGGTTTCCTGTCATTTGACATACCTTCAGCTCCCAAGCTCCTATATTTATCTACTCTTGATTCGAGACCTGAAGTCGAATCCTAAGTCAATTATACCTAATATGAGAACAATATAAAGGACTGGAGGAATAAGAATAGAAAAAACAGTTATCAAATTTGGAAATAATAACCCTTGTTTCCTCTGATAAAAAAAGTAATAAATAAAGGCTAATCCCTGAATCACCATGATAATCTCTAGAATATAAAAGATATTATAGAAAACCATTGATCCTGTAGAACCCCATTTATCTCCAACCCAATACATTAAAATAAGATCTCCGAGATAGTACCAGACCAGTTGACGCTGAAACCGCCATTCTCGAAATGGCTGCCACTTTGGAAATGGGACTCTTAATCGTTTAAGGACAGCACCGGATAAAATTTCAATAATTAACGCATACATCGCAGAAATGGCAACTAGCAACGCCGGAGCAAGCTGCGACATATTCTTGGCTTGAGCACGCATGGCTTCAAATTGCTTCATCGCATCCTTATTGCCCTGTAAATAAGGGCTCATTTTCAAGGTAAGGTCGATACTCTTTAAAATCTGATTGGTTATCCAGTTAATAGGATTAATATGAAAAAGGAACGCACAAATCCCATAAGCAATTAGTAATACTACTATATTGGAACATGTTCCCGCAATCAAGAGTTGAATGGCGGAGCATTTTCGCTTTAAAAGCTCTCCCATCACCAGTCCTATGAGAAGAAAAAAGACCGCAACACATGCCCTTAATAGGTCCGTTACCAAGATGGTAATAATAAAACAAGACAAGAACACAATGAGTCCTGACTTATATCCTTGTTTAGAAGTGAAATACATGATCGGAATAGGCAGAAGAAATATACTGATGATCCCAATGATTGGAACATAAGAGGTAAGCAATAAAATAATGACAAATAAAACCGTCGAGGCTGCCCCTTCTGTGATCATTCTTGTTCGATTGGCCAACACTCTCACCTGCTTTTACAATTTATCCGTTCTCTAACTAAAAATGACTTGTCTCTCTATTCTAGTTGTTTCCTGTTCATAGAGCAATTGTATTAAAATTTTAGGATCCATTTGCACCCTATTTTTTAAATGAATTCTGAATGAAAAATCAGCCTGAATGCCGTTATGACGATCAACACACTTAATTAGGGTAAAATTTTAAATCTTTGCACCAACATAGTTTCCCACTTCAAACGTCATTTAAGGTATAATTGGATAGGAATATTGGCATTATAGGAACACTTATTATTAAGTATACATGTGGAGTTTAAGTTACATTTGATTTCACTTGCACAATCACATTTACGACCCTATATTCCTTGGGTCGTTTTTATTTGCTCGAACCCATACTCAGCCTGAGGTGATCATAGATGGCTAAACAAGCTCCCTCCACTTGGCTCACAGCTTGGATTGGACTAATCAGCAATTTTATCCTGACTGCACTCAAAATTATCGTGGGTGTCTTATTTAATAGTACAGCCTTATTAGCCGATGGGATTCATAATGGCGGTGATGTCATCGCGTCAATTGCTACACTGGGATCCATGAAAGTGGCAAGCCTGCCCGCTGACAAAGACCACCCTTATGGTCATGGAAAAGCTGAGGATATTGGCACCGTCGTGGTAGCTATCGTATTAGGGTTTGCCGGGGTCTATCTCATTTATGAATCGGTTCACGCCCTCTTTCTAGCCCCACACCAAGCAACTATTTGGTCACTTGGTGCGGCACTTGTTTCTCTAATTTGGAAACAAATTCTATACTCTTACACGATCAGCGTCGGTCGAAAAATGAGAAGCAAAAGCTTGATGGCAACAGCTTATGACCACTTAGCCGATGTGTGGGCATCCCTTGCCGCAGTCGTCGGGATCGGCGTTGCTTGGATTGGACAGCTTTTTTCAATCCCTTTTACAGAGTACGGTGATCCTTTTGCTGGCATCGTCGTTTCACTGTTAATCTTAAAAGTAGCCTTTGAAATGGGAAATAAGGCGATACAGGTTTTGATGGAAAGCAGTGTATCCGATGAGGTTAAACAGGGCTATCAAACCATTATATGCTCTCTGCCGCAAGTAAAACGGATAGACCGGCTGCGCGCCCGCGAACACGGTAACTATATTTTAATCGACATTCGGATCAGCATTCCAGGAACGCTCACAATCCAAGAGGGGCATGATATTACCCGCTATATCCGCGATACCATAATGGAGACTTATCCAGATGTGGAAGAGGTTTTAATCCATTTAAATCCTTGGTATGCTGAAGACCAACAACCACCTGATAAATCTGTACCCCCTTCGAAGGAAAATGAAGGATCCTGAGCCAATATATTTAAATTTCCATATTCTTTGACCCTGCTGACTATATAAAAAAATCGCCCTTTTTGGTGAAAAGCACAACCAAGCTGGCGCGATTTTTTTTATGATGCATGGCTCAAATGCCCTTATCACCAGGGTATCTAGAGTTGACTGCTCTTAGAAACTCCCCTAGTCTCATGGGCATGGCCCCTATTTTTTTAATCATCAGACATTGATCTTCTTAAGGGATGTGCCTATTTGTTCTTTTTCAATTCAAAATTAGTTTTAATGACGCCAATTTTGTCCTTTCTCATGTTCAGAACAGGAGGCGTAACGTATTGTTCAAGACTTGCAAATTCCTTCTCTGTCCCTATCTTCAATTGTCTAAGGACCTCCATAGCTACAGCACTGGTCGCTCTGGCCCCGCCATCCTCGATTTTTATGGCAATCCCAAGCCCTGTTTCTCGATCGCCAATACATTGAACAGCTTCTGCGCCTGCTTTTGAAACCAATCTTCCCTTATAAACCTTCATTAAGTCCGTATCAAAGCGATCGGTTCCACCAACCATCTCCGGAAAACTTACCATAGCTTCAGCGATGACTGAAAGTGTTCTTCTATGAGGAAAATCGTTGTTATTTAATGAAGCTAATCGTGCGAAACCAAGCGCGATGTTTTTTATTGGCAATTGATGAACCGGCACGCCGCATCCATCTACGCTCAAGCCAATCTCCTCAACAGGGAATTCACAAACCGCAGAAATGGCGGTCAAAATCCGCTTTTGAACCGGGTGGCTAATCTCTCTATACGTTTCTATATCTTCGTTCATCTTAACTGCCGTTGCAAGCATTCCAGAATGCTTCCCTGAACAATTACTAAAAACCGGCGTTAATTCTTTCCCGCTTCTAATTAGTTCATTATAGCTTTCTATATCCCTAGGAATATGTGTTCCGCATTGCAAAGCATTCTCTTCCAAACCAATTCTTTCAAGAATATCAAGAACGGTTGACCTATGTATAGTTTCCCCGCTATGAGAGGCACAGCTTAATGAAATCTCTTTTTTGCCATAATTAAAGGTTTCAGCTGCTCCTGTTTCAATAAGAGGAACGGCTTGAAAAGGTTTCATAGAAGATCTGCCAAAAGTAGGCCGATCTGAATCACCATAATAATAAAGCAATTCACCTTTATCATTTGTTACGGCAATATGAATCTCATGGGTACTTTCTAAGTATTGACCTCTATAAACCTCAACTGGCTTACTCACCATAAACCCCTCCCAAATTCCTTCTATAGATCTTAAAGTAATCCCTTTCAACTTAATTTTAACATAATTTTTAATTATTCTTACTTTAATAATTCAAACCAAAGCACAAAATGGTTAACCCCGCGACTCCCCTCATCCCAAGTATAGACTTAGCCCATGAATTTTTCTTCACACGTTTTTTTGTTTAAACGTTTAACAAAAAGGGGGGATTGTTTAATCAATGTGGGAATTCTCTCGCTTGCCGCAGACGAACGGCCAATCCTCCTGATATGAACGAAACGGTCAAGGCCCCCACTCAAATTTGGGTGTTGACTCCGTTTTTAGGCACCTCTAATAGGAGAAGCATTTTATGGCTTCATTTTTGTGATTGAAGTTGACTGGTTGTTGCTTTTCGCTACAGGATGCTCGCTTTCCACTGGCACGGCCTCAGCTAACTTGTGAATTGGAAAACGATGTTCCCAAGTGGATCTTCGGACACGTGCTATTCCCGTAGGAGTCTCGCACCTTTTGCTTCAATCAACTTGATTTCTGTTGATGTAGTTTTATAGCCTTTTATAGCTATAGCTTTTTCCTTCTCAGCTTAGTGAATTACTTCTCAATCTCAGGATTGTCGGTCAAGTGACTTCCTTGACGGGCAATCCTGAGATTGGGATACTCTTTAAAACTGAGAATGAAATCTCCTCCTTTTCTTACACAAAATAAAGACACGGTACGAAGGCAAAAATCTCTACTGCGGTTAGCATTCTGATATTCGTGGGTTTTCATATTTTATCTTTCCGTATAAAGGCCTTTCCACTAACTCAGAGCGTGCATTCATCTAAATAAGGTTAGCACAGAGGAGGCACGTGGATTTTCCTTTCCGGTATTACGCTTTGCCTTCGAGCCCTATTTTCATTTCTATTTTCGCCATTTCTGATCATAAATTTCTCCTTGTTTCCTTCTCTCCCCACTAGAATACTCGCTCGGAAACGAAACGCTTTAATAAATCAACTTGTTTGTAGTCGACATTAATTTAGTGGTTCTCTGTTTATTAGGATTGCAAATTTATAAAATCATAAAGGCTTCTTCAAACGATTTTTAATTTGCACTAAAGGTATGAGTTGCAAAAATTTCAGTAGCGAGAGAAAAACCATTTGGATCAACAGGGTAACCAGTTAGTTTAACTGTGCAAGATTTCCTGTCGCTACTCAATGAGTGAGAGCTGCTAGAAACACTAAAATGATAACCCGTATTACTTGCAGACCATTCTGAACCATAATCTTGTATACTGTTATAAGTAAACGTCCCTACTGCTCCCGTTCCACTGAAAACAGTAGAATCTAGGTACATTTTAGAGTTGTATTGTATAGGATAAGTTTGCTCTATACTTTGAGAGATACTGTCAGGTTGGATTAATAAATGGCTAGTAACGGTTGCACTGGAGTGAACGCTACTACTCTTTTTTCATAGGGGAATCGATCTGTGAGGTTGAAGGTGTATTGTTTTGATTTTGATATTCTTCAATCAACTGATTTTTAACATGTGAAACACTCATATCTTTAATATTGTTATAAACTTCTTCTTCAGAATTAGCAGGAATGAAGTAATTAGAACCGATTTCTTTATTAACTTCATCCATTGCCTTTTGGTAGGGAGCGAGTATAAGTCCCTGAGTACTTCTTCAAATTATATTTACAAATCCCCATAAAAAATAGGCACTTTAAGGTTATCCCCTAAAATGCCTATTCTATATTTTTATTCAGTCGTATATGGTAACAAAGCCATTTGACGTGCGCGTTTGATCGCAACAGTCAATTGACGTTGGTACTTAGCGCTAGTTCCTGTTACACGGCGAGGTAAGATTTTACCACGCTCGGAAACGAAACGCTTGAGTAAATCAACTTGTTTGTAGTCAATATAGGTAATATTGTTAACCGTAAAGTAACACACTTTACGACGTTTACCGCGTCCACGACGTGCCATGCGTATCCCTCCTTTGTCTATCAAAATGGTAAGTCATCATCGGAAATATCTATAGGTTTGCCATCATTAGCAAACGGATCATCATTTCCAAATGGATCTTCAAACGGATTAGAGCCTTGACCCTGATTACGTTTTGGAGCTCCACCTGATGGTTGTTGATAATTAGCTTGAGAGCCTGATCCTGATGATTGATAAGGGGTAGCCCCTGATGGTGCTGTACCTCTTTGTCCTTTTGATTCCAAAAATTGAACACTATCTGCGACAACTTCTGTAATATAAACACGTTTACCTTCATTATTATCATAACTGCGCGTTTGAAGCCGGCCATCAATCCCTACTAAACTACCCTTGCCAACAAAATTAGCCACATTCTCAGCTTGTCTGCGCCATACCACGATTGAGATAAAATCGGCATCGCGCTCTCCTTGCTGATTAGAAAAAGGGCGATTGACAGCAATTGTAAAGTTAGCAACAGCCACTCCGTTTGGCGTATAACGTAATTCAGGGTCTCGTGTTAACCGGCCAACCAACACCACTCGATTAATCATCAGAACCTCTCCCTCAAAATAATTACTGTTCTCTCTCGTCTTTAATGATCATAAAACGAAGTACAGATTCATTGATCTTAGATAGACGGTCGAATTCGTTAATTGCTTCAGTACCTGCTGTTACATATAGAACAGTGTAAACACCGGTGTTGAAGTCATTAATTTCATAAGCTAAACGACGCTTGCCCATCTCTTGTACGTCATTGATTTCTGCGCCATTATCAGTTAGGATCTTTGCAAGATTTTCTTTCGCTGCTTGCTGTGCATCCTCTTCAAGATCTGGTCGCAAAATGTACATGATTTCATATTTACGCACGCTGGTCACCTCCCTTTGGACTAACGGCCCCCGAAGGAGCAAGGAGTAAGTATCTCTCACTCACAGAACTATATTATAGCACAAATCGACTAGATTGCAAAAGGACAATCCAAATAATCGGATTGTCCTTTATATATAGAGTAAATTTTTTTGAAATCAATAGGTTTATCAACTGAAGAAAGAGCTTTAGACGTTAAAACGGAAGTGAATGATATCTCCGTCTTTTACAACATATTCTTTCCCCTCTGAGCGAAGCTTCCCATTTTCTTTTGCTTTATTCAATGATCCAGCTGCCATTAAATCATCAAAAGATACGACTTCTGCACGAATAAATCCCCGTTCAAAGTCAGAATGGATAATACCAGCCGCTTGAGGTGCTTTAGTTCCCTTTTTGAACGTCCATGCCCTGACTTCTTTTTCACCAGCAGTAAAATAAGTTTCAAGACCTAACAATTTATAACTTTTTTCAATAAGCTGATCGAGACCGGAACGCTCAATCCCTAATTCCTCAAGGAAAGTCGCTTTCTCCTCAGCATCTAGCTCCGCAATCTCAGATTCAATTTTGGCAGATATGACGACAACTTCTGATCCTTCTTTGAGAGCAAACTCACGGACCTGCTTCACATAATCATTTTCTTCTCCAGAGGCAATATCTTCTTCAGAGACATTGGCTACATAAAGAATTGATTTCATCGTTAAGAGATTCATGTGCTGCACCGCATGCAGCTCGTCCTCCGTCAGCTCAACGGAACGAGCAGGAAGCTCATTTTCAAAGGCATTTTTAAGCTTGTCTAATGCTGAAAATTCAATCACTGCTTCTTGATTCTTTTGTTTAGCCATTTTTTCAACTCGGCCAATTCGCTTATTAACCTGTTCCAAATCCGCTAAAATAAGTTCAAGGTTAATGGTGGTGATATCATCAATTGGGTCCACTTTACCAGATACGTGCGTAATGTCTTTATCATCAAAGCAGCGGACAACATGCGAAATCGCATCACATTGACGAATATTGGCCAAAAACTGATTGCCCAACCCTTCTCCTTGACTTGCCCCTTTGACCAATCCAGCAATATCAGTAAATTCAAACGTGGTTGGAATCGTTTCTTTTGGATGATACATCTCCGTCAATGCGTCTAATCGTCTATCTGGAACATTGACACGGCCGACATTTGGATCGATCGTACAAAAAGGATAGTTTGCTGATTCGGCGCCCGCTTGTGTGATTGCATTAAATAAGGTTGACTTACCCACATTCGGCAAGCCCACAATCCCTGTTGTTAGTGCCATTCTTACACTCCTCAAATCTAGCCAAGCCTCTTTTGTAAAATGACGCTTAACTGTCGTAATTTATTTAAAAATCGATAGAAGACATGGGAAAATCATTAAAAGAAAAGATAAAGAAGCCTATTCGGTCAATCCCTCACAATTATATTGAGGTTTATAAAAAAGCGCAAGCCTTCGCGGGTAGTGCATAAAAAGAAAGAGACTGACCCCTTGGTTGGAAGGATCCCTTGCCCTGCAGGTTGGGAGCAAACCGTCGATCTACACGCCAATGGGGACAGCCTCAGGGTACCTAAGCTTCTTCGTGCCTAAGTACCTTTTTCATCTTTTTAGTAAATTCATTTCGGGATAGCATGACGCTATGATCACACCCCACACACTTAATACGAATATCAGCACCCATACGAATGATTTTCCACTCGTTGGTTCCGCAGGGATGTGGCTTCTTCATCTCCACTACATCATGAAGTTGAAAGGTTTTTTCAATCGCCATAGTTGCAGGCCCCCTTCTTACTTCTTTAATAGGCCAACTTCTCTCTCAGAAAAGCTGGTAATTCTGCGATAGGAACTCGGACTTGCTCCATTGTATCACGACCTCGGACAGTAACCTGGCCATCTTCCTCCGAATCAAAGTCATAAGTAATACAAAACGGAGTCCCTATTTCATCCTGTCTGCGGTAACGCTTGCCAATAGAGCCAGATTCATCATAGTCTACCATATAATCCTTGGCAAGTGTTTGGAATACTTTTTCCGCACCATCCCTTAACTTTTTTGAAAGAGGCAGAACAGCGGCTTTAAAAGGCGCCAAAGCTGGATGGAATCTGAGGACCGTACGTGTATCATTCTCGCTGATTACTTCTTCCTCATACGCATCTAACATAAAAGCAAGTGTCACACGGTCAGCCCCTAATGATGGCTCAATGACATATGGAATGTAGCGTTCATTTGTTTCTTGATCAATATACTGAAGATCTTCACCTGAATGCTCCATATGCTGCTTAAGATCAAAATCAGTTCTAGAAGATGTACTGGACAGCTCCCCCCAACCGAATGGAAACTTATATTCGAAATCAGTCGTACCATTGCTATAATGAGGGAGTTCCTCTTTTTCATGCTCACGAGCTCTCAAATTAGATTCTTTCATATTCAAAGAAAGCAACCAATTATATAAGAAATCCGTCCAATACTTAAACCACTCTTCTTCTTCACCCGGCTTGCAGAAAAATTCTAATTCCATTTGTTCAAATTCACGAGTCCGGAATGTAAAGTTACCCGGTGTAATTTCATTTCGGAAGGATTTACCGATTTGGGCAATCCCAAACGGAAGTTTCTTGCGCATCGTACGCTGGACATTTTTAAAGTTCACAAAAATCCCTTGAGCCGTTTCGGGACGAAGATAAATTTCATCTTTACTAGATTCCGTGACACCTTGATAAGTTTTAAACATTAAGTTAAATTGGCGAATTGGTGTAAAATCCGCTTCACCACATACCGGACATTTAACATTATATTCTTTAATCAGAGCTTCCATTTCAGCAAAGGACATTCCGTCAACCGGTCTCCCAATCGTCTCTTCGCCTACTTGGTCCTCAATCAATTTATCGGCGCGATGGCGTGCTTTACAGTGCTTACAGTCAAGCATAGGATCATTAAAATTGGATAAGTGGCCGGAAGCCTCCCATGTTTTAGGATTCATTAGAATGGCCGAGTCAAGACCCACATTATAAGGAGACTCTTGAACAAACTTCTTTAACCAAGCCTTCTTTATATTGTTTTTCAATTCAACGCCTAACGGGCCATAATCCCATGTGTTGGCTAATCCGCCATAAATTTCAGACCCAGGGAAAATAAATCCTCTCTGTTTTGATAAGTTAACAATTTGCTCCATATCTTTAACCATTTTTTCACACCTCTTCAAATTTTGTTTGGAAAATCTTATGACTCATTAAAGAATTTCCCATTTCTGCAGGACGTATTTAATGAAAAAAGCCCTCATCCATAGGGAAATGATTCCCTAGGGACGAGAGCTTCTATTGACTCACGCGGTTCCACCCTAGTTGAAGAAGTTTAAAAAAGCTTCTTCCACTTTTTTATTAATTCATAGCTCCGGAATGCCTTGGCTCTCTGCTGCATGGACCGGGCTTCCACCATCCCCAGCTCGCTTATGCCACACATTTCTCCTGCCCCCTCCTCTTTTATAAAAAGGAGAGGGCCGAAACAGATCCTATTTCCCTCATCGCTCACAGTCATTCGATTTGTTACTATTATAAGTTAAAGCAATTTCCGAAATCAACTCTTTATAGGCCCATCTTTTAAATTATTCTTCATTTTTCGGCCATGTCACTAATTGTTGGTTCATCGCTGCCATGATAGCTTGCGTTCGGTTTTTAACATTTAACTTTTTAAAAATTTTGCTGACATGAATTTTAACTGTTTTATCGCTTATAAAAAGCCGTTCAGCTATCTCCTTATTACTTAGACCTTCAACCAGACAAATAAGGACTTCCGTTTCACGATTAGTTAAGCCAATTTCTTCATTCTCTTGCTGTTTGACATGATAGTCAATAAGTTTACGTGTTAAACCAGGAGCAAGAATCGCTTCCCCTTTAACGGTCTTCTTTATCGCTTGAATTAAATCATCAGAGGGAGCATCCTTAAGAAGATAACCATCTGCCCCTTGTGATAACGCCTTTAATAAGTACTCTTCCCGATTATACATAGTCAAAACCAAAATCTTTATTCTTTTATTATGTTTTTTTATATGTCGAATGGCTTCCACACCATTCATACCCGGCAAATTTATATCAAGAATAATAAGATCTGGCTGATCCCTTTCACTTTTCAGTTTCTCAAAAAGGTCTTCAGCAGAAAAGGCTTCGCTTATTGATGTAATCTCCGGTTCAAATGAAAAGATCGTTCTTAAACCATCCCTCAGAATAGCATGGTCATCCACGATCATGACCTTAACCACTGACCTCAACCTCTTTCTTTAATGAATTAGGAACTGCTAAAATAAGTTTAGTTCCTTTTCCCTTCCGACTTTTAATAGTGAGAGTTCCTCCAAGCTGCTCGGTCCGTTCATTAATATTTATTAATCCGAAATGCGGCTGTGTTTGAGCTCGAAATAGCGTTTCACCTAATGAAAACCCGATTCCGTCATCTCGAATAAATAGACAAACGGATTCTCTTACATAAGCTATTAATATCGAGACTTCGGTTGCCTGTGCATGTTTTTCAATATTTCTTAACGCTTCTTTAAATATATCAAATATCCCATTTTCAATTAGAACACCCATATCCAACTCTTCTCCCTTTTTGAGAAGTTTGACTTGAATGGTTGGATTTTCTTCTTTAAAAAGATGAAGGTGGTCCTGAATAACTTGTGACAGTCTCACTTTCTCAGAAGGTTGGGGCCTTAATTCATAGATGGATGCTCGAACTTGGATTAAGCTTGTCCTCAATTTATCTAAGCTCTTTTGAACAACTTGTTTCGCCTTTTCTGGATTCTTCTGGCTGTATTTTTCAAAGCTTTCTAAATGCAGAACGGCGCCCGCTATTGTTTGAGCAAGTCCATCATGAATTTCTCTTGCTATACGATTGCGCTCCTCATAAATTTTAGTTTGTTCATTTTCCCTTACCAAGCGTCTCGTCTTTGCTATAGCAGCGATCTGATTGGCTAGAGTCACAAAAGTCTGAAAATCCCTTTTACTATAATCAGAGGCGTTCTGAGACCCAACAGCCCATAAGCCGATCATATCCCCCTCCACCCTTAGAGGAGCGAAAATAATGGTTTTAATTCTCTTATCGAAGAACAATTGGGCCGCATTATGGTTCTTTGATTCCACTATTTCATATAAAGATAATAGTTTCTGCTTCATCTCATCCGTCAATTTAAAGTCCTTCTGAACAAACCCATCTCGATGGTAGACCTCCCAATCCTCTTTTTCGATCAATAGAAGCATACTGGCATCAATTCGCATGATCTTTCTTAATTCTGCATCGACTTTGAAAATCGGATCTGGATCTGTTATACCGTTATTCACAAGGTTCGTCATTTTAAATAATTGTTCAACGAGATGTTTTTCTCTTTGAAGACCTGAAATAAAAGAAGCTAATAAGGAGGAGGCAACTAAAGGTGAATAGAAGAAAAAATAAGCCAAACTATCAATCCTGCCTCGATTCTGATGAGAAACATGGAGGAACAACCAACAATAAAACATTGAAAAAAGGATAACAAAGCCCTTCCAAATTTGATCCCATTTTTCTTTCTTCCCAATTCCTTTATTAATGACGTTTAAGAGCCATTCTATAATAAAAAAAGAAGCTGTAAAGGAGAAGCTTAACACGACTTCATTCATTATTCTGCTGGATGACAGTTGCTTAAAAAGATAAATTGTTCCATTCATTATATAGGATGATCCAATTAATGCGAGGATTATTGAAACGCGGTAAAAGGTAACCTTAGACTCCCATCTCTTTGGATGAACCATACATTCAATGAATAGGACACAGCCCATACTGACAACGGCAATTTGCAAATTCCAATACATGACAAGACCAAATAAAATCGGCAGAACGAGTGACGTCCCATAATAATCGATAGGTAGATAATAGTGTTCACATACCCACATAAAGAAAATTAATAGTAAGATAATGACAGGTCCGTGTATCCCTCGAAGGAAAATTAAACTTAGGATGAAACTCACTAGGCCGAGAATCAGGATAAGGGCAGGATATAACCGTTTTCGAAAGTCATACAATTAAAAAGCACCTCCCCCCTGTTCATTTTAATTACATTTTATATAAAAAGAAGGATACTGTATACAGCATCCTTCGACCGTTCTTATCCCGGACAAACACAAAAGCCATTAAGAAGATAATTTCAACTTATGACGATTTTCACTAGCGAGGGAGGCCAAAAAATCAGGTTGATGACTTAGGTTGCAGACTCATTATTGGATAGATAAGAATACAGGCAAGAAAATATAAATTAAGGATTCCATATATGGGGTATAGAACGGCAATGAGCGTTGAAAATCCTAAGGTAGTCAGTGGCACCATACATAGTGTTAGAATGAGTGTCAAAAGCCACAGTGGCCCATTAAATCGACTTCTAAGCCTAGTCGTTAATCCAAACATGCCTGAAGCCGCTGTTGTGAAGATCGCAAACCATAGTAATCCTGACATCGTAATAGTCATGACATAAGGAAAGTCTTTAAGAAGCGCAAATAAAGGAATTTCATATAACGGCATTTCCGATGCAACATGAAGCAAGGATTGGTTGTAGATGAACGATATCGCTCCTAGAATTAAGCCGCTCCCAATACTTGCAATCCAGATCTCACCTTTACTTTTAATCTCACCGCCTACTCCCCCAAGAACAGCAACAAGTGACACCACGTTTAAAGAGGTAAATGTAAAGGCAGCGTGCCAATTAGATTGTTTATCCCAATGTATTTGTAAGGCATGGTCTGCTCCGTTAGTAAACTTAATCAGAAGCCCTAAAAGACATACAATTAACAATGGGATAACAATGGTATTCATCGTCACTAAGCCTTTATTCCCTGCTATGAACAAACCAATTAGACAGAGACTAATAAAAATGATCCCACCCCAATAGGGGATATTTAACACTTCAAGCGCTGCCCCGCCTCCTGCAATCATGATGACCGTTGTTGAAAATAAATAGAAAAAGATCAAGCCATCATAGAGGATAGCCATTTTTTCCCCCAATAATTTAATTAAGACAGGTGTGTAATGTTGTGTCCTCATATTGCGGCTAATACTCATCACCACAAAGAGACTTAGGGTAAACAATATTGAAAAGAGAATAATAGCAAGAGCACTCTCATCTCCAAAAAACTGCCATAATTCCCTTCCTGAAGCGTAACCGGCACCAATCATTGTTCCTAATATTAAAAACATCCATTTAAACCCTGAAGCGACCACCATATATTCCTCCAGTTCTTCTCAATCTCTATGTATAGAACACGTCCTATCGCCGTATACTTATACTAATATTATTGAGGAGACCAACCTATGAATCTAATCCCTAAAATAAGGTCATTTATGAAGGAACAATCGGATACAAGCCTAAGAGTTCACTATAAAGATCAAACATGTACGGCAAAGCTCTCTAAAGAATTGGAGCGAGTTATTCTTAAAGCTTCTGATCGGCCGCTCGTCCTTGTTTGCATCGGGACCGATCGTTCAACAGGCGATTCTCTTGGACCCATCATTGGATCTCGATTAAATGATTCCTGTCTCCCTAACGTTCATATCTTTGGAACACTTGATCAACCCGTTCATGCCATTAATCTTAAACAAACCTATGAACAGATTCATAGCACCTTCAATCATCCCTTTATAATTGGGATTGACGCTTGCCTAGGGAGATATAACAATATTGGTGTTATCACTTTAGGTGATGGACCCGTTTTACCTGGAGCAGGTGTCAATAAACAGTTACCCCCAATCGGTGATATCCATCTAACGGGCATTGTTAATGTTGGCGGATATATGGAATATATGGTCCTACAAAACACTCGTCTGTACTTAGTCATGGCTATGGCGGAAAAGATGAGTCATGCCCTTATTACAGCTATTTCTAACACCATCCATCGAGATCCCCCAACAAAGATTAATGTGTTAAGCCTTAAACAATAAAAAAAGCTGACTCTGCCAAAACCTCTTACCCTTTTTTAACGAAGGGTAAAGTTTTCAGTCTAGAGTCAGCTTCCTTTTTATAACTTATTACTTCATCAAATAATTGATGGCGACTAACAAGGCACAAATGACAAGACTTGGGAGCATGTTGGCTGTCTTAATTTTGGTTATACCTAGCATATTAAGACCAATAGCAAGGATCATGATGCCTCCTACTCCGGATATCTCTGACAAAATCTCCTTCATTAAGGGGTGAGGAATCACTTGAACAATCAAAGTTGCCGCAATCGCAATCATCCCTTCATATAAGAAAACAGGGATAGCGGAAAAGATAACCCCATATCCAAATTGGGTGGCAAAGATAAGCGAAAAAAAGCCATCTAGCATCGCTTTAGTAAAGAGGACGCGGTGGTCCCCTTTTAATCCGCTGTCTAGAGCTCCCACTATTCCCATGGATCCTACAACAAAAACAAGTGTTGCTGTTACAAACCCTTGAGCGACCTGCCCATATTTAGCAGCTTGCCCCGGTTTCTGAAATTTTCGTTCAATCCACAAACCAACTTGGTTTAATTTTAATTCTAAATCCCACCACTCACCCAGTATACTTCCAAGCGCTAAGCTTCCTATTGTAATCAGCGTATGCTTCATTTCGAAACCCATTTGAACACCTAAAATGATAACAGCTAAGCCCATACTATAGGTCACTGTTATCTTTATCTTTTCCGGTATCTTCGTTAACCCTAAACCTAATAGTGTCCCTACTATTATGGAGATCGTATTGACAAGTGTCCCTAATAAAGCCATGGTGTTTTCTCCATTCTTTGACAGAATAATAGGACGAAGCATATGACTATGCCCGTCCTTTCTATAAGTGGCCCATTTTATGAAACTATTTTACCTGTTTTCAAACAGTTCCAGCAGTCTTGTTAAATCATCACCCGAATAGAACTCAATCTCTATTTTTCCTTTACCTTTTTTATTCGCCTTAATAGAAACAGAAGTTCCAAATCGCTGTTTAAGCCAGCTCTCTTTGTCTCTTAACACGGGATCCAATTGAAACTTTTGCTTTGGCTTTAATGTTTCACGTGGAACATTTTTGTTTATATTTTGAATAAGAGCCTCAAGTTCTCTAACATTCATTTCGTCCTTAATTACTTTATCAACAAGGGCTGATAACTTTGACTTGTCTTTAAGTCCTAATAAAGCTCGTCCATGCCCCATAGATAGCTTCCCATCCGAAATCAAGCCTTGAACAGGAGCGTTTAATTGTAATAATCTTAGATGATTAGCTATATGCGGCCGGCTTTTCCCAAGTTTTTTAGCCAATTCTTCTTGAGTCAGATTTAATTCATCCATGAGTTTACGATAGGCATTAGCCTCCTCGATTGGATTTAAATCCTCTCGTTGGAGATTTTCAATAAGCGCAATTTGCATCATTTGACGATCGGACAATGATTTAACAATAGCAGGAACAACCTTTAATTTTGCCTCTATTGCCGCTCGATAACGTCGCTCACCCGCTACAATTTCATACCCTTTCAACCCTTTTCGTACAATTAAAGGCTGAATAATTCCATGTTCAAGAACGGAAACCTTTAACTCTTGAATCGCTTCTTCGTCAAAAACTTTTCTAGGCTGATAAGGATTTGGCCTTAACTCTTTAATTTTTAATTCTTGCACAGTTTCTTGCTCTTTTTCATTTTCTGGAAAGAATGCATTGATGCCTTTACCCAAACCACGAGTGTTTGAATTACTCATCATTCATCACTTCCTTTGCTAATTCCAAGTAAACTTCAGCCCCTCTAGATTTAGGATCATAGATAATAATGGGCTTGCCATAACTTGGCGCTTCACTCAAACGAATATTCCTCGGAATAATCGTTTGATACACTTTATCTTGGAAATACTTTTTGACTTCTTCGATCACTTGAATCCCTAAATTCGTTCTTGCATCTAACATGGTTAACAAAACACCCTCAATCATCAATTGATGATTTAAATGTTTCTGCACTAATCTAACCGTATTTAACAGTTGGCTTAACCCCTCGAGCGCATAATACTCACATTGAACTGGTATTAATACGGCATCTGAAGCAGTCAAAGAATTAATCGTTAGAAGTCCAAGCGATGGCGGACAATCAATAATCACATAGTCATACGCTGAACTTACTTTTTCTAATGCCCTTGCTAATCTAACCTCACGTGAAATAGTCGGAACGAGTTCAATCTCTGCCCCAGCTAACTGAATAGTGGATGGAATAATATCCAAGCCTTCAACATCTGTTGGTTTAATGACATCTGCAGGCTCAACATCTTCAACTAATATATCGTAAATACATTGATCAACATCGCCCTTTTCGATTCCAACACCACTTGTTGCATTCCCTTGTGGGTCAACATCTATAAGTAAAACTTTCTTTCCAAGATAGGCTAAACAAGCACTTAAATTTACTGAAGTTGTTGTTTTCCCTACCCCACCTTTTTGATTGGCAATGGATAGAATCTTAGCCACTCCTACACCTACTCTCAACACTTGCTCAAAAATCAGATAATCTTATTCTATCATGAAACCTTGGTTTATTTCACAAAAAAATTTTAAACTATTTTTTAGACTGATAGAATTAATACTTTCTTAACGTCTTAGGAAAACTTAGCTTTTCCTAAGACACCTCATGTGACCTTCTTACATTTTATGGGTCACAAACAGAGGTTGCCCTTAAGGACGCCTTAGTTGTACTTATACTTAGTTCTTATTTTTTTCTGCCTTGCTAAATTTTTATACTGTCTTAACGTACAAAAAAGACCACCAATAGTGGTCTTTGATCGAGATAGATTAATAGATAGATTATTGCGGTTTGTTTTTAGGTATTTTAATGGTGAATTGATAGTAATCCCCTAAATCTTCCTCATTTGAATCAATCTCTAACCCTGTATCGCTTACCATGCCTAATGATTGACGAATTGTATTGACCGCAATACGAACATCCCTGCTTAGAGACAATCGCCTGCGAGCTGTTGGCTTCGCTTCAGTTTTTTCTTTAATTGCCTGGACGCGTTGTTCCGTTTGTTTAACATTGAGCTGCTTCGTTATAATTTCTTGAAGCAAGGCTTCTTGTTTTTCAGGCATATCCTTAAGTCCAATAAGAGCACGCGCATGGCGTTCAGTAATCTGACGCTCTATTAAAGCATTTTGGACGGATAATGGCAACTTTAACAAACGTAACTTATTAGCAATAGTGGACTGCCCTTTTCCTAAGCGCTGGGCTAAGCTCTCTTGTGTTAAACCATGTATATCTATCAATTTTTGAAAAGCCATTGCTTCTTCGATAGCTGTTAATTCTTCTCTTTGGAGATTTTCAATAAGCGCAACCGCTGCAGTTTGAGAATCATCATAAAATTTTATAATAGCAGGTACCTTTTCCCAACCAAGTAAAGAAACAGCGCGATAACGCCTCTCACCCGCAATGATTTCATATTTATTATCTTCAACAAGTCGAACAACAATTGGCTGAATAATGCCATGCAAATGAATCGTTCGGGCTAATTCTTCTATTTTTTCATCATTAAACACCGTTCTCGGTTGAAAACGGTTTGGAACAATATCTGAAACCAAGATTTCTTCTATAAGGTCCTGTTGAACTTCTTCTCGTAATTCTTCTTTATCACTTTGGCCAAATATTTTGGAAAAAGGATGCTTCATTTGTTGATCACCACCCCTATCGTCTCCTAAACTAATAATTCGACACTACTCTTTAAAATCCTGCTATTATCTCCACGTTTGTTTTTAAAACAGGCGCATCCGACAATTAACTTCAATAAGTCGCTTTTATAACTCTCTTTATTTCCAAGAAGAGTATTTATAAAAATGTTCCACGTGAAACATTAGAGAGGTTGCTTAATTGGCATTCCAGGTTTTCTTGGATATTTTTTAGGGGTAGGCTTTTGTTTGTTAATTAAAATGATTTGCCTTTGACTCTCTTCCTCAGGCAATGTGATTGAATGAATTGAATCTAGTTTTCCCCCTAAAACGGAAATAGCATTAAGTGATTCATTCACTTCTTCTTCCCCTAAAGCCCCTTTTAAAGCTATAAATACACCATCTTCTTTAGCTAAAGGTAAACAAAATTCACTTAACACATTTAATTTAGCCACCGCGCGTGCCGTCACAACATCGTATGATTCTCTAAAACGCTTATTCTGACCAAAAGTCTCAGCTCGATCGTGGTATAAACTCATATTAGTTAAACCTAATTCTTGGGTAAGCTCCTCTAAAAACTTAATTCTTTTATTTAAAGAATCCACAATTGTAACATGAATATGTGGAAACAAAATTTTTAGTGGTATAGAAGGGAATCCAGCACCAGCGCCAACATCACAAAGACTTAGCTCGGAGTTAAAATCATAAAAAAAGCTGGCCGTCAGTGAATCATAAAAATGTTTTAAATAAACGCCTTGTTCATCGGTAATGGCCGTTAAATTAATTTTATCATTCCACTCTATTAAAAGCTTAAAATAGGTTTGAAATTGCAGCCTGGCTTGTTCGTTTAAAACAAAACCCTTTTCTTCAATTAAGTCTTCAAAAAATTTCATGTTGACCTCCAAATGTAAGAACTGCTAATAGTAATAGTATGGAGTCTCTTTAATGATTTATTAGGAATAACTTGGCTTGTCCCAAGTATTTGAGGCGCTTACTTAAGTAAGGATATTTTTTATTTTTGGCTGTTTTCGTAAACTTTGTTGTTTTTTTAGGCTCCAATAAGCTCGCTTTCCGCGGGCAATCCGTGAGCCTCCTCGGCAAAATACGCCTGTGGGGTCTCACCTGGCTTGCTATTCCCGCAGGAGTCTCGCCTATTTTTTATCAAATAGCAACAATCTTTTAGAAAAGAGCCTTATTTTTAAATCCCATTGTGAACGAATAGACAGCTTTCACGTAATCCGCAAAAAAACCTCTATCTGCATCATATCACAAGGCCCATCTTTCTAATAGAAAATAATTAAAAAGGTCAACTCCCTCAACCATCCCTAATAAGACATCGTTCATCAGGACGAGTGTCTAGTTTGGATGGCCTATGAAGGAGTTAACCTTCTATGACAACCTCCAGAAACCGAATTCACTCAACGGATTTATTCGGCAACCTTTGCTAAACGGCCTTGTTCTAGATAAACCAAAAGAATAGAAATATCACTTGGATTAACACCAGAAACACGTGAAGCCTGACCAACTGATAATGGCCGTACTTGAGAAAGCTTTTGTCTAGCCTCTGTTGCGAGACCCGTAATTTTATGATAATCCAAATCTTCAGGGAGGCGTTTCTTCTCCATACGGCGCATCTTGTCAATTTGCTGCATTTGTTTTTCGATATAGCCTTCATACTTTACCTGGATGTCCACTTGCTCTTCTACTTCTTCTGACAAATCGATATCTGAAGGGAAAAGCGTCTTTAAATCTGCATAAGTTATTTCGGGGCGTCGGAGCAAGGTTAAAACGGAAACAGGCTCTTTTAGCTCATGCGCCCCCACTCGTTGAAGCATTTCCTGAAGTTCAGGAGTCGGTTTGGCAACTAATCCCTCTAAGCGTTTAATCTCTGATTTAATTTGCTCTTTCTTTTGAGAAAAGCGTTGATAGCGTTCATCAGGAATAAGACCAATCTCATGACCAATCTCTGTTAAGCGTAAATCTGCATTATCATGACGGAGAATTAATCGATATTCTGCACGTGAGGTTAATAAGCGATAAGGCTCATTGGTCCCCTTCGTCACTAGATCATCGATGAGAACACCAATATAGGCTTGAGAACGATCTAAAATGACCGGCTCTTTGTTAAATACAAGGCGTGCTGCATTAATACCTGCCATGATCCCTTGTCCGGCTGCTTCCTCATATCCAGAAGTTCCATTAATTTGTCCAGCAGTAAATAACCCTTTAATTCGCTTTGTCTCAAGAGATGGCCATAATTGAGTCGGATTAATGGCATCATATTCGATAGCGTAACCCGCTCTCATCATCGAGGCCTTTTCCAGACCAGGGATGGTGCGAAGCATTTCCACTTGAACATCTTCAGGCAGGCTTGTGGAAAGACCTTGAACATACACTTCTTCTGTTTCCCGTCCTTCAGGCTCAAGGAATATTTGATGACGCGGTTTATCATTAAAACGGACGATTTTATCTTCAATTGATGGACAATAACGTGGTCCTGTTCCCTTGATCATCCCAGAATACATTGGCGAACGGCCAAGGTTTTGATTAATAATTTCATGAGTTCGCTCACTTGTATACGTGAGCCAGCAAGGAATTTGATCCGTAATAAATTCGGTTGTCTCGTAGGAAAAAGCTCTGACCTTTTCATCTCCAGGTTGAATTTCAGTTTTACTATAATCAATCGTCTTACTGTTCACACGCGGAGGGGTACCCGTTTTAAATCTGACAATATCAAAACCTAATTCATGCAAATGCTCTGAGAGATGAATTGAAGGCTGCATGTTATTTGGACCGCTGTCATAAGATAATTCGCCGATAATGATGCGTCCTCTTAAATACGTTCCGGTAGTCAGAATAACCGCCTTAGCCCGGTACTCTGCATTCGTTTTGGTAAGAACGCCTCGGACTTCCCCATCTTCAACAATTAGACGTTCAACCATCCCTTGTTGAAGAGTTAAATTCTCCGTTTGTTCCATCACTTTTTTCATTTCTCTTTGGTAAAGGACTTTATCTGCTTGAGCACGTAACGCTCTGACAGCTGGTCCTTTTCGGGTATTAAGCATACGCATTTGAATATGCGTTTTATCGATATTACGACCCATTTCGCCGCCGAGAGCATCGATTTCACGAACCACTACACCCTTGGCAGGTCCACCTACTGATGGATTACAAGGCATAAA
This sequence comes from Pullulanibacillus sp. KACC 23026, assembly GCF_029094525.1. NCBI lineage: Bacteria > Bacillati > Bacillota > Bacilli > Caryophanales > Sporolactobacillaceae > Pullulanibacillus > Pullulanibacillus sp. KACC 23026. Next base: position 5,242 of record NZ_CP119107.1, on the reverse strand, counting down.
AGCAACCGCATCAAGATTTAACGTCAGACAAAGCGTTTTAGCCCCCATGCGAGCAGAGGCAAGTGCTGCCTCTACACCAGCGTGACCTGCGCCTACAACAACTACATCATATTGTCCTGCTAGATACGCCATTTATGAAACCTCCTTTAAAATTTTTTTACTATTTTCCAAGACAAAATTGAGAAAATAACTGATCAATTAAGCTATCAGAAACCGTGTCTCCGATAATTTCCCCTAATAGCTCCCAAGCTCGGCGAATATCAATCTGAGCAAAATCAATTGGCATACCTGCTTCAATTGATTGTAAACTTTCCTGAATAGCCCGCTTTGCCTGAACCAATAGTGAAATGTGCCGGGCATTAGAAACATAAGTAGCCTCCTGCCCTTCAATCCCTGTATCAAAAAAGAGTTGGGCAATGGCCTTTTCTAAAGCATCAATGCCTTCTTCCTGTAAAATCGAAGTGGTTACAACCGGTCTGCCTGATGCAAGCTCGTTTACTTCCTGTAAATCAATCATTTGGGGCAAATCCATCTTATTCACGACGACAATCGCATCCATCCCTTGAATAGATTCAAAGAGAAGGCGGTCATCTTCAGTAAGACTTTCATTATTATTGAGTAAAAGAAGAATGAGATCTGCTTCCTTTAACACCTTGCGTGAGCGTTCAACTCCCATTCGCTCAACAACATCCTCCGTCTCCCGAATACCCGCTGTATCAATTAAACGCAGCGGTACACCACGAACATTGACGTATTCTTCTATGACATCTCGAGTGGTTCCAGGGATATCCGTGACAATGGCTTTATTTTCATGAACTAAGTTATTGAGTAAGGAAGACTTCCCTACATTAGGTCTGCCAATAATAACGGTTGACAAGCCTTCTCTTAAGATTTTACCTTGTCTCGAGGTCACTAACAAAAGGTCAATTTTTTCCATGACTTCCTCTAACCGACTATTTAACAAGGAATGGGTCATTTCCTCTGCATCATATTCAGGATAATCAATATTCACTTCAACATGAGCAATTACTTCAAGTAATGTTTGACGCAAGCCTTGAACGAGCTTAGAAAGTCGCCCTTCCATTTGATTCATTGCTACTGACATCGCACGATCTGTTTTAGCTCTAATTAAGTCCATAACAGCCTCTGCTTGGGACAAATCAATACGTCCATTTAGAAAGGCTCGTTTTGTAAATTCTCCAGGCTCGGCTAATCGTGCACCTTCATTCAAAACAAGTTCCAATACACGATTAATTGAGGTTAATCCTCCATGACAATTGATTTCCACCACATTTTCACGTGTAAATGTTTTAGGTCCTCTCATGACTGAAACCATAACCTCTTCAATTACTTCCTTTTTTTCCGGGTCGAGCAACTTACCGTAATGAATCGTGTGAGTCGGAACTGTCGCAAGTGGCTGCCTCCCTTTATAAAGTCGGTCAGCAATTTGGATGCTGTCTCTCCCACTTAATCGGACAATTCCAATAGCTCCTTCCCCCATTGGCGTTGAAATCGCAGCAATCGTATCCAATTCAAAATCCACCTGCTTCACCTTCTTCCTCTTTTTATTAAATCAGCTTAACCTATATAAGCTTTTTAAGACCTTTTATCATAAATCTGTGAATAACTTTTTTCGCGAAAATTAGTCACAGGTATCATTCAATCTCGAACCACTAGCATACCACATTTCGAGCTGTGGATAAAGGGACCTGTTTTTCCACATGTGGATAATCCATTCCAAATCAACCTCTAACAAAGTGTTAATAACAAGATGTAATAAAAAAAGCTGACCACCGCTTATTTGGGGATAAGTGAATGGCCCTGAGCTCTTCCAAGTAGCTTCTCCACGGAACTTAAATTCTCCTTTGGATAAAAGGATCTCTTATAGATAGACCTAATTATCCAATTGAAGGTGATCTTAAGCACAAATTTTGCTTTCTGATCGTACAAAAAAAGCCTTTCCATAATGGTAGCCATTATGGAAAGGCTTTGATCCTATTATTACTTTAATTCAATTTTGATTGACCGATACGGATCCTCACCTACAGACAATGTTTTTACAAATTCATTATTTTGCAGAGCTGCGTGAATCACTTTTCGTTCATAAGATGGCATCGGCTCAAGCTTAACTGATTTCTTGGTTTTAGCGACTTTATCTGCCATTCGATAAGCCAGATTTTGCAAGGCGACTTCTCGTCTAGACCGATATTCTTCGGCATCCAATATGATATGAAAGATTTTTTCCGACTGCTGATTAGCAAATAAATTAATAAGGGTCTGCAAGGAATTAAGAGTTTGTCCTCTTTTTCCAATTGCCAAAGCGACTTTATCACCAGAAAGCTGAAAAGTGTACTCTCTTTCACTCTTTTTCTTAACTTCTACCGTGGAAGGAACACTCATTTTAGACAATATGGCCTTTAGATAAGTAACTGTACTGCCAATTGGATCTTTCTTTTCGCGTACTCTTACAGATGCTGGTTTGCCGCCGAACATACCAAATAAAGCTTTTTTTGGCTCTTCCAATACCTCAATTTCTGCTTGGTCTTTAGCTAAACCCAATGACTTTAATGCTTCTTCAATGGCTTCTTCAACCGTCTTACTTCTTACGGTTATTTCCTTTTCCTTCAATCTTAGCTCCCCCTGTTTCAACGGCGGGCTTTTTCATCGGAAGCGTAATAAAGTATGTTTGGAAAACCATGAAGAGGTTTCCGATTACCCAATAAAGGGCTAAAGCTGCCGGAAAATTAAAGGCAAATATGGCAATCATAACTGGGAAAATGTAAGTCATCATGGCCATTTGCGGATTCGCATTTCCAGCTCGTCCAACCATGATTTTTTGTTGAATAAATGTCGTAATCGCTGCAAGAATCGGCAAAATGTAATAATGATCCGGTTGACCTAAACTAAACCACAAAAAGGATTGTTGTTTAATGACTTCCGTCCGAGAAATAGCATGATAAAAGGCAATCAGGATCGGCATTTGAATCAGCATTGGCAAACAACCCGCCAATGGATTAACCCCATGCTCCTGGAACAGTTTCATCGTCTCTTGCTGTAACTTCTTTTGCGTTTCCTGATCTTTTGAACTGTATTTTTCTCTTAATTTCTGTATTTGAGGTTGAACATCCTGCATTGCTTTTGAACTTTTTGTTTGCTTAATCATTAATGGAAGGAGAACTAATCGTACAATAATTGTACTAATAATAATGGAAATACCAAAACTCCCCCCGAAAATATCAGCAACTTTGATGATAAACCAAGAGAGTGGGTAAACAAAATAGTGGCTCCAAATACCGGTTGAATTCGCATCAACAGGATGCTTTAAATCAGAACACCCTGATAATACCCCGATAAGAAGGATGATTACCAAAGCCCATATCCATTTCTTCTTCAAAACCTTTTAACCTCCTTTAACTAATACCTCAATCAAACATCTAATTATGGTCTGCATGTTGGTGATGATCTGGAACTGGGTCAAACCCTCCAGGATGAAAGGGGTGACATTTTAACAGTCTCCTAGTTAGCAAATAGGTTCCCTTAAAAAAACCAAAACGCTCAATGGCTTCTATACCATATTGAGAACACGTCGGATAAAACCGGCAAGACGGCGGTGTTAACGGCGAGATCGCTCGTTGGTAAAAGCGAATGACCATTAAGGCAACTGGTTTCAACGCCTATCTCCCTTTCCTTTTGTTAAAACTTGAGCCAACTTCAATACATGACTCAAACTATTTAATGTTTCATGAAAGGACATGTCTGCAGTAGGTTTCCTTGCAATAATAACACAATCAAACCCCACCATAAAACGTTTCCCAAATTGGTGAATGGACTCCCTAATATGTCGCTTAACACGATTTCGGGTAACCGCATTACCAATTTTTTTGCTAACAGATAAGCCAACCCTTGAATAAGGTTGTCCCTCTTTTTTTAAGTAATAGACCACAAATTGACGGTTTGCAACGGACTGGTGCTTTTTAAAAACGATTTGGAAATCCTCGTTTTTCTTTAAACTTAAAACTGTTTTCATACCGTCACTCCAAAAAATCTATGTAAAAAGATAGAATCTGTACCTAAATTTATTCTAACTATTTATATGATCCTTATTTATAAAAAAGAAGAGGATTTTCAATTGTCATTAGATTAAACTCCATTCAAAAATCCTCTTTTAGGAAAAAAGACCACTGTGATAAAACAGTGGCCTTACGCTGACAATACTTTTCTACCTTTACGGCGGCGGCGCGCAAGCACCTTTCTTCCGTTAGCAGTACTCATACGAGCACGAAAACCATGAACCTTTTTGCGTTTACGGTTATTTGGTTGGAATGTACGTTTCATTTAGAACACCTCCTATAAAGAATCGGTGTTGGTGCATGCAATAATCCAGCAATCAACCCGTTGACTTATCAAAATCTCTATTTATTTTTATTTGAAAGATGCCGTCGACCTAATGACTAATGACGTCAATGGCATACACAGTCTGACTAATTATAAAAATAAAACGCCGAATTGTCAAGGACCCCTTCCAATAGCTCCTTTTAAATAAGATCTGTTAGTTATCTTTCTCCAATCACGTCTAAATATGTCTCGAGCTGCATATAATAAATTAACATCCTCTAAAAACTGCTCCTTATTAACATGTGGATAAGTATTCCTTGCCTCAAAATACTTATTCACCATTTATCGACATTTTTTTCACAACTTCTCAACCTGTGTGTAAAACTCGTGCACAGGCTATTTGTATTGTGGATAACTTTGCTAGAAACATTGCACCGCCTCGATTTTTTTGATATGATATTTGTGTTTTAATCTCTGAATATCTTCATACCCAACTAACTGTTTTCCACAGTTGTGGATAAGTTGTGAATTACTTAATCAAGGGTTGTTGATGACTTTATCAACACCTTGTTTTTATTGTCAATTAACGACTCTCTTCCTATTAATTGTCGAATTTTGGCTGTGGATAGCTCATTAATAACCTTACTTTTCTCTTCACTTGGTTTATTTAATAATCGGGCTTTTTCTAAGTGGAATGCATAGGGTTAGATGATTAACAAATAAGTTATGAGATCATTTTTGTCTTAGGTTTCCTCTATAAAAGGGGGGATAAAATGGAAAATATAAAGGAACTTTGGACAAGAGCGCTGGAATCTATTGAAAAGAAGTTAAGTAAACCCAGCTTTGAAACGTGGCTAAAGTCCACATCTGCTGACTCGCTCAATAATTCCACACTTGTTGTAACAGC